>CAZGKF010000015.1:0-57649 GCA_964526475.1 uncultured Bacteroidaceae bacterium
CATCAATCAATTTCCAACCGGTAAGATCCTTACCGTTGAATAATTCAACAGGGTCACCAAACTTTAATTCGGCATAATCAGGAGGAGCCGGAACATCAGGCAATTTAGTACCTGTAATTCGTGTGGAATCAAAACCTATTCCAGTATTTTTTGGAGTCAGATAATAGCCCACTATATTGTCGTCTTCTACTCTCGCTTCCACAAACCCTGGAAACATATGAACCCGAAACTCCTTTCCATCTTCATTTTCCTTCCTCACCAATTTCCGCGGGTTACGTCCTATGGTGAGAGTCCCATCATTAAAATAAATGTAAGAAACAGGTAAAACACTACCCCCTCCCCATAACAGATCTGCATCGATATATCCCTCTTCCTGCCTTACATCCAGCCAGCCTACCTGACGAGTACCAATATCAATAGTCCAGTGCCCAAGAAAATCAGAAATTTCATTTTTCTTAATTTCTTTCATATTTACTTTACCGGTTTCCTGGCAAGAAGTTGAAAACAAAACTGCGCAGACAATTAATGAATTGAAAATAAATGAATTTATCATATTTTTAAATGTTAAATTTATCATTTCGAATTATTCAAATCTGAAATTTGTTTAAAGATATTGAAAATCTTTATTAAATAAAATGTTATTGACAAAAGCTTACCCTTGCGGTCGCCCTAAAATATAAAATGAACAACAAAACAAAATACAAGCCAAATACAAGCAACCGCATGAAATTGCCCCAGCGCAGGTCAATCCGGTTAAAAGGATACGATTATTCGCAGCCAGGTTTGTATTTTATTACGATTTGTTGTCAGGATAGGATTAACCGTTTTGGACACATTGAAAACAGGGAAATGGTATTAAACGAATACGGACAAATTGCATTTAATGAATGGTTAAAATTACCGGAACGGTTTCCAAATTTTGAATTGGATGTATTCCAAATAATGCCCAACCATATGCACGGTATCGTGTCATTGGTGGGGGCAACCCTTGCGGGTGCACAAAATGTTGCGGGTGCACAAAATGATGCGGGTGCACAAAATGTTGCGGGTGCACAAATTGATGCGGGTGCACAAAATGATGCGGGTGCACAAAATGATACGGGTGCCCAAAATGTTGCGGGTGCCCAAAATGATGCGGGTGCACAAATTGATGGTATTCGGGCAGGGGCAAGCCCTGCCCCTGCCGTATCGCATATTGTGGGTGCGTACAAATCATTGGTGGCCAATGGTTGTCTGGAAATTTTTAAAACAAAAAATGAAACAATGGGAAAATTATGGCAACGCAATTACTACGAACATATTATTCGTAATGAACAATCCCATCAAACCATTTCGGAATACATTATAAACAATCCCGCAAAATGGAATGATGATAAATTTAATAAATAATGAAATTAATGCAGAACTTCTAGTACTTCGAATCGCCAAACAACAACATACATGAGGAATGTTCTTTATTATAATTTGGCTGTTATTTTGTTTTCAGGCACCGTTAACAGGTAGAGAAATAAAGAGTTTTACAGTATCTTTGACTTATAATAACCCTGCTGGATATTATTGCATGGAAGGCGCTATTTAATTCTGTTAATACCTGATTCCTGAAGCAATTGTTCTGTGGCAGCAGTATATTAGTGGCTGGAAGTGGAAGATTTATTATAAGATCTTTTAAGAATGTAATAATATTTAACCGGACAATAATGATTTTGAACTGTTTTCCAAATACATTTTCATCATATATTATCAAACCACATAATTCGTTAAACTTTAAAATAATTCTATGAAAAACGACAGAAGAGAATTTCTGAAAAAGTCTCTTGCCACAGGAATAGGTATAGGAACCTTCCCATCCTTGTTGCATGCAGGCAAAACCTCAGCAAATGATAAACTAATTGTTGGTTTAATAGGATGTAAAGGTATGGGGTTTAATAATCTCAAATCCTTTTTAACCCAGCCTGGCGTTGAATGTGCAGCTTTATGTGATGTAGATGAAAATGTATTAAATGAGCGTGCAAAAGAGACGGAAGAGATAACCGGGAAAAAGCCAAAGTTATATAAGGACTTCAGAAAAATGCTGGAACAAAAGGATATTGACGCTGTGATCATTGGCACACCCGACCACTGGCATTGTCTTCAAATGGTGTATGCCTGTGAAGCAGGGAAAGATGTTTATTGTGAAAAGCCACTGGCAAACTCCATCGAGGAATGTAATATTATGATTAAGGCTGTAAAGCGGTACAACAAAGTTGTGCAAGTCGGACAATGGCAGCGTAGTGACCCGCACTGGCAGGATTCAGTAAAATATCTTCGCACTGGACAAATAGGCCGGATAAGATCTGTAAAGACCTGGGCATATATCGGATTTAAAGGAGGTGTTCCTGTTGTTCCCGATGAGCCAGTACCCGCAGGTGTTGATTACGATATGTGGCTGGGGCCTGCCCCAAAAAAACCTTTCAATATGAATAGGTTTCATTTTACATTCCGTTGGTATTGGGATTATGCAGGTGGATTGATGACCGATTGGGGAGTACACCTTCTGGATTATGCATTGTTTGGTATGGACCAGTATGTTCCCAGATCAATTATGTCAACCGGTGGAAAGTATGCATTCCCGGATGATGCTATGGAAACACCCGATACAATGATGGCTGTTTATGACTTTGGTAGTTTCGGATTATTATGGGATCATACTATCGGAATATATGGAGCTAATTACGGAAGAGGACATGGTGTAGCTTTTATTGGTGAACATGGTACTCTCGTAGTCGACAGAAGTGGTTGGGAAGTAATTCCGGAAACCAAAAGTGTAGGAGTGAAAGAAGGTTTGGAAGCTGTTTCTTTTAAAAGAGATGTACAAAAGGGATTGGATTTGCACGTAGCCAATTTTATACATTGCATTAAAACCAGGGAAAAACCCAATTGTGACATTGAGATCGGTGCTCATATTGCAAGATTTGCCCATCTGGGTAACATTTCCTACAGATTAGGAAGAAAAATATTCTGGGATGGAGATAAACAACAATTTATCAATGACCGGGAAGCTGATGCTTTGGCAAAGGCAAATTACAGAGCACCCTGGCAACTTCCTAAGGTTTGAGAAAAAGAATTTCACTCTATTTCTGCATGATATTCCTGTAAGGATTTTACCTTATATTTTCCGTTTCTTCTCTCCCTGATGCCTTTGGTAGCAGCAAGAGCAGCAGCTGTTGTGGTAATGTAAAGAATGTTATACTTAATGGCATTCTTCCTGATATACGAATCATCATACTCACTCATTTTACCAGCCGGAGTGTTGATAACCAGGTCAATTTCTCCGTTCTTAATTGCATCGACAATATTTGGACGGCTTTCATAAATCTTATTTATGAACTGGGTTTTTATTCCATTTTTTTCAAGAAACTCCCGGGTCCCTTTGGTGGCCATTATTTTGAAACCCATTTCCTGAAAATTCTCAGCAGTCTCAATTATACGTTTTTTATCCCTGTCAGCTATGGTAATCAGTACTGTCCCATTAACAGGCAGTCCGTTCTTTGTTGCTTCCTGAGATTTAAAAAAGGCTAATCCAAAAGAGTCGGCTAAGCCAAGTACCTCTCCAGTTGATCTCATTTCAGGTCCGAGAACCGGGTCAACTTCAGGGAACATATTAAATGGAAAAACTGCTTCTTTTACTCCAAAATGCTTAATCCTTTGTTTTCTGAGATTAAAATCAGTCAGTTTCTTCCCAAGCATGATCTGTGTTGCAATTTTAGCCATTGACACATTACAAATTTTTGAAACAAGGGGTACAGTCCTCGAGGCACGGGGATTAGCTTCCAGTATATATACAATATCTTCATAAATAGCATACTGGATATTCATAAGCCCGTTTACTTTTAATTCAATGGCAATACGTTTTGTATATTCATTTATTGATCTCATGTGTTTATCTTCGATTATAACCGGAGGGATAACACATGCAGAATCCCCTGAATGAATTCCGGCGTATTCAATATGCTGCATTACTGTAGGAACGAAAGCATCTATGCCGTCAGAAATAGCATCTGCTTCAGCTTCAATGGCATCTTCCAGAAATTTGTCAATCAGTAAAGGCCTGTCAGGTGAAACATCTACTGCTGCTGCAACATATTGCCGGAGCATATCTTCATCAAGAATGATCTTCATGCCTCTTCCTCCCAATACATAAGAAGGCCTTACCATTAAAGGATATCCTATTCTTTCAGCAATATCAAGAGCTTCAGCCTGCGTGCTCGCCATTCCGGATTCAGGCTGTGGAATGTTTAACTTTTCCATAATATGCCGAAAATGGTCCCTGTCTTCTGCAAGATCAATGGTTTCCGGACTTGTTCCCAGGATAATTACTCCATTCTCCTCCAGTTCACGGGCAATGTTCAGTGGTGTTTGTCCTCCAAACTGGACAATTACTCCCTCAGGCTTTTCTTTCTCATAAATACTTAATACATCCTCCACTGTAAGTGGTTCGAAATATAGTTTATCTGAAGTATCAAAATCAGTTGATACGGTTTCCGGATTACAATTAACCATAATAGACTCATACCCTGCATCACGTATAGCAAAAGCAGCATGCACACAGCAGTAGTCAAATTCAATTCCTTGTCCTATGCGGTTAGGGCCTCCGCCAAGTACCATTATTTTTTTTCTGTCACTCACTTCAACCTTATCGGAAGCATTATAGGTAGAATAATAATAAGCTGCATCTTCTACCCCGCTTACCGGAACAGGTTCCCAGGCTTCCAAAATACCCAACGATATGCGCCTGTCACGTATTTCTTTTTCCTTTAAACCAAGTAACCTGGCCAGATACTTATCAGCAAACCCGTCTTTCTTTGCTTTCACAAGCAAATCGTCCGGCAATTCTTTGTTTTTAAATCCAAGAATAACTTCTTCCAGTTCAACCAGTTCTTTCATCTGTGATATAAACCAGGGTTTAATATATGTCTTCTCGTAAAGATATTGTATATCAGCCCCTTTCCTCAAAGCTTCGTAAATGATAAATTGTCTTTCACTTGAGGGTTCTTTCAACATGTTCATTAGTTCTTCAAGGGATTTTGTATGGAAGTCCTTTGCGAAACCAAGTCCATATCTACCTGTCTCCAGGGAACGTATGGCTTTCTGGAGTGCTTCCTTATAATTTTTCCCGATACTCATCACCTCCCCTACTGCCTGCATCTGTGTACCAAGTCTGTCAACCAGACCCTCAAACTTTTCAAAAGCCCATTTGGCAAATTTTACCACAACATAATCACCTGAAGGGGTGTATTTTTCAAGAGTACCTTCACGCCAATAGGGTAATTCATCCAGTGTAAGTCCTCCTGCAAGTAAAGCGGAAACATAAGCTATTGGAAAACCAGTTGCTTTTGATGCGAGTGCCGATGACCGGGATGTACGGGGATTAATTTCAATTACAACTACCCTGCCTGTCTTCGGATCGTGGGCAAACTGAACATTCGTGCCCCCAATAACACCAATGGCCTCAACAATGGAATAGGAATATTCCTGCAATTTCTGTTGAAGATCAGGATGAATAGTTAGCATCGGAGCCGTACAAAAAGAGTCGCCTGTATGAACCCCAATAGCATCCACATTTTCAATAAAACAAACTGTAATCATCTGGTTTTTGGCGTCCCTTACCACTTCCAGTTCCAGCTCTTCCCAGCCCAGCACTGATTCCTCAACCAGTATCTGGTTGACCAGGCTGGCAGACAAACCCCTCGCAGCAATCACACGTAACTCTTCAATATTATATACAAGTCCCCCGCCAGTGCCCCCCATGGTGTAGGCAGGTCTTATGACCACTGGATAGCCTAGTTCTTCCGCAATTTTCTCCGCATCCTCTACGGTATTAACAGTCTTACTATCAGGCATTTCTATACCAAGAGAAGTCATAGTTTCTTTAAAAGCAGTACGATCCTCTCCCCTCTCAATAGCATCAATGTTAACCCCAATAACCTCGACATTATATTCTTTAAGAATACCTTTTTTTGCCAGTAAAGAAGAGAGATTTAAACCTGTTTGTCCTCCAAGATTTGGAAGAAGAGCATCGGGTCTTTCTTTTTTGATAATCTCAGTTAAGGCATATTCATTGAGAGGTTCGATATAGGTATAATCAGCCATTTCAGGATCTGTCATGATGGTGGCAGGATTGGAATTCACCAGTACAATTTCATACCCTAAGGAGCGCAGTGCTTTACATGCCTGGGTTCCGGAATAATCAAATTCACAGGCCTGTCCGATAATGATAGGTCCTGAACCTATAATTAATATTTTATGAATATCATTGCGTCTTGGCATAATGGCTCATGTTTTTATCAAAAATGGTAGTTTTATCTTTAAATCTGTTATTCCCAAAGTATTAATAAGAAATTCTGATGTCTAAACTGATTTTCAATGAAAATATCCGGGTTAAACGCTTGCAATATTATAAAAAAAACTTCAAGGAGTGAAATATAACCTACCTTCAGGATATAGTGGCCATTTTATTGTTGTGTTATCCCGCCGGGACCTGTAAATTGCTGTAAATATTTCTACAGTTTTCCTACCCTCAATGCCGGTTACCATTGGTTCGCGGTTTTCAATCACTGCCTGGATAAAATCTTCATCCTGTAGTCTGATAAAATATTCAGTAGCATCCACACTGTTAAAAAAGGAGCTATCCTCTTCCACCCATTTCTTAAGTTTATCCTCTTCACCGGGTATTGTCCAGATATCATTAACCGGAGGTTCAAGGATAGTTGATGTACCTGCAATGAACATGGCTCCCCCATCTGTCTGTACTCCAACTGATGATCCATTGGAGCCATGGATATGAACCTTTCCATAAATGCCTGGTTTTTGTGAATTGCTTACTAATATGCTTGCCATTCCTCCATTCTTAAACTTCAGGAGAGCCAATGCAGTATCTTCCACTTCAATATAAGAATGATTTACATTACTCCACATCCCATACAATTCTTCCATTTCACCACCCATAAACCATTGAAGAATATCTATCTGATGAGGAGCCTGATTTACAAGAACACCGCCTCCTTCTCCCTCCCATGTACCTCTCCATGGATCACTGTCATAGTATGCCTTGTCTCTCCAGCCCAACATCTGGACAGTACCCAGGGAAGGAAATCCAATCTTACCGGATAGAATGGCATTATGCATCCTTAAACAAGGTGCATAGAATCTTCTTTGACTTACCACTCCAAGTTTTTTATCATTCACTATGGCAGCTTCCATCATAAGATTACAATCTTCCAGATCAGAAGCAAGGGGTTTTTCAACAAGTACATGAGCACCAGCAGATAAAGCCTGAATAGCACCTTTTTTATGTAAAGGATGTGGTGTGCAGATGACCACTACATCGATTTTTTCTTTTTGAATCATTTCTTCGATATCGGTGTATGAATTCACACCATACGTTTCAGCATACTCATGTCCTTTTTCATATGAGCGGCTGTAAACAGCTTTGAAATCTGAATTAAAAGCATTTTGAAGGGCTTTAGCATGCAGGTGGCCTACTTTCCCACACCCAATAATAGCTGTTCTGAGTTTTTCCTTCATTTTCTGAGTTTTTATGGTATCAGAACCACTTTTATCAATCCTTTTGTCTTATTATACAATTTATAAAACCAGAAATCTCCCTCAGATAATGGGGCTTCAGCACTAAGCAAGGCTTCGACATTAATTTCACCACGGGAAATAAGATCCAGAACAGCAGGGTATTCACCATTAATGGCACAGGAACCCTGCAAGCGCAACTGCCTTGTAACGACCGATTGTAAACTTATCTCCACAGTAGGGGATATATTCCCGATAATGGTCAAAGTTCCACCCTTTCTGAGAATTTCAATTCCCGTTTTTATTGTTTGAGTTATACCTACAGCTTCAAAGGCAATGTCTGCTCCCCTTAAACCTGATACTTTCTGTACTTCATCTATGATATTTATATTATTGGTCGGATTAAGAACTATGTCTGCCCCAAGCTTTTTTGCAATAGCCAGTTTTTCATCTTCAATATCAACAGCAATTATATTACCGCAACCAGCAATTCTCAGAACCTGGATTAAAAACAAGCCTATCATCCCTGCTCCGATAACAACAGCTGTGTCGTTAAGGGATACAGGGGTTATCTCCACAGCATGTAAAGCCACTGCTGCCGGTTCAACCATTGCTGCCTGTGTGAAAGTAATGCTGTCCGGTAATTTATAAAGGATGTGTTGTGGAACTGCAACATATTCCGCATACGCACCATTGAGTTTATATTCCTTTGTTGAAACACCAAAAACCTTGCGGTCATCTCCCAGATTGTAAATTCCCTTGCGCGTAAACCAATCATCAAGATTATAAACAGTAGAATCGAAAGTTACGCGATCACCGGTTTTCCAGTTTTTAACTTTACTGCCGGTTTTCTCAATTACTCCGGAAGCTTCATGACCCATTATTAATGGTGGAATTCTTCTACCGGTGCTACCATCCATACCGTGAACATCACTTCCACATATTCCAACTGCTTTGACTTTTATCAAAACTTCCTCATCCGTAATAACAGGATCGGGAACATCGGTATATTCAAATTCCATGTAATCTTTAAGAACCAGAGCTTTCATTAATTGTGGAATTAAACCTGTTCATATAAACTATTTAACAAAAAACTATATCTACACAAACTTAATATTTGAAACTGAAAATAAAAATCGATCTTTATCAGAAAAGAAAATATATTCAGAGATGTCATTGAATGATAATTGATCCCCAACATTATTTTATTTTATGTTATTTGTCAAGTAATTAGTTTTTTTTATAACTTTGTTGCATTATTTATTAATTAATTTATTATAATGAAATCAGGAAAAGTAAAATTTTTTAACGAATCCAAAGGTTATGGATTTATTAAAGACAATGAAACAGAAAAAGAGTACTTTGTTCACGCGACCGGTCTGGTTGATGAAATCCGCGAAGAAGATGATGTAACATTTGATCTTCAGGAAGGGAAAAAAGGCTTAAATGCTGTAAACGTTAAACTGGCATAATAAGTTACGCTTTTTAATGATTCTAATACGGGGTTTTCTATTAAGAAACCCCGTTTTTTTTATATATAAAGAGAACTATATAAACAATCCGGCCAGCATGGTGAATCCAAGTCCGCAAAAACCAATAATTGTTTCCATAACTGTCCATGACTGAAGAGTTTGTTTTTCATCCATTCCAAAATATTTGCTCACCAGCCAGAATCCACTATCATTTACGTGCGACAAAATGGTAGCACCTGATGCTATAGCAATTACAATAAGGGCCACCTGAGGTTGACTAAGTTCAAAGACAGTTAATACCGGAGCTATAATTCCTGCCGCTGTGATCATAGCGACAGTTGCTGATCCCTGAGTAACTCTCACTACAGCAGCCAGTATCCACGACAATAAAATAAGTGGCATCGATGAATCGGCAATTGCTTCAGCCATTATCGTACCTATGCCACTATCTACAAGTATTTGCTTTAATACACCGCCAGCACCTGTAATTAATATAATGATCCCTGCCGGGCCCAGTGCTTTTGAACTCAGTTCCATAATTTTTTGCTTAGGCATTCCTCTTTTAATACATAAAAAGTAAATCGCCATAAGTGTCGCAATAATAAGAGCTGTAAACGGATGTCCCAGGAAGACAAGAAATTCAGTTAAAAACGACGTAGAAACATAATCTTTTGATACTCCCAAATTAACAAATGTTCCAATTAGAATTAGAAAAAGGGGGGTAGCAATCATAAATACAATTAACCTGAATGAAGGCATATTTTTTTTCTGTTCCTGAATATCTGACCGTGGAACAAAAAAACCTTCCGGAGGTTGAATATTGATCTTTCCGGAAATATATTTTCCAAAAACAGGTCCGGCAATAATTGCAGTAGGTAAACCAAAGAGGAAACCGAAAATTATTACCCATCCTATATCTGCTTTCAGGATATCGGCTACTGCAACCGGGCCGGGAGTAGGTGGGATAAAACAATGAGCAACTGCAAGCCCTGCAAGCAGAGGAATACCATAATACAGAAGTGAACGTCCGGTATCCCTTGAAAGTGCATAAACTATTGGTATCAGAATTATTAATCCCACATCCAGAAAAACCGGGATAGCAACCAGAAAACCTGTTACCATCATGGCCCGTGAAGATTTCTCTTTCCCGAATTTTTTTATCAAATGGTGTGCTAATGATTCAGCTCCACCGGAACTTTCAAGCATCTGCCCGAAAATTGCACCTAAACCTACTACTGTGGCAACAAATCCAAGTGTACCCCCCATTCCATTCTGAATGGAGGAAGTAATTTCTGAAAGTGGCATTCCAGCAAGTATTCCTACCAGTATGGAAGTAATAAGAAGGGAAATAAATGCACTAAGCTTAAGCTTTAAAACAAGCAGTAATAATATAAAAACTCCAAAAACTACAATAAACAGTAAATAAAATGTTGACATACAATTAGTAGTATTCAGGCTTTAAGTTAAAAAATTAACATGCCAGGCATGTAAAATTAATAATTAAGAGCAAATCCTGAAATATCGAAACTATAAATAATAGAAATGAAGATATAAAATTCCTTATGCCTATAGTTTTTAGGGAATATGTATAAATTTATGCGTTTGCAGGGAGATGCTCCATTCAGGATTATTCTTTATGAAACCGATAATTACAGGTGTTATCTCCTTATGAACGCTCCATTCAGGCTGAAGAAAAAGATGACAGCTACTGCTAACAAGCTTTGAATTTTTAACAGCCCATTCCAGATCAGACAGATCGGCAATAATCACTTTCAGTTCATTTGCAAGGGGATAAATGTTTTGAAGAGGAGGCTGTTGCTTCTTTGGTGACAGGCATATCCAGCTCCATTTACCTGATAAAGAGTATGCTCCTGAAGTTTCAAGAAATGAATCAATTTTCATACCCTCCAATAAGGAACACAGATAATCAAGATTCCACATCAGAGGCTCTCCTCCTGTAACTACCATAGCTCTGGCAGGAAATTTATTTGCACGCATAACAAGTTCATCAGTTTTTATAACTGGATGAATGGACTGGTCCCATGAAAAAACTGAATCGCACCATCTGCATCCGATATCACATCCTCCAATACGCACAAAATAGGCTGCTTTACCGGTATGATAACCTTCACCCTGAAGGGAATAAAACTCCTCTACAACAGGGAGCTTCCTGCCACTTTCAAATATATCTTCGATCATTTGCCTGTTATTAGCAGAAATTGAATTTATTACATTAAATAAAGCTTAAGCCTGATGACTTTTAAGTATTAATGCGAATTAGGAGTAGAATTCACTCTGTGAATCTCTGTCTTCTTTGTGGCTCTCAGTGTATTTATTTTTTTGTTACAGAGTATACACGGAGTATTCACAGAGAACCACAGAGTTTATTCCTGGTTACCGGAAAAGCCATAAAGCAGCATGAACTTCTCGAAAAATGCAGAATTGTCAATAATACCTGAAAACATTTCAGCGCCAGGGCCGAAAGAAAAAACAGGTACCATTCCTGCAGAGTGGCCTTTTGTAGAGAAAGCAGCTTTGACTTCTTTATTTTCTATATTTCCACCAATTATTGTCATACCTCCCGTTTCGTGATCGGAGGTGACAACAACCAATGTATTGCCGTCTTTTCTTGCAAAATCAAGTGCTCTTCCCACAGCTCTGTCAAAATCAAGCATCTCATCCATTATATACTGGAGATCATTATCATGCCCGCCCCAATCGATCTGGGAACCCTCCACCATAAGAAAGAAACCGTTTTTATTTTTTCCCAGTAATTCAATGGCTTTTGAAGTGGCATCAGGAAGCATATCTTCTCTTCCTTCAGAATATTTCGGAGGATGAATCGGGTATAAAATAGCCGCCAACTTCCCTGATTTGGATGAATCCAACATGGAAGGGTTGTCAATAACCACATATCCTTTATTTTTGAAAGTGTCAATCAAATTTTGCCCATCTTTTCTTACAGCAAAGTGGTTATATCCTCCACCAATTATAACATCAACCTGAGTTTTTAGATAATCAGCTGCAATCTCCTCATACATATTACGATTAGGTTGATTTGCAATAAACGAGGCCGGCGTAGCATGTGTCAGTGCACATGAAGCAACAATACCGGTGGAAAGGCCCTTGTCATGGGCGATATGAAGAATAGATCTCAGTGCATTCCCAAGCGTGTCCTGCCCTATTACACCATTTTTTGTTTTGACTCCGGTAGCCAACGCCGTTCCACCAGCGGCCGAATCTGTGATATAATTTGAGTAACTAAAAGTTTTCTGAAAACCGGAAAAAGGAAACTGTTCTAAATATAATGCATAACCGGCTTGTGTAATAGCAGCATAAATATGTGCTTCACTCATACCATCACCTATCATAAAAATTATATTTTTTACAGGAGGGATTGATTTTTCTTTATTTCTGTGTCCATCACAAGAGTATATGAAAACAGAAAGGAAAATAAAACAAAAACGAATCAGGAATCTTTTCATAAGGGATAATCTATTTCTTATTAAATAATTTCATTATTAGCTGTTAAACATTTATACGATAAAAACTTAGATTAAAAATACTGTAAGGAGCAAATCGACATATATGGTAATAATACGCTTTACAGGACATTTGATAATGAAGACTACAAATGTATTGCCTTAGACTGTAAAAACCAAATTATTATCCGGCAGGAAATTATTTTTTCAATAAGAATAATCCCAAAACTTCCACTGCTAATATTAGTATAAAACCAATCTATATTTTGAAAAGACTTTTGTGACTTATGTCTTATAAAGTTCAATTTATGAAAAAATCACTATTTTTACCGCCCGAAATATAAAATCAGTTCTATAATGAATCCCATTAAAACAGGATTAGCCTCGTACGGAATGTCCGGAATCGTTTTTCATGCCCCATTAATTTATTCAAATAATAATTTTGAACTATATAAAATACTTGAAAGAACACGGGATGATTCCAGAGAGAAATATCCGGAAGCCAGTATAGTAAGAAATTACGATGATCTGTTATATGATGATGATATTGAATTAATCATTGTCAATACTCCGGATAACAAACATTATAAAATGGCCAGAAAAGCCCTTGAAGCTGGTAAAAATGTAGTTGTAGAGAAACCTTTTGTTCAGAAGTATTCTGATGCAATGGAGTTAGTTGAATTGGCTGATAAAAAAGGACTGGTTTTAAGTGTTTTCCATAACAGGCGGTGGGATGGTGATTTTTTAACTGTCAGAAAAATAATATCTGAAAACCTGCTTGGAAGGCTGGTTGAATATGAAGCCCACTTTGACAGATACCGGAATTTTATTCAGGGCGATACCTGGAAGGAAGACCCCTCAACCGGTGTTGGAACTTTATATAACCTGGGGTCACATTTAATTGACCAGGCCATTGTGCTTTTCGGGAAACCCAGTCATGTCACTGCGGATATACGCATCCAGAGATCCGGGGGTAAAATTGATGACTTTTTTGATTTATGGCTTACTTACCCCGATATCAAAGTTACACTTTGCGGAGGTTATCTTGTAAGAGAACCGGGCCCGAGATATACTCTACATGGAACGGAAGGGTCCTATTTAAAATGGGGAATAGACCCGCAGGAAGAAGACCTCAAACAAGGGAAAAAACCCAATGCCCCGGGATGGGGTGAGGAGAGCAGGGAAAACTGGGGTTTACTGCATACCGGGACAAACGGCACACTTTTCAGGGATAAATACGAAACAGTTACAGGCAACTATAATGATTACTATAACGATATTCACAATACCATAAGAAATGGGGCTACCCCTACTGTCACTGCAGAGCAGGCTGCGCTTGTTATCAGGGTAATAGAAGCTGCGTTTAAAAGTGTAAGGAAGATGCGGAGTATTGAGTTATAGCAGTGCCATTAATAACCGGGGGCTTTTACAGATTGAAACTTTTAAAATGTTCTTATTTTAATACTTTTAAATGAAACCTCATCAGCATGTTCCTGCAGAAGAATATGTCCTTCTTTTGCTTCACCAAAGCCCGGAACATCTTTGAATTTACTTTGAGCAACAAGTTTTCTGAATTCCTCACTTCCTCTCTCATACTCGAGAACTTTAAATCCATTCAGCCAGTGCTCAACATGCATACCTTCGGAAATTATGCGAATATTATTCCAGTTTCCAATAGGATTAACTCTTTTATTTTCAGGTTTCATTAAATCATATAATGCTCCGAATGTTCGAATTCCCTGAACTAATCCCAATTTGGCATCCGGATGCAGATTATCGTCCAGAATCTGAAATTCCGGACTCACATTGCTTATTTTCCCGTCTTTCGATTCAGTAATAAAATACTTCAAACCACTGTTTGCCCCGGGAGTTAGTCTGGTCTGAAGGCACAATTCAAAGTCAGAATATTTGTCAACAGTAATAATATCACCTCCTCCGGGTTTATCTTTTTTTGCTGCTTCAACTGTAAGAATGCCATTTTCTATCTTCCATCCTTTTTCCGGGAAATTATTATTTTTTATACTTCTCCATCCTTCCCCATTCTCACCATTAAAAAGCAATTTCCATCCTTCAGCTAATTCATTTTCAGTAAGTTTGTTTGATAGATATGAACGTTCCATTGCAATTGTTTCTGTTGAAAATTTATCAGGATTTTCAGTAATGATCCGGATATTTCTCCACATTACCTGCGTTCCTGCCCGGGAACTGTCTCTTATGGAATGTACCTGAAGGGCAATGAAACCTTCAGAAGTTTCATCATCAAAAAGGTTAGTGACAGGAACATCATTTACCCATGTTTTAATATTATTTCCAATGGCTTCCACCCTGATCTTGTTCCATTCATTGTTTGTAAAGGCAGCACGTGCATCTTTTTGTTCAGGGCCGGAAAGCGGGTAAAGCCAGCCTCTGCGTGCTTCATCATAGATTCCTCCTGTCCATGCCCGCTCAGAAGGATCTATTTCAACCTGGTACCCATGCACTCTTCCATTTAAATAATCCGGTAAGCTATGACTTCTTATCTGGACACCGCTGTTAAGTTGAGGATCCACTTTAAAATCATACTCAAGAATAAAATCGCTATAAGATTCTTCAGTACACAGAAAACTGTTAGGAGTATTAGGAACAGAAGTTCCCACAATAATACCGTCTGCTACCTCAAAAGCGGCATTGCCACCTATCTGGATCCAACCGGAAAGATCTTTACCATTAAATAAATCCAGCCAAACAGGTTGGTTCTTTTTTGTATCGCCTAAGCAGGAAGAAAAAAAGAGAATAATAAAAAGACACGCAGATGTAACAAAATTTTTCATAACGAAAGGTTTATTAGTTAATTATACTGGTAAAAACTTAATGAACCAGTTTGATTTAGTGCTTCTATATTTTTTTTACGAATTCCTTTAACCAGGTTCTGAATTCCAAGCCAAAGTCATTTCGCTTCAGACCAAAAATAACATTTGTTTTCAAAAAATCGAGTTTGTTTCCGATATCATGCCTTACTCCTTCAAACCGAAAACCGTACATTATCTGGTCTTTCAACATCATTTGCATGGCATCGGTAAGTTGTACCTCATTATTTTTCCCCGGTTTAACCTTCTCCAGGTATTTAAATATTTCAGGAGTAAAAATATACCTTGAAGCTATAGCAAGATTTGAAGGAGCCTGGCCAATATCAGGTTTTTCGATAAACTTGTTAACTTTATAAATATTCCCGGAGATTTCCTCCCCTCCTATTATCCCGTACCTTGAAACCATTAAGGGATCGACCTCTTCAAGAGCAACAACCGACTCCTTCACCTGATTAAAAACGTCCATTAATTGCCTGGTTACCGGAATATTGTTATGAGATTCGATAAGTGTATCACCCAGAAGTATTGCGAAGGGTTCATTGTTAACATGGTATTTAGCATATCTGATAGCATCACCCAGCCCGTTTAAATCCTTCTGCCAAATAAAATGAATATTTGCCAGTTCAGTAATTTCCCTTATCAATCTCAATTCCTCTTTCTTTTCCTTCTCAAAAAGCTGCTTCTCCAGTTCAACATTCCGGTCAAAATGTTCTTCAATAGCCCTTTTCCCTTTCCCAATTATCATAAGAATATCAGTAATACCAGATGCAACAGCTTCTTCCACTACATACTGGATTGTTGGTTTGTCAACTATGGGTAACATTTCCTTGGGCTGGGATTTTGTTGCAGGAAGAAATCTTGTTCCAAAACCTGCTGCGGGAATAACTGCTTTCTTAATCATATCCATATTAATAATTTAAATTCAGGTGATAAAGTAAATTTAGTAAATGAAGATTATAATACGTGAAGTTTCTATTTTATTCATTCCTGAATCCACTCCGAAAAGTAGCTTTACCCCTAAATCCCCTAAAGGGGACTTATGCAAATTGCTTATTATTAAGCACTCCCCCTTTAGGCTGGGGGGTAAACAAGGATTTACATTTTTTATTAATTTTCGGAGCAGACTCATTCTTTTATTACTTCAAAAATTGTGTCAAATTAACTAAATGTCATTCTAAACGAAGCAAAATGAAGCGAAAATTTCATATCTAATTATTACATTTTTACCTGGCATCAATAATATTTACAGTCTTCAAAATGAATTCCAAGCTCTAATTTCTGGTTCTAACTATTAACAACTTCCGGCCTGAATACCCGCACCCCTATTTCACCAAGAACTTTAGTAAGTTGTAAATACATTTCTTCATCTTCATATGTCCCGATAATAGCTCCGCCAGATCCGGTGAATTTCGCACTTGCCCCGGTTGACCTTGCAGTTTCCACCATCTGTAAATTCTTATTACTTAACTGCATCACCGACCTGCGAATGTCAAAATTCTGATTTAATAAATCCCCTATGCGCATATCACCGGAAAGTAATTTCTTCTTTAGTTTTTCTGTTAATTCCCTCCATTCTTCAATAGCTTTCAATACCTTTTTATCATTAAAATTATATCTTTCACGAAAATCATTATGTACCTTTTCTGAGCCTTCCGAAAGGTCAGTATTATATCCAATATATAAAGGAGGAAATAATTTTGGATCAAGCTTTTCATATATCCCATATCCTTGCTTTTGCATTAAAGATTTATCGAAATCCATATAAACCGGACACTCATAAGCTTGTACCACTCTATCCTGTAATCCTGCTGATATTTTTAATTCTTCAAGTTCCACTGAAAGAACCAGGTTTGCAAGCAATGGCCGGGGGATATCAATTTTAAAGAAACTCATAAGAGCCTTCATGCAAGCAGTAATAATTGCACTGGAACCAGCCAACCCAAGTCCAAAAGGAATATCAGATTTATATCTGATGGTAAAATTCTTTTCCTCCGGTAGAAAATTATTTTCAATGCAGTATTGGTAGAATTTTTTCACAGCTGCTTTAAGTAATCTTATACCTCCATAGTAACCATATAAATGAACATCATTGAAAAGTGCCTTCATTCCGGAAAACACATTTGAATCGTATTCAGCAGGAATAATTTCCAATTCAGGTGATTCAAACAAAGTAACCTCTGCCTTGAAATTACTAAAAACAAAGGCAACGGTTTTACCGTAAAATCCGTCTGAAGGATTTCCAATCAAAGCAGCACGCGGATAAGAATATGTTTTTATTATCATTTAATTTATATTATCTGGTTGAGTAAAAATTTTGTATTTGATTATGCCCGCTTTTTGAAACAGATAGGCGAAAGATGTGGTGAGTACACCCAAACCATATTTCACACTCCTGAAAAAATTTATTGATGAAGCATCATCAAAATATTTAGTCGGGCAGGTGATCTCAGCTATTTCAAATCCGCAATAAAAAATCTGGGCAATCATTTGATTATCAAAAATAAAATCATCAGAATTTGCTGAATAATTAACCGATTTAAGAACCTTCGAGGAGAAAGCCCTGTAACCGGTATGATATTCCGATAATTTTTTGTTCATGATAATATTCTGAATTAATGTTAATAAGCGGTTAGCCACATATTTGTATACCGGCATTCCCCCTTTTAAAGCACCTTTTCCAAGTATCCTGGAACCAAAAACAACTTCATACAAACCATTTGCAATAAGATAACACATGGAATGAATTAGTTTTGGAGTATACTGATAATCAGGATGCAACATAATTACAATATCTGAACCAAGTTCAAGGGCTTTATTATAGCACGATTTTTGATTTGCCCCGTAGCCCTTATTCTCATCATGGAGTATAATATATTTTATACCAAGTTTCTCTGCCATATTCACTGTATTATCCCTGCTCCTGTCATCAACCAGAATTACATGATCAACAATGTCGAAAGGTATCTCTTTGTATGTTTTTTCAAGAGTCTTTTCCGCATTATAAGCAGGTAAAACAACAGTGATCTTTTTATCAGCAATCATTTTTTATTAAGGTTTGGAACGCTTTGCAAACACAAAACCATTTTTATCATATAATATTTCTAATTCAGGGTATTCTTTTATATAACGTTCTTTTTTGTGTATCTTAAAAACAAAGTATGCATTTTTATCGATATCTCCTTCAAGCAGCCATTTAGAATTTTTTGATACAAGACCTTTTTCCGGCTGTACATTGCCATAAAAAAGATGTGCATAGCTTTTAAATCCCAAAGTAGCAATATAAGCATCCTCAGATGAAATTTTCCTGTAAAAATCAATAGCGGCTCTTTGTGTGTATTGCTCGACCCGCGGAACAATAAATAATATGGAAAAATAGATAAACATGGAAGTTGAAAAGAAAAGTATTCTCAATCCCCATTTCCTGCTACGATTTATTAAATACAAACTAAAAATCAAAGCAAATATAAATAGCAGTCCGATCAGAAACTCATATCCCGACCATTCAACATCCGCACTCAGATTACCTGCTCCAAAAGGATCATTTAAAGCAAGCCTCTCTATAAAACTATCTTTAAATTTGTCGATCCTTGTAAGCAAAATAAGAGAAACCCCATAAGTTATACCAATTAAGCCTATAAGGTATTTTAGCCATAAAGGTATCCGTATTTCACTGTTTTCATATTTCCTGATTGTCAGCGCTGCAAAATACGTCAGAGGAAAATAACATAAAGAACTGTAATGAATGATCTTTGTGTTTACTATAGAAAAAAGTATCAATACGACCCAGAAAATTATCATCATCCAGAGGAAAAAATCCTTTCTTATGCCTGGTCCGTCAAAATGGTCCTTGAAAGATAATAATGCTAATAGTGAGGCAGGGAAAACACCAAAAAAGAGTATAATAAAATGATACATGAAAAACCCACCATGTCCTGCATCCTGTGTAGACAATAGTCTAACCTGGTAATTAATAAAATCCCGGATAAGATGTGAATTACCGTTCATTATCTGTAAAATAAACCAGAACCCTCCTGTAAATGCAAAAACCAGAATAAAAAAAAGCACATCTTTAAAGGATGTATGTATCCGGAATCTCCTGAATACTTGAAAAAGCCCAAATGTCAGTATAAATATTAAAATAGCAACAGGTCCTTTTGTCAATACTGCAATCCCAAGAAAAAATGCAGAGATAACAAGATATTTTCTTCTGAATAATTTCTCTTTCAGATAAAAAATAAAAAAAACAATTCCTGCGAAAATGAATAAATTAAACCAGGGATCAATTATCCCCGATTTGAAATAGAAAAATGGCAACACAGAACCCGCATACGCAAGCATCCAGTAAAACCCGAATTTTTCATTATAAAGTCTCTTTCCAATAAAATACAATGCTATTAAACTGATTATTCCACAAACAGCATTTGGGAAACGTGAGGCAAATTCATTAATCCCGAAAATTTTCATGGAAACAACCTGAAGCCATATGAAAAAAGGAGGTTTTTCCCAGAATGGTTCAAAATTTATCTGAACAGTGATAAAATCTCTGCTAACAAGCATTTCCCGTGCAGATTCGGCAAAATTAATTTCATCCCAGTCAAATAAATGCACCTGACCAATAAAGGGAACAAGGAAAACAAGTCCATATAAAATGATTCCGGGAATAATTAACGAACTTTTGAGTTCAAATTTCATATCCGTGCAAATACTTTATAAACAGGTATATTAATCCACTTCTTTTCAACTCCGGAGAAATACAGGTGTGAAAAAACAGCACAAATAACTCCGATAAAAGAACCCGCCAACACGTCAATTAGGAAATGTTGAGACAGATAAACTCTGGTAAAGGCAATAGTACATGCAAATAAAAGACATAATAATTTCAGTATATGATCTCTGAAAAGGAAACTTAATCCAATAAAGAGTGCAAAAGCCGTAGCAGAATGTCCGGAAGGCAGACTAAAGTAGGAATGGTAATTAATCCCTTCCACCAGGTAAAGATCAATACCTGTGTCCTGAAAATACTTTACAGGCCGGGGGAAACCGCTAAATACGAATCTCTTTAGGAACTGAACAATAAAAGAAGATAATAAAAATGAGGTGGTGAAAATTAATCCGTACCGTATTTTTATGAACATGAATAAGACTGCCAGAGATATCATAACTATCCCATCCCCAAAGAATGTTAAAATTTTCATTAAATGGTCGAGGAGATCAGAGTGAAAGCCGTTAATATATAAATGGGTACCGGTTCTTCCAAAAACAGAAGATATAATAATTCCGGCAAGAAAGATTAACACAAATAAAACCAGGAGATACTTATTTTCTGAATACAGCTTTCTCATTCTATTAAATCAATCGGGAGGTCAAATATAGTAAATCTTACAAAGTTTTTCGATTTGCTATTCAAGAAATCAGGAGAAAACTATTTGGACGCAGGTAAAAATGAATATTGGTATCCTTAACCCCGGCCACAAGTACCCCGGGCTATTATAATTTCAACCTTCCTTAGCTCTGCTGAACTCGTGTCGCCAAAGCTTTAACGGTGGCACAAGCTTCGCGAAAGCGATGCGGGTTGTTCTGCTAAAACGGTTACATGTCATTAAACCACACAATGCGGTTATTATATTATGTGCATATAATAATATTTGCTGAACTTTAATTAATTACTAAGAATGGAAGTCCTCTTCCTATAGAAATTTTTATATATTTGTCTAATTTTCAAGGCTCAGAGAATAAATGTTAAACTAAATTCATTACTGATGAAAAGAAGAAAGTTTTTCCAGCTTGCATCTGTTGGAGCTGCGGGAGTGACAATGGGTTCTTCATGCAAACAAGTTAGTCAGGAACCCGGAGAAAAATCCTCCATACCGGAAATAAAAAAAGCAATTCCTGATTACAGAAACATGATTAAAACTTCTTTTACATCAGGAAGGATCACAGAGGTTTTTATAGAATAACTTACAAATTGAAAGTGAATTCTAAAGTCATAAGGCTTTTTAGACAGCCTCCAGGGGGGTGGGTCCGGAGTAAGTTTAAACTTTAACATTTAATCCAATGAGAAATTTATTTATCATTACCCTGTTATTTTTTTCCCGTTTTGTAAGTTCCCAGGACAAACCTAATATTGTCCTCATTCTGGCAGATGATTTAGGTTTTGGCGATCTGGGTTGTTATGGTGCAAAAGATCTTAAAACCCCAAACATTGATAAAATAGCCAGACAGGGAGTCAGATTTACTAACTTTTATTCCAATGGAACTGTATGCTCACCAACAAGAACAGCCCTTTTAACTGGCAGGTATCAGCAACGCGTTGGAGGGATGGAAGCTCAAATTGGTTCAAATAATTTAGGCAGATATGATGAAGCTATTGAATTATCCGATCGTAAAGAACTTGGGTTACCTGTTGAGTTTAATGCTATTCCATCTCTTTTAAATCAGACAGGGTATAACACAGCAATTATCGGAAAATGGCATTTAGGTTCTTTTAATAATTTCAGGCCTAAGGCTCATGGATTCGATTATTCCATAGGTATTTTAGGAGGAGGGGTAGATTATTTTCATCATACCGATCGATTGGGGGACATCATTGATGGAATTATGATGGATGGTATACATAATTTATATAGAAATGATGTACCTCATCAAAGAGATGGATATTATATGACCAGCCTTATTTCCGATGAATCTGTTGAATGGATAAATATTCAAAATAAAGAACAAGCGTTTTTCATGTATGTTTCATATACAGCTCCCCATTTACCTCTTCAGGGCCCCGGGGATTATGCACCCCGGCAAAAATCTGCTGAAGATTGGGGTGCCGGAAGCAAAGAAACATACAATGAAATGATTGAAGAAATGGATAAAGGAATTGGGAAAATACTTGAAAAAATCGAAGAAAAAGGGTTTACCGATAATACCATTGTTATATTTACTTCCGACAATGGCCCAATTAGTATGGGAAATTCAGGACCTTTTACCGGAAGAAAGGGACAGGTTTTTGAGGGTGGAATTCGTGTACCCGGCATAATTAAATGGCCCGGAAAAATAAAACCATCTCAGGTTTCAGATCAGATGGCAATCACTATGGATATTACTGCTTCCATCATGAAGATCATTAACGCAGATTCACCAAAACCTTTTGATGGTATAGATATTATCGGGCATATTGCCTCAGATGAGCCTGATTATCCCCGAACATTATTCTGGAGATATAAGTATTATGACAGAACTTTAAAGGCTGTGAGAGATGGGAATATGAAATATATTCTTCATTCCGAAAATAATGAAGTAACTGAATATCTTTTTAATCTGGAATCTGATATCGGAGAAAAAAATAATTTAATTCTCAACGAGAAGAAGGAAGTTTTCCGGCTCAAAAAATTACTTGAGAATTGGGAATCAGATGTCAAACCAGAAAGATATCAGTTTTTTAATAAATATTCCGGGTGTAATTAAAAAAAAACTCTAAATTCCGGTTTATATCGAACTCAGATTAAATTGCAGATTTCGCTTTGATATCATCTTTAATTTTAACTCCTAAAATAAATAGTAACCCAACGCCCCCAAAGGAGGCGGCTGTAAGAATACAACCCTTTTGATTTTGAATTAAACTAAACTAGTATCTGTTCAAATATTTCAAATAAATTTGTCATCATAAGAGGAACATTCCATTTTAATATAAACCTGATAACTTTATTTTTATGAATTACCAAAAAGTTTTTAATTTTCTCATGTTACCGGCCGTTTGCGCAATTGCCGGGAATTCATGTAAAAGTGAGCGTTCTGAATCTGCTTCCCCCCCGAATGTAATAGTTATAATAACCGATGATCAGGGCTGGGGAGATTTAAGCATTAACGGTAATAAAAATCTCCAGACACCCAGACTTGACAAAATAGCTGAACAGGGTGCATATTTCACAAATTTTTATGTAAGTCCCGTCAGCTCCCCTACACGTGCAGAATTCCTGACAGGTCGTTATCATCCTCGAAGTGGAGTTTATCATACATCTGGAGGTGGTGAGAGAATCAATCTTGACGAGACCAGTATAGCTGATGTGTTTAAAAAAGCCGGATATACGACCGCGGGATTCGGAAAATGGCATAGTGGGATGCAGTACCCATACCACCCCAACGGCAGGGGGTTCGATGAATTTTACGGGTTCTGTTCCGGACATTGGGGCGATTATTTCAGTCCGCCCCTGGAACACAATGGTAAAATCGTGCAGGGAGAGGGTTATATTCCTGACGATATCACAGAAAAATCAATGGCTTTTATTGAGAATAATAAACATAAGCCGTTTTTCGTTTATCTGGCTTTTAATACCCCGCATGCACCCATGCAGGTACCAGACCTTTGGTGGGATAAATTTAAAGATAAAGAAATTGAATTACTGGCTGATGAAAGATATAGGGAAGATATTGATTTTACCCGTGCAGCTCTGGCAATGTGTGAAAATATTGACTGGAATGTAGGACGTCTTTTGGATCATCTTGAGGAATTAAATCTCGAAGAAAATACCATTGTAGTGTTTTTTAACGATAATGGGCCTAACTATTATAGATGGAACGGGGGGATGAAAGGTATCAAAGCATCAACAGATGAAGGGGGAGTGCGATCGCCTCTTTTTATACGCTGGCCGGGAGTTATTGCTCCGGGTATGCGGACTGATAAAATTGCCGCTGCCATTGATCTTCTACCTACCCTTGCTGATCTGGCAGGGATAGAATATCAAACGCAAAATCCTTTGGACGGACTGAGTCTGAAACCACTAATTACCGGTAAGGATAAGGAATGGAATGACCGGCTTATTTTTTCATACTGGAATAAAAAAGCCAGTGTCAGGAGTCAGAGGTATCGGTTGAGCAAAGAAGGCCAATTATTTGATATGATAGCTGACCCGGGACAATATAACGATATAGCAGGAGAAGAACCGGATATTACCAGCCGGTTATCAACAGCTCTTGAAGAATGGAAGGCAGATGTTTTACCCGGAATTGCCTCCGATGAAAGAAAATTCCCTGTCGGGCACCCTGTTTTCATATATACACAATTACCGGCAAGAGACGGGGTTGCTCATGGAGGTATTACCAGGTCTAATCCGTCTCCCAACAGCACATTCTTTACAAACTGGACAAAACTGGATGATAAAATTACATGGGATGTGGAAGTAATGTATGAAGACACATTTGATGTCGAAATTTATTACACCTGTCCTACAAAAGATATTGGCTCTGAGTTTGTATTATCCTTTGGTTCTTCCAGTATAAGTGCCAAAATTACCGAAGCGCACGATCCTCCTCTCAGGGGCATGGAGAACGACAGGGTAAAACGTCATAATACTTATGTTAAAGATTTTAAAATTCTTAATATTGGTAAAATATACCTGAAAAAAGGAACCGGGGAATTAACCCTCCAGGCTTTGAATATACCAGGATCGCAGGTTATGGATTTCAGGCTGATGATGCTTACCAGGGGAAACAGTAATTAATATTTGTATATACCGGAGGGAGATAAGCCTTCTTTAATCCCGGAGGGATTAAATGTTTATGGAAAAGAACAAGAGTGAGAATGTGCGTCCCCGGCCGGCATTGCCGTCAACTTAAGAAGATTGTTTAAGATGAACACGAAACCTGAATGTCTCCCCGAACGACAGTGAGGAGTCTCCCTTAAACTAAGGAATTGCTCTGTCATCTTCGCATAATGGACCCCGGAAGGGGACTGGAGACTCGGAATGACAATTTGTTTTGTTCTCTTTTAGGGAGGAAAGTGTCGAAGTCAGGAGGCTGTAAATATTAATCAAAATGACCGGAGATAAACATTTCCGGTCATTTTTAATTTTGAGATATACTGATTCAACTATTTTGCAGGTGGAAGTAAAACTGCATCTATCACATGCACAACACCATTTCCAGCAGAAATATCTGCTACAGTTACTTTGGAATCATTAATGAAAACACCATTTTCATTAATGGTAACTTTAATTTTACTTCCCAGCAAAGTTTCTATTTCCTGACCATCGCTAAGATCAGTTGACAAGGCTTTTCCAGCAACAACATGATACGTGAGAATATCTGTCAAAGCACCGGAGGGATCAGCCAGCAATGTAGCAATGGTTCCTTCAGGTAAGGCGGCAAAAGCGGCATCAGTCGGAGCAAATACTGTGAACGGGCCATCACCGGAAAGTGCACCAGCGAGATCTGCAGCTATTACAGCAGTTTCAAGTGTCTGATGAACATCGCTGTTGACAATAATATCTACCACTGTTGCAGGTTCAGGTATCAATACTGCATCTATTACATGAACAACTCCGTTGCCGGCTTCAATATCTGCTACAGTTACTTTGGCATCATTAATAAAAACTCCATCATTGTTTATTGTAACCTTAATTTTATCACCAAGTAAGGTTTCTATTTCCTGACCATCGCTAAGATCAGTTGACAAGGCTTTTCCAGCAACAACATGATACGTGAGAATATCTGTCAAAGCACCGGAGGGATCAGCCAGCAATGTAGCAATGGTTCCTTCAGGTAAGGCGGCAAAAGCGGCATCAGTCGGAGCAAATACTGTGAACGGGCCATCACCGGAAAGTGCACCAGCGAGATCTGCAGCTATTACAGCAGTTTCAAGTGTCTGATGAACATCGCTGTTGACAATAATATCTACCACTGTTGCAGGTATTTTAGGTTCCGGGATCATTACCGCATCAATAACATGTACAACTCCATTTTCTGCAACTACGTTTGCAATAGTTACCTTTGAATCGTTAATAAATACACCCTGAGCGTTTATTGTAACTTTAATTTTGTCTCCAAATAAAGTTTCTATTTCCTGTCCATCACTGAGATCAGAAGAAAGAGCTTTTCCAGAAACAACATGATATTTGAGAATATCAGTTAATGCACCGCTGGGGTCAGCAAGAAGAGAAGATAATGTTCCCTCGGGTAGTGCCGAGAATGCAGCATCGGTTGGCGCAAATACAGTAAATGGACCAGTCCCGGAAAGTGTTCCTGCCAAATTAGCAGCAACTACAGCAGTCTCTAATGTAGTATGAACCTGACTATTAACAACTATCTCAACGACAGATGCAGGAGTTAGAGGTTCCATGCTATCTTCATCTTTTTCACATGACACAATAGTTAAGGAAAAAATGACAAGCATGACCATTAAAATTGAATTTCTAATAATTGTCTTCATATTATTTATATTTTTTGGTTAATATTAAAGTATAAACATTAATCATGATTTTTTGTTCATTTTTTAATATTTTATATTAAACATTTTAATAAGATTATTTATCTTTTAATAATTAGATAATATGTTAATATATTGTTTATTAATTTATTATATTATTAATAATAAATAAATAAATATTTTATTGTTTATTATATTATAATATATATTAAACATTATTAAAAAATTTACATCTTCCTTTTTAATCCATCAGGAAGCCTTCTGCCTCCGGATTCTTACTTTATATGATATGGTAAAGCCTTACGAGTGCAACAATCCCAATCCTTAAAAGTATTTTGCAAAAGGGATTACATAAACCATTGCGCTTATATGATATAAGATAAGCCCAGTTAAGAATATTTCTTTTTTGATAACTTCTTCCTAAATTTATACCTGAATCATTCCATAATTTATTCTCCATAGAAAATGAAAAAAGTGATAATTAATATGATATTATGTTCCCTTATGATTTCTCAATTTCAATGTTTACAAAACAGCAAATCATGAAACCGCTAAGAAGCAAATGTCAGGTTTCGGAGGAATGGTTTCCTTTAAAATAAACGGAGGATTTGAAGAAGCCAACAGGTTTATGAAGAAACTGAAAATATTTTCACTTGCCGAAAGTCTTGGAGGAGTGGAATCTCTTGCCAATTACTCTGCAAAGATGACTCATGGCTCCATTCCTGCAGAGATAAGACAGAAAGTTGGTGTCACTGATGATCTTATCCGTTTGTCGGTAGGAATAGAGGACATTGAAGACCTTATTTCCGACCTGGAACAGGCACTTACATATTAAAAGATCTGGTAAAAACCTGAGCGGGAAAGGAGATTCGAACCCCCGACGCTTAGGTTGGTATCCCGCCAATGGCAGGACTACCATTGTGCTAAAAAAGGTCAACCAATAACTGGATGACCTTTAAAACCTGAGCGGGAAAGGGGATTCGAACCCCCGACCCTCAGCTTGGGAAGCTGATGCTCTACCCCTGAGCTACTCCCGCTTTTTGGGTGGTCAAATGTAACAATATTTTTTTATTTGTAAAAAGAATGGTTTAGGACCAGAGAGCCCTTAAACGGAGAAAAAAAATCTGCTATTCAACCATAATCAAACCAGGAAACAACTAATACACTTCAGGAACGTATGTCTGCACATCCTTGGGCGTTCTAACATAGCCTTTACGCGGGCCGGCCATTGGGGGTAACTCTGTCACCTCATGTGGAACCTCTTCGTATGGTATCATACTAAGAAAATGGTGAATACAATTTAACCTTGCTTTCCTTTTATCATCCGATTCAACCACATACCATGGACTCTCTTTGGTATCGGTATAAGCAAACATTTCATCCTTGGCACGCGAATAATCCTCGAACTTTTCAAGTGATGCAATATCCATATTGCTGAGCTTCCAGAACCGGGTAGGATCCTTTATCCTGGCCTGAAAACGCCTGTATTGCTCTTCGCGACTGACTGAAAACCAGTATTTGATGAGAATAACACCCGAACGGATAAGCATCCTTTCAAAATTCGGACATGAACGCAGAAATTCCCAGTATTCATCATCTTTACAGAAACCCATAACTTTCTCCACCCCTGCCCTGTTGTACCAACTACGGTCAAATATAACCATCTCACCCGCTGCGGGAAGGTTATTTACATAGCGCTGAAAATACCACTGTTTCTTCTCCCTTTCAGTTGGAACCCCCAATGCAACCACCCTGCAGTACCTCGGATTCAATTCAGATGTTATGCGTTTTATAGTTCCACCCTTCCCTGCAGCATCGCGACCTTCAAAAATTACTACAACTTTCAGTTCTTTAGTCTTGACCCAATTGAGTAGTTTCACAAGTTCTTCCTGCAGGTGGACTAATTCCTTCTCATAAAACTTTTTATCCAGCCTTTTCGTTACAGTTGGAGCAGATGAATTTTCTTCCGGTTTATGATCCTCCTTTTTCTTCTTAGTCATAGTTAAATAGTTTGAAAATCAATTCTATAAATGTAAATCCTTTTCCAGAAATAACCTATAATTATGAATATTTTTTTTAAAAAACCTGAACAGATTTTTTCCTTTTTCTTAACATTGTATGCTTATCAAATGAAAATCTTCCGAAATATTTTATTCCGGGGATTATATTAAATTGCTTTCTTTACATTTTAATATTCTTTCTGAAATCCGCAGAGTATTATTAGCTAGTAGTATGATAATTCCCTGTTAAAAACATTGTGCATGCAGTACTTTTTTGTTAATTTTTTCAAACGTTTTAAAAAAGCCTTGAAAAGGGCTATAATATTTATCCTTATTCTTGGTGGTATTTCAATTACAGTCCTTACCATTATCAATATGAGAAAATTTTTTAGCACCAGGGATACAATAGAAGTCTTTATTGATACTGATTCAATCAGTAAAGCAGATAATCTCCTATCTATTTACAGAGCCTTAATTGCCCCTGAACTTGATATAATCGGAATAAGCTTAAATGAATACCGTTCTATTTCTGAAAACATGAATGATAGTTTACATTCACTAAAAAAAACCTATGATCCCATTCTGAATTATATGGGGGAATATGCTATCCCCCTGCATCAGGGAATGAATGACAATTATGATTATCGGGCATTGGCTGATCGAAAGCCATCGGAAGCTTCAGTTTTTATTATTAACGAAGCCCATAATAAGAAAAAAGATGAAAAATTAAATATCATTATCCTGGGATCATTAACTAATGTTGCTAACGCAATATTGACTGATCCTGAAATTATTCCGCAAATAAGACTTTATTTTTCAGGATTTAAATATGATTCCAGGGCAAGAGTATGGAACAAGAATGAACCAAATGTGCGTAAAGACCTTGATGCAGTTGATATGCTACTGGACACTCCCGGCCTCGAAATGCATATTATGACAGTTACCACATCTGAAAAACTTCGTATCTCAAATAAAAAAATAGATATATTGATGAAAGGTAAAGGGGGAATTATGGAATTTCTTTACAAAAAATGGAAAGAAGAGCCGGATGTTAATAAAGAAAAAATAATGAAAAATCTTGCTCTTATAGAAGCCCTTGTTAATCCACAATACGCAAAAGAACAACCTGTACTGACACCACCGGAGAATTTGCGTAGGGAAATATTTGTATATACATACATTAATAATGATCAAATGATAATGTCTTTTGAGAAATCGATAAAGAAGAAAATCCAGGAAGAAGATAAGAAACTAAGGAATTGAGAAATGTTAACAATATAGAGAGAAGTCAAGGAACGGAATATTCCGCTATGTGCAATCAAAATCGCATAAACTGCTAATAATTACAGTAACCCACCACCTCCAGAAGAGGCGGCTTTAATCAACCAAGCCACTCCCCTCCTTTAAAAAAGGGAAGACGTAAACTATTATTTAAAAAATTAAGGCATAGCCAAACATACATTACCACCATTAAAAACGGTGGATTTATAAATTAAACTAAAACAAAAACTCATGACATCAAGAAGACGTTTTATTAAAACAGCAACACTTGCAGGTTCTGCAGGCCTTTCAATAGGTTTTAATCCCCTGTTGGGTAATTTTCTTCCAAATCAGATGCATCCTATTGGGTCAGATAACAAGCATATTATTAATGATACTGAACCCATTGGACATTTCTCAGGAGTTAGCGTAAATAATCTTCTGGATATACCCTTCAGAAAAAACAAAGAAGCGATTCCTTCCCCTATACTGGATAGTTTCAAAGATAAGCATCCACGAATGTATATAAATGCATCAGATCTGGAAACATTAAAGAATAGACTTAATAACCCCAGGGTAAAGCGTTTCTTTAAACCTGCGGAGATTTTGGAAAGAAAGGCACCTGCTTTTAAACCAGGTGCCCGTAATGGAGGTGCGTACCGGTATCTTGCGAGTTATGCACTAAGTTTCCTGCTTGAACCAGATGACAGAAAGCTGGAACCTATACTTGACTGGTTGGAAACAGCCACCACATACCAGCATTGCGATGTCGATCTTCATGCGGAATATTTTATGGAGGGTGTGGCATTAACTTATGATTGGTTGTATGAGTTCATTCCAGACGATCTCAAGGTACGCTTGAGAGACACCATTGCCAGGCAATGTCGTGAGGTCTATGAAGCTTCACTCATAAACCGTGCAGGAGGAAGGCTTCACTTTCAACAAAACCATTACTGGTATTCACATTTCAGTCTTGCATTGGGTGCGGCTGCAATTTATAATGAATTACCGGAAACTAAAGAATGGCTGCAATGGGCGTGGGACAGGTATGAGAGAATTGCTTTAAGTTTCAGTCCTGATGGTAGTTTTCATGAAGGTCCCGGTTACTGGGATTTCTCCATGCCTGTATTATATATGTACACCGATCTGTATGAAATGCTTAGTGGAGTGAGTATTTCATACGCAAATGAAGGGTTTAAAGGCCAGGCGGAATTTCGTTTTCATCATCTCTATCCGGGCTTAGAGTTTACTGCGGCAATAGAAGATACAGGAGCCCACAAAAAAAGACCACATGAAAAATTGATTCTGTGGGAAGCTAAACGTTTCCAGGATCCTGTAACCATGGGAATGGCGGAATTGGTCAATCGTGAACCCGATTGGAATTTTTGCAACCTGCTGTGGTTAGATGAAAATCTTAAAGGTTCTGATCCACTTCAAGCTTTGCAAACCACTAAATATTACCAGGACATAGAAACTGTGTTTGCACGAACTGGTTGGACTGATGATGCAAGCTTTGCTGCATTCGTGAGTCGTCCATTAGGCGGACACAGATATGCGGAGATATGCGCAAAATTTGACGTAGGAGGGCTCGGGCATAATCATCCCGGACAAAATCATTTTATTATTTTCGGTAATGGGGAGGTTTTAGCCGCAGATCCGGGTTATACCTATGAAAAAAAGACACGTAACCATAATACTGTTTTAATTGATGGAAAGGGACAGTATGGAGATGGTGAAAAATGGCCGGCTCCAAATCCAGGCAGGGCACATATTACCCATTTTGCAACGGAGAACGATATAACCATTGTAACTGGAAACGCAACCTCCGCCTATCCGAAAGATCTTGGACTAAAGCTTTTTGAAAGGACTCTGGTGCTTGCAAGTAAGGATTTGGTAATAGTGTTTGATCGTTTGAAATCTGAAAAACCGGTAACATTCAGTTGGCTTTTACATCATTACGGGGACATTTCAGCAAAGAAAAGACAGTCATGGACTATCACCCGAAATAATGCCCAATTAGGCCTTAAAGTGTTGAAACCCGCGAATTTTCTTGTGGAGACAAGCACTTACAGACCTCAATATTTATCAAGACGTGATCTGACACCAAAAGAAGCAGATATTAACCTTCTGGAACTGAAGGTTGGACATGCAACCGAAACAAGCTTTCTCATACCTTTATTTGTTGGCAAAACAGGGAATCCGATCCCGGAAATTCAATCTTTCTCAACAAAAAGCTGTGACGGAATAAGCCTTGGGAATATGGTGATAGCTTTTAATAAGGATGTTGGCACCATGGAAGTTCCATTGCCATGGGGAGAAACCCTTAGATCAGAAGCTAAGACAATAGTCGTCAGGTTGGTTAACGGTAAATGCCATATGATAACCACTCCCGGTTTATAATAGTTTCTAATTATTCTCAAATGAACTACCTCGCAGCAAAGCTGTCGAGGTGTAAAAAAAATATTTACATATTATTTTAGAGGAAAGTTTTATACTTTTACTGAATACCACTTAATATTACAAATTATGAATATTGCAAAAGAACTTTTTGGCCTTCATCCAGGGGGAGAAGTCATACACAAATACCGTATGCAGAATGATAATGGGATAACCGTTTCAGTTATTAACTTCGGAGGAATTGTCAGCCATCTTTATACACCTGATAAAAAAGGGAAAATTGAAGATATAGTTGCAGGATTTGATAATCTTGAAGGATACCTGGGAGATCATCCTTACTTTGGTTGCATTGTTGGTCGTTATGCCAACAGAATATCGAATGGAAACTTTAGCATAGAAGGGGAAGAATACAAGCTTGCTGTTAATAATGGGCCAAATCATTTGCATGGAGGTATTGCAGGTTTTGATAAAAAAATCTGGAACGCAAAAGAATTCAGCAATCCTGAAGAAATCGGCGTTAAACTTTCTATGCAATCTCCCGACGGAGAAGAAGGTTATCCGGGAAATCTTATGGTGGATGTTGAATATGCACTGAATAATAAAAATGAACTTATCATCAGATATTCAGCAGAATCAGATAAACCAACACATATAAATCTCACCAACCATTCTTATTTTAATCTTTCAGCTTTTAAAAATAATATATATGACCACCTTCTGAAACTTGATGCATACTTCTTTACAGAAGTTAATGAAAACAGTATCCCATCAGGGAAGCTTATCAAAGTGGAGAATTCTCCTTTGGATTTCAGAAAACCCAAAGCAATCGGAAAGGAAATTAATAAAGTCCCTCCGGGATATGATCACAATTTTGTAATCAACAAGAAAGAAGATGCGTGTAAACTTTTTGCCCGGCTTGAAGACCCTGAAACAGGGAGAATCATGGAAGTGCTTACTACAGAACCTGGAGTTCAGATTTACACGGCTAATTATTTTGATGGAATTGCAGGTAAAAATAATGTGAAATATATGAAACACGATGCAGTTTGTTTAGAAACCCAGCATTATCCCGATTCCCCGAACCGGCCGGAATTTCCTTGCACCCTCCTTCTGCCAGGAGATAAATTCACACAGACAACAATTTACAGGTTTCCTTCTAAATGATAAAAGATCGTGAACATTTTCCTATTCCTGATGATATCTGCTTTTATTATCTCCTCTACGCATCTTTCAGGCCAGGATAACAACCTTACAATTACCGGCGACATAAATACTTCTGTATCTCCAAATTATTCTTCTCTTCAAAATGACTACGATGTAAAATTCTATTTTATCGACCTGAAAATAACCAATTCATCTACTTTCATTAAAGGAAAATCAAGTATTACATTGGAATCTGAAACAGCAAGTCTGGATACCATTGCTTTTGAACTGGATTCACGTTTAAATGTTGATTCGGTATTTATTAATACAGGGAAAATTAATGCATATATTTTTACCAATGATTTATTAAAAATAGTTCTTCCTGATACCTTAGTATCAGAAGATATTCTTATTACTGATATATATTATCAGGGATTTGCTGGTTCAGGCAGTTTTTATGGCGGCGTGAAGACAGAAACAGATTTCAGATATAATAAATCAGTAACCTACACCTTGTCTGAACCATTTCAATCTTTTCTATGGTTTCCCTGCAAACAGGATCTTACGGATAAAGCCGATTCTGCATGGATATTTCTCACTGTTAACAATGGTCTCAAAGCCGGATCAAACGGGATTCTTTCCTCCATAACACCAATAAGCGACAATAAATCAAGATTTGAGTGGAAAACATCCTTCCCTATAGCTTACTATCTTCTCTCTTTTACTGTTGCGGATTATCTTGATTATTCATTTAATATAACACTCCCGGGTAAAGATATATCTATGCCGGTGCAGAATTATTTATACAATAATCCCTTAATCCTGGACTCGGAAAAAGAAAAGATTGATAAAACAGAGGATTTGCTTTTATTATATTCCGAACTACTTGGAGATTATCCCTTTTACAATGAAAAATACGGACATTGCCTTGCTCCGGTCAGCGGGGGGATGGAACATCAGACAATGACAACATTATCTGCTTTTCATTTCGATCTGGTAGCTCATGAACTTGCTCATCAATGGTTTGGGAATTATGTTACCTCTAAAACCTGGCAGGATATATGGATAAATGAAGGATTTGCATCTTACCTTGAATATATAGCTGTTGAAAAATTGCGTTCTGAAAAGGAAGCAAATGACTGGATGACATTTGCACATTTCAGTGCAAAAAAAGACCCGGAAGGGAGTATTTTTATCCCTGAAAATATGGCTTATGATGTCAGCAGAATCTTTAACTACGAGTTATCTTATAAAAAAGGAGCAGCAATTCTGCATATGTTGAGGTATGAAATTAGTAATGATACGCTCTTTTTTGGTATTCTCAGGGATTTTTTATCTGAATTTGCTTTTAAGGTTGCGAGTGGTGATGATTTCAGAGATTTCGTAAACAAAAAGACAGGGGAAAACTATAATTGGTTTTTTGATCAATGGTATTATGGCAGAGGGTACCCGCTTTTCATTACATCCTGGTCGCAAACAGAAGATTCCTTGATTATTAATTCTGTACAGGAAAGTTCTTCAACTCATACTTCATTCTTTCAGACACATATGGATTACAGGATAGTTTTTTCGGATAGCTCAGAAGAAACTATCAAAGTTTTCATGAATGAACCACATCATAGCATTGCTTTGGAAACAGAGAAAAAAGTGGATTTCGTAATGATTGATCCGCAGAATATTATCCTGAAATCTGCTGTTATATTAAAAGAATTCAAAGAAAATAGCATTTTCCAATATAATCCAAATCCATTTACCGATAAAATTCATCTTAGATTCTATAATGGAATAAAAACCAGAGAAATACGAATTACAGACATAAAAGGTTCAATATTTACTGATATTCTCTCCACATCAGAAAACATGAAACTTGACCTCGGGTTTCTGAAGCAGGGAATTTATATATTAACAGTTACAGAGGATAATAGAGAGTATCCGGTCAAAATAATAAAAGTCAACAACAGTATGTGAAAAATTTAATTCATTCTAAGTGCGTTTTTTTTTTATAATATTTCCTCATATTGTTGTTTTTTAATATTGAAAAAAAATATATTTGCCATGTAAAAGCAAAAGGAATAAATAGCATGAAAAATTTTTATAAATTATTTAATAATCATGAAGTTATATAGTTTAAACACAAAACTTGATTTTGGGGAATATAAGGGAGAGGCACTTAAAGATGTGTTTTTTAAGGATCCGGAGTATATTGAAATATGTATTCTGGATAATCCGAATTTCGTATTTCCAACAACTATTCTTGATAAGCTTGAGGAAATTAATAAGGAATTTAATTTTTCTGATGAAGCTGTGGAAAAAATCCATGATAAATATGAAATCTACGAAGAGGAAGAAAATGAGTTTGATGACTTTGATAATTTTAGTGATAATGATTTGAAAAATATGGGAATAGTTGACGAAAGTTATGGTGATGATTATGACGATTATGGTGACAGCGGTGGTTATTATGATGAAGGTTACGGCTATTAATCAGATAACAGGAAATAAATTACCATGCAAAAATTTAAAAGAATAAGCACCGGATAATTCACATCCAATGTATTTTCATTGTGAACAGTTTATTTTGTTTTTTAATCCCTTCTTTAATTATACTATCCTCTTGTACTGAGAAGAAGTATCCTCATATTATCTGGCTTGACCAACTGCCATTTGATGGGATAATCAACAATTATGGTGCCCCTGAAAAAAATCATTCATTTGGCAAAGATTCTATCACAATAAACGGAATAAAGTTTACAAGAGGTATCGGAACACACGCTCCTTCCGATCTTTCAATACTGGTTGGCGGCAAATCATTAATTTTTGAGTCTCTGGTTGGGATAGATTCCGGGATTAAGGCATACCGGAATCCGGAAAAAAGGAAAAATATAACCTCCTTCCCAGCATACATCTATGACGGAAATGGAGATAACACTGATTATAATCAGGGTGGAACCGTAATTTTTAAGATTTTTGCGGATGATCAACTTGTTTACCAATCGGATCGAATGGATGAAAACTCCAAGCCTAAGAAAATACGACTAAAACTCAAAAATATTCACTCTCTCAGGCTGGTTACAGATCCTTTAGAGGATGGTTCTTTTGCCGATCATGCTAACTGGGCAATGGCCAGTTTAAGATTCAGAGATAAAATGATCCCATCTTCATTGTTTCTGAGCTCCTATCCCTCCAGCATTATGTGTAATCATGCAGGTTTCAAACCAGTAAGTAATAAATTCTGTGTATTACCTTCAGCTGTTATTGATTCCCTGTATATTTTTAATAGTAAAAACGACAGTCTTGTGTTTAAAAATACAATCAGGCTTTTTAATGGTGATTTTGGGAAGTATCTTCTGGCAGACTTTTCAGCACTTAAAACCCCGGGAACTTATTACATAAAAAGTGCAGGGAAAAAATCGGCCACTTTCGAGATCAGTGAAAACATCTATAAAAATCTGTTATCTTCTCAACTTAATTATGTCAATACTATTAAAACAGAAAATCTCCTGAACAGAAGTGTTGAAGAAAAAAATATGATTACCAGCAATACGGTAATAATCAAAAACAAATGGTTTGATGCAAGCAGTGATAATGAGACGACAAATTCATCAGCTCATATGTTATATTCACTTTCTTTGTTATATGAGCATATAACCGATTCCATAATGAGAGAGCAAATTCACAATGAGTTGAGATATGGAAATCAGTATCTATTGTCATTACAGGATCCTTCAGGTTATATAATGGAACACAACATTAAATGCGAAAAGAAAAAACAAGATACAATCCAGCGTACATTTAGTATTTATAATAAAGACAGGAACTCTGTTATCCACTCCGTACAAGTTTCATTGTTTAATCAGTTTTTATTTATCTTATCACAGGCAAGAATGATCCGGTTTTTTGCTGAAGACTCTGACTATCAATCAATTTGCCGGAAAGCGGCATGGAACTCATTTTCATGGGCATATTCCAATCTTAAAGGGAAAGAAGACGCCGGCAACCTTGGTGCAGCTATTACTGCGGTTACTGAATTATACCTCACTGAGAAAAATGAGATATATAAGAGGGCCGCAGATGAATTTGTTGCCGGATTATTAAGTCTGGCTCATACATCAAAAGAAAAACCCTTTGGTTTCTTTAAGACATCAGTTAATGATTCTATTCCTGTCTCAGCGCAATTTTCGGCTGCAGCTAACTGGCCTTTGGCTGGATTATGTACTTATCTGAAAGTCTTTCCCAAAAGTACAATGGCTGAAGAATGTAAAAATGTAATCCGCAATTATTGCAATGGCTATATTAGTCATATTACAGAAAAAAATGTTTTCGGGCTCATCCCCTTTGGTGTGTTTATAAATAATCCAGGGGGAAATCGGATTGCAGGAGATTATTATTACCGGTATTTTGGGCAACCCGGTAATTCGCTTAACCCTTCAGGAGGAACGATTGCACATATAACTTCGACCGGTGCAGGTCTGGTGATGGCCTCAGAAATTCTGAATGATCCTGGACTAATTGGTATTGCTCAAAAACAACTTGACTGGGTCCTTGGGTGCAATCCATTTAATACTTCTTTCATTACAGGATTTGGGTATAACCAACCTGCATTGTATAATGATCCCGATGTTTCCCATATAACACAGGCAATTAAGGGAGGAGTTATTACGGGTATCTCAGGTGATTTTCACGATAATCCTGTTCTTTTGCCGGGGTGGAAACAAACGAGCACCTACAGTGTCACTGCTGTTGCTAATACAATGTGGTTAACTATCCTTCTTGACAAATAAGACTTCGTCAGTGGGTCACCCAAAATATCAGCTTAAAAATCTTATTAGCCTGAAAGGTGAGAATAAAAAATCGGATGAGGAAAGTCAGGAAATGGCTGAGGATATTTTAAATCCCAGAGGGATTTAATGTTTATAGAAAAGAACAAGGGTTGAGAATGTGTAACCCCGGCCGGGGTCGGACCATCTTAGATGTTGGTTTCTATAAACATTTGACCCCTAACCGGGGTCGTTACAAGTCGAGGCCAATTAAACCAAAAATCCCGTCTGCCGAAACTAACACGCAGGAGTTTAAAAAATAAATTCCATGACAGTTTTCTGAAAATACTTTTCTCCGGGTTCAAGAATTGTAGAAGGAAATGAAGCTTGATTCGGGGAATCAGGGAAATGTTGTGCTTCAAGGGCAACTCCATACCTGAAGTTATAGGGGATTCCTGCTTTACCAGTTACCGATCCATCCATAAAATTACCAGAGTAAACCTGTAAACCTGGTTCAGTTGTATATATTTTTAATCCCATACCCGATGAAGTATCCCTTAAAGAAACGGCAAAAGTCAGTTCTCCTTCTTTTTCTTTATTCAACACCCAGTTATGATCGTATCCATTACCATTCTTTATTTGCTCATGATCATCATTTATCATTTTCCCTATCCTTACTTCATCACGTAAATCAAAAGCTGTGTTTTCTACCGGCAAAAAATCTCCGGTAGGAATAAGGTCGTCATATGCGGTAGTAATGTAATCACCATTTACTTGAATATAATGATCTGTAATCTCACCATTTCCTTCCCCTGCCATGTTAAAGTATGAATGATTTATCAGGTTTAAAACTGTCTTTTTTGATGTTTCAGCTTCATAAATCATTTCAATTTCATTATTTTCAGTCAAAACGTAAACCAGTGTAATACTAAGCTCTCCGGGAAACCCGCCATGCATATCAGGAGAAACATAATGCATGATAATGGAATCGCCTCTCTGAACTGCATCCCAAACAACTTTGGCATAGTTTGAAGATCCTGAATGAAGGGTGTTTTCCTTGTTGTTTATTTCCAGTTGGTAGCTCACACCATCTAATTCAAACGTACCCCTGGCAATACGATTAGCATATCTGCCTACCACAGAGCCAAGATTCATTCTGTCATTAATATATCCGTCAATATCCGGATATCCAAGCGTAACATCAAGGTATTCCCCATCTTTTCCAGGAAGAAGTATAGTGACAAATCTGGCTCCGTAATTGGTAACCTGAACAACCATTCCATTATCATTTGATAGAGTAAATAACTTAATTTCTTTCCCATCAAGGACTCTTTCAAAATCGGAAGATTTTACAGCAATCTCAGGTAGTGTGAATTCTGAAACTTTTTTTGTATTTTGTGTACAGGAAAGCACTAATGTGCTGATAATAAAGAAACAAATGATATTCTTTTTCATAATTTTGGTTTTTTAATGACATTAAATAAAATAGTATAACCCACTTTTATTACAAACTTAATTAAATCTTAGTTAAATAAACCGCCTGTGCGATTAAATATAGAAAACATCTTATCAACAAAACCATGTATTTATTAAAAAAGGAGGTGTCCTCCCCTATTTCCTATTTTTCAGCATATAAAATTTTCAGGTTTTTACTAATTTGGTCAAAATTTTTTATTTAAACTAAATTCAGAAAAAAGTGAAAAAAATTATTATCATTTTAATTATGGCAGGTTTTATTTTTGACTCCTGTCAGGAAAAAAGTACAAATTCCATGATGAATCCATTATTAAGTGAGTTTATTACTCCATTTAAAGTTCCTCCCTTTGAACTTATTAAAAACGAACATTTTGTGCCTGCCATACTGGAAGCAATCAAAGTGCAGAATAAAGAAATCGAAACAATCATAAAGAATGATAAGGAACCTGATTTTTTGAATACTATAGTGGCGCTTGAAAGAAGCGATGCTCTTCTTGAAAGAATACAATCTATATTTTATAATCTGAACAGTTCGAATACCAGCGATGAATTGCAGCAATTAGCCAGACAGATTGCTCCGGAAATTACAAAGCACAGGGATGCAATAAGACTTAATGAAGATCTTTTCAGAAAGATAAAGGACGTTTATGGCAAAAAGGATGATCTTCTTCTGGATTCTGAAGATTCAATGCTTCTGGAAGAAACATATGTGCAATTTATCAGAGGAGGTGCTAATCTTCCGGAAGAAAAGAAAACAAGATTCAGGGAGATAAATGAAGAATTAGCTGTTTTATCCCTGAATTTTGGACAGAATATTCTGAATGAAACCAACAGTTACAAACTGATAGTAGATAATTTCGGTGATCTTTCAGGATTACCTGAAAATATGATCGAATTGGCAGCAAAGAAAGCTGAAGAAGCAGAACTCGATGGAAAGTGGGTTTTTACTGTTCATAAACCAACACTTATTCCATTCATAACTTATGCAAATAACAGAACCCTCAGAGAAAAGCTTTTTAAAGCATACATAAACCTGGGAGATAATGGTAATGAATTTGACAATAATTCCATTGTAGAAAAAATGGTTGCCCTCAGGGCTGAAAGAGCTGATTTGCTTGGGTATAAAACTCATGCCGATTATATCCTGGAAAGGAATATGGCTAAAACTCCGGAAAAAGTAATGGAATTTCTTGACAAGATATGGAAACCGGCACTTCGTGTTGCAAAGGAAGAGGCACGTCAGCTTCAGGAAATGATATATCAGGAAGGAGATAATTTTAAACTCGAAGCATGGGATTGGTGGTATTATGCAGAAAAGTTAAGAAAAGCCCGATATGATATCGATGAAAGTACACTACGTGAATATTTTGTCCTTGAAAATGTCAGGAATGGAGCATTTGAGGTAGCTAACAGATTATTCGGACTTACCTTCCTGGAAAAAACTGATATTCCAAAATACCATGAAGATGTCCAGGTATTCGAGGTAAAAGATTCAATGGGATCCCATCTGGGTATTTTATATATGGACTTTTTCCCCAGAGAAAGTAAAAGAAGCGGTGCATGGATGAGTGAATTTCGCGGACAGAAAATTATGGAAGGTGAAAACATCCGCCCCGTTGTTACAACAAATTTCAATTTCTCCACACCAGCAGATGACAAACCCCCATTACTTTCTTTTGAAGAAGCTAACACACTCTTTCACGAATTTGGTCATGCTTTGCATGGACTTCTCTCCCAATGCAAATACAGCAGCCTTTCCGGCACTTCTGTTCCACGCGATTTTGTTGAACTACCCTCCCAGGTAATGGAAAACTGGGCTGAAGATCCAGAAGTACTTAGGATATATGCTAAACACTATAAAACAGGTGAGATAATCACATCTGAAATACTGGAAAAAATCAATAAAAGCAAGCATTTCAATCAGGGATTCATTACAGTTGAATACCTCTCTGCCGGTTTTCTCGATATGGACTATCATACTCTTAACCATCCGGTAGATATTAATGTAAAATTGTTCGAAAATGAATCAAAAGAAAAAATGGGACTAATCCCTGAAATAATTCTTCGATACAGAAGCACGTATTTTAATCACATTTTTGCCGGAGGTTATTCTGCAGGTTATTATAGCTATATATGGGCCGAAGTTCTTGATTCAGATGCCTTCCAGGCATTCAGGGAAGCAGGAGACATATTTCATAAGCCTACAGCAAAGGCTTTCATGAAAAATATACTTGAAAAAGGGGGCACAGAAGATCCTATGAAAATGTATATCAACTTCAGAGGAAATGAGCCTGGGATTAATGCCCTTCTTGAAAAAAGGGGACTGATAAAATGAAATCTGAAAATACCTGCCGTTTTATTCTTTAGAAATAATCTTATTTATTAAATCTGTCATGAAACCTACCCATATAGAGCACATTGGGATTGCAGTTACAAATCTGGATGAAGCAATCAGATTTTATGAAGAAATATTTGGATTGGAATGTTATGCAATAGAAGAAGTGAAAGAACAGAAAGTGAAAACTGCTTTTTTTATGGTTGGAGAAACTAAGATAGAGCTTTTGCAAACAACAGATCCTGATGGTCCCATTGGGAAATTTATTGATAAAAAAGGACAGGGAATTCACCACATCGCTTTTTCTATGCCGGATGTCAACGAAGCACTCAGGAATGCTGAGGGTAAAGGGATTCAACTTATTGACAGAAATCCAAGGAAAGGTGCAGAAGGGTTAAAAATTGGATTTCTCCATCCGAAGTCCACGTTCGGGGTTCTGACTGAATTCTGTGGTAAATGAAACCTAAAGCAAATCAGCCCATAAGGTATTCCAGGGTATAAGAGAATAAATATGTAGTTTGAATCGTCAACAAAAATCAGTCAGTGGGCAGTTGCAAAACTGGAAAAATTTTTGTTTCCGATAATAGGTCTTATTCTTACCACATTTATTTTACCTGCAGCACTTCAGTTGCAATGTAGCCGGAGTAATTGGGTCAGCTGTTGCCGCCGGTATAATGCTCAGCTTTTTACTATGATCAAATATAATTATTCCTTATTCATCTGCCTGATGCGGCTAATAATAAAATTATACTAAAAAATCCCTTTGTTTTTATACTTTTATCCAACTTTTAACTTTTATTGTTTTAATGAGAAAAATAAGAATCATTATCCAATTTTTTACTCTGTTAACTTATGCATACGCTGGTGCGCAAACCTATACACTTGAGTATGATCTTAAACAGGGACAGCAATATATGGCAGAATTTCATACAGAAGTCAATATGAAGCAAACAGTTATGGGGATTGATCAAATATTGGAAATGAATATGGAAACTGATTTTTCTGTAGAAGTTAAAGAAAAAAAAACAGATCAAAGCTATGTGTTCCTCTCAGAATATCGCAAGCTTTATATTAATATATCCTCAGCATTTTTTAACCTTGAGGTGGACACAAAAAACCCCGATCATGATGAACCAATAATAAGTATTATACAAGAATTGTTGAATAAACCCGCGAGCATTACAATGGACAAAAATGGGAATATTAAGGATTTAAGGGGAATAGGAGATCTCATTGAAGAAATGCTTGATGAAATAGCTGTTAATGACGATCAAAGAGAGCAATTGCGTATGCAGCTTGAAAACAATATGGGAGATGAGAATATCCGACAGTATTTCAGTCAATTTTTTTGCATATACCCTGAAAAACCCATAAAAAAAGGAGAATCGTGGGATATAAACTATCAAATGATAATGAGAGGAATTTCACTTGATTTTTATGGGAAAGGAACCTTAATAGAAATTAACCCCGGAAATTTTCTTATAAGGATTGAAGGAGAAATTAATACTTTCAATTCAACTGATGCGGATGAAAAAGAAGAACAATTTTTTCTTGAAGGGAAACAGGTTGCTGAAATAACAATTGACCGGCGGTCAGGCTGGCCTTTAAAATCAATAATAAATCAGGATATGTCTGGTTTACTGCTAATACCATCAGATGATCCAGATCTTAGTCCGATGGAGATACCCATGGTTATGAAATTAAGAATGAATATTAATTCAAGGTAAGCATCATCCTTTCTTGCAAAAAAGAATTAATTTTGCACATCCATTTAATTATTAGATTGATTTAAATGATAAATATAACTTTTCCTGATAAAAGCACCAGACAATACAAAGAAGGGGTAACCGGACTGGAGATTGCAAGAAGTATAAGTAACAGCCTCGCCAGAGATGTAATTGCAGTTACAGTTAACGGAGAATTATGGGATGCGGTGAGACCCATTACCAATGACGCAATTGTTAAGTTGCATAAATTTGATGAAGAGGAAGGCAAACATGCATTTTGGCATTCATCAGCCCACCTTATGGCAGAAGCTCTTGAAAATTTATACCCGGGAATAAAATTTGGTATTGGCCCCGCCATCGAAAATGGTTTTTATTACGATGTTGATCCAGGAGAGGGAGTTCAGATAAGTGACAACAACCTGCCAGAAATTGAGGCAAAGATGAAAGAACTGGCTGCAGGTAAGAGAATATACCAGCGTAAGGAAATCAGTAAGAAAGATGTACTCGATTTTTTTGATAAAAAAGGGGATGAATATAAAACTGAATTGATAAATGAACTGGCAGACGGCACCATCTCCGTATATACACAGGGTAGTTTTACCGATCTCTGTCGCGGACCTCATCTGCCCGACACTTCAAACATAAAGGCCATTAAATTGCTTAATGTTGCCGGAGCATACTGGAGAGGTGATGAGAAAAGGAAAATGCTGACCAGAATATATGGCATTACTTTTCCGAAACAGAAGATGCTGGAGGAATACCTTGAAATGATTGAAAAAGCAAAAGAAAGAGATCACAGAAAAATAGGGAGGGAACTGGAGCTTTTCTCATTTTCCCAGAAAGTTGGTCAGGGCTTACCTCTATGGCTCCCAAAGGGAGCACAACTCAGGGAAAGACTGGAAAATTTTCTCAAAAAAGTTCAGACAGAACATGGGTATCTGCCTGTTATTACTCCTCATATTGGGCTTAAGGAGCTTTATATTACTTCCGGACACTATGAAAAATACGGGAAAGATTCTTTTCAACCCATCGCAACTCCTCAGGAAAACGAGGAATTCATGCTAAAACCAATGAATTGTCCCCATCATTGCGAAATCTATAAAACAAAACAATACAGCTACCGTGACCTGCCAGTCAGATTTGCAGAGTTTGGCACTGTATACAGATATGAGCAAAGCGGTGAATTACACGGACTCACCAGAGTTCGGAGTTTTACCCAGGATGATGCTCATATTTTCTGCAGACCCGATCAGCTTAAGGAAGAATTTATTAAAGTTATTGATATCATACTTTATATTTTCAGAGTTCTTGATTTTAAAGATTTCGATACACAGATATCACTCCGTGATACGAAGGATAAAGAAAAGTATATCGGCAGCAATGAAAACTGGGAGAAATCTGAAAAAGCAATAGTGGAGGCTTGCGAAGAAAAAGGCTTAAAAACTCACATCGAAATTGGGGAAGCTGCATTTTATGGGCCAAAACTTGATTTCATGGTGAGAGATGCTATTGGCAGAAAATGGCAGCTGGGAACCATTCAGGTCGACTACAACTTACCGGAAAGATTTGACCTTGAATATGTTGGTTTTGATAATAAAAAGCACAGACCCGTTATGATCCATCGTGCTCCATTTGGTTCAATGGAACGTTTTGTTGCTGTACTTATTGAGCATACAGGCGGAAAATTCCCCCTCTGGCTTACACCCGACCAGGTTATTATTCTGCCAATTTCTGAAAAATATCATGTTTATTCACAAAAAGTTTTAAATCTTCTAAAAAATTACGATATTCGCACTCTGATTGATGAAAGAAATGAAAAGATAGGTAAAAAGATAAGGGACAATGAGTTAAAAAGGATTCCATATCTTCTTATTGTTGGAGAAAAAGAAGAAATGAACGAGACTATATCCGTCCGGAAGCAGGGCGAAGGGGATAAAGGAAGTATGACGATAAAAGATTTTGCTCTTTTTATTAATAACGAAATTAAAATGCAACTTGAAAATTTTTAAAAGAATCGCGTTTATTATAAAATTAAAAGAAAGGAGGGATTAGCCATAGCAGGACCAATTTTTCGACAAGGCTGGAATAGGCCAAATATAAGAAAGGATCAACCAGCATTCCACATAAACAGGGAGATACGCGTTCCGTCTGTCCGGTTGGTAGGTGATAACATTGAAACACCAGGAGTATATGCTACTTCTGATGCTATAAAAATGGCTGAGGATATGGAGCTTGACCTTGTTGAAATTTCACCAAAAGCAGATCCTCCTGTTTGCAAAATCATCGAATTCCAAAAGTTCCTTTACCAACAGAAGAAAAAATTAAAGGAAATAAAATCAAAAACCGTCAAGGTGGTGGTTAAGGAAATTCGTTTCGGGCCAAATACTGATGATCACGACTATGATTTTAAATTACGGCATGCCAGAAAATTTTTGGAAGATGGAGCAAAGGTTAAGGCTTTCGTGTTTTTTAAAGGAAGAACTATACTTTATAAAGAAAAAGGAGAAATATTATTGTTAAGGTTTGCCCAGGATCTTGAAGAAGAAGCTAAAGTTGAACAAATGCCAAGGCTTGAAGGCAAACGGATGATCATGATCCTGTCTCCAAAACCTAAAAAGAAAAAATAATATATAAATACAGATAAAATGCCAAAATTGAAGACAAACCCGGGTGCAAAAAAAAGATTTACACTTACTGGAACCGGAAAGATAAAAAGAAAACATGCTTATAAAAGTCATATTCTGACTAAAAAAGCCACCAAAAGAAAAAGAAATCTCACCTATTTCACTACAGTTAATAAAACTGATGAGAAGAATATTAAACTTTTACTTGGACTTAAATAAAATCAATTATTAACCGAATGTACAAGCAGCAAAGTGTCCTGTTTCAGGAACGCTTGCCATTCCAAAACCATCAAAAATGCCCAGATCAGTTAATTCAGTAGCGTCAAGGCAAAAAAGGAAAAAAGTACTTAAACAAACAAAAGGTTTTTTTGGTAGAAGAAAAAATGTTTGGACTGTCGCTAAAAATGCCCTTGAAAAAGGTCTCCTTTATGCATATCGTGACCGTAAGACAAAAAAAAGAAACTTCAGAAGTCTCTGGATTCAGAGGATCAATGCTGCAGCACGCCAGTATGACCTGTCCTATTCGGAGTTTATGGGATTACTTCATAAAAAGAATATAGACCTGAACAGAAAAACTCTTGCCGATATGGCTTTGAATAATCCAAAAGCGTTTGAAGAAATAGTGAATAAAGTTAAAGTTCGGTAATTTTAAATGTTTCTTCTAAAAAAATAATAAGGCTGCCTCAAAAGGGCAGCCCTTTTTATTATTTTAGCAAAAGAAATAATTGTAAGAAGTAACAATCAATTTAACAGAAAATGAAAATAGCACTAATTGGTTATGGGAAAATGGGGAAGGAAGTGGAGAGAATGGCTACTGAGATGGGACATTCCATAGGTCTGATAATTGATATGCATAACCTGGATGATCTCACCCCGGAAAATCTGCAGAAAAATGATGTTGCAATTGAATTTACAACACCAAAGAATGCTCTGGATAACATAATAAAATGTTTATATGCCGGGACTCCGGTTGTAACAGGCACAACCGGCTGGAAGGATCAATTTACCAAAGTAAGTAAAATCTGTGCTGAGACAAACGGATCTCTCTTTCATGCATCGAATTTTAGTCCCGGTGTTAATATTATGTTTGCTGTAAATGAATTCCTGGCAAGGATTATGGAATCATTTGCCCAATATGATATATCTATCACAGAAACGCATCATACTGAAAAGGTTGACGCCCCAAGCGGAACAGCCTTATGTCTTGCAGATCAAATAATTAACCACATAAGACGAAAAAAAACCTGGTCATTGGAAGATTCTGATAATCCGGAATCTCTTTTTATAAGAGCTTTTAGAGAAGGCAATATTAATGGAATACATGAGGTTGTATATGACTCAGAAGTTGATTATTTTTCTATAAAGCATTCTGCAAAATCCAGAAAAGGATTTGCTTTGGGAGCAATTATGGGAGCTGTTTTTATACATAATCGTAAGGGTATTTTCACCATGAGAGATTTACTGGGTATATAAATATTAATGAAAAAGACTCCTGTTAATAATTATATTTTTCTCTCATTATGGGTAATTCCATATTCATTTTTTATAATATGGTTTGAACTTTATCCTTTTCTTATTCTTAATATCATTTTCATTGATCTATATATTACACAGATCATAAATCTTAAATTTATTCGATTACCTCACTTTCATTCCGGATTTTCATTTTTTTTGAACTGGATAAAAGCATTGCTATTTGCTGTTTGTATAACAATATTTATTAGAACTCTATTTATAGAAGCCTTCAAAATTCCTTCTCCATCAATGGAAAAAACACTGTTTCCAGGAGATTATCTTTTTGTTAGTAAAATCGCTTACGGTCCACGCCTCCCTTACTCTCCTTTTTCTATTCCTTTTCTGCCTGCAATGTTGTCCGATGGAACTCTTACTTACCTTAAAACCCCGGGTATTCCTTACAAACGTTTGAAAGGTCTGGGAGAAGTGAAACGGAATGATATTATAGTATTTAATTATCCGGAAGGAGATACAGTAATAGTAGAATTTCCCGATCAAAGTTATTATTCACTTATCCGTCAATATGGAAGAGCGTACATGACATCTTTTCACAATTTAATTTCCCACCCTGTTGACAAACGTGATTACTATATTAAACGATGTATTGGTATCCCTGGTGATACTGTCAGTATATCCCATGGAGAAGTATTCGTAAATCAAGAAAAACTGGCTGAGAGTAATTCAATAGTTTCAAAATATTATGTCAGAACAAAAATAGAAAAGCTAAACGACTCAGTTTTTAATTTACTTGGAGTATCTGTAAATGATGTCAGCTTTAATCCGCATAATAATATACATGTATTACCTTTGGATAAATATGGTGTACTAACTTTAAAAAAACATAAAGACGTTCTGTTGGTTCAGAAATATATAGAACCCACATTGGGATATAGAAATATAGAAGTATTTCCATATAATTCTAATTTCCGCTGGAGTCCTGATGAATTCGGTCCTTTGCTTGTTCCAGGAAAGGATGTTACTATCGAGCTCAATTCCAGCATTCTACCTTTATATAATAAAGTAATATCCGTTTATGAAAAAAATAAGATCACCTTATCTGGAGATAGTATATACATTAATGATAAATTTGCAACTTCTTATACTTTTGAAATGAACTACTACTTTGTTCTTGGTGATAACCGTCATAATTCGGCTGATTCCAGATTCTGGGGTTTCGTGCCTGAAGATCATCTGGTAGGAAAGGCTGTATATATTTGGTTTTCAAAAGAACCTGAAAAGAAATATTTTAAAGGCATAAGAATGAATAGAATTTTTAAACCAATTTAATAACGCTAATGATGAGTATATTTAAGAATAAATTTGTAAAATTTGGTATCACTGCATTTCTGTACACTTTATTTGTCATCTGGTTGGGTAATTTTTGGTGGCTTCTCGGAATAATAGTTATTTATGACTCAAATGTAACTAAAAAAGTAAACTGGACATTCTGGAAAAAAAGAGAAGGAAAGAACAGTACCATTATAGAATGGATTGACGCGCTTATTTTTGCTGTTGTTGCCGTTACTTTGATAAATATCTATCTTTTTCAGAACTATAAAATACCCACACCTTCCATGGAAAGTACCATGCTTGTTGGCGATCACCTATATGTAAGCAAACTCGCATACGGCCCAAGGGTACCTAATACTCCCCTGGCGTTTCCCTTTACTCAAAATCGTTTGCCTGTATTAAACAAAGAATCTTATCTTACATGGATACAACTTCCCTATAAAAGACTTGCTGGTTTTTCTAAAGTAAAAAGAAACGATATAGTTGTATTTAACTTTCCGGCCGGTGATACCGTTGTCCTTGAAAATTCAGCTACAAGTTATTATTCAATTATCAGACAATTTGCAATACAACAGAAAATGTCCGATATATCAGCTGACAGGGAAACAAAAACTGAAGATGAGTACATGAATAATGCAAGGAATTACATAAGCAGAACCTTTACCCTTGTATACAGGCCGGTCGACAGGAGGGATAATTATATAAAAAGATGTGTAGCTGTTCATGGAGATACATTAAAGATCATAAATGGAGACGTTTATATCAACAATAACAAACAATCTTCTTTTAAAGGATTACAATATAATTATCACGTAAGAACCAACGGAACTCCGCTTAATCCCCGGGCCCTTGTTAAATATAATATTCCACGGGAATATCTTCAGATTAACTATAACCCTGATTATAATATACCTTTGACAATTGAACAGGCAGAAAAATTAAAAAAGGAAATACCAGATATTGTAAGTATTGTAAAGAACCTTGCAAAAGAGCCTGATTTCCAAATTTTTCCGAATATAGATGAGTACGGATGGAATATGGATAATTATGGTCCCTTGTGGGTTCCGGCAAAAGGAGCAAAAGTTGCCCTTACTTTGGAAAATCTTCCCTTGTATCAAATGATTATCGAAAACTATGAAGGAAATACACTTGATGTCAGGAATGGTATTATTTATATAAACAATGAGGAAACCAGTGAATATGAGTTTCAAATGGATTACTATTTTATGATGGGGGATAACCGGCATAGATCAGCTGATTCACGTTTCTGGGGTTTTGTTCCGGAAGACCATATTGTTGGGAAACCCAGATTAATATGGTTATCCACCAATAAAGAGAGAAAATTTCCGGGATTTATCAGATGGAAACGATTGTTCAAAATAGTTGATCCAAAGGAATAAATCAAAACGGGAAATCTTCCAGTTCTCCTTCTTCAATTTTTTCTGAAGAAGGCTCTTTGGCAACTTCATGAATCGGATTCCCATCAACATAAATAGCTTTAAATGGCCGTACCGGACATGCATATTCACATGCCCCGCAACCCACGCAAATAGTATCATCAATCTCGGGTATTGTTAATCCATTTAAATAAGGAACCATTCTTACTGCCTGGGTGGGACAGTGCTCAGAACAAGAACCACAGGCAGTGTTCTCGGTATAAACTACGCAATTTTCAATTATCAGAACAACTTTGCCCACTTGTACTGTTTTTTTTGCTTCCTCTGATATTTTCATAATTGCACCTGTAGGACAGACCTCGCTACATTTTACACAGCTGAAATTGCAATAATTTGTATTATAATCCATATGTGGCTGCATAAAGCCTGTCCATCCATATTCCCTTACAGATGGCTGCAACACAGCTGTAGGGCACTGACTTATACATAACTGACAAGCTGTACATAATGAGGTAAAATGATCAATGCTTAAGGAACCCGGAGGTGATACCGGAAATTTTTTTTCTTCAGGAATTTTTGTCGGTCGTTCGTTTAGAGGATCTGTGTCTCCGCTTGCCTCCATAGTATTGCAAGCACCAGATATCATTGCCAAACTGCCAATGGTGGTTGAAATGAACCTGCGTTTACTTCTGTCAAAATCCGATGATTTTTCCCTTACAGTCCTCTTAAAGGCAAGTCTGTAATGAATAGCATCTTCAGGACATGTTATAAGGCAATTAAAACATGCAACACAACTTGAATGATCTATGGAAAGATCCTTAATATTTATACACTCTGATTTACATGACAAGGAACATTTACCGCACTTTGTGCATTTGTTTTCATCATAAACGACCCTGAAAAGAGATATTTTCGATAACCAGCCAAGAAGTGTTCCCACCGGGCATATAGTATTACAATATAACCTGCCATATTTCCCCGCCAGAACTAAAACAACTACAAGAATAAAAGCCGGAAAAATTATTGTGCTTATCCTAACAGGAATGCTATCAATATGGTATAAATAATAAATCTCTTTGTTTTCAAGAAAAACAGCTACTAAATTATTTATCCATATCCCAACAGGGCGGAGAAGGCTATTGGCAAATTTGCCATACATGCTGTAAGGATCAAGCAGGTTGACTAAAAAAATACTACCTGTGAACAATGTTAATACTACAATACCAAGTATTATATTTCTCAGAACAACAGATGGTTTACGATATTTATATTTTTTACGGATTTTAAACAGTTTACCAGTACGGGAAACTATATCCTGAAATATCCCAAGAGGACATAGGGCTGAACAGTAAATTCTTCCAAATAAAAAAGTGAGTATAAGAATGACCAAAAAACCTGCGGCAGAAATGCTAAGAATTTTAATAAACTTGATCAGAGAAGGAGTAAATTGTAAAAAAAGGATTTTGGATACATATTCAGAGTCAATTATACCACGAAAATCCAAAAATATCAAACTTGTTAAAAGAAGAAGAATCAGGGCAACAATTACCCTGCTCCATTTCAACCACTTATATATCATACTGAAATTCTTGAAATATTAAGTGAATCCAGATTGGCCGTTCCAATCCCCTTTTCTTCAGCCAGTGTTATATGTTTAACAGAGGAAGGTTCAATGCCGAATAGTCTGCAGGAAGCTGCATCAGCTGCAACCATATCGGTTGCTATGATCTGTCCCTTCATAGTCACAACATCATCAATAGAAACACCACGAGGCCCATTTCGTTTCATTACACGGTAAGCATCCACTATATTGAGGTCAGGCTTGCGAAATGAGGCGAAATCAGCAATGCATTGATGCAGATCGTTTGCGTGCCAGAACCTTCTGTCCCACACAATACCCATTAAATTTTTCATAGTAAGGGTAATATTGGCTCCTCCATGATGTTTCAAAACAGGAACATTGATAAAAATGTCGGAATTAAGTATTAATTCATGAACTTTAGCAGTTTTGAGAGATTTGCCTCCTTTTATTTCAACATCTTTATAATACCTTTCACTATTGCCGGTTAATACTGTGGCACCTGCATCCCTTGCAGCTTTTTCAATCCCACTGCTGGCATAACTCTTTGTCCATTCATTGCAGGTATGATCAAATACAAAAACCTCTTTTGCTCCCGCATTGAAACAATGTTCAATAATTCGTTTTACAAGAACAGGGTTTGTATTGGCAGCTCTTTCCGGAACAGCATCCCATCCAATATTTGGCTTCACAACAACCGACTGTCCTTTCTTTACAAAATTTCTCATTCCTCCCAGTTGTTCAATTCCACGGTCAAACATAACATCAGGTTCCCCTCCTTTTATTGCTACCATATCATAATTTGCGGAAGGAGAAACCGGTTGTGCAAAAACCCCATTATAAGGATTGAATGTATAAGCTGCTCCTGTAATAACTCCAGCGCCTACACTTTTCTTTAAAAAGTCTCTTCTTTTCATATTTCATATTTTAAATTACAAATAGTTACTATAAATAACATTTATTAGCTTTTGTAAGCAATTGTTATCTTTGAATCGTAAAGATAATAAACACAAACCTTTTCAGGCAATTTTCAGCCCTTGATGAATGTTAAAACTGCTTATTTATAATCATTTCAATTATTATGCGGTTATCAGATGAAAACTGAAAAATTAATCCTTTCTTCTGCTTATTTTGGTCCTGTCCAATACTTCACCAGGTTTGTCTCGTCCCCGGAAATAATAATTGAACAATTCGATAATTATTGTAAACAAACCTATAGAAACAGATGCGTAATTTATGGACACGAGGGCCCTCTTATTCTAAGTATACCGGTTAAACGAAAAAGAAATGATAAAACAGTTTTAAAGGATATACGGATCGATTATGATACAGACTGGCGCAGGATGCATATTCGTAGCATTATATCCTGTTATAATTCTTCTCCATACTTCCATTTCCTTAGAGATGATATAGAACCTTTTTTTAAAAAAAAATATGGATTCCTCATCGATTTGAACATGGAGATTACATTAAAAATGAGCGAGTTGATGAATCTTAATTCAGAACTCACTTTAAGTTCTGCCTATAATAATTGTTCTAATAATCCTGATATTAAAGACTTAAGGCAAATAATAAATCCGAAAATAAGTTTATCCAAAGATCCTTCATTTATTCCCAAACCATACCACCAGGTATTTTCTTATAAACTTGGTTTTATTCCTAACCTTAGTATTCTGGATTTATTACTTAATACCGGTCCTGAGGCTAAATTAGTTTTAAAAAAAAGTATAAAAGAACGATAAACCCAATCTTTGCTGTGGCCCGGCAAAGCCACGATCCTAAGAAGCGCATAAGAAAGAGTAACAAAACCTAATACACTATACTGGTTTTAATACTATGATTCATTTAGAATTTATAACCAAGGGTCATTATCACATTATTCCCCTTTGATTTGTTTATTGAACCTTCATTCATCTGTGGAATATACATATAATAAATTTCCTCAGACAGGCTTAAAGAATATCCAAAATCAACATAGAAAAAACGTCCCCTCATTCCAATTCCGGTTGATAATATTTGATGATTTGGATTAATACCTGGATCAACAGATGTATAAGGATTTTGGTATGTAGCATAACCTCCTCTTATATAAGATGTTCCCATTCTCAATTCACCTCCAAATCTGAAATTATTTGTAATTCTGTAGAGATCCCTGATAAAATTATTTTCAGTAAAAAAATCATAATCAGCTGCAGATAATTTTGCTGATGAATAATCTACTCTTTCATAATCCATACTAAGCAGTCCCATTTTACCAAGAGTAAGAGTTATACTTCCAATAAATTTTGAAGGTGTTTGCAGTTTATATTCATAATCGCCAATTGGAGAATATGCGTTTTGTGTTGAATAACCCTGATCAGGATCGATATAAGCTTCCATATCTGTTGTAAACCTGTCATTTAATGTATAAAACGTAGGGAAATGATATGCAATGCCAACTCTGAGCATATCAACAGGTCGTACAATTGCGCCAAATTTGAAATTCAAGCCTGTTCCGGTTGTCCTAAGATTCTCCCTGAAAATGAACTTTTCAAAGAAATCTATGTCACCTGAAATATCCTCTTCCAGATGAATTATATCCTGCTCATATCTTAATCTGCTTATGCCTAAAGTAGCTCCAAGATATAGCATGTGGCTGTAATTAGCTCCGACAGAAAAAGTATACTCACCGGATGAACCTGTGGAGTTAATAGTCCTTCTCTGCGCCTGACCGTAACCTGCATTCTGAATATCATTCCAATATTCCTCATATATCGTATCATAAGGTAAAAGCAACACATCGTAAGCCAACTGTTCATAAAAACCATCAAGGTTATTTTTATTTGCATTCGCATGATCCGTAAAATTATCAAGAAGAGAGCTATTGGTATTTACACCGCTCATCAGGATATTTCTATTAAAGTTTGCAGTTTGGTTATATCCGAATGCAAAACTGGTACTAACCCAACCTTTTTCACGATTATTGTCGTAGGTGGTTACGAATCCATAATTTCCAACATTAAGATTATGCTTTGTTTCTTCATACGAATTACCAAGAAATGAAGAACTTGTATTATCACGGAAAACAGATGGAGAAAAAATAATTTCTGAACCACGGTAAAGTCCAAGGCCGGCAGGATTTACACTCAGAGCGGTAAAATCTGCTCCCAGAGCGCCAACTGCACCTCCAAGGCCCACTGCCCGCGCTGTACCGACAGGTATCTGGCGGGAATATCTAAGTGCATCTACTTCATTCTGTGCTGAAATATTTAAATAGATGATGCACAATACTATTATAAGGCTAAGATGTCTCATTTTAAATGAAAATTATTAAGTTATTTCAACGGAAAACTAAAAAAGTAGTTCCTGCAATTAAGTTGGCAGGAACTACAATATTTTTTTATCTTCTCGGGTGTGAGGAAGAACTGCTTCTACTACTGCTACTGCTGCTACTGCTACTGCTAGTTCCTGATGATGATCTTGAACTTCCCGAACTAACAGAAGGACTTGATGATCTTGAAGGAGTTGAAGAAGGCCTGCTATAGCTGGACGATGAACGCGAAGGGGTTGAAGAAGGACGGCTATAGCTGGATGATGAACGCGAAGGAGTTGAAGAAGGACGGCTATAGCTGGATGATGAACGCGAAGGAGTAGTACTTGTTCTTCTCACACTTCCGGGAGATACGCTTTGTCTGCTTTGACCGGAATATCTTGAAGGAGTTGTAGCAGCAGGACGGGTTGTAGTAGTTGTTTGACGGGTATTGGTTGTGGAACGCGGAGCTGTTACTGATGGTCTCGATACTGTAGTTGAGCTTTTAGTATTTCCCGACACTGAACCAGAACCTGCTCCCCTGTTGTATATAGGAGTAGAAGTAGTACGCGGCCTGGTATAATTAGGAGTATAGGAATTTGTACGCGTGTTTGAATCCGGTCTACCGGAGTCAGTTCTTCTCACATTACTCTGATTTGGAGGAGTACTCCTTTGATTGCCATCAGGTGAACCTGACTGCCGGTTAATTGATCTGTTGTCTGAACCGGATGGAGTGACAGTTCTCTCGTCACCGACCGGCCTTACTGATTCTGTGCGTGTTCTCACTTCAGTACCGGAAGTGCTTTTTTGTACCCCTGTAGTTCCTGCATCCCGTGTTGCAGAGCGTACTGCTCCACCTGTGGTCCCATCAAGATTTCGTGTGCGAACTGAAGAATTCACTCCGGTGCCTGAGGTACCTGCTTTTCTTGCACCTTCACCTTCCGATTCGTATCTGCTTCTTACCCCTGGATCAGAAGTTGTGGTTGATTTCCTAACTGCAGTGCCTGTTGCCGACGAATTAAAGGGGGAGTAACCTGATCTGGAACTTCGATGGCCGTAATAATAATCATCGCGGTTATGAGAATAATCTGAGCGATAATTGTATGGCGAATAATAATACGGGCTGTAACCATATCCATAATAACCATCATAAAATCCATGCCCGTAACCTGTCCAGTACGATCCGCGATAGGAACTTCCGTAATACCATGGATCATACCATCCCATTCCGTAGCCTCTGTATGAATATGGATAGTAACCTCCATAAGACCAGGGACTATACCCCCAGGATAAAGATGGTCCCCAACCTGAATAAATACTCATGCCCCAATGCATAGGATTGTAATTGTAATAAAACATGTCAGTGTAGAAAGGATCATAATAATTCCAACTGTAATAAGGTCTGTGAAATCTTCTGAAACGTGAGGAATAATAATAATCATAATCATTATAAGAGCTTCCTCCATAATAATTATTAATAACTATTCTATCCTGGTTTTCGTCATAATTTCCATAGGTGCCTTCCTGAGATTGATCTTCATTATAATAATTGTAGGATTCATCCTGGAAATATTCTTCCTCCGGGATATAGGATTTCTGAGTATCTCCAAGCATTTCACTTTCTTTTTCAAGTCTGTATCTTTCGTAGTCACTTAAAGCCTCTACAGTATAGGGAACAGCAGAAGTCTCCACTATTCTTCCCGGTTGTAAAACTTCATTATTTACAGGTGAATCTGATGCGACAAGCTGTTCAGTTGTTACATGGGTCTGTTTCCTGGTTCCAGGGGTATAATAAACATCATCATACTCCATAGAAGTAGCATAAAATCCGCTTGAACATGAAGCGAGGAAAAATGCCGTTGCGATTAATATGGGAATTGTTGTTTTCATGATTACCCTCCAGACATAAATTAATTTTTAATTATTTATATGAATTAAATCAAATTCCATACCAAAAAACAATATATCATAATATTTAACAAGGCGATTACATTGGGCTGGTAAAGATGCCTCATTTTAAGTCTTAGTTAGAACAAAACATTACGGGTATCAAATAAAAAATGTATAGTATTTATCAGCGAATATAAAGAATTTATATTCCAGGTGCACTGGTTTTTAAAGACATCCAAATGCCATGCACCTGGTTATTTTGGTTATCACCCTGATTAACAGTACTTTTTGTTTAAAATTTTAACATATTTCTTTATCCTAACGTGGACAAGCCAGAACCAAACAAATAACAAATCTCAAAATACAAATAACAAATAAATTTCAATATACAAATGACAAAACAGGTTTATGATTTTTGA
>CAZGKF010000016.1:0-55911 GCA_964526475.1 uncultured Bacteroidaceae bacterium
ACACCCCGGGCATAGGGCTTCCGGCAAGCGGCACAGGCAATATAGGAGCCTTTACTGCTACCAATACGGGCAGTTCACCTGTTACGGCTACTATAATTGTAACACCCACTTTTACGAATGGAACGGCAAGCTGTCCCGGCCCGACGAAGAGCTTTACCATTACGGTGAATCCTAAAGCGGTGATAAACTCTGCTGCAACGAAGACAGTTTGCAACAGCACGGCTCTCGATTATACGGCTACCAGTTCCACTGCAGGAGCTACTTTTGCATGGACACGTGCAGAGGTAACAGGTATTTCAAACCTCGCCGGGAGTGGAAGTACGGCCTATATTAATGAATCACTTACCAACACAACAATTGATCCCGTTGATGTAATATATGTTATTACCCCGTCTTACGACGGATGTCCCGGCACCCCTTTTAATCTCACCGTAACGGTAAATCCCGCAACAACAATAAACAGCGTAGCTACCTGGGATATTTGCAACAATACACCTTTAGCTTATACAGCTACCAGTACTACATCCGGAGCTACCTTTGCATGGACCCGTGCAGTTACAACGGGCATCTCCAACGCGGCCGGGAGCGGAAGTACAGCCTTGATAAACGAATCATTGCAGAATACAACCACAGAACCTGTAAATGTTGAATATATCATTACCCCCTCATATGGAGGCTGCCCTGGTACACCTTTTACCCTTACCGTAAGGGTTAATCCGACAGCAGTTGTGACAAGCCCGAATTCACTTTCTTCCTGTGAAAATACGGTATTTACATATAACATAACAAGTTCGACACTTGATCCGGCATTGATATTCAACTGGAGCCGCCCGGTAACAGCAGGAATATCGAATCCCGCAAACAGTGCTACAGGAAGTGTGATCAGTGAATCGTTGAATAATACTACCACAGCGCCTGTAAACGTTAATTATACCATCACCCCGCAGTTGAATGGATGTAATGGAACCCCGTTTACCCTGACAGTGACAGTCAATCCGGTTCCTGTTATAGTTCCGAATTCTCAGACTATCTGCAGTGGCAATATACCATCCATAATTGTAAGTGCGGATGTTGCCTTCACTACCTTTACATGGGAGGTTGTTAATATAGCAGGTCCGGTAACAGGTACTACAGTGGGTAATACAGGAAGCGGTTCCGCCTTTACGGAAGTCCTTACAGATACAGGCTCAGTGAGTGGGACTGTGACATACCGTTTTATCCCGACTGCTCCTCTGGCTGCCGGAGGATGTACAGGAGTTGCTGAGGACATTGTTATAACAGTGAAGCCTGAGCCGGTTATTTCCAATCAGTCTGTGGAGGTTTGTTCAGGAAATGCTCTTGACCACAAGATACTGCTTAATAATTTTCTTAATCCCGGTGATAATGTAACATTTACCTGGCCTCAGCCGGTGAATGATCCCGGTCTCACCGGTGGTACTGCACGGCCACTTGAGTCATCCGGTAATATAACTGATTTATTCACTAATACAACAGGTCTGGCTTTATCTTCTGTTTATACTGTTACTCCTTATTATGATGGCTGTGTGGGAAGCACTAAAGATATTGTTGTTACCATTGGTTCAGAGCCCGTTCTGGATCCTGATCTGAACCGCTTTGCCTGCAGCAGTTTGCCAACAGGCCTTGAGCTAAAGGGTGCTCCATTGAGTGTTATCCCTACATGGTATAACATTACAGATATCACTGTTGGCCCTGGTCTTGTTGCAGATCCGGCAAATAATCCTGTTCCTCAGAACAATGTGGATGCAGATTACCTTCTGAACCATAAATTCCTTAATGAGACAGGTTTCAACAGGACGGTTATCTATCGCGTTGTCCCATACTTTGGTACAGCCTGTGTAGGAGCACCGGTAGATGTAGTAGTTACTATCAGGCCTCAGCCGGTAATTTTACCGGGTCAGATGAAGACTGTCTGTTCCAATATCCCCGTCAATTATGAGATACTTCTTGTACCCGCCAATACCCCTGCCAACTCAAGGTTTAACTGGGGTGTTCCCCTTATGTCCGATGCTTCGGTGCAGGGAAGTGCCGGGGTTGATGTAGCTGCTGATCCACTGGGGACTTATCATTTTACAGATATTCTTGTCAACACCAGCGGAGTTCCAATTACGGCAACCTACAGTGTTACCCCCATAAGTGAATTCAGCTGCGAGGGTACAACAAGGGATGTATTAATAACAGTTAATCCTGAGCCCGCTGCTCCTGTGATCACAGGGAAAGATAAGCTTTGTACAGGTGAATCAAATCTGGTTTACGATGTGCCACCGGTTGCAGGTTCAACCTGGGCGTGGACAGTGCCTGCGGAAGTTGGAACAAAAACATTTGATTTCGGCACGAATGCCATTATTATGAATGCAGCTTTGGTTCCGGGCTCCGGTGATATGACAGTTATTGAGACCAACAGCTACCTGTGTGCAGGCCCGGCAGGTTCATTGTTTGTGGAAGTCTTTAGTCCGGCTGACCAGGTAATAGTGGCAGGCGAAAATGAGGTTTGTGCCGGTGATACGGAGACATATACCATACCTTTAAATGCTGGATCACTCTATTCATGGTCTCTCCCGGCAGGAGCTGCCTTTAACGGAGATCCTTCTTCCAATTCCATAAGTGTTACATTCGGTACTTTAAGTGGTAATGTCTCAGTGACAGAAATTAATGTAGCAGGATGTGTTACAGTCCATAATCCGCTGTTTGTAACAGTAAGTCCTTTACCTTTTGCGACTATCAGCCCCAGTAAGACCAACATTTGTGATGGAGAGAATGTTACTTTCACTGCAGGACCTGCAGGAGCGGCAAATTATGAATTTGTTGTGGATGGTAATACCGAGCAGAACGGTGCATCGAACATCTTCGCAACGGGAAGTCTAAGCGATGGGCAGCAGGTGTATGTTATAATAACTACCGATAAAGGATGTGTCGGGGCCAGCAATCCTGTTACCATCAATGTATTCCCCAATCCTTTGGTGACCCTGGTTAGTTCTGATGCCGACAATATTATCTGCAGCGGTGAAGCAGTAACCTTTATGGCAGATGCTCCGGGTGCTGCAACCTACAACTTCTTCCTTAACGGGATGTCTGTGCAGAACGGTCCGCTAAGTATTTTCACTACAACCTCACTTTCCGATCTCGATGAGGTGTATGTAGTGGCTACAACCATGCTGGGATGTGAAGGGACAAGCAATACCATTGTTACAACAGTTAATCCTTTGCCGGCAGGTGTTCTCAGTGGCGATAATACTATCTGTCCGGGGACATCCACTGATCTGCAGGTAAATATTACAACAGGAACAGGCCCATATAGTGTTTCTATAAGTGGCTTACCAGATATTAATAACTACAATTCCAATGATCTTATTCCTGTGAGTCCTTCAGGGAGTACAACATATACTTTACAGTCTGTCACAGACTTAAACGGATGTGCCAGCACTTCCCCTTCTCCGAACCTTAGCGGTACGGCAACGGTGAATCTGTACGATGATCTTATGATTTCCGTACAGCCCCTGAGTAAGACAGTATGTGAAGGAACAAATGCGGAGTTTGTAATTTTCTTCTCCGGTTCCGGATCGGCTGTGCAGTGGCAGCAGGATAACGGCGGAGGTTCCTTTGCTGACATAGCTGACATCCCCGGAGTTTTTTCCGGTACCGGAACAGGCACATTCACGGTGATCAATCCCGATCCTTCTTTCGACTCTTATCGATACAGGGCTGTTGTCAGCGGTACATGTCCTCCCGACATAATTTCGGATACTGTTGTTCTTACCGTATTAAATAAACCTGAAATAACTCTTCAACCTGTAAATGTTGCGGTATGTGAAGGTGATACAGCAATGTTCTTTGTGGAGACAGGCAATACCACCAATCCTGTTATCACCTGGCAGACCTTTAACGGTTCATCCTGGGTACCGGTATCGGGGGCAATCTACAACAGTGTAAGCGATGATACGCTTAAAATATTCGGACCTGCATCAGCATTTGACGGGCGTCAGTATCGTGTTGTGGTGTCAGGATCCTGTGCTCCTTCGGTTAATTCAAATTCAGTGATACTTACAGTTTACGAGCGGCCTGAAATAACTCTTCAGCCTTTGAATGTAACACAATGTGAAGGACTGAGTACTTCATTTACCATTAATACAGGTGTAACCTCTTCCCCCGCCATTCAGTGGGAAGTGTTTGATAATGTTTCCTGGCAGAATGCATCAGGTGCACCTTATTCCGGCGGTAATACCGCTACTCTGACTATTGACCCGGTTTCATCTGCTATGAACGGATATCACTTCCGGGCTGTGGTTGGCGGAACATGTCCGCCTGCTGTAACATCTGCCGAAGCAATACTAACAGTAAGTGAGATACCTGAAGTTACTCAGCATCCTTTGAATGTTAGCGAGTGTGAAGGAGAAACGGTATTCTTTGAGATCAGCACTGGTGTAACCACCAACCCCTCAATTTTCTGGCAGGTTTCCACCGATGGCGGAGGTGTCTGGGCCAGTGTGGCCGGGGCTCCTTACAGCGGACAGAATACGACTATTCTGACCATAAACGGTATTACCTCCCTCATGCATAACAACCTCTACCGTGCGGTGGTACAGGGGGACTGCACACCACAGGCAGAATCAAATCCGGCACTACTGCAGGTTCTTGAGAAACCAGAGGTGACAGGACATCCCGTTGATGCTTCTGAATGTGAAGAAGGGGTAGTGACTTTCACAATAAGTACCGGCGTAACCACCATCCCGGTAATAAGCTGGGAGGTCTATAATGGTACGCTATGGGCACCGGCATCCGGAGTTAAGTATAGCGGTGAGACCAGCCTTACGCTTACTGTCAGTGGTATTGATTCTTCGATGAATAATTACCGTTACAGGGCAAAAGTTGAGGGTACCTGCTTACCTGCCGTGTACTCAGATGAGGCAAATCTTGTGGTATATGAAAAACCTGAAGTTACCACTGATCCTTTGGATGTAACTATTTGTGAGGATGGTAATGCAAGCTTTACTATCAGTACAGGTAATACTACTGATCCATCCGTTCAGTGGCAGGTTTCCACCAATGGAGGTGGAAGCTGGAGTGATGTTAGCGGCGCTGGTTATTCCGATGAAAATACGGTAACACTGAATGTGCTGGGTGCTGTTTCTTCCATGAATGAGTATCTTTATCAGGCTGTTGTTTCCGGACTATGTGCAGGAACTGTTGTTTCCGGTCAGGCTGAACTTACGGTAATTGAAAAACCCGAGATTATCACTCCTCCTGCCCCTGCAGCGGTTTGTGAAGACGGAACAGCTTTATTCAATGTGGATGCAGGTGTTACTACAAACGCGGTATACTACTGGGAAGTAAACGATGGAGGCGCGTGGTTTGCAGCCAGCGGAATTAAATATTCAGGTCAGGGAACCACCACACTCACTGTCAGCAATGTTTCATCGGATATGTCGGGTAACCAGTACAGGGTGACTGTCAGCGGAACATGTGCTCCGGCAAAGGTATCCGCCGGTGTAGCACTCACGGTGTATGAGAAACCGGAGATAGTGGGACAGCCTGTAAGTGTTCAGATATGTGAAAACGATAATACATCATTTTCTGTTGATGCAGGGGGTACAACGGTTCCGGTTTATACCTGGGAGATTTTCGACGGTGGTACATGGAATCCGGTTTCCGGAGCAGTTTATTCCGGTATTGGTACGGCAAACCTCTTACTCAGCAATGTGCCTTCTTCAATGAACGGCTCTCAGTTCAGGGTTGTTATTACCGGAACATGTACTCCTGAGGCCATTTCCAATGTTGTGGTGCTTACCGTTAATGAAAGGCCTGAAGTAACAGTTGATCCTCTGCTTGTAACTGCCTGTGAGAATGACACTGTATTCTACAGTGTTTCTGCAGGTCTTACCACTGATCCTGTTTACAAGTGGCAGGTATTTAACGGGACGGTATGGTCGACCATTACCGGAGGCAAGTACTCAGGTTTTACCACCGATATGCTTGCAGTTAATAACATTACCTCCGATATGAATGCTTATCTTTACCGTGCTATTATAAGCGGAGCCTGTGCCCCGAACGATACTTCGGCAACAGCGGCACTTAATGTTCGCGAAAAACCGGAAGTGTTCACACAGCCTGTTGACCGCATAATTTGTGAGGGCGAAACAACCACCTTTGAAGTGGATGCAGGTGTAACCACAGATCCCGGCTATCTCTGGGAGGTTAATGATGGCGGAGGATGGGTGACAGCAAATATCCCAAATCATGCCGGATACAATACATCTGTTCTTACTATTACCAGCGGGAATTCTGCGATGGATGGCAATCTTTACCGCGTTGTTATCAGCGGCTACTGTTCACCTGCGGATACTTCCAACCAGGTTGTCCTGAATATACTTGAGAAAGCGGAGATCATTCTCCAGCCAATAGATACCACGGTCTGCCGTGGTGCTAATCTTACATTCTCGGTGAATGCAGGAGTTACAACCAATCCTGTGTACCAGTGGCAGGTTTCGACCGATGCCGGTACAAACTGGGCAAATATACCAGGCGAAGGCAACTACCTTGGTGTAAGCGGTCCTGTTCTCAGTATATTTAATGCAGATTCTGCCCAGACGGGTTACCATTACAGGGCTTTTGTAACAGGTACTTGTGAACCCCCGGACACTTCACTTTCAGCCATACTGACGGTAAACACTCCGCCATTGATCACCCTTAATCCTGAAAGTAAGACAGTATGTGAATTTACTGCTACCAGTTTCAGCACAACAGCAGTTGGAACTACTCTAAGCTACCAGTGGCAGGTTGATATGACTGATGGATTTGGCTTCAGGGATATGAGCGATACCGCAACAATCTATTCCGGAACGACTTCCAATACATTGAATGTGTTGAATCCGGCAAGAAGGTTTAATGGGTACCGTTACAGGGCTGTTGTTACAGGAACTTGTGCACCGGTTGCTTATTCCGGGTTTGCAATGCTCACAGTAAACACTGCACCTGAAATCATTGACCAGCCCTCTCCCGATACTATATGTGAATTTAACAGCGTGAATTTCTCAGTGAATGCACAGGGAGCAAACCTGAGTTTTATCTGGCAGGAAAGCGCAGGTGGAGGGCCATTCCTTGATCTGATGGATACGGCTTCATATATCGGAACACAGACTCCGTCTATGAATATCTTTAATGTTCCCAGGACGAAGAGCGAAAACCGTTACCGTGTTATTATACAAGGAACGTGTAATCCCCCGGCAAGTACAAATCCGGTTGAACTTATAGTGAAAACAAGCCCTGTTGTTACTGTACAGCCTCTTGATACGATTGTTTGTGAAAATAACCCTGCCTTCTTTAATGTTACAGCAGAAGGATCAGATCTTCAGTATCAGTGGCAGGTTAGTACCGGTGGCTCTTTCAGCGTGATACTGGATGGAGCTCAATACAGTGGTGTAAATACTTCTGAGCTTACCGTATCAGATCCTCTTCCTGCAATGAATAATTACAGTTACCGCGCTGTGGTGAGCGGTTCGTGTGTACCACCGGTGAATTCACTGGCCGGGAAACTCGGTGTAACAGAAAATCCTGTGATATTATTTGATCCTGTGGATGAGGAGATATGTGAAAACGGAAGTGTGAGTTTTACTGCGATAGCAAATGGTCCGAACCTTGTTTACAGATGGCAGGTTAACAGTGGTGCGGGATTCTCTGATCTGAATGATAACGATAACTATTCCGGAACAACAACTTCTGTTTTGAGCATAACGGATGCTCCGGTAAGTTTCCATAATAATCTGTACAGGCTGGTAGTGAGTAATTCATGTTCACCGGTAAATTCAGCTGAAGCAAGGTTGACAGTAAATGCCAATCCTACTGCAAATATTACCGGTGATGGCAGCTTCCCGCTTGTTTGCGGAGGCACCGATCTGAACCTTGACGGTAATCCTGCTGGCGGAACAAGCACGTATATCAGTCACAGCTGGACAGGATCAATAGCACCTCTTAGCACAATGATACAGCAACAGACAGTTTTCAACACCCTTGTTCATGGCACATATAATCTTACCTATACTGTGACCGATGACAAGAATTGTAAGGGATCTTCCTCGGTAGTTATTGATAATGACAGACCGGATGCAAGGTTCATTTCAAATGCTGTTCCTTCCTGCGGGTACCTTATGGTTGATTTTACAAACCAGTCGGAAAGAGCAGTAAGCTATGCATGGGATTTCGATGACGGAAGCCCACTGGATAATACAGAAAGTCCTTCATATGGATTTGAGAACTTCGATCCAACGGGGGCTGTAAGGTATTATAATGTGATACTGGAAGCTACTTCCGCAAAGGGATGTAAAGACAAGGATTCAACTTTTGTGATCATTTATCCTAAGGTGGATCCTACATTTGATATTGATCCAGAAGAAGGTTGTCATCCTTTGGTTGCCAACCTTGTTTCACAACCAGGGGCGTATTCTTATGAATGGGATTTTGGTGACGGACAGCAGGTTACAGCAGGTTATGCTGTGGTTCATGAGTTCCGCAATCTTGAAACTGCTATGAAAACGTATGATGTAAAGCTTACCACTACATCATACTATGGTTGTAAGGCAGACGTGACAAAGCAAATAACTGTTTATCCCTTGCCGCAGCCAAGTTTCTCGGTTTCCCCGTTGATACAGACTTTCCCCAGCGCTACAGTTTCTATTACAAGCCTGGTAAGTACGGGTCCCTGGAGTTATCTGTATCGTTTTGGTGATGGCAATACCTCAGGCAATACGGATCCTGTTCATACGTATTCCGAACCTGGTACTTTTACCATAACACAGATCATTACCAGTGGTATGTGTGTTGACAGTGTGAAACAAACCGTAATAATTAATCCTACACCTCCTATAGCCGGGTTTGTTAAACCAAATCCCGGATGTTCTCCCTTGCAGGTTCAATTCAGCAATACATCCTTATATGCTACCTCATATCTATGGGATTTCGGTGACGGCGGAGCTTCCACCAAGCGTGATCCGGCTTACACATACTTCGATCCCGGAACGTATGTGGTAAGACTTACCGTATCCGGTCCTGGCGGGTCGTCAGTTCATCAGGAAACGATTGAGATATATGAGACCCCTATAGTTGGATTCAGTCTGGCTCCCGATACTGTGTTTGAGGATTACAAACCGGCCAAGTTTTTTAATTTCACTATTGGAAGTGCAAGCTATCTGTGGGATTTCGGAGATATCAATGAAGACACGGGTGATAAATCATCCCAGAACACTTCAACAGAATACGAGCCGGTTCATGTGTATGAACATCCTGGCTGGAAAGATGTAATGCTGATAGCTTACAATGATAAGTGCAGTGATACATTATTGAAAATCAAAGCAATACTTGTCCTTCCCAGGAAAGAATTTCTGTTCCCGACTGTTTTCAGACCAAACCCGGGTGGACCAAGTGATGGTTATTATGACAGGAACGATCCTAATTCAAGGAACAGTGTATTCTTCCCGGGGGTAGCAGACGATGTTCTTGAATATAATATGTATATCTACAACAGATGGGGTGAACTGGTATTTGAGAGCAACGAGATAAACAGGGGATGGGATGGATATATTAATAAACGTATGGCAGCACAGGGTGTTTATATATGGCTGGTTAAAGGGAAGTACCTTAACGGAGAAAACTTCCTTTTCAAAGGAGACGTAACTTTACTCCATTAGGGGCTTACTAACAAATAAATGAAAATAACTTATTCCTTAGCGGTAACGGAGGGTGTCTAAAAAGTCAATAATGATTTTGGTATACTTACAAATTAAAAGTTCTTTTCAAAATTTACTTGTATTTCTCGCCCTGGGCAGCTTAAAAGATTTAAAGTGCATAAATTCAATAAGTTAAGCTGCCCTTACAGGGCGAAGTGTCACCTCAATCATTTACCCAGGGCGTTGCCCTGGGCTGAGTTAAGTTGGGCTTTCAGCCCGAAAGAAATACTGAATATATTCACAATTTGTAAGCGGATCATAATTTTGAAACACTTTTTGGACAGCCTCTCGCACATTCTCAACCCTGGTTCTTTTCTATAAAGGTTTAATCCCTCCGGAATTTAAAATATCCTTAAACTTCGACACTTTTTATAAATGTTTTATCAGCTATTAATTGCAATTGCTCAAATTTGGCCAATGTGTCAATGAATAATAAGAGGTATTGTAACCATTTCTCAGGAAATCCGTTTAATTTTATACTTTAGTTTCTTTTTTTTGTTGAAAAATAAATTTGTTGACTGAGAAGGAGATAGTTATATTAAGCGATTCATTTACGATCCCTTCAGTGGCATAAACCTGGAAGATGATAAAAAGAGTATTTCTATTGGTTTTTGTCCTGTATGTTTCATTTAATTTACAGGGACAGCAGGATCCACATTTTACACAGTTCTATGCGAATAAGTTGTACCTCGCTCCATCATTTGCCGGAGCGACACAGCAAGACAGGGTGTCGATGATTTACAGGAACCAATGGCCTTCAATTCCCGGTACTTTTGTTACTTACGGGTTTTCTTACGATCATTTTTTCGATAATTTTAATTCCGGTTTTGGTGTGTTGTTTTTAAGGGATATGGCAGGTTCAGGCCGCCTCAGCACAACAAACCTCGGCATACAGTATTCCTACGATTTTCAGATCAGAGAATACTGGCATGTAAGACCGGGAATTCATTTTTTTTATACCCAGACAGGACTTGATTTCGACAGGTTAATATGGAACGATGAGTTAACATCACCCATCCCCAGTACAATTGAACCTCCAACACTCGGAAGTAAGGGGGATGTCGATTTCTCAACTTCCATACTCACTTATACTGACAGACACTGGTTTGGTTTTTCTTTGGATCACCTTTTAAAGCCTAAAAATTCTCTTTACGAAACTTCACAGTTTGTGCCTCTCAAAGTTTCGGTATTTGGAGGTACTCAGATCGTACGCCGTGGAAGACTCCTGAATCCGATAGATGAGACATTATCAGCCGCTTTTCTTTTCAAGAATCACTATCAGGTAAGTCAGCTGGATATTGGTCTTTACTGGTACAAAGACCCTATTGTACTGGGTTTCTGGTACAGGGGACTGCCTCTTATAAATAATGAAAGAAGGGGGGATGCTATTGCATTTCTCACAGGGTATAAAATTGAAAATTTCAGCGTAGGTTATTCCTATGATTTTACCATCTCAAGGCTTCTTGCTGCCACAGGAGGAGCACATGAGATTTCTCTTAATTATGAATTCAAATCCACGCGCAAAAGGAAAAAGAGAAGAATGATCCCCTGTCCGGAGTTTTAACCTGTATTTATTATTTCTTCAATTTCCAAAATCCACCTTAAAAAAGTCACGAAAACTCAATGCAATCATTATATTTGCACTTTCAAAAAAAGAATTAGGTAATGTATCCTGTTATGTACCAATGTTTTTTTAGTAAAACCAAAACAGGAAAGGATGTCTTAATAAAACAAAAATAGATTGTATATTTGAATCATGCATGAATTATATTTTTAAATTAAATTCACATTCATATAAATTATATACTAATGAAACCGTTAAATATTGTAATTAATGCTGTACTATTTCTCGCTGTTATTGTTTTGTACATTTTTCATTTTACTTCTTTTAAAGGAGATGGAATTTCTGAATCAATTCCTGATAGTCTGTTAAGGGAATCTTCAGATGAGTCTGTTATTACTTATGTGAACATTGACACTTTGCTTCTTAAGATGAATATGTATCAGGATTTTCAGGAAGAGCTTGCTAAAAAGCAGACTCAGCTTGAAACCAGCTTTGCATCTGAATATAAAAAATTTGAACAGACCGCAACAAAGTTTCAGGATGAGGTAAGCAAGGGATTACTTACCCGTAGTGAGATGCAGGAAAAAGATCAGCAGCTGGGAAATGAAAGGTTAAGGCTGGAGAATCTTCAAAATGAATATATGAACCAGATACAGGAACAGGGAGTGGTTGGGCAAAGAAAAGTGATTGACTATATAATGACATATCTGAAAGAGTATAATCTGGAAAAAGGCTATCAGTATATTTTCAGCTTCAGTTTCGGTGGTAATTTATTGTATGTTAACGATGAACTGGATATTACGGAAGAAGTATTACAGGGTATTAATAATAAATATAACATAGAAAAAGCCGGTAAGAAATAGGTATTATTATGGGATTTGCAGATCGTTACCTCGCACAGCGGGGAGAGGAGAAGGTTTATATACCTGAAATTCCTCATAATGATCCGGGGATTATTGTTACTATCCCTGCATTTAATGAATCCAGACTGAACTTCAGTCTGGATTCACTTTTTAAGTGTACTCCTGCAAGATGTAAAACAGATGTTCTTATTCTTATTAACTGGCCGGAGATTGTCCCTGAAAACATAAAGAAACGGAATCTCGATATCTTTCATCAGACGAAGGAATGGATAGATGTTCATTTATCGGAAGATATTCATTTTCATGTAATGATGTGTCCTGATATGAAGGCTAAATATGCAGGTGCAGGACTTGCAAGAAAGATACTGATGGATGAAGCCGTGAGGGTGTTCAGTTCCATTTCAAGGCCGGATGGTATTATCGCTTCATTTGATGCCGATTCAGTTTGTGATGCGAATTACCTGCAGGAAATAGAAAAGCATTTTCTTGACTTTCCGGAGAAAGATGGCTGTGTTATATATTTTGAGCATCCGTTGACGGGCAGTGAATTCGGTCCGGAAGTATATAAGGCTGCTGTTCTCTATGAACTGCATCTAAGGTATTATGTTGAAAGTATCAGATACACAGGATATCCTAATGCATTTCACACGGTTGGGTCTTGTTTTGCCGTTAAAGCAGATGCCTATTGCCGACAGGGAGGAATGAACAAAAGAAAGGCAGGGGAAGATTTTTACTTTTTGCAGAAATATTTTGAGATTGGAACCATTAACGAGCTAAATACTACAAGGGTAATCCCTTCTCCAAGGCCTTCTGTAAGAGTGCCTTTTGGTACCGGGGCTGCTATCAGCAGGCTTGTTAAGGACAGAGGAGAAACGATACTTACTTATCATCCTGACTCGTTTGAAGTGCTGAAAGTTTTCTTTGGTAAAATCACGGAATTATACCAAAACAAGGACAATGAAAAGGCTTCATTTCTTTTGGGAGGAATATCCGATGAGCTTAACGATTTTTTGAATATCTGCGGGTTTGTATCTGTTCTCTCTGAAATCAGGCAAAACTCCGCTTCACTTCCTATGTTCGCAAAAAGATTTTTCAGATGGTTCAACCTCTTCAGAGTGCTTAAATTTCTTAATTATTCAAAAAGATATTTTCCCGATGTTCCTGTTTGTTTTGCAGCCACAGAACTACTAAGGAAAACAGGAATATCTGTTTCCGGAGCAGGTGATCCTGAAGAGCTTCTTGAAATATACAGAAAATGGGAAAGGGGAAGATAAGAAAGGCTTAAATTTTATTTCTTTACAATGACAAAAATATCTTCATTTTCTTTTTTCATCAGGTATTGTTCACGTGCAAATTTTTCGAGGCTTTCCATATCCTTTCTCAGTTCAGTGAGATGAGTGGAATCCGCAACTATCCTCTGCTGGTAATAGACACAGTCTTTTCTTAACTGCCGTTCTTCTTTCATAAGTCTTTTACGTACAATCAGGTTATTATTATCGAAAAACAACAGCCATATAAAGAAGATGCTTACTGACAACAGATATTTATTGCTCAGAACCGGAAGAAAAGTATCTCTTATTTTTTTAAACATCAGAACAAAAATAAAGAAAACCAGTGAAGGGGGCAGTAAAAGTAATTAACAATTAAAATACAAAATTTCTTATTGTTCTTTCATAAATTCATATCTGTAATCAGGTGGAGGGGTGAAATTCTCTTTTATACTTCTAACAGAAACCCATCTCAGCAGGTTAAACATGGAACCGGCCTTATCATTTGTTCCTGATCCTCGTGATCCTCCGAAAGGTTGTTGGCCGACAACTGCTCCCGTTGGCTTGTCGTTAATATAAAAATTTCCTGCTGCATTTGCCAGTCTGGAAGTAGTAAGTTCAATAACATAACGGTCTTTAGCAAACACAGCACCGGTAAGACCGTAAATGGATGTGTTATCGAGGATATCCAGTGTTTCTTCGTAGTCCTCATCTTTATACACGTAAACTGTAAGGACAGGGCCAAACAGTTCTTCACGCATGGTCACATAATGAGGATCGGTTGTGAGTATAACCGTAGGCTCTATGAAATAACCATGCGTTTTATCACAATTCCCTCCGATTATCACTTCGGCTTCTTTGTCTTTTCCGGCCTGTTCGATATATCCTGCCAGTTTGTCGAATGAGGGTTCGTCAATAACTGCATTAAAAAAATTCCTGAAATCTTCGGGTGGCCCCATTTTTATGGTAGCGATGGAATCTTCAAGTTTCTTTCTTATTTCCGGCCATTTGCTTTCGGGAAGATATACCCTTGATGAAGCTGAACATTTCTGTCCCTGATATTCATAGGAGCCCCTGATAATAGCTGCAACAAGTGTATCAATATCTGAACTGTTGTGGGCAATTATAAAATCTTTTCCTCCTGTTTCACCAACAATTCTGGGATAAGATTTATAATTGTAAATATTCTCACCTATCATTTTCCAGATACTCTGGAAAACTTCAGTTGAACCTGTATAATGAAAACCCGCGAAATCAGGGTGGGTAAATATTACTTTACCTGCCACTAGTCCGGGTACATAAACCAGATTTATAACCCCATCGGGCAAACCAGCTTCCATAAGGAGGTCCATTATTATCTTTGCGGAATAAACCTGGCTGTTCGAAGGTTTCCAAACAACTGTGTTTCCCATGACAGCGGGGGCTGTGGGAAGATTTCCGGAAATCGAAGTGAAATTGAAAGGAGTGAGTGCAAATACAAATCCTTCCAAAGGTCTGTATTCCACTCTGTTCCAAACAGAGCCTCCTGAAATGGGCTGTTCAGCATAGATATCAGACATATATTTAACGTTGAATCTGAAGAAGTCAATCAGTTCGCATGCACTGTCAATTTCTGCCTGGTAAGCGTTCTTCGATTGAGCAATTATTGTTGCGGCATTCATAATGTGGCGGTATTTCCCTGCAAGAAGGGAAGCGGCTTTTAAAAAAATAGCTGCTCTGTTCTCCCATGCAATGCTTTGCCACGATGGTTTTGCTTTCATGGCAGATTCGATTGCCATTTTTACATGTGTCTCATCTCCCTGATGAAAATATCCCAGCAGATGTTTCAGATCATGCGGGGGGTACATGGCTTTCTGCTTGCCTGATCTGACTTCCCTGCCATCAATGATCATAGGGAGATCAACTGTCTTCGACCTTATTTTCTCAATAGCCTTTTTGAGCAATGTTCTTTCCGGGGTTCCGGGAGCATAGGAATTTACCGGTTCATTTTTAGTTTCCGGCAGTTCAAAAAATCCTGTTAGCATAATGAATTAGTTTTGGTTAAATTTAACTATTTCATTTTGCTTTACATTTAACAGGAAAGATATTATATAACAGCTTATTTGAGTTTTCAGAAATGCTTAACAATAATTTCGTCCAGGCTTCTTTTTGGTACATGGTGGGTGGAGTTTGTATCACGCCAGTAGCGTATATCATTTCCTTTCACTTCCTCTAACAATACTTTTTCTGAAGGTTTCCCCAGGGCAATTACATGTATAATGTCAAATCCGGAGGGGAGACTTAGAATTTCAGATAATTTTTCACGTTTAACAGATGCAATTATGCATCCTCCCCAACCTTTTTCAGTTGCTGTAAGTAAGATGCTTTGAGCAGATATCCCATCATCACAAAAGTAAGCTGGCGCAATATTTTTGTCGTGCAGAACAACAATATAAGCTGCCGGTCTTTCTCCCGGAGCCGGTCCTTGCCAGTCTGCAAGGTAACCTGCCCATGCGAGGCATGGGAATATGCCATTGTTCATTTCAGGGGAGTTGCTGATAATGTATTTTAGAGGCTGCATATTTCTTGCGGAAGCTGATAATCTTGCATTATCAATCATATCCATCAGATCAGTTGTACTGACTGGTACTGCTTCAATAAACCTTCTGTAACTGCGGTTTTTTAAAATAAGTTCTTTCAGCACGGGTTTTTATTATAATGATATTTGTTTTGGTGAACAATCACCTTTTACAATTCTGATTAACTTACTTCAAATGTTTATCCCTGATTCTGCTGTATTTCAATGCTTTTAATATCCAGTTAGGGAGTGGCTTTTTAGGATTCCTTTTTCTGAGATTGAGGTACCAGCCTAATTTTTTAATAATAGGTATTTTATGTGTCTCCACAAATTCGATCAGGGTACCATCCGGGTCTTCAATATATGCAAAATGGCCTGCTGCCTCACCCATGTCAAAGCTGTTGCCTTTCGGATGCACATCACTGTCAACTGTGAAAGGGAAGCCTTTCTCTTCACATTCATTTCTCAACAAGTCCATTCCCTGTATGTCATAACATAAATGAATGAATCCGAGGTCTCCCCAGTATCTGTTTTTAAAAATTGGCTGAGCGTCTCTGTTTTTAACCTGAATTAATTCAATTTCGCTTGGTCCGAGGAATCTTGAAAGAAATCCCAGAGGGGTTTTGCTTAAGCGGAGTAAAACCCGCCTGAAAATACTCTGACCACCTGGCAGGGATCTGAAATCTTCGAAAACACCTTCTTTGTCATATACCACTGAATCGTATCCCAGAATTCCGGAATAAACTTTAACAGCTTTATCAATATCCGAAACACCGATAATAGCTCCATAGGATGCCCCTGTAAACTTTTTTCTTTCAATTCTAAACCAGAATTGAGAGTCTACTACCTGAAAAAGATTACCATAAGGATCATTAATAAAGAAATATTCTCTTCCTTGCGGATCTTTGGATATTCCGTTGACATTCATTTTTCTCTTCAGGAAGTTTTCATATGTGGCTTTTACATCAAGGCATTTTATTTTAGCTGCAAAAATACCAAAATCGCCTGCCATTATTTGAGATTCAGGAGGCTTGGGTTCTCTTCCGAGGTATTGCCATATTTCGAATCCTCCTCCCCCCATCATATTCATAGCCAGCGCAGCATGCCGCATTCTTGGTTTGCCTCCGGTATAAAGAAGCATAAGTTCGGCCATTGCAGCATCTTCAAATATCCTGATATCAACACCGAAATTGTCTTTATACCACTTCCAGGCTTCTTTAAGATCTGTTACGCCAACACCTATTTGCTGGATCCCACTTATAATTTTCTCTTTCAACATGTATTAATATTCACTTAAAATCAATCATTGCTTTTACCGGACTAAAATTACAAAATCTGTTGGGATAAATTCATAAAGGATTTACTTTTGTTACTATCCTGTAAAAGAGAAATGGCCATATCCGTTTAATTTTGGGTAAAAATAATTCTTTTCCTCCAACTAATACCAATCGTTTGTCTTTCATTACTGCTTTAAGTATTTGTTTTGCACATTTTTCAGGTGCGATACCTCCTGCAAGACCCGTATCCATCTTCCCATGGGGATATCCGTTTTTCCCAAGAGCATGAAATGATATCATGGTTTTCACCCTGCCCGGACAAATAATAGTTGTTCGTATATTTTTCTCATGCAATTCAGTCCATACGGTTTCATAAAATCCATGCATAGCATGTTTTGATGCTGAATAAGCAGAACGCAGAGGAAACCCGAATAATCCGGATATACTGCTGGTAGCAATAATGTGTCCGCCCCCGTTTTCAATCATACCAGGTAAAAGTTTTTTAGTCAGAATAATACCTGAGAAATAATTGATCTCCATTATTTTCCGGTCTGTTTCCTCACTGGTATCCAGCACAGTTGTGCGTTGGGATATCCCTCCGTTATTGAACAGGAAGTCAATTTTTTTGCAGGTTTTTAAAAGATCATCTGCTGCTTTTTCTACATCATCACGTTTTGAAAGATCAAAAGGCAGGAAAGATGCGGCTCCCCCTTTCTCTGTAATTTCCTTTACTACACGGTTAAGTTCAGGGATGTCGAATGATGAGATTATTACTTTTACTCCATTGGAAGCAAGTCTTTTTGCTAAAGCTTCCCCGATACCTGAGGACCCACCTGTGATCCAGGCAATCTTACCAAAGAAAAATTTTTTCTCAGTCATGTTTTAATCTATAGGCTTTAGGTTTAATGGATTGAAGGTATTTTTCAGATAATGTTTCCATAGTCCGGAATATTTGTTCATATAGGCTTTCGGTCTCCTTAAGGCCTTCATTATTTCTAATATGTAAGTATTTGTATTTCAAGGCAGACTTCCACTTTTTAAACCATAACGACCAATAAAGGGCTAAGTAGCCGGTAAAGGGGAGTGAGATCAGGTATGCAAATGCGACCCAGATGCTGTTTATAAAAATGGCTATTATTATTGTTTGTATAATATAAAACCCGGGAAATAAAAGAAGAGCAAGAACGAATTTGAAGGAACTGAGAAACTGAAGATCCTTAACTTTCCGGGTAAACCTGACTGGCAAATGGTAGGGGAGGGCATTATTCAGAAAACCATAAAGTGCAACAGGCATGGTGATTAATAATGCGATGAGAACCAGAATGATTTTTGTCACAGGAAATCCTTTCCGGCTTATTACCCAGTTACGTATCTTCAGTGCATTTAGTTTCCTGAGGTAGCTGTCCGTTTTCTCCGACAGGTCTCTCAGAGTATCCGTTTCTGTTTCATAAGCATAGTCGAGGATGCTGATCATTATTTTATCGGCATTGAACTTATCAAATAATGATTTTCCCTGAATACCTGCAAGTTGCCTCATTCTTTTATTCCATATCTGCCTTAGATTCTGATACATTTCATACAGTTCCTCATTTTTGATATGTATCATAATTTTTTTCATCTCCTCAGCCACCCTGTCGCGCAGTGAATTTAATCCTTTTGCCTGGTTATCAGAGTATTCTGAAATGTAATCCTGTACATTTATTGGTTTCCCGATAATTATCAGCAGATCCTGGTGAATTTTGGAGTAATTTTGAAAATCGATTCCTATGGGTAAAATTAATACATTGTTTTCTTTTCCCGACATCTCCTGGGCTTTTAATGCCACACGAAAAGCACCTTTTACAAATTTACGCAGTCTTCGTTTACCACCATGATTACCTTCAGGCATAAGGCATACAGGAACCCTGTCAGTAACAATATTTACTGAACGTTCAAATATTTCTTCATTTTTGGTGAGTTCCTGTACTCCATCCCTTATTCTGTAAACAGGTAACATTTTAAAAGTTGTAAGCATCTTTTTCTGACGCTTGTTCTTAAAAATATCTGCACGAGCGAGAAAAACTATAGGAATATCATTTACTGCAAACAGAACGGCCATAGCATCCATCAATGCATTCTGATGGTTGGGAGTAATTATGAAATGCGAACCGTAGGGGATGTTTTCTCTTCCTTTTACCTGAATTCTGCGATAAAAATTCCTGAATCCGAACATAGCAAAAGCCCGGAGCAGGTTGTATAAATTATCATGTTTATGAATTTGCTCTTCCTCTCTCTTCATGCCTGATTATTTTCTTTTAAAAAGATTAGCGGGGCGAAAGGGGCTGTCAGCAGGTATCCTTGACCAGATGGTGGCAAGGGATAATCCTGCCAGAATATGCCAGATGCCCCACCATGCAGCTATAAATGCCATACCGCCGATTTCCATAGGAATGCTTACACCATCAATTACAATAGTCTCAGGGAAAATTCCGGGATTAAATAATAATACGAGCCCGAGCCCTGAATTCTGAATGCCGGTTTCAATTGTAATCGATCTTCGCTCCAGCCGGCCCACTTTAAAAACAGAAGCAACGGAATAGCCTGTGGACAATGCTATTCCGTTATGAATAAGGACTATAATAAATATATAACCGATATATTTGATAAAGTAGGAATAGTTATTTGAGAAGGCCATAATAACAATGGCCATGAAAATCAAAATAGATAGATTTTTTAAGGGTTTCACAATTTTATCAGTAATTTGAGGGAATTTGTGATTAAAGGCCATACCAAGGATAAGAGGAATGCCCAGGAGTATAAACACAGTTTTAAACATTTCAAAGGGATCAATTACGAGAGGCTGAAGCAGGTGTTCCGCCTTTATATTATATGCCAGAATATATAGTTTTCCCCAGATTGCAAAATTCAGGGGTGTAAGTATAATAGCAGAAATCGTTGCAATTGCTGTAAGACTGACTGATAATGCCACATTCCCTTTTGCGAGAGATGAGATAAAGTTCGAAATATTCCCGCCCGGACAGGATGAAACAAGGAGCATTCCGAAAGCAATAGTCGGAGTAATCAGGTTGCGGAATATAAGAATAAGGGTAAATGTTGCTGCCGGAAGGAAAAAAAACTGTGAAAAAAAGCCTGCAATAGTCGCCTTTGGATTCATAACAACCTTTTTAAAATGGTCGGGTTTTATTTCCAGTGCTACACCAAACATTATAAAAGCGAGCGTAAGGTTGAGGACAAATAAGCTCTCCTGTGTGAAATTAAGTCGGAGAGAATCAAGAACTTCCAGAGATTCCCGCATGAAAATCAGTTTATGTGAATATTTGAAAAGCCTGATATGTTATCTTGCAGTTCATTAAAAAAGGTATGGTAAAAGTTTTTTGAGGATTCTGTTACGGCGCCTAAGATAATAAAAAAATCATTTTATTGTCATAATTGCAAAAGTTGTTTAACCCTTAAGCATCAGACACAAATCTACCGGAAGTCTCCTTTAGGAACAATTTGAAAAAATACTTGTTATATAGTTTTATTGTATGAAAGAGAAAGGAAAGAATATTATTATGTTTGATGGTGAATGTGAACTTTGCACAGGTAGTGTGAATTTTGTGAAAAAAGTTGATAGAAGAAAAAAATTTGTTTTCGTACCTTTTCCATCAGATAAAAGCACTGATGAATTAAATTCTGAAAAAGAAGTTTCATGCAGTTATGATAGTATTATATTAAAGTCAGAAAAGGGAGAACTTAAAAAATCCTCAGCTGTACTAAGGATATTCAAAGACTTAGGATTTCCATGGAATATTTTTTATATATTTATAATTATTCCGGGGTGTTTTCGTGACAAAATATATGATTTTATTGCCATAAGGAGAAATATGTTTTCGGGGAGAAAAAGAAAGAGTATTCAGGGAAGATAATTACCCAAATGATTCTCTTATTTGTATAAAATGGAGTTGGTGGGTAATGTAGATATATTAAGCAGGCTTGATCTTTTCTCCAATTATTTGAATAATCCCCTGAATATTGTTGTAAATCCGGAGCTTCTCATAAGCATGAAGATAAATGAGTTTTTTTCGGCAACGATCAATACAATGTTTATCTATGATGACGATATTTAATTTCACAATGATTCTGACGGAGATGGAATAATTGACAGAACCGGAGCAGGAATTCAGTTTAAGGAAGTTTTCGGTTTGGGGTTATCCTTTAGATTTTAAGCTCACAATTCTATCCTGCCAGCATCAATTTCTTTATATTTAGCTGAAAGGTAAGAAAGCATTTTACTGATCATCCCGAAGACTTTTTCAGTTTCAGGGTTAATCTTTTTTTTCGAAAGTCTGAGAAGCAGAAGACCATACAAACCTTCAAGACATATTTCTATTTCGTTTTTTTCTGATGATCCGGATTTTGAGCGCAATTCAGCAAGGGGAATTTTTATTTCCTGGTAAAGCTGGTGATATTCCAATTCTTGTGAGTTTACAAGAAGTCTGTTATGCAAGTCGTTCAGACTGTTCATCATATTTATTAAATACGGGCAATGTCCGCGTTCCCTGCAGCCGTTGTCGAGCAGATCAGAAATTAGCATAAGGTACCAGTCACTGATATGATGTTTCTGCTCATCTGGTAAATCAAATTTCTGAATAATATACTGGTCGATCAGTGCAATATTAAAGTAACAACTTCTTATCATATCTTCCACCTGGAACATATATATAAGGTATTCAGAGATATTTGTTTTTCTCTTATATGCTGCTATATACATATTAGAAATCTCCCAGTTTGTTTATAAGCCGTCTTTCCTTTTTTGTTGGACGGCCACTGCCTTTATCTCTTTTAATGAAAAAGGTTTCTGCGTCCACAAGTTTTTGAAGTTCCTCCCCGGGTGTCATGTTCTCAATATATTCCGGAACAAGTTTGGCTGAAACTCTGCTTTTCGGAATGTCTTTTACCAGGTAGCTTAACAGAACCTGATTTTTTCTGATTTTGATGACATCTCCTTCGAGTATTGCCCTGGAGGCTTTTACCTGCTTGTCGTTAATATAAACTTTTCCTTTACTGCAAGCTTCGGAAGCATTGGATCTCGTCTTAAACAACCTCACACTCCATAGGTATTTATCAGTTCGGGGAGCTTTTTTTTCCGGCATAAAGTTTTTCGTTCAAAGTTAATCTTTTACCTCAAGTTTGAAACCTGTACGTGGGATATTAACAATAGACACCTTATGATCGGGCCGGAGAAATTTGCGTAATTTAGTAATATAGACATCCATACTTCTTCCCATAAAATAATCATCATCGCCCCATATATTTTTAAGAACAATTTCGCGTTTTACTATTTTATTGATATTCAGGCTAAGCAGTCTCAAAACTTCAGCTTCCTTTTTCGTAAGCCTCCTGTCACCAAAGGGAGATAATAGCATAAGACTGGAATAATTAAATGTAAATTGGCCAATATTGAAAATTTTGGGGTGATTGTTCTGAAGAATTGAATATTTTGACCTTCGAAGAATTGCCTCTATCCTCAGGTTCAGTTCATCGGTACTGAAAGGTTTTGTAATATAGTCGTCTGCTCCGGCCTTTAATCCCTTTATTTTGTCCTTTTGCATGTTTTTAGCACTGAGAAAGATAAAAGGGATGTAAGGGTCAGATTTCCGTATTCCTTCTGCCAGGCTAAAGCCATCTTTTAAGGGGAGCATTATGTCGATAATACATAGATCAAAATTTCCATTCCTGAATGAAACCAAACCGGATACTCCATCTGTGGCCAGTGATACCTCATAGGAATTCATTTCAAGGAAATCAGTGAGGACGATGCCAAGATTAGCATCGTCTTCAACAAGAAGGATTTTTGCTTTTATAGAATTCATTTTACCTCCTTTTAAATAACAGGAAGATATACATCAAATCTTGTTCCTTTTCCCTGCTCACTTTTCACTATTACAGTTCCTTTATGTGCTTCCACTATTGTTTTAACATAATACAGTCCAATTCCAAATCCCTTGACATTGTGCACATTACCAGTGGGGACTCTGTAAAATTTCTCAAAGACATTTTTAAGATTATCTTTATGAATACCTATCCCTTTATCCTTAACACTGAAAACAAAGAAATTGTTCTCGTTTCTGGTAGAAATATCTATAACAGGACTGTTAAGGGAGTATTTAATGGAATTGGTAACAAGATTAATAATAACATTGGCGATATGTAAGGGGTCGACAGGAATAATAAATATGGATGCCTCAAAGGAGTAATTTATCTCAACTTTATTATCACAATGTTCGAGGCAAAGATTTTCGACATTTAATTCAATGATTTCATGCATATTCACTTTTTTCTTCTCAAGATGGTATTCTTTATTGTTCATTACAGCCATTTGAAGTATTCTGTCAACTTGTACTCGCATACGTCTGTTCTCTTCGAATATTATCCCGGCGTATTTTTTTATGCGTTTCTCTGCTTTTTCAGGTCTGGCATTCATAAGTACTTCAGAGGCCAGGCTTATGGTAGCAATTGGAGTTTTAAATTCATGAGTAATATTATTGATCAGATCATCACGGATCTCAGAGATTTTTTTTTGCCTGATGATCGTATTTATTGTGAAGTAAAATGTAAGGATCATCAGAAGAAGGAATATTACAGAGGAAGATAGCCATAGTGATATCTCCGTTAAGACAACTGTTCTGAGGTGAGGAAAAAATACTGCCAGATAGAAATAGTCTTCTTTCCAAAGGCAATTCAGGCAAGCTTTATGAAGCCGGGGAAAATGGTTTTCAGGAATTTCAAATCCGGAAGGAAATATAACTGAATCGTTTGATGTTTTTACAATTGCATAATAAAATCGATTATCAAGATTATGATAATCAACATATTTTTTCATCAGTGAATGAAGAAATACAGTATCAAGAACTGAAAAAATTGTTTTAGCCTCTATTATTCCCTCAGGATTTAAGAAGGATTTAGTTACTGCATTATTTTCCCTGAAATTCTTAAGCTCACTTATAACATTTTCAAGTGCCAGGTCAACGCGGTGGTTATGTTGCTTCTCTGCCAGTTTAAGAGCCTGCTGAACCCAGAAGGTTTGTGTGATAATCAATCCTGCAAGTGAAATAGCAGAGGAAATGATTATCAGATTAATAACTCTCTTATTCATATTGTTGCAAAGGTAAAAAAGAGAACTGAGCCAAAGTGTAAATTAACAATTGATTAACAAACCTGGTAATTTATTTATTGTTGAAAAGTGTCATTGTTCTTTCCATACCTATGGTACCAAAGGATAGTATTGCATTGCCTGATTTAAGGAGAAGTTCAGGAATAGATGCTTTTTCTTCTTCACTCCATGTGCCGAGTACATGCTGAACCTGGTAACCTCTTGGGAAATCACTTCCGATACCAAATCGAAGGCGGGCAAATTTCTGTGTTCCGAGAGTTTCTATAATGCTGATTAGTCCATTATGACCGGCATCACCTCCGGATGGTCTTATTCGAATAGTCCCGAAAGGAAGTGAAATATCGTCTGTTACAACAAGAAGATTTTCAATAGCTATTTTATGTTTTGCGAGGTAAAAGTTAACAGCTTTTCCGCTAAGGTTAACGAATGTAGAAGGCTTAAGAAGTAAAAAAATTCTCCCTTTCCATTTCAATTCCGATATCCGGCCATATTTTCTGTCTGTGAAAGAACCATTGTATGCTCCTGCCAGAGCATCCAATATGTCGAATCCGATATTATGTCTGGTTTGAGCGTATTGCTCACCAATATTCCCTAATCCTGTAATAAGATATTTCAACGGACAGGAATAATTTTTTGATTAACTATTCTTTCGCTTCAGACTCTTCTGCGTTTTCCGGACTTTCTGCCGCTTCTTCATCCGTTTCACCTGCAACCGGGGCTTCTTCAATGATCAGCGATTTCATTGCCAGACGGGATGATATTACAGAAACAACCATTGATCTGTGTGGATCAAGAAGTTCGAGATGATCATAAACTAAATCCCCTACTTTAATGACATCTCCAACATCAACATCAGATATGTCGAGTGGAAGAATATCGGGCAGATGTTTGACAAGTCCTTTTATTTTCAGTGTCCTTCTTTTTTGCCTGAGTTTACCACCATTTTTTATTCCTATTGAACTTCCTGTTAGTTTAATGGGAATATTTACAGTAACTGGGTTGTCTTCAAAAACTTCAATGAAGTCAATGTGTTGAATTTTATCTGAAACGGGGTGGAACTGAATATCCTGGATGACTGCTTTGTGTTTATCACCTTCAATATCAATTTCAACAATATGCACCTCAGGTGTATATACAAGTTTTATAAATGAATTTTCGTGTGTATAAAAGTGGAACTGGTTTTCTCCACCATACATTACACAGGGAACATTATCATTTTTTCTTAACACCCGGGTTGATCCTTTTCCTGTTGCTACCCTTTTCTTAACTTTAATTTCAAATGTTTTCATTTCTAATGTGCTACTCAGAATTAAAAAATAAATTTAATTCCCCATCGCAGAACGGTTTAATACCGTTTACGTAAAAAGGAGTGCAAATATAATAACTAATTTATAAAATGAGAACTTATTGACTCGTAATTATAAACTTTGTTAATCACTTCGGCAAAAAGTTCGGCAATGGAGAGCACTTTAATTTTCCGGCAACAACTATTAACCGGTATAGAATCGGATACAATAACTTCATCAATAAATGATTCTTCAATTTTATCATATGCAGAACCGGACAATACAGGATGTGTGGCTACTACCCTGACAGATCGCGCACCTTCATTTTTCATCATTTCAGCAGCCAGACAAACGGTTCCTGCGGTATCAATCATATCATCAACGATAAAGACATTTTTATCCTTTATATCACCGATAGCTCTGATTTCTTCGACTACATTTGGTTTTTTCCTTATTTTATAACAAATGATCATTTGTGTTTCAAGGAAGCGTGCATAGGCATTTGCTCTTTTTGTTCCGCCCATATCCGGGGCAGCTATTGCAAGGTTATCCAGGTTAATATCTTTAATGTAAGGTACAAAGATGGAAGATGCATACAGGTGGTCAACAGGAATGTCAAAAAATCCCTGTAGCTGGTCTGCATGAAGATCCATGGTCATCACTCTGTCAACACCAGCTGAAAGAAGGAGGTTGGCAACCAGCTTTCCTCCAATGGAGGCTCTGGGTCTGTCTTTTCTGTCTTGCCTCCCGTATCCGAAGTAGGGTATTACAGCAACTACTTTATAAGCACTCGCCCTTTTCGCTGCATCTATCATCAGCAAGAGTTCCATGAGATTTTCGGCCGGGGGAGGAGTTGACTGAATGATAAATACTGTACAACCTCTTACGGATTCTTCGTATGCAGGTTGTAATTCTCCGTCGCTGAATTCATTAATAGAAGTCTTACCTAATTCTGTGCCAAAGGCTTTTGCAATTTTTTTTGCCAGAGGGCGTGAACTCCTGCCGGCAAAAAATTTAATCGGAGTATATGCTCTCATCACTTATATGAAAGAGATTATATGGTTAATTTTTATGTTTCAAAAGTATGAATTCCTGAGCCAATAACGAATGAATATTTTATTAAAATTTATTATTTTTTTAAACTACTTATTGTTTCCCCTATATAATCAAGCAATTCATCTCTTCCTTCTTTATTTTTAATAGTTGATACAAAAATTTGCGGAAGTTGTTCCCATGCCTTATAAAGCTTCTCTGAGAATAATTTAATATTTAATGATATTTCTCTTTGTGTCAGTTTATCTGACTTTGTAAATACAATAATAAAAGGGATATTATTAACTCCCAGTAAGTTTATGAAATCTATATCGGCAGTGTGGGGTTCATGCCTGATATCGACCAGCACAAAGAGACAGACCATCTGCTTTCTGTTGATTATATAATCTTCAATTATGTTTATCAGGTTTTTTCTTTCTTTTCTGTTAACTTTTGCATATCCATATCCCGGCAGGTCAACAAGGTGCCAATCTTCATTTACAATAAAATGATTTATCAATCGGGTTTTACCGGGAGTCCCTGATGTCTTGGCCAGGTTTTTTCTACCCGTAAGAAAATTTATGAGAGATGATTTTCCAACATTGGATCGCCCGATAAAAGCAAATTCAGGGATCAAAGATGAGGGACAATCCTTTTCAGCAGTGCTGCTTTTTACGAATTCAACTTTTTTAATAATCATAAGTTGTTATATTTATCATAAGCTGTCATTACGGAAGAAAAACAGTTATTTCACATACACCTCAAGTAAAAAGGATTCTTTTAATGGCATTATCTCAGATTGTTTTATGGAGGCAGGCATCAGCACCACATCACCTTTTTTCATTGAAGTGTATGTTTGGTTGTCACATGTTATTTTAACCAGACCTTCTGCGCATAGGTATATCCTGAATGAATCCACAAATGAATAATCTTTAATAACCGGTTGGTTAAAATGAATTATATTTGTTGTAAAATAATTACAGTCAACAACTTCAACAGATTTATTCAGTTCATCTCTGTAATTTGTCCTGTAATTATTATAAGTCTTGAAGTCAATTGCATCCATAGCCAGATCGGTGTGCAGTTCACGAGGCTCTCCTTCTTCATTCAATTTATCCCAGTCATATATTCTATATGTTATGTCAGATGTCTGGTGTATTTCTGCGAGAAGTATGCCTGCACATATTGCATGGATTCTTCCGGCAGGCATAAAGAAAACATCTCCTATACCGACACTCTCATAATTGAGTATTTCCGTTATTCTTCCGGAGTTAAAATATTCAAGATAATTCTGCTTATTTACTTCACGATTAAATCCTGTTATCAGATTTGCTTTTTCAGGTGCTTCCATAATATACCACATCTCCGTTTTTCCATAAGCATTGTGTCTTTTTTTTGCCAGGTCATCATCAGGATGAACCTGGATACTCAATGTTTCGCTGGCATCAATAAATTTTACAAGAAGGGGGAATTCAACTCCAAACTTTTCATAAACCTTATCACCAACCATATCCCCCATGTAAATTTCAACAAGTTCCTGCAGATTATTCCCTTTCAGGAAACCTTCGGATACGACTGATACATCACCTTCAAGTCCGGATATTTCCCAGCTTTCACCGCATTTATCCGATGCATTTTCCTTGGAAAGTATATTACGCAAACGGTTTCCTCCCCAAATTTTATCTTTAAGTATCGGATGGAATTTCAAAGGGTACAATTGATTCATAGATGTGGCATTAATAATGGAAAAAGTAGTCCAAAGATAATGTTTTTTAGCGTATGTAGGGTGTAGAAAGTAACGCCAGTAAGCTTTTAATACAGTCCCTGATCGAGCATGGCATTGGCAACTTTAAGAAAACCTGCAATATTTGCACCTCTTACATAATTTACGTTTCCATCGGGCATTGTGCCGTATTTAACACAATTCTCATGTATTTGCGTCATGATGTGATGAAGGCGGCTATCCACTTCATTACGGCTCCAATTTATTTTCATGGAGTTCTGAGCCATTTCAAGTCCTGAAGTAGCTACTCCTCCTGCATTAGATGCCTTCCCAGGGGCGTAAAGTATTTTATTTACAAGGAATAAATCTATAGCTTCAGGAGTGCAGGGCATGTTTGCTCCCTCACATACACATATGCAACCATTTTTTATCAGGTTCTGCGCATCTTCCAGGAATAGTTCATTCTGTGTTGCGCAGGGCAAAGCAATATCAGCCTTAATTTCCCAGGGACGTCTTCCCTGAAAAAATTCTGCACTTTCAAATTCAAAAGTATAGGGTCGAACGATATCTTCATTTGAAGCTCTTAGTTCACGCATATAATCTATTTTCTCTCCTATGACTCCGTCGGGGTCATAAATATATCCATCTGGTCCGGAGAGGGTAACGACTTTACCCCCAAGTTCAGTAACTTTTTGTGCAGCTCCCCAGGCAACATTCCCGAAACCAGAAAGTGCAACAGTTTTTCCTTCAAATGTTTCATTCTTCAAAGCAAGCATTTCCTGTGCAAAATATACAACCCCGAAACCTGTTGCTTCGGGACGTATAAGGCTGCCTCCCCAGTTAAGCCCTTTTCCTGTAAACACACCGGTATTTTCCTGTGCCAGTTTACGGTACATACCATACATGTAACCTATTTCCCTTGCTCCTACACCAATATCACCGGCCGGAACGTCGGTATCAGGGCCGATATGATTATATAGTTCAAGCATAAAAGAGTTACAGAATCTCAAAATTTCCCTGCCCGATTTACCTTTCGGATCAAAGTCTGATCCCCCTTTAGCTCCGCCCATTGGAAGAGAAGTAAGGCTGTTTTTGAATATTTGTTCAAATCCGAGGAACTTCAATATACTTAGATTCACACTTGGATGAAAACGTAAGCCTCCTTTGTAAGGTCCAATGGCATTATTAAACTGTATCCTGTAACCCCTGTTAACATGAATCCTGCCCTGATCGTCTTCCCATGGAACCTTGAAAATAATTACCCTGTCAGGTTCAATAAGCCTTTCAATTATCTGGGAAGATTCAAACTGAGGATTTTCATTATAAACCTCCTCAATCGATTCAAGAACTTCCCGGACAGCCTGATGATATTCAATTTCTCCCGAAGTCCTTTTTACAAGATCATTCATTAACACATCTACATTCATAATATCTTATTTTTATAAAGAAGTCATTAATTTTCAAACGATTAATTCCCTAACAGCTTAAAAAAATACAAATTGTAAATTTGAAAGGATTTAAACTATTTTCCAAATATTTTTAAATAATAATTATATGATTTTAAGCATGTTAAAAAGATGAATTATGGATAGTTCAGCAGACATGGTTAAAGTCAATATAGTTTTGGAGTGGTTGCTATCAACCATTTTCTTCCCTATACACTACACCTGTGTTATTTCTGCCATCTATCATCACTTTTAGTGCTTTTTCAAATCTTATATGGCGAATGTATTCATCCTCGTATGCGGGATTTTTATTATTGAGATATTCAAGATCATAAAAACCATCATTGACAAATGGATTAATTGTCATATATCCCACTCCGAAAGAGGTGAGGTTTTGAAAGAAATGGGTACCCTGGCTGGGGTCTATGTGATAATTCTCAAGACCTGATTCAATTATTATCCTGGCTTCTGATATCTGAGGCCATTTAATGGGGATACCCAGCCAAGGATCTGATGAGCCCCATCGTCCGGGACCTACAAGAATAAAATTCTTTTTTTCTTCTTTCATCAGCTTATTTAATCTTTCCAGATTCATTCCTATTTCTCCTGTTTTTGCAGGGTTAAAAGTTTCAGGTTTTACGTAAATAAAATCTTTTAATTTTTCAAAAATCCCATTTCCCAATGCTGAGGAAGAAAATATAATTACATCTTCTTTTATTATGTCATCAAGTTTCACAAGGATTACCTGGTCTCTTGTAACTATGGGTCTTATTTGCAGGAAGCTGAAAATTTTCGGATTTCCTTCAGGCACATTCATGTTAACAGCAAATTCCATCTCAATGGGTACATTCATTTCCTTATGTCCAATTTCCAGAAGATCTTTAAGAATATTGGCAAGCGGAAAAATATTATGATTAAGTACCGGGCTGAAGGTAATTACTTTTTTACCGCTGTAATTATAACCATCCCTTATCATTTGATTTTCATAATCGAATACTGATGCAACATATTTCAGGGAATTGTCTTTTTCTGCATCATTTATTTTCAGGCGTAAAAGATTAACACTATCATCGGTTGAGGTGGTATAACTATCACTGGAAAGATCAAGGGCGTAGAAATATTTCTGAGAATCTCTCAAAACATATTCAGGTGAAGATAACTGCAATATTTTTTTTGGATATCTGGGAGAGAATCTGAGGGAAATGCCACCATCCATAATGTATTTCCCAAGGCCGAATGCAACACTTGCAATTCCGTCTTCAGGCTTTTCCGGTTTAACAGGATAAAAGTTGATACTTCTTGCTACTCCGCTAAATGTAGGATAATACTTTTCACCATACTTTGTCCCGCATATTTCCTGCAGAATAATCCCCATTTTTTCCTCATCAATTACATTTGAGGTTGCAGCCATATAAGCTTTACTGGATTTGTAAAATACAGAAGCGTAAACACTTTTTATTGCATTTGTGAGCATCCTCATTGTAAGGGGGTGATCTGTATCAATAAGGGGAATCATGTATGTTGAATAGATACCGGCAAAAGGCTGATAATAGGAATCTTCAAGTTTGGAGGAGGATCTGACTGCGATTGGATTGTCAATAATTGAAATGAAGGCATTCAAATCCTGATGCACCCAACCGGGAAGCTTAGCGTTAACAAAATGCTCAAGAATTTCCTCATCTTTCATATCTGACAAACCAATTTTATACAAATCATTAGTTTCCAGGAATTCATCAAAAAGATCGGTGCTAAGTACTACGGTCCTTGGAATGGAAATTACCACATCATTGTATTTATTAAAGAGGGAATATTTTTTTATTATCATATTAATGAAAGCCAGTCCTCTGGCTTTTCCCCCAATAGAGCCTTCCCCTATCCTTGAAAAAAGGAGATATTCATCAAAGCTTTTTTTATCGAATTTAGCAATGATACCCCTTCCCTTACTTATGCGGAAACTTGAGATAGCCTCGTAAATATATGATCTGACATCATCAAGATTGTTGAAGTCTTCTTCTTTAAGGTATTTAAACAGTTGTGCTATAGGGAAAATAGCGCGTGCATTTAGCCATTTTGAAAAGTCGTTTCGTGATGCATGATAAGAAAGCACATTATCAGGTACCCGCAGAATAAGTTGTTGAAGAGACTGTAGATCAGAGGCTTTTGCAACTACCTGTCCTGAATCCGGATCCCTGAAAACGAATTCCCCGAATGCAAAATAAGAGATAATATAATTACGTACATCAATTGAAAGAGTTTTGGAATATTTATAAATAAAACCTGCTCCCATACGGTATGCCTGTTCTTCATTGCTCCTGTCGGAAGATTGAAGAAGGAAGGGCATGTGTGGATCTTCTTCCTTAACAAGTTTGCATAGGCTTAATCCCGCCTGGGTTTTATGATCACGTTTGTTGTTTACCTTAAAACTTACATCTGATATTATACCTAAAAGATTATGCTTATAATTATTATATAATGATAGAGCCTCATCATACGTTTTTGCCAGAAGGATTTTTGGTCGTCCTCTCATTCTCAGCATTTTCTGGTGTTCATTTAAGGCTTCCCTGGCAAAATCACGTGATTGTTTGAGAATTATTTTATACAGCAGAGGGAGATAAATAGAAGTATAACGTATGGAATCTTCCACCAGAAGTATTGTCTGTGCACCAACCTGCTCCACATCATGTTCTGCGTTCATTCTGTCTTCAATAAGTTTTATTATAGCAAGCAGAAGATTTGCATTTCCCAGCCAGCAGAAAACATAATCAATAGCACTCAGATCTTCTTTTTCCAGGCGCAGGGAGACTTCCCTGTTAAAATGTGTGAGTACTACAATAGGAACATTTTCGTAATTGGCCCTGATTTGTTTTGCCAGTTGATATGTGTCCACATCACCGATGTTGAGCATTTCGATTACCAGGTCAACATTTTCTTTATCAAGGATTTGAAAAGCTTCCCTGGCGGAACCGGCTTTAAGAAAGCGGGGAGGATACCTTAGACTCAGAGATACATATTCATTGAATATCTGCTCATCAATTCTTCCATCTTCTTCCAGCATGAAAAAATCATAGTTGCTACTAATGATCAATATCTGTCTTATCCTTTTTTGCATCAACTTTTCAAACTCCGTCATGCTGAAATCCACGCTTGGCGTATCAATTCTTCTAATATTCATCTTATGTTCATTCATATAAACATATTAAATTATTTATCCATCGCCATTATGTGCGATGAACGATTGATATCCTGTTTCGTCCTTCCATTATAACATTCAATGGTTTTTTAAATCTGACATGTTTAAAAAACTTGCATTCATATGCAAGATATTGTTTTTCCAGTTCCGGCCAATCTATAAATTCTCTGCGGGAGGTATGCTGAATAGAGAAATATCCTATGTTCATTGATGTCAGGTTGTGAAAGAAATGAGAACCCAGTGAGGCGTCGAGGGGGAAATCGGCCAGACTTATCTCAATAATAACTTTAGCTGCAGAAATGTTTGGCCAGTTTACAGGTATTCCTAAAAAAGGATCATTTGTACCCCAACGTCCGGGGCCTATTAGAATATAATTTTTACCTTCTGCTGCTAATTTCTTATTAATTTCGTCAATTTCCTTAACCATTTCCTTAGTTTTCGTCTTATCGAAAATATCTTTTTTAATAAAAACAACATCCCTCATATTATCAATTCTTCCGTTGCCCATACTTTTTTCTGTGTATATAAGGATCTTTTCTCTTTCAATATCCTCCAGGTTAAAGGAATAATCTGCTGAAATTGTTGTCAATGGTTTTATCTGGAGAAGATAGAAGGAGGGGAGGCCGGATTCATTCTTATTGAGTGTAACTGCATATTCAATTTCAATGGGTGATCCCAGTGCTTCTTTCCCAACATCAAGGATGAATTCGAGAGTTTTTGCAAGAGGTAAATAATTATACTTCAATAAATCCGGAAAATTGAGAATTCTAGGTCCCTGGACTGATAATCCGGGTTCCAGTCTGTCGTTTTCAGGGTCGTATACAGAAACCAGATGAGACAAAGTTCCATGCATTTCAGCCTTGTCAATCCCAAGTCTGGTTAAGCTTGCCATTGCTCCGCCTGTTTTAAAATCTATTTCAGTTTTATTCATGTTTAAAGCAATAAATTCCACTTGTGAATTTTTAATTAGATTTTTGGTGGAATTTATTTCTGTTTCAGGATATTTTGGTGAAAACCGGTATGACTTTTCTCCCTGTACCACGTAATGTCCTAAACCCAAAGCTGCCAGCGCAAATCCATCTTCAGGCTGCATATGGGCTATAGGGTAGTAGTTATGTGATTGAGCTGTACCGCTGATATGGGGATAATAGTACCCTTCGTATTCATTGCCGGCTACTTCCTGAATAATAACAGCCATTTTTTCCTCCTCTACCTTATACCCGATGGCATCAAAATATTTTCTTGAATCGGGAGAGTAAATAGAAGCATAAACAAGTCGTATTGCATCAGAAAGATGTTTATAGGCTATTTTTGGATCAACATGGTTATTTGGGAGTAGAATTGTTTCAAAAACTCCGGAAAAGGGATGATCGGTGCTATCTTCCAGCAAGCTTGAAGATCTTATGGCAAGAGGTCCCCTGAGAATGGAGAGTAATGTTTTAAGTTTTTTTTCAAGGTGATAGGAGAGGTCTCCCCTAAGGAACATTGAACGAATATCATCATAACTATAGTCGCCATGAATAATTTCAAGAAGATTATTCCTCTCAATAAAATAATCAAATTCATCTGTTCCGATAATAGAAGTTTTCGGATTACGGATACTGATTCCTGGCAGCAGGCCGGAAAAATTCAGGTTGTATATCAATGTGTTGATAAATGCCAGTCCCCGGCCCTTACCACCTAGTGCTCCGGTTCCAAGACTAACGATATTTGATTCATCAAGGAGTGCAGACTCTTCAAAATTTACAATTTTCCCTGCATTCGACTCATTTCTATATTTACTGATAACAAATTTCAGATAATTTCTGAATTCTTCAGGTTTTTTAAAATCAGTGACTTTTACAGAGTAGATCATTTTAGCGATCTTTATTTCCCCTCTTGCCATAAGCCAAAGAGAGAAATGATGCCTTTTCCCGTGATAGATAAGTGAATCTATGGGGATTGTTTCTATGTGATTTTCAAATTCCTTAAGGGATCTCGCTTCAGCGATTTTCTTCCCTCCGGGATCTCTGTACTCAAAGCTGCCAAAACCCAGATGATGACTTATAAAACTTTTTATATCCAGCAGCAGAGTCTCAGAGTTTTTGTTTATAAAAGTTGATTTAAGTTCAAATGCCAGGCGTGCGTTTTGGGTGTCGGATGACTGTATTATAGTTGGAAGACCCTTATAATTTTCATGTATATAGTTAACAAGCCTAAACCCTGCTTTTTCATCATATTCCCCCCTTCTTTTATAGATTACATCAGTAATAAGGCACATCAGGTTATTCCCATACTTTTCAATTATTTCAATAGCTTCCTCATAACTTGATGCAAGTAATATTTTAGGCCGGGTTCTTAATCTTAAAACTTTGTATAATTCTTCGGCTGTGACATCAAAAATAATGCGTTTGGTTTGTTCGAACACACTGGTATAAAGAAGAGGCAGGTATCTTGAATAGTATATCTCGGAATCTTCCACGAGGAGAATCACCTTCACCAAGCCCATTTGTGTGTCGTTCTCCACATTTACTTTGTCTTCAAGCAATTTGACCATGGTGAAAAATATTTTAGATTCACCATTCCATACAAATAGCTTATCATATTGTAATAAGTTAAAAGTTTTTTCTTTGAAAGAGGTAACTTCCTGTTTGTTATTCAGAAGTACATATAAAGGGATGTAAGGAAAGTTCTCTTTAACTGCGAGTGCTATCCGGGAAGGTGTATCCTTATCGGATCCTATCATAAGAATTACCAGATCAAAATGTCTGATGCTAAGTTGCTCCATAGCTTCCTCGTAAGTTGAAACACCTGATACCCTTGGCAGGGCAGTCATACTTAGCTGATAATATTCACCCAGGAAATGTTCAGAAAATCTTCCTTCTTTCTCAATGGTATATGCATCGTAGAGGGTGGCAACAAGAAGTATTTCCCTGACTTTATAAGGCATAAGATCGTGAAAGATATCCCTGTTTGAATTCTGGTTGTTTAGAAATTTCTGAAGCAGTTTACGGCTGCTAATGTGCTTCTCTTTATGAAATTCAGATATTTCTGTTCTGATCTGGTCTTTTTCAAATGATCTTTTCAGGATTCTCCTTGCTTCCATTGCATTGAGGAAGTTTACAATCATTCCGGCCAGGTTATTAATAAGATCGCGTTCTTCCTTCAGAAAAGGACCTTCGTACAGATCATCAAACTTCTTAAGATAATAAACCTCAATAGTGCCGCCCCGATCATCAATTGTCCTGAATGACTGAATCTGTTTCCATTCAGTTTCCCTGAACCCTGGTGTTATATAGTTCAATGTTGCAAACTTGATCCTTGCTACTGTATGCTCAGGGTATTGCCATGCTATTGGGAGGATAAGAACAATCTGCCGCAGGGTTTCTTCTATGGATCTTCCTTCTTTAAGAATTTCAGTTGTACGGTTTATACAGGAAAGTTCCTTCAGACGTTCTTTTTTCTCTGCAAGCAGTTTTTGTATTTCGCTTTCTGAATGTAAAGGATCCGCCATAGCATTAATTTTCTTTGCTAAAATTAACGAATTATATTGTCGGGTGAAAAAAAAATGTATAAACAGTTATTACAGAAAACTGGACCTAACAAAATACACAATGTTCAGATAATTCAAAATAATATTCCCTGGCATAAAAGAGGATTTGAAAAAATTCAGTGAATGTAACTTTTCAGAAGTGTCAGTGCACTTAAGAGTACAGATGAACCAGTAAAAAAGTTGGTAGTTGTCTAAGAGAAAAAAATCTCTCCTTCAGGGAATTACGTATAAAAAATTGTTACCGCAGATTATAGCAGAATGAAGTGCAATTATCAGCGTAGAAGAAGGCTCTTTCCATACATCTGTAAACTTCATCAAACTATTGCAGATAAAGGGTAGGTTTATTATTATTGATCTTTTTTCCCGTTGATATAGAATGTGTTTCCACTTTTCATAAGTTCATCCATATTATGTATTGAACTATTTTTCTGAGTGTTATCTATTTGATCATATAAAAGCTCCTCATAAACTGTATTTTTCACAGCACGTATAATTCCCATTGCTACAGGGAAATGGGGAAGGGTCATTCTGACGAGGTTATAATGTATTGATTCAAGCGGGTCATGGGCATTATGTATCATAAGATCCTTTATGGTAATTCCATTTTCGCCCAGTTTCACCACCTGTAGTTTGTTGTTTATCACAGCTATGCCTTTATCCCTGTTTTTACCGAAGATCATAGGTTGACCATCAATAAGGTAGATCTGGTGATCATCTTTTACATCTTTTCCGGTGATAGCTGAATGTACCTGGTTATTAAAAATAACGCAATTTGATAATACTTCTACAACCGATGTCCCTTTATGCATGGCAGCTTTAATGAATACCTCCTTCATCATTTTAGGATCCGTGTCAACTACTCTTGCAAAGAAAGTTCCCTGTGCCCCCATCACAAGTTCGCCGGGTCGGAACGGACTCTCAATGCTTCCTTCTGGTGTTGTTTTCGTTATACTTCCCTTTGGAGTTGTTGGTGAGTATTGTCCTTTGGTAAGCCCATAAATCTTGTTATTGAAAAGGAGTATATTAAGGTCAATATTTCTGCGGATGGTATGAATAAAATGATTACCTCCGATTGCCATGGAATCGCCATCACCGGTAATTACCCAGACACTGAGTTCCGGGTTGGCGATTTTTATTCCTGAGGCCAGTGGGGCAGCCCTTCCATGCAGGCTGTGAAATCCATATGTGTTAATATAATAAGGGAAACGCGATGAGCATCCTATACCTGAAACGAATACCACCTTTTCTTTTATCATACCTGTTTCAGGTAAGGCATTTCTGACAGTAGTCAGAACAGCATGAGAACCACATCCGGCACACCATTTTACCGGGTCTTCCAGTTTATAGTCTTTAGGTTCCAGTTGCAATGAATTTTTCATCTTAAATTGTATTAGGTTCCAAATATTTCCTTTAAATTATGTTTTAATTCTGAAATCATAAAGGGTAAGCCCTGAACTTTGTTATATTGAAGAAACTCGTATTGGGGATGTTTTGAACGAAGATAGCTTACAAATTGACCAAGGTTTAATTCACAGACAATCCTTTTTTTGAAATTTTTGAGTATTTCAGAAGTATTTCGTGGTAATGGGTTAATATAATTAAAATGAGCCAGGCTAACAGAGATTCCTTCGTTCTGAAGATCCTTAACGGCAGAATATAAAGCTCCATACGTTCCTCCCCATCCAATTACCAGTACATCACCTGATTTCTGACCAAAAATCTTTTGTTCGGGAATAAAGTGTGCAACCCTGTCGACTTTTTCCTGACGAATCTCAACCATGACCTGGTGATTAAAGGGATCGTGAGATACCTCACCCGTAACATCAGCTTTCTCCAGACCACCAACTCTGTGTCTTAATCCTTCCTGTCCGGGTAGTGCCCAGTAACGTGCTAATTTCTTATCATCACGTAAGTAGGGGTAATAATTTTTATGGTTATCGGGGATCAGTGGCGGATTTATTTCCTGGAGATCTTTCATCTCCGGTATTTTCCAAAGTTCTGATCCATTTGCCAGATAACCGTCGGAGAGCATTATAACCGGTGTCATATGTTCCATGGCGAGTTTGGCAGCTGAATAAGCAAATTTGAAGCAATTTGCAGGGGTGCTTGCTGCAATGACAATAACAGGGCTCTCACCATTCCTTCCGTAAAGCGCCTGAAGCAGATCTGCCTGCTCAGTTTTTGTGGGTAATCCGGTTGCCGGGCCACCACGTTGTACATCAATAATAACAACAGGAAGTTCTGTAATAACGGCAAGGCCTATCGATTCAGCTTTCAGGGATAGTCCTGGTCCGGAGGTGGAAGTAGCAGCAAGACAACCTGCAAAAGCAGCTCCAATTGCTGATGTTATTCCGGCAATTTCGTCTTCAGCCTGGAAAGTGATTGTTCCAAGATGCTTTCTTGATGCTAATTCCTGTAGGATTTCCGATGCGGGGGTAATAGGATATGAACCCAGAAATAATCTTCTACCTGCTTTTTCAGCAGCTGCCATTAAACCCCATGCTGTTGCAATATTCCCCGTAATATTTCTGAACAGTCCTTTCTTGTTAATAGTGGGATTAACAAGAAAGGTGGTGGACATTGCCTCAATGGTTTCGGCGTAATTATACCCTGCCTGAAGAACCAGAGTGTTAGCTTTAACGAGATCGGGAGTTTTTTTGAATTTCGAGTTGATAAAATCTTCTCCAATCTTAATATCCCGGTTGAATAACCAGAATAAAATACCTGCAACGAATTGGTTCTTGGTTTTATCTGCAATTTTATGATTGAATCCGGCTGCCTGAAGTGTTGAACTGGTAAGGTTGGAAATGGGAGCTTTTACCAGATTGTACCCCTCCAGCGAGCCATCACTAAGCGGATCTTCAATATATCCGGCTTTTTTATAACTTTTATTATCAAAATTATCTATATCAATGATGATCGTAGCTCCTTTCTTAACCCATTTCATATTTGTCAGCAAAGCTGCAGGGTTCATGGCTACGAGCACATCAGCCTGGTCGCCGGGTGTTGTCACTTCTTTATGGCCTATATGCACCTGGAAGCCTGAAATCCCTGCAATTGTTCCTTGCGGTGCACGAATTTCTGATGGATAATCAGGAAAGGTTGACAAATCATTACCAATAAATGCAGAAGTGTCAGAGAACTGAGACCCGGTTAATTGCATACCATCACCAGAGTCACCCGCAAATTTGACAACTACTTCTTCTAACTCAATAACTTTTGGGTTCTTGGACATTATGAGTAATTTTTATATGAATATGATTATCGCGATAATTAATAAGAAAGCTAAATCTTTTATTTGTAAAGATGATAACATATTGCTATTATAAATGTGTTACTTCTTATTAAGTATTTACATACTTACATACCGCTATAAAAAATAAAACAAGCACATACAATAAGCCTTTTGCCTTTCATATGTATCAGGATAGGATAATGGTCTATATGATTTAATAGATCGAAATTTGATTCTTATCAGAAACAAAATTAAACATTTTGCATCATTTCCCCCGGGAAATATGATATTTTATTTAACATGCGTGAGACATTCATATACAAGCTCAGATAGTATAAGGGTTAATTTTCCGGGCTTATTTTGTGAAGTTTTATTGGGTCGCCAAAAAACATTTTTGAGATAGAATCAAAATAGTCTGTAAGATCTGAAACATAAAATTCATGAACATAGCCACCTTTCTTATTCAAGAGGTCATCTTTTTTTAATATTTCAGATAGTCGTTCAGCAACAATTTTTGCAGCATCAATGATGTTTACCCTGAAATTGAAAAATTTGCTGATTTGATTTTTAATAATAGGATAGTGTGTGCATCCGAGAATAAGTGAATCAATTCCTTCAAGCTCCTTTTTTGAGAGGTAAGCCCGGATAATGGCATTGGAAATATCGTCAAAAATAAATCCTTCTTCTATCATGGGGACGAACAGGGGAGTGGCAAGCGAGGCTACCTTAATCCTGCTGTTAATCTGCTTTAATTTTCTGTTATATATATCAGAATTAATGGTTGCTTTTGTGCCGATTACCCCAAGGTTTTCAGAAGATTTGGTATTTGCGATATGATCTATTACCGGATCGATTACATCCATGACAAGAGCCCTGTTTCTCACATAGTCCTTTACCTCTTCATATGCATTTGATGAAGCTGAGTTACAAGCAATAAGTATTACCTTGCATCCTCTGGAAAGAAGGAAATTTGTTATGGAGATTGAATAATGAATTATTGTATCTTTGGATTTATCTCCATAGGGTAAATGAGCAGTATCCCCGAAATATATCATTTTTTCATTCGGGAGCAGGGTTCTGATAGCGTTTGCAACAGTAAGTCCTCCAACTCCGGAATCAAAAAGCCCGATAGGTGAATCCGGTTTGATCATATAGCGGAATAAGTAACTTACTTCAGCCCAAGCTTGTCTTTTACCATGGGAATCAGATTAATACTATTATCTGAAGTGTAAATTGGATTACCTGAGGCTATATCGAAGACATATGTCAGGTCAAGTTCAATGGCAACGGTAGAAATTGCAAGTCTCAGTTTCCCCATAATACTTTCAATAAGGGTTCCTTCAAGTGTCCGCAGTCTTTGTCCTGCACTTGCCTGAAATTCCTGAAGTCTGTTCTGGAGATCCTGGAATTCAGAAAATCTTGACTCAAGTATAAGTGAATCCAGTTCATTTTGCTGTTCAATGAGATCATTATATTTACGATTAATCTCTACCTGCAGTTTTTCTTCCTGAAGTGCATATCTGCTCCTTACGCTGGTTAAGCTGTCTATGGCTTGTTTATATTCAGGCATCAGGACGAGAATTTCCTGAGAATTGACATGGCCGAATTTCAAAGTTTGTGCTTCAACAACAAAACTTGTAAAGAGTATTCCTGCAAGAACAAAGGGTAAGATAATTTTTTTCATCGAATTATTATTTAATGGTTTAGGTTATTTTCTTAATCAACGTTATGGTAATAAAAAATTCAAATGTAAACTTTTTTTTTGATTTTCAGAAGGTGAAATAATAAGCCGGCTTGCGCAATTTGGCTTTAAGGAACTTGAAAATAGATAAAAATGGCCCGGATGCTATTATTTATATCCCATTTTTTGCAATATATCATCACTTCTGTTATACTTTGGATTTTCGTACAAAATACCTGCTCCTGAGGCAGTATCAAAAATAACTGCATACCCTCCTTCAATTGCCATTTCTTTAACTGCTTTATAAACTTCATCCTGGATAGGCTTAACAAGTTCCTGTCTTTTATTGAAGACTGCACCTTCAGCCCCAAAGTATTTTCTTTGGAGTTCTTTGATGGCTTTTTCTTTTTCGACAATTTCTTCTTCTTTTTTCAGCTTTTGTTCTTCTGTAAGAAGTACTCTTTCATTCTGGAAATTTCTGTAAAGCGTTTCAATTTCTTCTATCAGTACTTCTATTTCGTTCTGGTATTCAAGGGATATCTTATCAATCTGCTCCAGGGCAGATTTATAAGCGGGAATTCTGTCAAGGATATATTCTGTATCCACAAATGCAAATTTCTGTGCAAAACTTAGATTTGCAAACAAAAAAAAGGCTATTGTTGTAATTAATGTGGTTTTCATCGTGTTTAAAAATTAAAATTATTAAAGAAAAAAAATTATTATTTGAGAACATACTAACAGTTTCTTTGATCGTTCTCATACATTTCTTTCATAAATCTATGGCAAATTTTTATACAAAAAACAATTAGAACTGCTGTCCGATAGTGAAGTGGAACTGACCTTTGTTGACACCGGGTTTCCCGGTTACTTCATCAAACCCGTATCCCCAGTCAATCCCAAGGAGTCCGAACATAGGCAGAAATGCCCGCACTCCAACTCCTGCAGAGCGGTTAACAAGAAATGGATTAAAAGTATCGAAGGAATACCATGCTTTACCTGCTTCCAGAAATAACAATCCGAATACGGTGGCTGAAGGGTTCAGTGTAAATGGATAGCGCAGTTCAAGGGTATATTTGGTATACAGATTCCCGGATTTATTCCCGTTAATTGTAGGTGTCAAAGAACCATTTTCATATCCTCTAAGGGCTATAGTTTCTCTCCCATATAAATTATATCCTGTGAGGCCGTCTCCACCGAGATCGAAACCTTCAAAAGGAGAAGGGCCTATATCATTGTTATAATGACCAAGGTATCCGAAATGTGCCCTGGCATACAATACCAAATTCCCTGCCAAACTTGTATAATAATCTGATTTAAAAACCCATTTATGATATTCGATCCATTTATATTTTTCTTCCATTGATACTGTAGTAAAGTCTTTGTTATTAATTAAAGAGTATGGAGGTGTTAATTGCAGACTAAGGCTAAAGGAAGATCCCATACGGGGGTAGATAGGCTGGTCGACTGAGTTTCTTCCAAAGTTTGTAGTTAAACTGATATTATTTGAAATCCCATCGGAGAACAGGAAATATCCAACCCAGTCTTCAAGCTTATATCTCTGGTAGCTGAAATCGTTATATAAAGTAAAAAAGTCATCAGGCCATTTAAGTCTTTTTCCAAGGCCAACAGAAGCTCCGGATATCTTAATAAACTGGTCGCTGGATTTTAATGTCCAATAGTCGAAGTTATTCATGATGGTGTGGTAGGCGCTGATTGAGAATGAATTAGGTTTTTTACCTCCAAACCAGGGTTCAACAAAACTCATATTATAAGCCTGATATGCTTTTCCATTTGATTGCGCTCTGAGGCTTAAGGTTTGTCCGTCACCTGAAGGAATCGGCCGCCAGGCTTTTGGATTTAATATCTCTGATGCGGAGAAATTTGAGAATCGGATTCCGAGAGTTCCAAGGAGCATTCCCATACCCCATCCCCCTGATATTTCCAATTGATCATTTGCTTTCTCTGTAAGGTTATATCTAATGTCAACAGTTCCATCAGCCTGGTTAGGGATAGGTTCAGGAGATATTTTTTCAGGATCAAAATGCCCCAGCTGAGCAAGTTCTCTGACAGTTCTGATAATATCCTGTTTACTGAAGAGGTCTCCGGGTCGGGTTCGGAGTTCTCTCCGGATGACATGTTCATTTGTTTTTGTATTACCTTCAATAATAATATTGTTTATGGTAGCCTGGCGTCCTTCATAAATACGCATTTCCAGGTCAATAGTGTCTTCGTGAATCCGAATTTCTGTAGGATCGAGTTGGAAGAACAGGTATCCATTATCAAGATAGCGGGCGTTGACTGCATCTTCTGCCATGAAAAGACGTTTTTCAAGAATAGTCTGATCAAATACTTCTCCTTTCTGAATACGAAGAATACTTGAAAGAAATTCTGAAGGATAAACGGTGTTTCCTACCCAGGTAATATTTCCGAAATAATATTTATTTCCTTCATCCAGGTGAATATACAGGCTAATACGATTATCTGATACTTTGGTAACAGAATCGGAAATTATTGCTGCATCACGAAAACCGTTTTCATTATAGAATTCAATAATTTTCTTTTTATCATCTTCGAATTTTTCCTTAATGAGTTTGGATGCTTTGAAAAAATTTATGTTTCTTTTTTTAGTATCTTTCATTAACTTTCGAAGTTTTTTATCAGAAAAATTCTCATTACCTGTAAAAAATATATCTTTAATTTTAACCCGTTCATTTTTTTCTACAAAAACATCCAGGCTTACCATATTAAACCGTGCAGTATCATCTTTCTGGACTATATCAATATCGGTATTTATAAATCCTTTGTCAACAAAATGAACTTTTATTATTCTCCGGATATTATTCAAAAGATCATCAGTTACCTGGCTTCCGGTTCTGACACTAAGTTTATCAGTAAGGTCATTTGCTTCAGTTTTACTAAGTCCATGCATGGTTAACCTTGACATTCGCGGTCGTTCTTTCAGGTAGATGTCGAGCCAAATCAATCCGGATTCTATTTTTGATGCAGTTATCTTTACATCGGAAAACAGTCCCTGTGCCCAGAATTTTTCCACAACACTGGTTATATCATTGCCGGGAACTGTAATGGTTTGCCCGATATTATATCCGGAAATACTCAGTAAGACTTCCTTTTGGAGGAATTCAATACCAGAAACACTAATGTCAGCAATTACATATTTTTGTGGGCGGGTATAATCAATTACAGAATAATCGCTAAAATCCGGTTCTTGTCCGGAGGAAGAAAAAGTAATACATATTACTGCAAGAAGAAGAATTATTCTAAATATCATTTTAAGTCTGGTTTATTGATTCGCTCTTAACTGGATTACTTATTTTTCCAAATCTGCGTTCTCTTTTCTGGAAGTCTATTACAGCTTTAAAAAAATCTTTTTTTCTAAAATCGGGCCAAAGTATATCTGTAAAATATAATTCTGTATATGCAAGCTGCCAAAGCATATAATTACTTATCCGGTATTCCCCGCTTGTTCTGATGAGTAATTCAGGATCGGGGATATTGCTTGTTTCAAGATAATTAAGTATTGTGTCGCATCCAATGGCCTCGTATGTAAGCTTGTGATCTTTAAGGTCCTTTACAATTTTCTGTATAGCATTTATTATTTCCCATCTTCCGCTGTAGCTGAGTGCAATAATCAGATTAAGACCAGTGTTTTCCCGTGTAAGGTAAACAGCATTAAAGACCTCATTTTTAACAAATTCAGGTAGTGATTCAATGTTTCCTATAACATTGATTTTTACATTTTTTTCATGTAATTTAGGGAATTCGTTTTTTAATGTTTGAACGAGAAGTGTCATAAGAGCATCTACTTCGTTTCTTGGTCTGTTCCAGTTTTCAGTTGAAAAGGCGAATAAAGAGAGGTATTCTATTCCAAGTTCACCAGCTGCTTCAACTGTTTCTCTAACTGCAATTAGAGCATTTCGGTGGCCAAAGATTCTTTCACTACCCCTACGGCAAGCCCATCTGCCATTGCCATCCATAATTACAGCAACATGCCGGGGTAAATTATCTTTTTTAATAGTATCTTTTAAATCCATAATTAAGTTGTTCTTTTCAGTCGTATGCAGGGCAATCTTCTTTGTATTTAAAAATTTTATATGTTAAAAAAATTCCTGCAAATGTATACCAGTCTTTGTTACCAAACAAGCGATATTTATCATCAAATGAAAAATTGCTTACTCCGTCGAGATTATCGGTGAAAGTTTTTCTGAAAGAATATTCCATTCCTCCGCTTAATCTTTTAAATATATTTGCTTTAATTCCCAGACCAAAGGGAATAGTCAGATGGTTTTTTCCCGTAACATCAGAGGAAAGCAAAACATGATATCCTAATCCTGCAGAAACATAAGGACTGTATTTTGTTTTTCTGAAGGCTGTTCTGTAGGGAAGGAAATTAAACTCCCATGTTGCGGACAAATCGATATATTCTGAATGGAAAGATGCTCCTCTGTCTTGCTGTATCTCATTCGCGAAATCGAAGTCATTCCCACTGAGCCTATGATATTTTCCACTCGTTCTGACCGAAGTTCTTGGATGGAAATTGTACCGGTAGAGAGCCCCAATTGCGAAACCGGAAGAATAAAAGGGCAGATATGGATTTATATCTCCCTGGTAATATGAAATTCCGTAGAATATTCCTATATCTGCGTTTCTCTGGGAAAAACTAATTTGTGGGAATACCATACTCTCTGAAATCAGGATTAGGATAGTAAGAATTAATTTCAGAAAGCATTTATGGTGTAAACTAAAAACGTCGGTATTGTCTTCTGAGAACCGGCAAACCTCTTCTGTCGGCCCTGATCTTATAGATTGCGCTGAAAGAGCCGATGTAATATGTATCCTTATGTTTGGAAAATTCTGTGGTATAGCCATCAATGTAATCTGTTAATGTAAATCTGCGTCCAAAATCGACACCCAGTGACCATTTTGAGTCAAGAGTAAATTTGGCTCCTATCCCAACTGGAAAAGTAACACCAAACTTACTGAAATTATTGTCAAAGTTAGCAACAAAATCTTTCTGTGGTTTCGGATTTGAATAAATTCCGCCTACTCCTCCGTAAATATATATAAATACTTTTGAGTAATTATTCACCATTCCTCTACGGTTAAATAAAGCAGAGGAAGCAAACGATCTTGTTTCAGGGATCAGGTAATATTCAAACTGAAATGAAGGCTCAAAAATGGAAGATTTAAAAGCATAATTTCTAACTTCATTTTTTGATCCAATATCATCTCCTTTAATAAATCCATAGACAAGGTTCATTTTTATATTCATGTCCCCGGTAATTTTAAAGGCAGAAGTAAAAACAAATGCGGGTCTGATGTACTGAATCTGTATATCCTTAAACCCCATGGCGTTATCTGCATCCGCAGTGCCTCCTACATCACCGAAAAACTTGGTTGCCGCAAGTCCGAATGAAGCTTCATACCTTCTAAGTTTCCACCTTTGAGCAGTAGAAGTAAGAGGAAGGGAAAAAAGAAAAACGAAGAGATATAGTATTATGTTTTTATTCATAATCAACTCAATAAGCTACAAATATAAATATATTATTAAATAATTCAGAAAACTAAACTATATTTTAATAAAGATAATGATAATGAAATAAGATATTATAAAGATAAATATACGATAATTCCTTAAGAATATTTATTTGTTTAGCGTTAAGTATTAACAAATCCGGTTAATTTCTTTTATCAATACCCCACATTAGTTTATTCCTTAATGTATTATAGAAGCTGCTGCCATGTATCCTGACGAATTTCATTTTATACGGTGCTTTTTCAATCAGTAATTCATTATCTGATGATCTGATCATTGATCTGGAATCAAGAGCAACAAGGAATTCACCGGACCGGCTGGTTACTTTAAGCTTTAATTTTTTGGAATCCGGTATTACCATAGGTCTGACAGAAAGATTATGTGGGGATATTGGTGAAATAATCAGATTTTCTGAATCCGGAAGAATAATTGGTCCTCCCACACTCAATGAATAAGCTGTTGATCCTGTTGGTGTAGAGATAATTAATCCATCGGCCCAGTAAGAATTGAGAAATTCATTATCAAGTTCAACATGAATAGTAATCATTCCCATATCTTTCTTGTGAATAGTTATCTCGTTCAAGGCGGTATCGGAACCTTTCCATTGTTGATCCTGAGTTTCAATTCTGATAAGAGTTCTTTCTTCAATGGAATACTGATTCCTGAATAATGCTTCCATTGATTTATGTAAATTTTCAGGAGACAGGCTTGCGAGAAACCCTAATCTTCCTGTATTTATTCCAATTACAGGGATGCCGGTATTTTTTACTATTCCGATAGTTTGAAGGAATGTTCCATCCCCTCCAATACTTAGAAGAAAATCTGTATCCAGAGGAAGGGAGTTATTATCATAAAAAAGATCATAAGAATATGGAGCAAGCATGGATATCTTCTGCAGGAAATCATTAATGTCGGTATATATGCAGATATCAGCACCATTGGAAGATAAAAATGAAATAAGATCAGTAATAGTCTTGCCTGCATCGTTCAGGAATTTTTTTCCAAAGAGTGCTATTTTCATTGAAAAAGGGTTATTTCAAAAATACAATCATATATTCAGATAACGCATAAAAAAGTCATAACGGTTTTGAAAAAGGTTTTCCGTGTCATCTTCTTTCATGTAAGAGGCTTTAATTTCATAATTAAAACGTTCAAATGTCTGTATTATGGAAGTCAGGTCGGTGCGGTTAATTTTAAGTGTTACTGACAACCTGGTGGAATCTTCATCCGATGAGATATATAAGCTGAGGATTTTTGCGTCATTACTTTCCACGATCTGGGAAATATGAGTAAGAGAATAATCACTCTCATTGAGTTCAAGGATGATAATTCCACCGGGATGCTGAAGAGCTGATAAGCCTGCAAAATGAGTCACAAGGTCGTTTAATGTGATAAGTCCGAGATAATTATTTCCCCTTTCAAGAACCGGAATAACACTTAGCTTCAGTTGCGATGCCAGGCCTATTACTTCATAAATGTGTTGATCTTCAAATATATATGGGCTAAAAAGTGATAATCTATGGGCTCCTATGGCTTCATCTGCCATATTAAGATTATAAATATCTTTATCAGAGATAAGTCCCAGGAATTCAACGTTATTAACAATAGGGAGATGGGATATTCTGAAAATATCCATCCATGCTAAAGCCTGATAACCTGTGTCGGAGGTCTTCAGGGCAGGAACAACATCAGACATTAAATCCTTTGCCAGCATAATTATCTATCTTAAAAAGCTTTATCTTTAATGCTCAGAAAAACTCAACATAATGACAAGATTAAGTGTAAATATAAATAAAATTGCAACACTTCGTAATGCAAGGGGAGGAAATATTCCTGATGTATTAAAAGCTGCTGTTGATTGTCAAAGATTCGGGGCAGATGGAATTACCGTTCATCCCCGTCCGGATGAAAGGCACATACGGTATCAGGATGTATTGGATATTAAGCAGATAATAACAACCGAATTCAATATCGAAGGCTATCCATCCTCATCTTTTCTTGATCTTGTTTATACAGTTTTGCCGGATCAGGTTACCTTGGTTCCCGATCCCCCTGATGCTATTACATCGTCTTCGGGATGGGATACAATCAGCAACGAGGTTTTTCTCAGAGATGTTATAGCAGGTTTGAAGTCCAAAGGTATCCGTACTTCCGTTTTCGTGGATACAAATCCTGCAATGATAAGACAGGCAGCAGTAATAGGTGCTGACAGGGTAGAACTTTACACTGAACCTTATGCAAGGATGTTCAAAGCAGATAAAAAAGCTGCTATCGAACCTTTTATTATCTCAGCAAAAGAAGCTCTTTTGTCCGGAATGGGATTGAATGCAGGCCATGATCTTAATCTTGATAACCTGCATTTTTTTAATGAAAATATCCCGGGTCTTCTTGAGGTTTCTATCGGACATGCTCTTATATCAGATGCATTATACATGGGGCTGGAGAATTCCATACAGATGTATAAGAACCAGCTTTTATGAGTTTTTAATGGATTTGTTTTTTCGTAAATATGGTAAAGGTCCGGCGTTGATAATACTGCATGGGCTTTATGGGTCTTCTGATAACTGGGTAAGCATTGGTAAGTCTCTTTCAAAACATTTTGAAGTTTTTATTATTGATCAGAGAAATCATGGGAATTCTCCGCATACAAGGGAGCATAACTACCAACTCCTGAAGAATGATCTTTTTGATTTCATGGAAAAAGAGATAATAAAAAAAGCTGTTTTATTAGGTCATTCCATGGGTGGGAAAACTGTAATGCATTTTGCTGTTGATTATCCTGAAAGAGTGGAATCAATCATTGTTATTGACATTTCTCCCCGGTCTTACAAAGATCTTAAAGAACCTGTTCCACAGGCAATACAGCATAGGAACATTCTCAATGCAATGAAAAGTGTAGATCTGTCACTTGTTACCACGCGTCAGGAAATAGATAAGCAACTTTCCCTGATACTGCAATCGGCAAGAGTAAGAAGTTTCTTATTGAAGAATGTAGCAAGAAACAGAGATGGCAAATTTTCATGGAAGCTGAATTTAGATACATTAATTGATCAATTGCCTGAGATCATGGATGGAATTGATCCTGCAAGATACCGTGATGGGGAAGGGATAAGTGGTTTCCCGGTGCTATTTATCAGAGGAGCCAATTCGGAATATATTGACGATACTGGCATAAGCTTAATAAATTCCATATTTCCTGCAGCTGAAATAATTTCCATACCTGATTCAGGACATTGGGTGCATGCCGAACAACCGGACTTATTACTTGAAATAATCAGATCATTTGTATTAGGAAATTGAGTTGGGGATAATGAAAAGGATATAGAATTATTTCTGTGATAATAAGTATTCTCTGAAATGTTTATATTCCCTGCTTAATGAAATGGATTTCTTTATCAGATGCATAAATATTTTTAATCTTTCCGGTATATCCATGCTTTCGCCGATTATTTTTTCAACAGTTTCCGGGAATTTGGAAGGGTGGGCGGTTTCAAGGAAAATACCTGTTTCCATTAACTCATTTTCATAATAATCACGAAGCCCAAGATATCCTGCAGCACCGTGAGGATCAGTCAGATAATTGAAATTCTTATATACTGTACCTATGGACTCTTTAAGTTCTTTATCTGAATAACTGAAGCCTGCAATATCTTTTCTGATGGCTTTACGGGAGTTCCCGTAAAGTTCAAGTATTCTTGCAAAGTTACTTGGATTACCCACGTCCATGGCATTAGCTATTGTACGGATTGATGGTTTTGGTTTATATTGCCCTGTTTTCAGATATTCCGGAACAATATCATTAATATTTGTGGCAGCGATGAACTTTTTCACCTTAAGTCCCATCTTTTTTGCAAAAAGGCCTGATGTTAAATTTCCAAAATTACCACTTGGAACGCAAATTACCGGTTCGGGAGCATTTTTGCCAAGTTGGTTAATTGCAAAGAAATAATACAAAGACTGGGGCAAAAGACGTGCAAGGTTAATAGAATTTGCTGATGTCAGGTTCATATATTGATTTAGTTCCTTGTCGGTAAATGCTTCTTTCACAAGTTTCTGGCAATCATCAAAGGTACCTTCGACTTCAAGGGCAGTGATATTCTCATTTAAGGTAGTGAATTGTTTTTCCTGGAGAACACTTACCAGTCCTTTAGGATAGAGTATATGAACTTTCACTCTCTTTACTCCCAGGAAACCGTTTGCTACAGCGCTTCCTGTATCACCAGAGGTTGCTACCAGAACATGGATGTTTTTATTGGAGTCCCTGGTAAAATATTCTAAAATCCGGGCCATAAATCTGGCTCCTACATCTTTAAAAGCAAGAGTTGGCCCATGAAAAAGTTCTAGTGAATAAATATTGTTATGTATATGAACAAGAGGAAACGGGAAGTTTATAGTTTCAAGGGCAATTTTTTTTAATTCAAAATGGTCAATATCATCACCAAATAGAGCTGTGCATACCTTCAAAGCTATTTCTTCCTGTGTAAATTTGTAAAGTTCTTTGATAAAAGATTCATCAAGCTGAATGACTCTTTCCGGCATAAATAAACCTTTATCCGGAGCAAGCCCCATTAGCACAACTTCCTTTAAACTAAGCCTGAAATTTTTATTATGGATACTGTAATACTTCATTATTTTTTTTAATATATGAAATGCTAAGCATAGAGTTATGCTATAATTCTTGTTCCTGTATCACTTATTTTTGAGATATAAACATCATAATCAATCCGGAGGTTTTTATATGCATTCTTCATTAAGGAGATTGCTTTCTCTGCGTCTTCAAGGCTTCCCGTAAGTGTGAAAATTGAAGGCCCGGAACCTGAAATATTGCAACCACAGGATATTTTAGCAAGAAGTTCATTCTTAAGCTGAATATATCCCGGAATATGAGGAGACCGGTGTGGCTCAGCAAATTCATCAAAAAGAGATCTGAAGATAAGTTCATTATCAGAGAGTGTAATTCCGGAAATTATACCTGCAAGATTACCACATTGCTTAATGGCTTTTTTCATAGATATTACCTCTGGAATCATTTTTCTGCTTTCAGAGGTTTTTATTTCAATTTCGGGATGTATAACAGCACAGGTAATATTTTCAGGTGGAGGAAGTGAAATTATATCGAGTGGGTTGTACGATCTTATAAGGACAAAGCCTCCCAGCATGGCTGGTGCGATATTGTCGGCATGAAGGCTCCCGCTGGCAACTTTTTCTCCTTCCAGGGCAAAAGGGATTAGTTCCATAGGGGTAAACGGATAATTGAGCAAGGCATTTGCGCCGAATACAGCAGCAGTACAACTCGCTGCACTTGATCCAATTCCGCTCCCAGGTTTTATTTTCTTCTCAAAATGCAGATCAAAACCCTGTGATGTTCCTAATTTTGATAACATAGCACCCAGGGCAATTGTGGCAATATTTTCTTTTGGGTCTTCGGGCAGAACGGTATGTGAATTATTGTAAATACGAAAAATTTTTCTGGAGTTCGGTTTAATAATAAGAATATCCCCGGGTTTTTCAAGAGCGAATCCCATCATATCGAAACCAGGACCAACATTGGAAACTGTTGCCGGGGCGAAAATTTTGACTGAATTTTTCACAGTTAAGAGTTCATTAATAATTTATATTCCTTTTCACCAAAGTTTAATAAACTGTTTAATACCATATCTGCAATATCGTATTTATTCATTCCTGAAGTCCGGTGATCGGGGACAATAACTGCTTTCATTCTTGCTGACTTTGCGGCTAGTAATCCATTCAATGAATCTTCAAAAGCCAGACATGATGATGGGGTTTTACCCAGTTTACGTGCAGTGCTTATATACACTGATGGATTAGGTTTGCCAAATTCCTCTTTTACAGCTGAATGCATTACATTAAAAGTTCCTTTAAAACCAAACCTTTGAACAAAAGTATTTATGAGCAGATCAGATGAGGATGAAGCAAGAGCCAGAGGGAAGCCCCTGTCCTTAAAGAAACTGATAATATAATCAGCCCCTTCCATTAAGACAGCTTTTGTTAAATAGAAGTCCTGCATTATTCCTTCAAATTCCCGGGCAACTTTTTCAAAATCCGGTTCAGGCCATGGTTTAATCTGATAGTAGTATTTTATCTGTTCATCAAGTCGAAGCCCGAGGGTCCCTTTCAGGTTTTCATGATTGACATCTATATCATACTTCTTAAGCATTTTTCTTTCAGTTTCCTGCCAGTATGGCTCTGTGTCAATCAGTAGCCCGTCCATATCAAAAATTACAGCTTCAATCATTTCTAAATATTTGCAATACGGATAATATCAGCAAAAACGCCGGCAGCAGTCACATCAGCCCCTGCTCCGTAACCTCTGATAACCATTGGTTGATCTTTGTAACGTTCTGTTCTGATGAGGATTATATTATTACTATCGGCCAGTTCATATGCCGGATGAGTTTCCTGGATTTCTTTCAGTTCAATGGAGGCCTTTCCTTTCTCAAGAATTGCAACAAAACGCCATCTTCCTCCTTTAGAATCAAGAAGTTTTCTTTTTTTCTCGAATGAGGCATCGATTTTTTCCAGTTCGTCCCAGAAATTATCAATATCACCTTGAAAACATTCTGCAGGCAGAAAACTTTTTATCTGAATGTCTTTGCTTTCCAAAGGATATCCGGATTCTCTGGAGAGAATTACAAGTTTCCTCATAACGTCTGTTCCGCTGAGATCAATCCGTGGATCAGGTTCCGAGAAGCCTTTCTCTCTGGCCATTTTAACAGCCTTACTAAAAGGTATTTTTTCACTAATAGTGTTAAATATATAATTTAATGTTCCTGAGAGAACAGCTTCAAGACCAAGAATTTTGTCACCACTCTTGATCAGGTCGTTTATTGTATTAATAATTGGCAGTCCGGCTCCTACATTTGTTTCGAAAATAAACCTTACTCCCTTTTCTTTTGCCGATTGTTTAAGCTCTTTATATAAGCCGAAATCTGAAGAACATGCTATTTTGTTAGCAGTAACAACCGAAACATACCTTTCAAAAAGGTCTTTGTACAAATGTGCTACTTCCTGACTGGCTGTGCAATCTATGAAAACAGAGTTTCTCAGGTTTGCTTCGGTTATGCTCCTGAGAAAAAGTTTGTGATCAGAAGTGTCCCCTTTATCCAGTTGAGGTAAATATTCGTTTACATTTAATCCTGTTTCGCTGGTAAGCATTTTCCGGGAATTTATTATTCCAACAATATTGATTTTGAGGTTGTGCTCACGCAACAGAATTTTTTGCTGGTTGCTGATTTGTTCAAGCAGGCTTTTGCCAACATTCCCGGTTCCGGCAACATAGAGATGCAATTCTTTATAGTGGGAAAGAAAGAAACCTTCATGAATAGCGTTCATTGCTTTTCTGAGATTCTCCTGCTTAATAACTATTGAAATGTTTAATTCGGAGGATCCCTGCGCTGTAGCAATAACAGAAATACCATTTCTTCCCAGGGAATTGAACAATGTAGCTGATATCCCCGGGGTATTTCTCATTTTCTCTCCAACTATTGCTATAATAGAAAGGTTTTTCTCAATATGAATATCAATAATATTTTTATAATGCACTTCAACAAGAAATTCTTCATTAAGTGAATGTTTTGCTTTCTCAGAATCTGAGGGCGATACGGCAATACTTATTGTATATTCCGAAGAGGCCTGGGTAATAAGAATTACGTTGATATTATATTTTGCGAGAGCTGAAAATAGTCTCATGGAGATTCCTGTAACTCCTGGTAAACCGCTTCCCTGCAAGGTAACAAGATCAACCTGATCTATAGAGGAAATCCCCTTTATCGGACTTACGCTTCCATTACCACTGTCTGAGGATATAAGGGTTCCTGGGGCTGCTGAGTTAAAAGTATTTTTAATTTTAATCGGGATGTTCTTTTTATATGCCGGGAAAAGAGTCGGTGTATATATTACTTTTGCTCCAAAATGTGATAACTCGACAGCTTCAGAATAACTAAGTTGCGCAATCGGATATGCTTTACTGACTTTCCTCGGGTCAGCAGTCATAAAGCCGTCCACATCGGTCCATATTTCAAGTAGCTCAGCTTCCACTGCTGCTGCAATAATTGCTGCTGTATAATCGGACCCCCCCCTGCCTAGTGTTGTAATATCTCCCTTTTGATTTGCGGCAATGAATCCCGGAGCAACAACTACTCCCTGAATATTTTGTAATGCTTCATTAATAAGCTTATTTGTAATTCCAAAGTCAACCTGAGCATTTCCGAAATTGTTGTCGGTACGAATAAAGTTTCTCATATCAATGCAAACAGCCCCTTCTATTACGTTTGCAATTATAAAGGATGAAAGCCTTTCACCGTAACTTAAAAGATGGTCAAGGGTTTTGAGGGTAAGATCGCCCAAAATATATATGCCATAAAGCAATTCAGAAAAATCATTGAGCATTTTATTAATATATTCTGCTACATCGTCGCGTTTTGATATTGGCACTATCTTATCCGTAACTTCCAGATGTCGTTTACGAATGTCCTCAACCTCAGCAACAAAGGATTCGTTTTTTTGCTCTGCTATCTCACAGGCTTTTGTGATCTGGTCTGTTATTCCTTTGAAAGCAGAAACAACAATAATAATTGGTTTGGTTTCACTTTCTGTTATTCGTTTTACTTCTAAAATAATTTCCGGTGAACCAACAGATGATCCTCCGAATTTAAGTACTTTCATTTTTCCTATTTTTAAATTTCATTATTCAGGAAGCTCAATTACCTCCTATCCCTATTTTCCCAATGTTCAACTCTTGAGGCTGTCTAAAAAGCCTTATGACTTTAGAATTCACTTTCAATTTGTAAGTTA
>CAZGKF010000017.1:0-41508 GCA_964526475.1 uncultured Bacteroidaceae bacterium
TGTTTTTTGGAATTTTTGCCAAATAATACAAGAATATTAGATGTAAGGTACTAAGCCTAAAGGGAGCAAGTAAAAAAACTTGTTCTCTTTAGGGAATAAAAATAAATAGAGGTTGATTTTTCCAATCTGTTAAAGTATATCTAATAGAGAGATTTATAAACTTTTCTGTTTTTTTATTATTGACTTAACAGGGTAAATTATTCTTTCCAGTAATCTCTTATCATCTGTTATAATTTCGGCAATGCCCTGAATATCCTGTTTAAAGTCAAGAACTATATTATAATTGGTTTTCAATCCGTCATTTAACCTGACAAGAACCGAATAGAGATTATCACTTGTAACCAGTGAGATGGAATGTATGTTTCCGGGAACCATCCCATATTCCATATATGGATAGTTCGAGAATTTGATGTTAACCCGTTGTCCTGTTTCCACCTTTCCCGCTCCTTTGACCGGAAGGTTCATTTTCCCAATTATCTCTCCCTGATCTTCAGGGATTACTGACATTACCAGATCCCCTGTCCTGACATTTTGATTTTCACTCCATATACGGGTGAAAGTTACAATCCCGTCAACTGTTGCTTTAATAAGAAATTTCTGCTCCCAGAAAGATATCTGAGCCGTAAGGTTATCTAATGACTCAAATAACAGGAGTTCGAGCTTAGACCTATCCTGGCTTTTTTGTAATTCAAGATCAAGTATCTGCTGGCCCAGTTTCGATATATGTATCTCATTTGAGGCATGAGTTATCAAAGACTGTTCAAGATTGTATTGCTTCTGCAATAATAGAGTCCTCGTTTTCTCATACTCCGCTTCAGGGATCATACCCTGAAGATATAAAAGGGAATCACGTTTATATTGATTTGCGGTAAGCTTTTCTTCCTCACGGAGAATATTGCACTGATTTCTCAGCCTTATTGAGTAATTCCTGTATCTTGCAATTTCATTGTTTAGTGATGATATTTTTCTCTCATGATAATCAAGTAAAACAAAATTTTGCAGATCATCATATAGTTTCAGGAAATTTGCATAATACGATTGTATATCCCCCAGATAAAATTCAGATGGAAATTTAAAAAACTCATTTTCCCTTATATCATAGACAATTCTGAATGAATCAAGGTATGATTTAAGTATTATTACATCCTGGAATCGTGATGGGTTTTCAATTATAGCAAGTACCTGACCTGATATTACTTTTTCATTGTCCTGAACAAATAAATTCATAATCCTCCCATCGGATCTTGCTATTACGTGTGACGGAGGGTTTTCAGTAGTAATAAATATATCAGCTACAATAACGTCGGGGTACTTAAACAACCAACTTCCAAACAGCAAAATAAAAAAGGTAATGAAAAACACCAGGATTCCCCATCTGATAATCCAATGCGGAACATGCCCAAGTATCTCCTTTACTTCTTCACTCCTAAGCTCAATTTTTGAATTGTTCTCAGACATTTGCGGAGTAAATAAATGTGTGTGGGTAAATTTAAATAAAAAAAACGGATTATGTTACAGTATGGGAAAATTGACAAACCTTATCAATAATATAATAGCTCTTACGAACTATATAATTTTCTCAGGTTTAGCACTTGTTTATCTTATGCAAATAATAATATAATCGCTTGTACGGGTTGAAGAATAAATAAAGAAAACAAATATGATATTTCCTGTTAACTATACATCCACTTTGGCATATTTGGCATGTTTCTCAATAAATTCTCTTCTCGGAGGTACGTCATCACCCATAAGCATGGAAAATATCCGGTCTGCTTCTGCAGCTGAATCTATAGAGACCTGCCTAAGAGTACGATTAGCAGGATTCATAGTTGTATCCCAAAGTTGCTCAGCATTCATTTCTCCAAGACCTTTATAGCGCTGCATATGAATCCCTGCCGTATTTCCCTTTCCGAGTTCCGCGATAGCGGCAAGTCTTTCCTCCTCTGTCCAACAATATTTTTCACGATTACCTTTTTTAACAAGATAAAGAGGGGGGGTAGCAATATACAAATATCCCCTTTGTACCAACTCGGTCATATACCGGAAAAAGAATGTCATTATCAGAGTAGTTATATGACTTCCGTCCACATCAGCATCCGTCATTATAATAACCTTATGATATCTTAATCCGTCAAGATTAAGTGCTTTACTATCCTCTTCAGTACCAATGGAAACACCAAGTGCGGTGAAAATATTTTTTATTTCTTCATTCTCAAAAATTTTGTGCAACATTGCCTTTTCCACATTGAGGATCTTTCCTCTGAGAGGAAGTATTGCCTGAAATGCCCGGTCTCTTCCCTGTTTTGCTGTCCCACCAGCAGAATCGCCCTCAACAAGGTAAATTTCAGTAACAGCAGGATCCTTATCGGCGCAGTCAGCAAGTTTCCCGGGCAAACCAGCTCCGGAAAGAACATTTTTCCTCTGTACAAGTTCCCTTGCTTTCCTCGCTGCATGGCGTGCAGTTGCAGCAAGAATCACCTTCTGGACAATTGTTCTTGCATCTTTGGGATGTTCTTCAAGATAATTTGACAATTCTGCGCTAACAGCCTGATCAACAATTCCCATAATATCGGAATTCCCCAATTTCGTTTTTGTCTGACCTTCAAATTGTGGTTCAGCAACCTTTACCGATAAAATCGCGGTAAGCCCCTCTCGGAAATCATCTCCGTTAATATCAAATTTCAGTTTGGCCAGCATGCCTGACTTTTCCGCATAGGATTTAAGGGTACGGGTCAATCCGCGACGGAATCCTGCAAGATGCGTCCCTCCTTCAATAGTGTTTATATTGTTTACATAACTATGAACATTTTCCGAGAAAGAAGTATTATATTGAAATGCAATTTCAACAGGAACTTCGTTTTTTATTGTATCGATATGAATAATATCATCTGTTAGTTTCTCTCTTGTAGCATCCAGAAAAGCAACAAATTCCTTAAGCCCTTCTTCTGAATGATAACTTTCAGATGGATGCTTTTTATTGCCATTCCCGTTGCCATTACCATTGCCATTCCCGTTTTCATCAAATTCACGTTTATCTGTTATGGTTAAAGTAATCCCTTTATTCAGAAATGCTAATTCCCTGAGACGAGAGGAGAGTATCTCAAAATGGAATGTTGTTGTGGTGAAAATCTGAGGATCCGGAAAAAATGTTACTTCCGTTCCTGTTTTACCAATAACACCAATCTCCTTAACCGGATACAGAGGTTTTCCCCTTTCATATTCCTGCTGATAAATCTTTCCATCCCTGAATACCTTAACATCAAGCCTGGATGCTAATGCATTAACACAAGAAACGCCAACCCCATGAAGGCCTCCTGAAACTTTATAAGAGTCTTTATTGAATTTTCCCCCGGCATGAAGGACAGTCATAACAACCTCAAGGGCAGAACGGTTTTCTTTTTCATGCATATCAACCGGTATCCCCCTCCCATCATCAGTAACAGTAACAGAGCCGTCCTCATTAATTATTACATCTATACGGTTGCAATATCCAACAAGAGCTTCATCAATGGAGTTGTCAACAACTTCATAAACCAAATGGTGCAAACCCTTTACACTAATATCCCCAATATACATTGCCGGTCGTTTCCTCACTGCCTCCAAACCTTCAAGCACTTGTATACTCACAGCGGAATAATCATTTCCCGTAATTCCGTTACTCAAATTCCTCTCTACATTATCCATTAAACAAATTTTTTACAAAGACATAAATCATCAATAAGACGAGTAAACACCCAGTCTTTAAACAGCTAAAATTATGGAGTTGAAAAACCCGGAAGGGATATTCATCTTCCTTGTATTATTGCCCGGGAAAACACCTTGCATGTAATATAAAAACAACTATTTCTCAATGCCTTACAAAATTTTCCCATCTTCACAATCAGCTGTACGAAGTTACAAAAAAAAAGTGGATTTTTATTATTAAATCAATATTAAAAACAGGGTTTTTTCAACAATTTAATCCCGATATATCTCATTGATAATAAATCACATAAGGGTTAAATGTAAAAATATTGACATTATTGACTAATCAGCAACTTTTGCCCGCATTGGGTTTGCCATTTGTTGTGGCCTGTGCCTCTTATTATCTGTAAATTAAATTAATCTCTGATAGCTCTTGACCAATTTGTTGAATTCCTGATAAAATTTTCTCCGTCTGTTTATTCGATGGTTTTTTGTGCCCTTGAATATATTGCGATAATAATGTTGGATTCATCCCTATTTTGTCGGCAAGAAATTTTGAGTTTAATACTTTGTAATACTGAAAAAACTGCTTGAAATCGATTTCAAATTTAATATTCTCATGAGTCAATTCGATTTCATCATTCTCAAAATAAAGAGTTGCAGATTCAAAAGCATTGTTAATTAATTCCGGAATTGTCCGTCCAGTTGTAAAAATTGGATAATTGTCAGAAAAAGCGGAAAACCCTGTTTCAGTTCTTTCAACTATCATTTTTATTCTTTTCCTTGTTGTTTTCATAATACTCTCCTTTTAACCTTCATTGTTTTAACCCTGCATCTTTTATGATTCTCTTTTCCATACCCTTACCTAACTCCTGATTACCATGCTTTGGAAAAACAATTATCCCGGATTTTTTATCATGTTTCATTTTAACGTGAGAACCCTTTTGTGAAATTGGATACCATCCATCTCTTATCAGAAGTCTATACAATTCGGAACATTTCATACAGTTTTACTAAACATTGTAATATTGCAAAGGTAAATAATAATTTACTTTTGCAAAAATAAGAGATCGTTTTTGCAAGTTTTTTTTGGCATTGGCCACAACTATTGATAGATATACCGGCAGAAATTCAGCATTCCGGAAAACTAAGCCCCAATATACAATTACTCAAGCTACAAGGAATATTTAAACCCTCCCATTAGCTGAAACCTCCGGGAAGGGTATTGATTCCATAGCGCGTAGCGGCTCGCAGTGAAGTTGTTAAATCTGAGGAAGAACGAAAGAATTCCTGTATAAGAGTATTCAAGAGAAAGATTTGCGTCAATATACCCTTTCAATTCTATTGGCGAAGACAATAGATCAGGGGAGAGAGCATATCTTTTACCTCTGTAAAACAGATGTGAATCTACAAATATTTTATCTCTTAAATTATATGATACTCCAATTCCAAATTCCGTTTTAGGTTTGTGCCATGGATATTCTATGCCCGAAAGCTCATAATTATAATATCTTCCCTTAAACAGAAATTTGAGTTTTTCCGATTGATACCAGCTAATATCCCCGGTAAAGCTGGTTATTACGACATCATCATATGCCGTGTTAAATTGATTGCTCAGCACATTAGCAGAATCGTTTATGAAGAAATGCATATCCTGTACCAGCGAATATGAACCCTTGAAATTAAAAGCTATCCGGGAACTATATCTTCCTTTTATTCCCGCAAAACCGATTATACTGTGATTACTGTTCTTAACTCCAAGGCCCGGAATGATAAATGGATTCTCATATAATATCTTACTATAATTATTTTCTGATCGGTAACCATCAACTCCAAGGTATGGGGTTAATACATTTTTCACTATATGGAATTCAAATTCGGCTCTTGGATATAACTTGAATTCCATGTCATCCCCATGAACATCTATTGCAGAACTGATTCCCACGAGAAACATCCATTCATCACTTTTTTTGCTTATAAATGGTTTCATACTAATGATAGTATTATTGGATGAATCAATTGACTCTGATGTTAAATAATGTCTTATTCCCATGTTTAAGCCAATGAACTGATCTCTTATGAGCTTTCCGAAATCAGCTGATGCTGTAACGGAATGTTCTGTATTTTCATACCCATCTTTAGTAAACTGGTAGCCGAAAGCGGCATTATATGCAAGGGAAGAAGAATCTGCATGTTTTGAGTAATAGAGTAATTGTGTCCCGGCAGAAAAAATACCCTGCCGGATATCTGTTCTTTCCAAAATAGTATCCACATTGGTATTATAACCATAGTAGTGGGAGGTATTGTAATTCGCGTTCACGCTTCCTTCCAGCACTGATTTTTTCATAAACCATTTACCATAAGCCTCTATTGTATTATCACTGAATCCTGCAAATACTCTTTCATCATTGTCAAGTTTCACTTTTCCTCCTGAAGAATGGTGTTTAAGATAAACACCAAAAGCACTTGTCCTTGATCTTAACTGGTTAATAGTCAGCTCCCCAAAAGGACTTAAATAATTCCCTATACCAATTGTCAATTGGCTCTTATATAACTTTTCAAGAGGGAGACCTGTCATCCTGGCGGGTTTCATCTTTTGAGGCTGATAAAAAGTACTGAACCTTTTAGGAGTTATAAAGTAATTAAAATCAGGGGTTATTCTTATTGTATCTTGAAACTCAGGTAAAATGTTGATTTTCCCAACGTCAGATAAGGTGGGAGAATAGGGTTTTACCACTCTGACTTCCCTTTGGATCTCCCCACTTTGCGAAAATACCGGCAGAAATACAAGAGACAGGCTCAGGGAGGAAATGGAAAAGATGATTTTTTTTATACTGATATTTCTTATTTTACATTTTCTCATCTTTTGAGGCTTTTATTAATTGTTCATTGATTCAGGGAGTCATTCTGTAAGATTTCAGCATCTATTACCGGCTGGTTGAGTATTTCAGTCTTATCAGAAATAATCTTTTTCTTACGCCTTGCTTCCTCTTTAATCCCATCATTTTCTGAGGTATAGAAATCAATTACACTTTGTAAAGTTTGCAAGGCCTGAAAGTCATCATTCATCTGAATAAAAACATCTGAAAGCAAAAGAAATGCTTTCCCCATCCAGTACTGATGTGGGGTATTCATATCTATGAACTCATAAATAGTTTTTTCTGCTTTACCTGGTTCGCCCCGGTTAAGATCAATTTCCGCGAGACGATATTTTGCCTCAGCTCCTTCCCTGCTGTTAACTTCCTTTGCAAGTATCGCATACCAATCATATGCTCCCAGCGGATCGTTCTGTTTAATATATGAATCCGCTATCAGGTAACGGGCTTCCCGTTTAATTTCCTCCTGAAGTTTATCTTGTAATAAAACCTGACGGGCAGCTTTAATTGTATTCCCATGTTCTTCCAGTTGATAATAACAACGCATTAGTCCGGTTTCTGCTTCCTGTATATTATTTTTTTGCTCTCCCCTTTCAATTAACTGTTGGAATAATTGAGCTGCAAGATTATAATCCTCTCTTGAAAATGCTATTCGCGAAGCTACATTTAATGCTGGTTCAGTAAACATATTGAATGGCTGGGAGATAATATACTGAAGCGAAGCAAATGCATCATCAGGCATTTTTTGTCTTAGCAGACAATCAGCCCTGTAATAATGAGCATTAAGCAGAAACCCCCCTGAAGAAAACCGGGCAATGTAATTATCTAATCCTGGTAAGGCTTTATCACAATCTCCACTTAAATAAACATTTTCAGCTGCATAATATATTAAGGAATCCTGTTCTGATATGGTAATCCCCTGACCAACTTTTTCCACATATGCAAGATATTCTTCTACCCGGTTAAGGTCAACATATATCTCCCTTATAGTTCTTAATGCATTTGAAGCTTCAGTTGTTCCGGGATATTGCTCCACTACCTGAAGGTAATATTCCAGCGCCTCTTCGTTTTCTCCAGCATTTCTGTGAATCAACCCTAATTGCACTAAAGAACGACTGACATAAGCACTGCCTGGAAAATCATTTATTATCCTTTTGTAATTGATCATAGCCTCACGTGGACCATTAAGGGTAACCCATGTCCTTCCTGTTTCAAAAAGTGCATCATCGACATAGGATGACGAAGGGTATTCTTTTAACAACTGCTCCAATACCTCTATCTTCCTCTGGGGGCGGTCAACAAGCCCCAGTGTAAAACCTTTCTGGAACATTGCATAGGGCACATCAGCTTTGCCAAGTTGTATCGCTTTATCGTAATGCTCAATAGCCTGCCAGTAGGACGATTCAATAAAACGGCAGTCTCCCAGCCTGTTATATGCATCAGCAAAAGTAACAGTATTCCTGTCGGGCTCAAGTCTTACATAAATCGAAAACCATTTTTCAGCTTCAGGATAGTCTCTTTTTGAGAATGAGAGATACCCCAAACTATAATTGAGCATTTTATATTCCGGAGTTTGTGTGGCAATGTCATCGCTCAGAAACAAATGATAAAATTCTTCGGCAGTAGAAATATCACCTTGCCGGAAATATGATTCAGCAAGCCAGTAAAGCGTTCTTGCCCGTATTATCTGATCGAATTCACCGTACCTGAGCGACTTATCGAGGCTTATGATCGCATCGTTAAACCTCAGATTCGTGAAAAGTTCAAGTCCTCTGAAAAAAGAAATACGCTGATATGCTTTATCCATGTCCCTGTCCCTTATTAGTATCTTCTCAAGAGACTCCATAGCCATCCTGTAGTTGCGCGTATTCAGATAGGCCATTACAAGAAAGCTATAGGCTTCATCTGTTTTCGGTGAAGCCGGATAGGAATTAATATAAGAATTGAGTGCCCTGATAGCTTCATTAAATGGGGAATAGGATAGTTCATAAGTTACTTTGGCAAAGTTAAAGAGAGCATCCTGTTTTATCGCCGGATCGAAATCCATTCTTGCAGCACCCGAAAAAGCAATTCTGGCTTTGGATTTATCACCATTTTTAAGATAACAGTCGGCAAGGTGATATAAGGCACTCTGGCTAATCTCAGAATTAGTCATGGATATTTGCTCAAAAAGTACAGCAGCTTTTCCGTAATCACCTGTCTTATAGTATGAGTAAGCAAGCTGATATTTATCTTCTATAGTTATCCGAATAACTTCTTCACTGTACCTTTCAAGGTAAGATATTGCTTCAGAATATTGTTCCAGGTAGAAGTACGACTCTCCGGTAATCTTTGACATTTCAGCTGCTCTTTTACCACTAACAGATCCTATAATTGATGGTACAAACTTAATCACCTCGTCATACTTCTTCTGTAAATAGTATATCTGGGCTATGTAATAAGGAGCCACCTGAGAAAAGGTTTCATCATCTGTTAAGCGAAGAAATCCATTAAGGGAAGTTTCGTAATTACCCTGTTCGTAAGCAATATGAGAATAATAATACAGAGCAGGTGAAGAATACTTACTATCGATATCTTTTATTTCATAAAATGCAACTCTGGCATTGGCAAAGTCACGTCTGAAATAATAACTGTAACCAACCTGAAAATAATACTCAGATAATTCATCATCACTTAAAAAGAACCTGTCAACTTTATCATAATATTTAAGAGCATTCTGATAAGACCTCTTTCTGAAGGAATAATCAGCCAGCCGAAACCATGAATTATTTACAAGTGGACTTTCAGGGTTCTGACCAATGAAACGAAGTACTAAAAACTCTGCATCATCATTTGAAAGTTCAATGGCACACAAAGCCGCATAATACTGTGCCTGTGTATTTATATCGCAATTATGATTTTCATTTAATTCAACAGACTTTAAAAAGAATCTTTGTGCTGCACCATATTTTTCATTACGGAACAGGTCGAGCCCCTTATAAAAATCTCTCCATTCATTGGAGTGAATTTCTGTTTTTTGTCCGTATATATTAATAATAAACAAACACAAAACAAAGAACAGTACTAAAAATTTTCTCAGGATTAAAAAACTCATGATCATTTTTTTAATATACAGTGTAAAGTTATTAATTAAACAGGTATGGCTTATGGTAATGTTTTCATTTTAATTAACACACTGATGTTAATTAAAGGTTTTCTTTTTCACATAAAAACACTGATATTTGTAAAAACGTCTTCTTTCAATTATAAATTGCATCATATGTCTTTAGAAAATCTGGTTGAATTTCAAAATGCTTCATTGTTCATAAATGATCATCTGGTATTGTCTGATTTGAATTTCAGGGTTACTAAAGGGGAACTGGTTTATCTGATCGGGAAAGTTGGAAGCGGAAAAACAACTTTAATCAAGACAATTAATGCGGAAATCCCGCTCAAAGAAGGGAATGCTATAGTATCCGGTGTCTCCCTTGAAAAAATAAAGAAAAAGCAGGTCCCTGTACTAAGGAGAAAGCTTGGTATTGTCTTCCAGGATTTTCAACTCCTTATCGATCGGACTGTTAATGAAAATCTTGAATTTGTTCTTAAGGCAACAGGCTGGAAAAAGAAAGCAGAAATAGCGATGAGGATGGGTGAGGTGCTTGAAAAGGTGGGATTAGGATTTAAAGGTTATAAGATGCCTCATCAACTTTCAGGTGGCGAACAGCAAAGAGTAGTTATTGCACGTGCCTTATTAAATAATCCGGAGCTTATTCTGGCAGATGAACCTACAGGAAATCTCGACCCACAGACTTCAGAAGGGATAATACAACTTCTAATGGATATAAGCAACAGCGGAAGAGCTGTTATACTTGCCACCCATAATTACAACTTATTGAAAAAATATCCTTCCAGAATTATGAAATGCGCTGATGGTAAATTGATGGAAACCGACATAAATGATCCTGAAATTGAATTTCTTTCCAGGTATTACAGTTAACTGATCTCAGAACTCCGGCTCAGGTAAAAATATAATCACCGGATCCGTCCTGCATGGTGAAATCTGCTCCTGTTACCTTTACCAGATTATTTGTAATTCCATAATACCTCATATATTCTTTCTTTCTGAGTACAGGTAAATTTCTTCTGCTGATAAACCGGACGATTTCCTCATGGAAGCTTATAAAATCCTTAAAAGAAAACTTTCTTAACAGGAAGGCGAAATAATTAAATAATACTTCCTCTTTATATTCCGGATGCAGGTAGGTATATTGTGTTTTAACAGTACCATCCCTAACCGACATGATAATCCATCCTATTGTTTCCTGATTAATTGATGCCTTCCAAAAAAACAATTTATTCTCCTGTGCAAATGAACTGAAATAGTATTTACGGGCCATATCCATATAGCCTCTCCTCCTGTTAACCAACCATGGATTATTAACAAGCCATTGAACATATTCATTATCTGGTAAAAATATATCTTTCCCGGTATGTTCGCAGATAAAATTGTTTTCTTTCATATCCCTTAATAGAGAAAATGTTGAACTTAAATGCCTTCTTTGCAAACAAGCTGCATATATTAATTGAAAAGGAAATAATAATGTATTGATGATAATATCAACAGGTAAAAATACACCCGTCTTATTTATTTTCCTCAATAGCATAATCAGACAGGTATTCCTCCTACGATAAAACCGGATTTTATGAAACAGATCCGAACGGAACCATATATGATATCCTCTTCTTTGCTTAATAAGCCCCGGAAATATTGCTTTTAATCTTTCCACCGGCTTAAAGGACATATCCGAGAACATGATATTATTGCCCCATACCCTGAGAAGTTCAGCAAAGAGTAATAAGGAAAGACACGGATCGGAACCCTGCTCTACCCACCAGCAACTTATCCAGGCAAATCTTACTTTTTCACCTTTTGGGAGCATCCCTGGCATCGCTCCTATATAACCACCTACCTGCCCTTTATCATCTTTAGTAAATATAAGGACGATGTCATCAGGCTCAGCATTTGGGTTCTTAACCTGACTCTTCGCTCTCCATGGTGTAATTACCACATTATAACCATTAAGGTTGAAATGTGATGATGCGAAACCTTCCAGATCTTTTATTTTAACATAAGAGAAATCCATCGTTTTAGTATTTACTAAAGTTTCGCAGATGTTTATATCATGCATATTAAAAGGGTTATACGCAATAAGAAATTATTTAAATCTTGATATTCAGTTATTTAAGATTTTCATTTTCAAAATAATATTTCATTCGTCGTATCAGAGATATTATAAAAAAGAATAAAATTGTTTTCCTCCTGTTTGATCTGAATTAATATCAACGAAAATTTAGTTCCTGGCAATAACATTCCTGCCGAAAATCTCCCTGAAAACTGTATATAAAAATTCTGTTTTAACAATACTGGAAACTGTGCTCCCATATATCTCCATAGGCAATCTCTGATAATGATTCCCGTATTTCTCCCTCTTAAAACCAGCAGTACCGAAACTTAAGTCTGCGATTTTTCTATCCTTATCATGAATAGCTTTTATCACTTTTAAAGGAATACCATGATCACCAAAAGGAAAGGCAAAAGTTCTTATATGGGGGGAAAACTTATTATTGATATCCGCAACACTTAACCTTATCTGTCTTATCATTTCCTCAGTATCCAGATTATTAAATTCCTGATGAGCGTAACCGTGAGCCCCGATCAGAAAGCCTTTTTCTGAAAGGTCTTTAAGTTGTACATTATTCATGTAGGGTTTATGTTTTAGAAGGTATGATTTAAAATCAACTTCCATAATCCCTGCAGCCTGATCAAGGAATGATTTCTCAGAATAACTGATCTGCAAAAATCGTTTGATTATTTTATTTCTGTCAGGATGATGAATTTTAAAAATCTTACCTGTTTCATTTATGCAGTTTTCAGAAATCCTGCTGCTCATCCTTTCAATAAGGATACTTGCTTTATACCTGTAAAACAAATCTTTATTATCAATAAAATCATTATTAACAAAAAAGATAGCAGGAATACCTTTTTTCCGAAGAACAGGAGCTGCAATCTCAGCTACTTCCCTTAAACCATCGTCGAATGTAAGTAGAAATCCCGGCTTACCTGAAAAGGATTTACCTGTTACCGGCCATGAAATCTCAAGTGGATCAATTAGGCGGAAATGCTTTAAAAAGTAATCCATATCCCGGATAAACCTTATGGTATTTACCGGATTGTAAAGATGCTTAATATGTGGCGGAGGAAAATCACTGATTAGATGATATAAAGGGAAAATAACATTCTGTTTTGTTATACTGATCAATAATCTGAGAGGCAGAAAGCTTGCAAAAGGGCAAATAATATTTTTAAGATATTTGTTCATCTTTTGAAAATCTTATATATTGTGGGCAATCGATTAATCCTGATGGATGGATAATTAACTTTTCCCGCTCCGAATCCTTCAAAAAATCGTGCTATTCCAGGTATATTTGAGCCTTCAAAATCGAGAATATAATCCTTACCGGAAAACTTCTGAATAATAAAGTCCAATATAGCAAACATAGCACTGTTTCTTAAACCTTCGTCAGTGGAAACAGGTATCAGGTAATATATTCTTTTTCCAAATATCACAAACAGTGCTGCGGCACAAAGTTTCCTGTCGGACTCAGCACCTATAATTTCTCCTTTCCCCATCTTCATAAGTTTATCAACAAAACAATGCATCCATTCATAATACTCATTATTCCGTTTTCTGAATGCATATTTCTTTTTCATTCTTATCAGCTCTGACAGATGAATGTTTTCCTTAATTTCTGTATCAGGTAGTGTTTTTTGTAAATTTCGGCGGGTATTATTGGAATATCGTCTCTTTATGTTGTCGTAGTTACGATTCAGGTTAAGAACATAATTAACTTTTTCTGTTAAGCTATAATCAATGCTTTTAATACGATTGCTGTAATTCAGATTGATTTCAATTAATCTGAAAAATGCGGGTATCTCATTTAGGAACGATTTTAATAATTCCTCATCAGGTGGTAGTTTGGAAAAAATACCGAGCTGTTGTGCAAATACAGGCTGAAAGATATAAGAAACTCCATATTTCTTCCTATTAGGTAAAGGCATTACAGCTTCATAGTCATCCTTTACCAGCCCGCTCCAACCGGGGCAAACCAAATCCAGATACCAGGAGTACCCATATATAAGATCTGCCACAGAATTTTCTATACAGGCATCCCATTTTTTCCTGTCAATTTCAAATCCTTTAAAGTAACGGATCATTCAGAAGTTTTTTTATGTGTTTATTCATTTTAATATACAGGCTTTTCCAGCCTTTCCATTCACCATTGTCACCAAGTGATTCGTTATGCCATACAGAAATAAAAATCCCCCCCGACATTCTCAACTGGTTAATGATTTCGCATATTTCCTCAAAAGCATTGAAGGTATTGAGTTGCATATAATCTTTTAGTGCCCTGTCCATTACTGCAAAAGGATATATAAGGAGATCCCCGGTTTTATTTTTCTCCAGGTCGAAAAACCTGAATGGATGAGCTATTCCTGCTCTGAAGCCCGCTAAATCATGATAACCCATTGAATAATCCTCCCTGATGCCGGCTTTAATTAATTTTCTGTATGTACCCGGCATATTTAGTCTTAGAAAATGCTGACGGCTCCTGGTTATGGATATACCACATAAGGATTCAAGAAATTTTTTCTCTTCCGGCAGCCTTTTTTCATCCCGATTGGTATTGTAGGAAGGGTGCATCCCTATATTATGTTTTTCTGATAACTTTTTTATCAGCTTTTGCCAGTCTGAATTATTAGGATTAATTGCCATATCAAAACAGGTAGCTGAAGATGAAAGGACAAAAACAATAACCTGTCCGGCCATATCTCCGTGCAGCATTTCCCATTCATCATATGTATCAAAGGGATCGGTTAATTTGCCCCTTAAAACTTTATATCTGCAGGAAGCATTATTCAGATCAAGATGAAAAACATCCCTTATCATTCCCAGATTCCTGCGAAGAACCGGTTTATTCAGAAACTTCCATGGATTATCTATATCAATAGTAGGCAGATAATTGAAAGACAATGGTTTTAATATTAATCCGGGGAAAAATGCTTTAAGTTTTTCTCCCAGTTTTTTAACCCAAAGATTTACGAGTGGAAGTTTATGAATATTCAACTTGTAAGCGACGGAAGATGTTGCCGAAAATCTACCGTGTCTGTCAGGAACAAAAGGAAGATATTCTTCATACCTCGACACAAGAAAAAAAGACGCTGCAAAGAGATCAAAAGGGATGTGTCCGTCTGGTGTTTCAAAAAAAACCGGACACCCATCCCAGTCTTTAACAGGTTCAATATCCTGCACCTTAATATCTTCCTCGAAGAGAAGGCCATGGGGATTGATCTTCAAGGCATTATTTATCTGAAGGCCTGAATAATTTATTACAGGCTCACCATTAGTAAAATTTTCATTTGCATCCACCGTTAACCTGTAATCAATCCCAAGTATCTCTTGTATTAAAAGATCAAGTGTATAGGTCAGTCGCCGGGTAATAATGTCAGAATAAACTATCAATGTATTTTTTTTTATATCTCAAGCCTGATAACAGTAATACCAGCCCCTCCTCTTTCTATTTGCTCATCACCAAACCAGTCGATAACATCCATGGTATTAAGATACTGTCTGATCATATCCCTTAATATCCCGTTCCCCTTGCCATGAAGTATTCTTAATTCCCTGGCCTGCACCATCACAGCCTCATCAATAAATTCGGTAACCATTGCTATTGCTTCTTCTCCACGCTTGCCTCTTATGTCAATTTCAGGGCGAAAATATAGTTTCTTTTCCCTTACATTATAGCCCTGCCGGGTGTCATATGATGAAAACCGCCTTGTAAGTTCCAGGTATTTATTTGTATCAATTATCTCAACCTGGTCGATATTGACTAAAGCTTTCATTGTTCCGAATGCCACCGTTGCTTTTTTCCCCTGCAAATTGAGCACCTCACCGGCATTATCAGTTTCTTTCATTATAACATAACTACCTTTGGTAATTTTATTCCCGATTATCTCTTCTTTTACAGGAGGCTTCCTGCTTATGTGTTTTTTAATTTGAGGTGTTTCCTCCTGTAGTTTTAATTTCGCCATTTTTTCCTGAAGCTCATCTTTTTCATCTTCATCTATCCTTTCAATTTCTTCTCTAAATGCTTCCAGTTTTTGCCTTGCCTCTTTGGTTTTAACCTTCTCAGCTTCGACTTCTCTTATCTCCCTTATTGTGTTTTCAATTTGCCTGTTCGCTCCGGAAAGTATTTCACCTGCCTTTTGCTTTGCATCCCGAAGTATTTGTTTTCTTAATTTATCAGCATCTTTTAGCTCAGTATCATATTTATCCACCAGTTCTGCAAGGCGTTTCTCAGAGATCCTGATAAGCTGGCGTTTGTTCTCCCAGTATTTTTTGTCCCTCAGAATATCTTTCAGATGTCTGTCAAAATCGACATGGTCCTGGCCCACTGAATCCCCTGCCCTGGTGAGAACATCTTCCGGTAATCCAATTTTCCTGGCAATTTCAAATGCAAATGAACTTCCCGGACTTCCTATATCAAGTTTAAACAAAGCTTGCAATTTATGATTATCGAACATCATTGCACCATTAATAATGCCCTCTGAAGAAGCAGCATAATGTTTCAGGTTTGTATAATGGGTGGTAATTACTCCATAGCATTCATATTGGTTAAGCCTTTCCAGGACTGATTCGGCAATAGCCCCGCCAAGCATTGGCTCAGTACCTGTTCCGAATTCATCAATAAGAATTAAAGTTTTGTTGTCGGCATATCTTAAAAAATATTTCATGTTTACAAGATGAGAACTATAGGTACTCAGATCATTTTCAATAGATTGCTCATCTCCTATATCAATAAATATTTTTTCATAAATACCGAATACGGAACCTTCAGCCACAGGTAACAGGAATCCACACTGGAACATGTATTGCAACAAACCCACTGTCTGCAGACAGACCGATTTCCCTCCTGCATTCGGTCCTGATATAAGAAGTATCCTTCCTTTTTCATTTATTTGAATATCTAATGGAACTATTTCCGATTCCTTGCCCGCCGCACGTAATGACAAAAATAAGAGAGGATGAACCGCCTGAATCCATTTAACAAATGGTTTGTTGCAAATTTCGGGCTTAATTGCCTTAATTTCCAGTGCAAACTTTGCTCTTGCTCTGACAGAATCAAGTAAAGCGAAAAACTCATGAGCAATAAACAGTTCAGGGATATATGGTCTGATAAAACTTGTAAATGCTGATAAAATCCTGATAATCTCCCGTCTTTCCTCATTCTCCATTTCCCGCAATTCATTCCCGGCCTCCACTATTTCTGCAGGTTCAATATATACTGTTTTTCCTGTTGAGGATTCATCATGTATATATCCCTTTATCTTTCTTTTATAAACAGCAGAAACAGGGATAACAGGACGACCATTTCTCACGGCCAGACCTGCTTCTTCCTCAATCCAACCCTGCGATTGTACATATTTCAAAATACTGTTGAGTTTTTTTGAAATATTAGATTCCATAGAAGAAATTGCATGCCTGATCCTGCTCAGCCCGGAGGTAGCAGAGTCTTTTATCCTACCGTTCTTATTTAGAATAAGTTCGATGCGGTCATTTATAACCGGAAAATATTTCAGATCTTTTGCAAGCGTTTTTAATGCAGGATAGTGATTTTCAGTGTCCTTCTTAAAAAAAGAAATAATACTCTTCACTGATTCAAGGGATTTCCGCAAACCTGCCACATCCTGTTCTTCCATCCATGCGCCTTCAATCCTCGATTTTTCAAGCAAAACTGAGAGGTCAATGAAGTGCCCGACCGGAAATTCTTTCCCCGATAATTCCAGCAAACGAAATTCTTCAACCATGGAAATCCTGAGTTCCACAAGATCGAAATCATCAACAAAACTCAGATCATCAACCGCTTTCTTTCCGGGTTCATACTGGCAATAAGTCTTAACAATATTCCTGATCTTGTTAAAACCAGTCTTCTCTTCAAAATTGGCAGGATAAATCAAGTAGATTTTTTATACAAAAGTATGAAATAGAGTGAATGTAACAAAGTTAGGAATTTCAAAGAAAACTTAACAAATATTGTTAAGCGGATAAACCGCCTTAGCGAAGCCTTTAAGCATCTCGCCGGCACATTGCTTAAAGACAATTGCCCGCTGTAATGTAACCTGAATAACAGCTTGCTCGATTCAATGCCAATCTTCACCTGCTCTGGAAAACTTAATGGTGCAGTGGCCAGGGAAATTACGAACAAAGGGTATTGCTCTAACAAATTTTTTAAAATCAAACAAAATTTCAATCTTTGAGTTCAATTTTAAATGTAATCAGAATGTCTGATTTTTCGATTATTATTTCTAAAAAACTGGGGATCAGTGAATTTCAGGTATCCAACACTATTATCCTTCTGGAACAGGGAGCCACAATACCTTTTATAAGCCGGTACAGGAAAGAATTTACCGACAACCTGGATGAGGAACAGATCACTGCCATACGCGATGAATTAAATAAGCTGAAGGACCTAAGGAAGCGACGTGAAACAGTTCTTAATACTATTGAAGAACAAGGCCATCTTACTCCCGAGCTCAGGGATAAAATTGAAAATTGCGAGAATTCCACTGAGCTGGAGGATCTTTATCTTCCTTTTAAACCTAAGAAAAAAACACGTGCAGATGTTGCGAAAGAGAAGGGGCTGGAACCTCTCGCAAAAATTATATTGCAACAGAAGGAGCATATGCTGCCGAAAAAAGCAGAAGAGTTCCTGAACGAAGAGGTTAAAACCACAGAGGATGCTTTGCAGGGTGCAAGAGATATCATCGCTGAATGGATAAGCGAAAACCTGAATGCACGTAATACAGTAAGAAGATTCTTTTCCAGGACTGCCATTATCTACTCAAAACTTGTAAAAGGAAAAGAACTGGAGGGTATGAAATTCAGCGACTACTATGAATTTTCAGAACCTCTTAACAAATGTCCTTCGCATCGGATGCTCGCCATAAGAAGGGGCGAACAGGAAGGGTTTCTGCGGGTCAGTATTATCCCTGATGAAGAAAAGGCAATCGAAAATCTCCTGAAACAATTTGTATCTGGAAATTCAGAAACTTCAAAGCATGTAGAGCTTGCTCTCAAAGATTCTTATAAAAGGCTTCTTCATCCCTCTATGGAAAATGAATTCAAAGCTTTACACAAAGAAAAAGCTGATAAGGAAGCTATCATAGTTTTTGCAGAAAATCTTCGTCAGCTATTACTGTCTTCTCCTCTGGGGCAAAAGAATGTACTTGCCATTGATCCCGGATTCCGAACAGGTTGCAAGATAGTATGTCTGGATAGTCAGGGCAATCTGCAACATAATGAAACTATCTATCCACATGCTCCCCAGAATGACAGGTCCGGTGCTGCAAAAAAAATTACCACTCTGGTAGAATCTTATAAAATTGAAGCTATAGCAATTGGAAATGGCACTGCAAGCAGGGAAACAGAACATTTTATTAAGATGATGCGTTTCCCTGCAGACCTGAAAGTTTTTGTTGTGAGTGAAGCAGGGGCTTCCGTTTACTCAGCTTCAAAAATTGCAAGGGCTGAATTCCCTGAATATGATGTAACGGTCCGTGGTGCTGTATCTATTGGAAGAAGATTAATGGACCCTTTGGCCGAACTGGTAAAGATCGACCCTAAATCAATCGGGGTTGGACAGTATCAGCATGATGTTGATCAGAATAAGTTGCAGTCCGGACTCGTGCAGGTTGTGGAAAGTTGCGTAAACATGGTAGGGGTAAGTGTTAATACCGCCAGTGTTCATCTGCTTACATACATTTCAGGCCTTGGACCGGTACTGGCAAAAAATATTGTTAATTACAGAAAAGAAAACGGCCCATTTACTTCACGCGATAAACTTCTTGAAGTGCAGCGTATGGGAGATAAGGCTTTTGAACAAAGTGCAGGTTTTCTGAGAATAGAAAATGCGGAAAACCCACTGGATAATTCTGCGGTTCATCCTGAGAGCTATCATGTGGTAGAGAAAATGGCTTCTGATCTGAATTGCAAACTCGAAGACCTGATAAAAAAAGAGGAACTAAGAAAAAAGATTGACATTGAAAAATACATAACTCCCAAAACCGGTTTACCCACTTTAAATGATATTCTGCAGGAACTCGCAAAACCTGGTCGGGATCCCCGCACCAAAATTGAAATTTTCGAGTTTTCAGGTGAGGTTTTTACAATCAACGACCTGAAACCGGGCATGGAACTTCCGGGGATCATAACCAATCTTACTAACTTTGGGGCTTTCGTGGACGTGGGGGTTAAACAGGACGGTCTGGTTCACATTTCCCAAATAGCCGATAAATTTATACATCACCCTTCTGAAATTGTTAAACTTCACCAGGCTGTAAAAGTTAAAGTTCTTGAAGTTGATACAGTAAGGAAAAGAATACAGCTATCAATGAAAGGTATAGGTAACAGTAAGAAATAAGTCTTAATATTGAAACAAAGTCGTTTCTGGCCGGAATTATCAGATAATATAAAAAAAGGTTTACATTTACCATTCTAAAAAACGGAAAAACAATGAAAGCAAAAGATAAAATTACTGTTCTGGGCGGACAGTTATACTACCACCTCTTTCTTTCCGGAGCAAACAAAATCCTTGAAAACCAGAAAGACCTGAATAAAATAAATGTATTCCCGGTTCCGGATGCAGATACCGGTACCAACCTCGCATCCACTTTACGTGCAATAATTGACAATACCATACCCGATCATTCTTTTACAAATACAGCCGGAGCAATTGCCGTTGCAGCACTTAATGGGGCACGGGGTAATTCAGGGGTTATTTTCGCTCAGTTTCTTTACGGAGTAAGCGCAGAATCAAAAAACCTGCCCGAACTTACCATAGATTCATTTGCTGAAATTATTAACCGTTCGGTAACATATATATACGAGGCTATTGCAGAACCAGTGGAAGGTACTATGCTCACTGTAATGAGGGAATGGGCAGAGTTTATCTATTCCCAGAAAGGAAAAATAGATGATTTCAAGCATCTTTTTAAAACCTCACATAAAATTGCCAACAATTCCCTGAAAGAAACAACACAAAAACTCGCAGCACTTAAAATTGCAAATGTTGTGGATGCAGGTGCAAAAGGATTCGTCCTTTTTCTCGAAGGAATAATTGAAGGCATACTTCAAAATATAAAAAACAACGATATTCTCCTTAAACTCCCTGATATCGAAACCGTTAATTTTGAGTTACCTGCTCATGAAGATATTAGTCTCAGATATTGCACAGAAGGTATTGTCAGAAACAATTTCATAGATAAGAACAAGCTCAGAATAAGCCTTGAGAAATATGGAAATTCCCTTGTCATTGCTGGATCGGAAAAAATAGTTCGCATCCATATTCACACAAATAACCCCCATGATTTATTTCAGGAATTAAAAGCATATGGTACACTATCCTATCAGAAAGCCGATGACATGATTAAGCAGCATGAAGTTGCAACAGCCCGTAAGTGGAATATAGCACTTGTTGTGGATTCAACCTGTGACCTTCCACAGGAATTAATCGACTTTTACCAGATACAGATTGTTCCATTGAATATTCATTTCGGTGAAAATCATTATCTTGATAAACTAACAATAAGACCTGACCAGTTTTTCAGTATGATTAAACAAAGTGCAGATTTCCCCACTACTTCCCAGCCCAATGAAGCAACTTTCACAAACTTGTACTCTCATCTGGCAAGTCATTATGATTCAATAATTGCTTTACACCTTTCCGGAAAATTTAGCGGGACTCTCCATAATAGTCTGAAAGCAGCTGAGCGGATCAGTCAGGAAATGAATAAAAAAATCACTGTCCTCAATTCCAGAAATGTCTCCGGAACTCTTGGACTGCTTACATTGAGGGTTGCTGAAGCCATCAGTAATGGATTATCTCATCAGGATATAATTAATGAGTTCAATAACTGGGTTGAAAAAACTAAAATTCTGGTTAGTGTGAAAAATCTTAAAAACATGGTCAGAGGCGGCAGGGTTAGTCCTATGAAGGGATTTATAGCAAACCTCCTAAATGTCAAACCCATCATTTCAATGGATCAGGATGGAGGATCAGCCTTGTTTGACAAAGCCTTCAGTCAGAAATCAAATATGAAAAAGGTTATGAAACATGCGGAAATTTTCCTCCGGGGAAAAAAGGTCTGGAAATATCTTGTTTTGCATGCTGAAGCAGAAAATACAGCCGGATGGTTTGCCGAAAAAATGAAAGACCTTACAGGTGAAGACCCCCTTTCCATTGTTAATATTTCTCCCGTAATTGGTCTTAGTGCAGGAATGGGAACCGTTGCACTCGCAATAATGACAGAATAATCTACCTGTAATGATAGCTGATTATATTATAGTTTCCGGTCTCACCATATTTCTGTATATGGTAATTTTTTATCTCCTTGCGCAGCTTATAAAAGATAATTCAATTATAGACATAGCCTGGGGAATGGGATTTGTAATCCTCTCCATCGTTTTAACTTATAAGTCATGGCCTCTTGAAGATGCTAATATCCTTATGATTGCCGCAATAATTCTCTGGGGAACAAGACTCTCCATTCATATTTTTCTACGAAATAAAGGAAAGGATGAAGACTTCAGGTATGCTGCATGGAGAAAGGAATGGGGTAAAAATGCTGCATTGATTGCCTTCTTCAAAGTCTTTATGCTACAAGGATTTGTTATGTGGATAGTAGCCTCACCGGTAATTTTAAGCTTTGCATCATCTCAAAACAGTATCGGCATAATAAAAATTACAGGCCTAATAGTTTTCCTGGCTGGATTTCTCACTGAAACCATTTCTGATTATCAGCTATCCCGGTTTAAAAAGCAAGCTGAAAATAAAGGTAAAATTATTACTTCAGGCCTTTGGAAATTTTCACGTCATCCGAATTATTTTGGGGAAGCCTTGTTATGGTGGGGTATATTCTTTCTTTCAGCAGGTTCCGGATACTGGTGGGCAGGGATAATGAGCCCTGTTTTTATAAGCCTTCTGTTACGATATGGGTCGGGAGTCCCGATGCTGGAAGAAAAATACAAAAAACGTGAGGATTTTATCTGTTATGCCTCAAAAACACCAGTTTTCATTCCATTTATTGGTAGAAAAGGAATTTAAAAATACTTTTTCCTTCTTCCCGCTAAAGCTGGATCCCATCTGAAAAAAGGAACTACCTCGCAGCAAAGCTGTCGAGGTATCAAAAAAATATTTTTTTATCTTTGATACTCTGCAATTCGGGAAATATGAAAGCCTTATGTGCTAAATATATACAGAAGATTTGCCTGCATATTATACTTATAATCCTGTTATTATCGAAAGTTTCACATACTGACGGACAATACGACAGTATTGCAACAACTTCTGATCCCATTAAAACAATACACCAAAATATTGCCCCATTTTATCATTCAGAGGAAGATTCTATTATCCGTAAAACAGATAATAACTCCAAAAAAATCAATAATAATAAGGAGGAAAGATCTGATGGTTTTTATGAGAAGATAGGGGAAAAGGCTAAGAAAAAAAGGTGGTTGAGAGGACTTCACAACATAATTATTATTCCCCCTCCACAGCATAAACAGGATTCAGTTATTACAGAAGAAAGTTTAGAAACCTTTTATGAATATGAAGGACTTATTATCAATTCAGTAAAACTTATAAAACTTGATCCCTTCAATGTTAGCATAAGAGATACTGTTCCATCAGAGGGGGGGCTAATAAGCCTGACGGCAAATACACTTCATGTAAAAACAAATGACCGCATACTGTATAAACATTTTCTTTTCAAAACCGGAGATGAGATAAATCCAAGGATCTTCTCCGATAATGAAAGGTTGTTAAGAGAATTGCCATTTATTGAGGACGCTAAAATTATTGTAGAGAGGATTGAAGGGGATTCAACGGCTGCAAATGTTGTTGTTCTAACCAAGGATGTTTGGTCGAAAGCATTTTTTGTTGAACTTAAGGAAATTAATTCCGGAAAACTGGAAATTTTTGATAAGAATTTTTTTGGTTCAGGACTGGAATTACAAAATAATATACATTGGGATCCTCTCAAAGCAGATAAATGGGGATATGAAGCTATTTACAAAAATCCTAATATACTTGGGAGTTTTATAAAAAGCCGTTTGCACTACATGAATGTATTTGAAACAGAATCATATGGTTATCATTTTGAGCGAGAATTTTTCACACCTGATATCAAATACGCAGGAGGATCTTCGGCATATTATATGAATACGACAAAAAATATATGGTTACCTGATTCAGGATATAATATGGAAGAAGACATAAAAGTGAATCATTTTAATATATGGGGAGGCCATTCCATTCTTCTTAATCCAGGAAAAGAATTACATCATAAACGCTTAAATCTAATAATTGCAAGCAGGTATATCAGGGAAAAATATATGGAAAGGCCGGGAGTCAGTCCACATTCCTTTTATCAGTATCACAACAGGAAATTATGGCTGAATTCTTTGGCACTGTCCAGTCAGAATTACTTCAAAAGTTCTCTGATTTATAGTTTTGGAAGGACAGAGGACATCCCGGCAGGTTTCCTTCTCAACCTTACCTTAGGACCTGAATTTGGTGAATTCTCTAATAGATTCTATACATCAATGAGTATCTCTAAAGGTGATCTGTTGACAAATATAGGATATCTGTATTCCAAAATTTCCGTGGGAGGGTTTCATACCAAAAGTGGAAGATTTGAACAGGGACTTTTGGATATTAAGTTCTCATGGTTTACAAATCTTTTCATCCTGGGAAATTATAAGTTTCGACATTTCATAAAGATGAACTACATGGAAGGATATGACAGGTTCACAGATGAAAAAGTTTACATTAATGATCTCAATGGGATAAGAGGATTTTCACAGAAGGGTGTTTTTGGGGATAAAAAAATGATTTTCAGCTTTGAATCAGACGCATTTTTGCCTTTAAACCCTGTAGGTTTTCGCTTTGTGGCGTTTGGATTCACTGATGTAGCATTCCTTGGCGATAAAAATAAAAATATATTGTCAAATGATATATTTACAGGACTGGGGCTTGGGTTAAGAATAAGAAACGAAAGGCTGGCATTTCCAACTTTTCAGCTACGATTTACATATTACCCAAATATACCTGATCTGTCACCTGCCGATTTTTTCAGGTTCCTTGGAGAAGAACGTTTCAGACCCGATAATTTTAACATTCATGCACCATCCTTATTAGATTTCAGGTAAATTAACTGTAAATTTGATACGGAAAATCCGTTTGAACTCCTATTGCACATCGGGATATATTAAAATTTTTTACTTTACCGTAAACAATATCATTAATCTTTATGTTATTACTTATTATAAATTTAAACTTAAAAATATGGCAGTTTTAATTGGTAAGAAAGCACCTTTATTCAAAGCTCCGGCTGTTATAAACGGCGGAGAAATAGTACAGGACTTTTCTCTTGATCAATACCTGGGCAAGAAATATGTGATATTTTATTTCTATCCTGCAGACTTTACATTTGTTTGCCCAACGGAAATTCTTGCATTCCAGGAAAAGTTTCATGAATTCGAGGCGAGAAACACCGTGGTGATTGGATGTTCTGTTGATTCAGAATTTTCTCACTGGAAATGGCTTAATACGGAAAAAAAAGAAGGAGGGATAAAAGGAGTGAAATATCCTCTTGTCGCTGACCAGGCTATGACCATTTCCGAAAACTATGATGTGCTGGCTGGTGATTTTGAATATAATGAAGAAGGAACTGCAGGTTTCACTGGTATTCCTCAATCATACAGAGGACTATTCCTGATTGATAAAGAAGGAATAGTAAGACATCAGGTAGTAAATGATATGCCTCTCGGAAGAAATGTTAATGAAACCTTAAGAATGGTCGATGCTCTCCGGTACTTTGAGGAAAACGGGGAAGTATGTCCGGCTAATTGGCAAAAAGGTGAAAAAGCATTAAAAGAAACCCAGGAAAGTATCTCTGAATACCTTTCTTCAAATTGAAAATATTCACAACTTAATATCCGGTTTTTTTGTATTTTAGAGCAAAAATACCTTTATGCTCAATAGATTTCAGTCATTTATCCAGCATAATAATCTATGCAGTTTAACCGACAGGATACTTCTGACGGTAAGCGGAGGCATAGACTCGGTTGTAATGACACATCTGTTTAAGCGATTAAATTTTTATACAGGTATTGCACACTGCAATTTCAACCTTCGCGGTGAGGAATCGGATCAGGACCAATTATTTGTTCAGAAGATAGCTAATGAATTAAGTATCCCTTTCTTCTCAGCTTCTTTTAATACGACCGAATATGCTGATAATAATAATATCTCCATTCAAATGGCAGCCAGGCAGCTCAGGTATGAATGGTTCGAGGAGTTAAGAGAAGAACAGGGATTTGATTTTATAGCAACAGCGCATAATAAAAACGACGGGATAGAAACCTTTTTCATAAACCTTATACGTGGCACAGGGATAAGAGGACTTACCGGGATCCCCGTTAAATCAGAAAACATTATAAGACCTTTACTTTTTCTTGAACGGGATGAGATAAAAGATTATGCCGATTCTGCTAATCTGAAATGGAGGGATGACTCCTCAAACTCACTAACAAAGTATTCCAGGAATAAAATAAGGCAATTTATCATTCCACTTTTGAAGGAGATGAATCCATCCATTATGCAGACTATGACCGATAATATGACACGACTCAAAGAAATGGAAGACATTTATCTTTATTCTCTTGAGAAAGTCAAAAGAGATATTATATTCCGGGATAAGGAAATTACCTGGATCCCACTTAATGAGATTAAAAAGCTGAAACCCAATCTGACATGGACATTTGAATTATTAAGAAATTACGACTTCTCTGCGCCGGTTATAAGTGATATTGTGAAAAACTTCGATGCAAACCCCGGAAAACAGTTTTACTCTTCTACGCACCGGCTTGTTAAAGACAGGGATAAACTTATCATCCATCCACTGAAAGATGAAAAGTTTAAACGATATTATATTGAGGATCCGTCGCAGGAAGTTAATGAACCTCTGAAGATCGAACTTGAAATAGTTTCAGGGTTTTCTTTCAATGAAATACCAGGCAGCTCTAATATAGCATGGTTGGATCTTGATTTGCTTGAATTCCCTCTTATGATCAGGAAATGGGAAGCAGGAGATTTTTTTATGCCACTGGGCATGAATAAAATGAAAAAACTTAGTGATTTTTTCATAGATAATAAAATCTCCCTTCCTGAAAAAGAAAATACATGGTTACTTATTTCCGGAAATAAAATTGCATGGATCATAGGAAAGCGTATAGATCAGCGATTCAGGATACAACAGGATACGAAACGGGTGTTGCAATGTAGTCTTACCTGATCAATCCGATGTTTTCCCTTATTTCCCGGAAAAAATTTTGCAGGGCTTTCGAATCTTTGTTTTTTATCATTTCAATCAAATCATTCAGCTTTTCATTAATTTTCTGAACCTGCTCCAGGGTATATGGATTAAGTAAAATTTCAGATAAAAGATAATCGTCTTCTGAGAGTAATCCCTTTGCTATAACCTGATGTTTTTTAAAGGTTGTTCCCGGAGCTTCCTGCTCTCTCATGCAGGAGGCAAATACAAGCGTTGAAGAAAAAGGTATAGACAAGGAATATGCTATGGTCTGATCATGCTCGGTGAAAGTATATTCATGGATATTCATTTTCAAAGAGGAATAAAATTCCCTGAAAAACTTTTTCCCCTCCTCATCAGAATCTTTAATGATAATAGCATGCTCATCCGTAAGATCCTTTACATTGGCGAAGGTCGGCCCAAACATAGGATGAGTGGAAACAAACCTTCTGCCACAATCTTTATAATACCGTGATAACCCGTTTTTCACTGATGTGATATCCGAAATAATACAAGCCTCAGGAAGGTAAGGCACCAGGTCATTAAACACAGCAACAGTATTTTCAAGACTTACAGCATTAATCAAAATATCAGGCTCAAATTCAAATAATTCTTCCAGGTAAAGGAATTTCCTTGAGTTAAAGAAGTATTTCAGCTTATTCCGGTCTGCATCATATACACCTACCTCGTAATCAAGGCAAAGAGCTTCAACAAGCCAGGAGCCCATATTCCCTGCTCCAACAATTGCTATTCTCATCTTTCTGTTTAATTTAACACTATGAATTTACTTCTAAATATTTTTAACCGGAAACAGGTTTTACTTTTTGCTCCAGCATCATGATATCTGCAATGACAATAGCTGCTGCTGCCTCAACAATAACAGGCACACGAAGTGCAATACATAAATCATGTCGGCCTTCAATTTTAAGATCTGTCAATTTCCCTGTCTCCATATTCATCGTTCTTTGAGAAACCTGAGTACTGCTGGTGGGTTTAACGACAATCCTGAATATTATGTCATTGCCATTTGTTATTCCGCCGTTGATTCCTCCTGCATGATTAGTGGCAGTTTCCCCATTAACAGAAACATAAAGATCATTATGTTCAGACCCTGTCATTTCAGAAGCCTTAAAACCTGCTCCGAATTCTATTCCTTTTACCGCCGGAATCGAAAAAATCATATGGCTCAATAAGGATTCCACTGAATCAAAAAATGGTTCTCCCAGACCTGCCGGTACATTACTGATAACACACTCAACTACCCCTCCTATGGAGTCACCCTTCTCAAACGCTTTATTTACTGCCCTGTCAATATCTTCCATCCCTCCTGCCCTGATCAACCTGGCGTTGACCTTTGTGGTTCCAATAACTTTTTTCGCTATAACACCAGCAGCCACAATTCCAAGGGTAAGTCTTCCGGAGAAGTGCCCTCCTCCCCGAAAATCTTCATAACCTCCATATTTTAGTGATGCGACAAAATCAGCGTGTCCGGGACGCGGAGTCTCTCTTAATTTCAAATAATCGGAAGATCTGATATTGCTATTCTCAAATGCAAGCAGAATAGGAGCTCCCGTGGAACAGCCATTAAAAACTCCACTCATTATCCTTACCATATCTGCTTCTTTTCTTGGTGTAGTTCCTTTAGCTCCACTTTTTCTTCTTTTAAGGTCATTGCGGAAATCCTTTTCATCAAGAGCTATTCCGGCAAGGACGCCATCAATAAGCATTCCTACTGAATTACCATGCGATTCGCCAAAAACCGACACTCTGAAAATTCTCCCGAATGAATTCATAAGTTTGTGCCTAAAATTTTATAAATATCTTTCATTTCACTCCATGTCAACTGACCCGGAGCTGTAACTGTTTCCGTTCCGGAAGCGGCAAAGGTAAACTCAGCCCCTAAAAGTAACGAGGCTACACGAACTATCTTCCCCGATTCTCCCATCCCAATGACAACTTTTCTCCCACCTTCCTGGTAAAGAGATAAAAGTCTGGCCGCATCGGCATAACTCTTTGACATACAGGCTATTTTCGCCACATCAGCTCCGAAAAGGTAACATTGCTTTAGAATTTTATTCAATTCCTTTGTATCAGGAGTTATATGGTAATTGTGGTATGAAAGAATCAACTCAGTATCTCTGTTTTTAATAATCTTTTTTATTTCCCCTATGAAATTATCACAGGCCTCCAACTCCACATCAATAAAATTCACCTTATTTTCTATTGCAAAACGATACAATTCCAGTCTCTCATCATCTGACTTCTCTGTAGGACGCAATGTAAATACTGAATACGGAACAATATCTATGATCCTGCTATATTCATCACCTGACCAATTAAGAAGATCTGCACGAAGCTCCAGCATCTGTAATTCCTTTGCCAGTTTAATCGCATCGTGAAAATCTGTTATTCCAAGACTAACGCAAATCATAGAGTAATGATTTAAGATCATTAACTAAAAATGTTTTAATAACAGCCCTGCCTGCTTCCTCCAGAAGAATCAACTGGATTTCTGTTCCGGCTCGCTTTTTATCTTTTTTCATAGCATTTGTAAAACTACCTGGATCAATTTCTTTCCGGACAGGCAGGCCGGCACGCAATAAAAGTTTTATTAATCTTTCGGATTCTGAGGGTTGAAGCAGCCCGACATTTACCGAAACTTGCGATGCCATAGTCATCCCGATCGACACAGCCTCTCCGTGAGGAATCCTGTAAAGTTTCTCAAGACTATGTGCAAAGGTATGACCAAAATTTAATATTTTCCTTTCAGCAGTTTCAAATTCATCAGATTCAACAATACTTACTTTAGTTTTTACTGACTCATAAACTACTTCATTCAGAACCTTCGCATCCAAAGATAATCCCTTATCAATATTTTCTTCAAGGTATGAATAAAAATCCTTTCTTTTTATTACTGCATATTTAATAATTTCCGCCCAACCCAAAATAAATTCCTTTTTTTCCAGTGTTTTAAGCATGAAAGTGTCACAGATTACAAATTCAGGTTGACGTATAGTTCCAATTATATTTTTATACCCCTGCAAATTTACACCATTCTTCCCTCCAATAGCCGCATCTACCTGTCCAAGCAGGGTTGTTGAAACGAAACCAAAAGGAAGCCCACGCATATACGTCGAAGCAACAAAACCTGCAATATCTGTAGTTATTCCTCCTCCAATACCCAGTACAAACCAGGATCTGTCAACCTCGGCTTTTAAAAGTTCCTTATAAATACGGGTAATTGTTCTCAGGCTCTTTGAGCTTTCACCTTGTAAAACTGTAATTACAGGACCTTCCGGAAATTCCTTTGCATAAAACCTTTGTACATTCTCGTCAGCTATTATAACCGTTTTTCTGCCGTTAAGATATTTGAAAGTATTACTTAAAGACTCTCCTGTATATATATGGCAAACTCCTGATGCACTATGAAGCTCTACAGATCTCATTTTATTCATTTCCCTCCTTATTCATAATAACAGTCTGGTGATTAATTGATTCCTGATGAATTGCCTGGAATACTTTTAAAATAAATTCCTCACTAAGTCCTTTCCTGCTTCCCAGAGAAATCCTTTGATTTAGAATATCGTCCCAGCGTTTGGTCTGTAAAATTGTGATATTCTGCTGTTTTTTATATCTCCCAATATCTTCAACAATTTTAATCCTTTTCTCAAATATCTGTATTATTTTGTCATCCAGTTTATCAATCTGCTCCCTTAATTCAGCCAGTGTCATCTGCGAAATTCCATTCTTATCAGGTTCACGAAGAATGAGCTTCTTCAGCAAATCGTCCAGGGCAGCAGGTGTAATTTGTTGTTTGGAATCACTAAGAGCTTTATCTGGATTAATATGTGTTTCGATAATAAGACCATCGAAATTCATGTCCATGGCTTTTTGTGATATATCCAAAAGAAGATGCCTGTTTCCGCAAATATGAGATGGATCAGTAATAATTTTCAGTTCGGGAACTCTGCGTCGAAGTTCAATAGGAACCTGCCATTGAGGATCATTTCTGAAAAGTGTTGAATCATAAGAGGAGAAACCGCGATGTATAGCAATTAGTTTATTTAATCCACTGTTATATAGCCGTTCAAAAGCTCCTATCCAAAGGTCAACATCAGGATTAACAGGATTTTTAACCATAATAGGAATATCCACCCCTCTCAATGCATCGGCAATATCCTGAACAGCAAAAGGGTTGGCAGATGTACGCGCACCTATCCATAATATATCAATACCATTTTTGAGGGCTTCGTAAACATGTTTAACATTGGCTACTTCAATTGTTGTTAACATTCCTGTTTCCTCCTTTACCCTGCGTAACCATGCAAGGCCCTCACTACCTATGCCTTCAAAAGCATTTGGCCGGGTTCTTGGTTTCCATATCCCGGCTCTGAAAATTTTTATTCCCATCGCTGCCAGTTCCCGGGAAGTACCCATTACCTGGTCTTCGGTTTCCGCACTGCATGGACCGGCAATGATGATGGGCCTTTGCATGATTTCTCCGAAATCAGTAAAAGGTTTAATATTCATTGAATCTTTCATAATTAGTAAAATTAATCTATAACAGAGACCCCTTTTTCATATTCTCCCAATATACCCAGATCACTTGTAAAAGGTTTGACTGCTTCCAGAGATTTATGGTACCAGTCATAATCTTTAAAAACTACATCTATATAAAACTGATATTCCCAGTCCTTTCCCATTATGGGAAGAGATTGTATTTTCGTGAGATTTATATCATAATAAGAGAGTATCGATAAAATTTTCGATAAGGATCCGGTTTGGTGAGCAAGAGCAAAATGCAATGAGGCTTTGTTAACCTTGTTCAGATCCGGTTTAGAACCATTTTCTCTCAGGATCAGAAAACGTGTATAATTCATTTTATTTGTCTCAATTCCTTCAGCTAAAACCTCCAGATTGAATTTTTTAGCTGCCAGATTACTTGCTATGGCTCCCGTACTTTCTAATTGCTTGTCACTGATTTCCCTGGCACTTATAGCAGTGTCAATACTTTCAATAAGTTTAATATCCGGATACTGATCAAAAAATTCCTGGCATTGAAGAATCGCCATAGGATGAGAATATACTTCCCTTAAATCTTGAATTTTCTGATCTTTCAGAGCAATTAAATTCTGCTTAATTCGCAGATATATCTCGCCTATTATATGCATGGGAGAATCTTTTATCAGACTGTAATTAGGGAGAATGCTTCCTGCAATGGAATTCTCAATCGCCATAATCCCAAAATCAGCCTTTCTTTCCTTCAAAGACTTCATCAAATCCTTAAAAGTATTTCTGGGGTATATATCAATATTCTCGTCCTGAAAATAATGTATTGCTGCAATTTCGTGAAATGCTCCGAAACCTCCCTGAATTGCAATTTTAATACTTGCATTTTTATCCTTGCTCTTCATCCGTATATATTTTTGTTTCCAGTGGCCGGAAGAATGCCGTATGTGTAAAAATTATTTTGACGCTGACAAGCTCCTGAACCAGTTTCATACGTGTTTGTTTGTGTAATACATGAATGTTTAATAATATTAACAAAAAAAGGCCCCGGTTATCGCCGGGACCTTGTTTTTATGTACATCTCATTTTACAGATACAATTTCCCGGCTTACTGCTTCACTAAGAAGTAAAAGTAAAAAAAGAAAAACCGGAAATATTTACTGAATAATGTTTTCACCTTTTTTAATTGAAATCCGATGCAAAATAAAGCATAATACTTATAAATTCCAAGTGAATAGATAAAAAAATGGCAGACATAACTGCAACAGGGAAAATACAAGTGATATCCTGTAAAGAGTAATAAGGATTATGCCGGTAAAATCGAAATTATTCTTTTATAATGATATTTTCATTTAAACTGAACTGCACAATCAGTCAATAATAGATATAAGTTGCGGAAAAGAAGATAATTAATATGACCAGATCAGAATAATAAGATTCATTATCTTTATCAACCTCAAATGTAACAGAAATAATGATAAGTGCTTAAACATTATGGTCATTGCATCCACAATTAAACCTTACTGCATATTATGTAACTCAGAAACTGATCTGTTTTATAAAGATCTTACAACTAGTTACTACAAGTGCCGGAATTGCTTCTCTGTATTTATGTATCCCGGCTGCTTCCCAAATCCTGAAAAAGAAAAAAAAAGATATGAACTTCACAATAATGATGTTAATGACATCAGATACCAGAATTTTGTAATGCCAATTATTAATGAATTAACCAGGAAATTTAATCCACGGAATACCGGACTTGATTTTGGGGCAGGAACAGGCCCGGTTATTACAAAACTTTTAAGTGATAAAGGATATCATATGGAATTATATGATCCATTTTTCTGGAATAATCCTGAAAAACTTAATCTTAAATATGATTTCATCGTATGTTGCGAAGTGATTGAACATTTTCATAATCCATACCATGAATTTGATTTAATGCAATCGATACTGAGGGAAGAAGGTATGATTTTCTGTATGACCGAATTCTATTCTGAAGAAATCGATTTCCCCAACTGGTATTATAAAAATGATCCCACTCATGTCTTTTTTTACCATAAAAAAGCTCTGGAATGGATTAAGAAGAATTTTAATTTTGCAACATTAAAAATCCAGGGAAGAATGGTGCTCCTGGGAAAATAAAAGTAAACCACCACCCCCGGAGGTGCCTTTAAGAATAAAACACTCTAAAAGAAGGGAAAATACTATCAATCTATAAATTGAATATGACAAAAAAAGAAAGGTTTAAAAGAGTAATAGAGTGGTTCAGAGAGAATATGCAAATTGCTGAAACAGAATTACGCTACAGAAATCCTTATCAACTAATTGTAGCAGTTATTCTTTCAGCACAATGTACCGATAAAAGGGTTAATATGATAACTCCCATTTTCTTTGAACGCTTTCCGGATGTTCAGACCCTTGCCGCTGCAAATGTAAAGGATATTTATGAATGTATCAAAACATGCTCATACCCTAACAACAAATCGAAAAACCTCCTCGGAATGGCGAGAACACTGGTTCTTGAATTTGACGGTATAATACCCTCCGAAACCGCTCTGCTACAAAAACTTCCGGGAGTAGGGAGGAAAACTGCAAACGTAATTGCATCAGTGATATACGATAAACCTACCCTTGCAGTTGATACTCATGTTTTCAGAGTTGCAGCAAGATTAGGCCTTACAAGTAATGCGAAAACACCTCTTCAGGCTGAACTGCAGTTAATAAAACATTTACCCGAATCTTTAATCCCTAAAGCTCACCACTGGCTTATTCTTCATGGACGCTATATTTGCAAGGCAAGAAAGCCAATGTGTTTCGAATGTGGACTGAAAAATGTGTGTTTGTATTTTCATAGATCAGGGAACACAGTAATAACTTAAAACCAAATGAATAAAGGAACAACAACCTTTATCCCTGTTAAAAGCAGAATTACCAGTTTCCGGAAGTTTTCAACAAAAAAAATCTCTAAAAACTTGTATTAGTATTTTTTAAATATTACCTTTGTGTTAACTGTATGTTAATTTAATGTTAAGTTGTATTCAATCTTAAAAAAGTATTTCGTAACCTTTTAATTTCTAAGATCATGAAAACAATACTATCCTTTATTATGACATTCTTCCTATTTGTTCTTTCATTTGGACAAATGATTGAAGATAAGAACGGTATCTATTATGCCAACAATAACAAACCATTTTCAGGAGAGCATACGGAATATTTTGCAGATGGCTCAACCCGTATGGTTATGAATCTAAATAATGGTTATCTTGATGGAGAGACCAGGATATACTTTGAAAACAACATTCTTAAAGAGATCAGATCCTATTTGAAGGGACAATTTGATGGTAAATGGATTACTTACAATGAAAAGGGAGAGAAGATTGCTGAAGCTAATTATCTGGATAATAAGAAGCACGGTAAATGGTATATTTGGGATAATAATGGAATTCTGAGATATGATATGAGTTATAAGAATGGAGAAAAATCAGGTATCTGGTTTGAATGGGATGAAAAAGGAACTCTTATCAGGAAGCAGGATTTTAATTAATTCATATTCTCATTAGAAACTGTCAAACTTACACATCTCCTGCCTATCCTTCACTTCAAGCTGTGATCTGTATCTATCAAGAATAATTGCCGACTTGTTTCCGGTTATCCTTAATATTGTTTCTTCGCTTACCCCAAGATCAAGTGCTGTCATTAAAAACGTATGCTTTGCAATACCAACACTTATAACCTTATGTAAAGGAACATTTAAGCCTTCCTTGTTTTTATTTCCCTTATAATATACCAACCTCTGTATGTCAGACTTTAATGCTATTAACCTGATATACTTATTAATAGTAATAATTGAAAAAGCGGGGAAAAAATTATCTCCTCTGAAATATTTATTCTTATATTTCAGAACTATCTCATAAGCATATCGGTTAAAAGGAACTATCTTCCCATTATTTGCCCCCTTAATTCGTACCCTTTCCCCGTTAATATCGTCTTTTTTTATCCTGCCTACTACACTATAATTTAAGCCTGTGAAGCACATAAAACAAAATATATCACGAATATGTCCCTCCCTCTTTGGTAAACCTCTTATGTTAAATATTTGGAACAACTCATCTCTTTTCAGAAATATTATTTCCCTTGTATTGTCAGCTTCCAATATGGATGCGGGTTTTAACTCTCTTATAGCCGGATTATAATAATATTTTTTGCTTATTGCCCAATACAGAAACCATTTAATAATGTTCAGATATCCTAATGAAGTGGATAAAGCATACCCTGAATTCACAATAAAATGATTTTCTATCTTTCTAAAATCATTTAAATCAAAAGAATAAAGATGTAAACTGTTCTCAGGCAATAAACTATATTCCCGAAGTAAATGATAAAGAGTACGAACTTTTTTATAGGTGCTCTTTTCCCATTTACGCCTATTCCCGGATAAAAATTCAATGAAAGCGTCGAAGAAATCATGAAAAGCAAAAGGTCTGAGCATTTTTATCTTCTCACGTAACGCCAAAGGAGCCGGTATAGCATTTCCTTTCGATAGGGAAAGAAATGATTGATGGCTTATTTCCCTTATCTTTTTCAAATAATCATTCAAAACTTTTGAATCAGGGTGCATGTCAATTACACTTTGATTTTCACTGTCCCAATACATAGGATCAATGTTTATTCCCAAATGCATTTTCATTCTTTTTCCGGAATATGAACAGGAAACCAGTAAATAACCGTCTGAAGAATTTTTCCCGTTGACCCTTCCTGAATGCACTTCCTGATATATATTTATTTTTATTTTCATACATTATTTCATACAAATATATATATTTATTTTATTTATTATACTATTCTTTAATATTTTATATCATTCATTGATATATTTTGTGGTTTATTTTATTCTACTTTATTATATATATATAGAGTAAAAATGATATTTGGCCAGACTTCTTAATTAATGGAAAATTGATCCTGCTAAGACTGAATACACTTTATTTATATCAATGAAAAACAGAATATATTAGATAAACGGATATATTTATACCGACATTAAGAGCCTGGATTTTCAGTAATATAGATTCTATATGAACTCCTAAAACTAAATCCCTACCGATGAAATTATCATTAACAGTTACAAGTGATGGATCTCATACCTACAAAGCCGGGGAATACAAAGATCTCTATCACTCAATACATGGAGCTATCCAGGAATCTCAATATATCTATATAGAAAACGGAATAAAGGAATGCAGAAAGAAAATTATGAATGTTTTTGAAATGGGTTTTGGCACCGGATTAAATGCATTTCTTACTCTTATCTATGGTCTGCGAAATAAAAACCTTTTAATTTCCTATACTTCTATTGAGCTGTATCCACTCAATAAAAAACAGGTAAAATGTCTCAATTATCCAGATTACTTTTCTAAGGATGCGGCGAAATATTTCATGTTATTACATGAGGCTGATTGGGGCAGATCGGTCAGAATCCTGGAAAATTTCACGATAAATAAAATTAAAGCAGATATGAGCAGTTATATTTTTGACAAAAATTATGATGTAGTATATTTCGACGCATTTTGTCCTGCTGCTCAGCCGGAATTATGGAAAGAGGATATTTTCAGAAAGATATTCCGGAATATGAATTCCGTTGGGATATTGATAACTTATTCTGCCAATGGAAAAGTACGCAGGGATATGGCATCTGCAGGTTTTATTGTGAATAAACTAAAAGGGCCTCCCGGGAAAAAACATATTCTGCAAGCTTTAAAAAAAGTTAAATAAATATTCTCATTCCATTAAATAATATTACCTTCGCAGCATTATAAAACAAAAAAATTATAAAAATTTAAACACATGAAAAAAATTACTGTTACTCTTATTATAGCCGGAGTAGTTTTACTTGCTGCGGGTTTTCTTATGGGAAATTTTATCCCTGTAGTCAATTCATCAGCAGGTTCAATGAAATTAGAAACTGAAATTGATTCTTTTGCCTATGCTTATGGTATGGAAATGGGAAATTTTATGGCAAATAGCATGGAACAGATCAGTATTAAAGAGGATTTTCCTATTAAAACTTTCCTGAGTGCCGCCAAAAACAGTTTCGATAAGAAAGATATGGAAATGGAAACCTGGATGTCAAACGCAATAATCGAAGCTTACTACACGAAAAAAAATGAGGAAAAACAACTGGTTATGACAGAACAGGGAAAGGCAAATATTGCTATTGGTAAAGCATTCCTTGAAGAAAATAAAAATAAAGAAGGAGTTATTACAACGGAATCAGGACTTCAATATACTGTTATTGAAGAAGGTGCCGGTGAATCTCCAAAAGATGAAGACCAGGTGGTTGTTCATTACCACGGGACACTCATAGACAGTACCGTTTTCGACAGCAGTGTTGACAGGGGAGAGCCTGTAACTTTCGCCGTTAACCAGGTAATACCCGGGTGGACAGAAGCACTGAAACTTATGAAGCCAGGATCCAAATACAAATTGTTCATACCATCAGAACTTGCCTATGGTGAAAGAGCAGCAGGAGAAAAAATCGCTCCTAATTCTGTTCTCATCTTTGACGTTGAACTTATTGAAATAAAACCAACTCCATAATTATTGCATCAGAAATAGCAGTTTTTAGAAGAAATCTGACATTAAACAGAAAAAGGTTAGAGAAATATTTCTCTAACCTTTTTCATTCTAAGGATAACTATTAAATAAAAAGAAATGAGTTTTGAAGTTACAGGGATTCTTACTGAAAAATTTTCCACTGTTGATGTAAGTGGAAAATTTAAAAAAAGAGAATTTATTATTTCCAGAACTGAAAATTCAAATGGTTTTGAATTTACCGATTATATTAAATTTCAACTTACCCAGGACCGTACAGGCTTAATTGAACCTTATTCTACAGGAGATTTGCTGAAAGTAAGTTTTAATATCCGTGGAAGAAAATGGGAAAATGCCGGTAAGACAACATTTTTCACAAATCTGGAAGCCTGGAAAATTGAAAAAAAATCCCTGGAAAATGATTCCGAACCCGGGAATACTTTCCCTTCTGAATCAATACCATTACCAGGTGAAGATGATCTCTCAACCCCTTCTGAAAACATTGAAGACCTTCCATTCTGATAAGGTGAAAAAATTCCCGTATCCTTGTAACCATTTTTTTCAAAGAACTAAAATAAAAGTTCGAATTTTACTCTGTAGTATCTTAAAATATTGAAACAATTAACCCCTTAATTACAGCAATATTTGAAATAATTTTACAACTAACTAAATAAAAGAACGATTTGAATTCCCAAAAATTCAGATATATACTTATACCAGGATGCTATTCACTGCTTTTTTCATCTGTATTAAATGTTCTTCATCAGCCGCAGTATACTGAATAGTAAAATTGAAAGTTGATCCTCTTACTATATTTTTTTCTGCCCATATTTCTCCACCAAGAATATTAATAATTCCTTTAGCAAGAGAAAGTCCTAATCCCACTCCTTCGGTACTACCATAATCCTCATCAAGTTTCTCAAATTTATCAAAAATAGCATACGCTTTTTCCACACTAATACCCTTACCACTATCCTTAACATAGAACTGAATATGTTTTTCATCCTTCAGAAAATACCCAAACTCAATTATACCTTTCTTTGTGAACTTAAAGGCATTACTAAGTAGTGAAAAAAGGACCTGTGTCAGCCTGTAAGGATCAGTGAATATGGGAGTAGTAATCAAGGTTTTATCCTTGTTAAGCAATAAAACAATATTATCCTTGCCAACTTTATGTTTATCAATATTAAAATAGTAATAGACCTGTTGCATAAGGTTTTCAAGATAGCAGTATTCTTTATGTATGTGCAATTCATTAACTTGTAATAGAGAAACGTCAATCATGGCATCTACAATATTCAGTAGATTATTACTGTTCTGATTTATGTGTTCCATGTATTCTTCACGCTTATCATGAGGAATATTCTTATCTATCAGCAAATTGGAAAACCCAAGAATAGCATTCATAGGTGTACGCAATTCATGGGAGATATTACCTAAAAATCTGCTTTTTAGTTTTTCAATCTTCTCCTTATCATCTTCCAGCTTCTTTTCCAACTCACGTATTTTGTTCTCCAGTTCAAACACGTAATTGTGAAGCTCCTTGTATGTCGGATTTACTTTCATACCAGAGCACTTTAATAATTTACCCTACTTAAGTCTTTTTAGAATTTTCCTTGCTTTCTCACTGTAAAATCCTTTCTTCCCGGCAATATCCGCAAATTGTCTGATTGCCTTTTCACGTCTGTCTGTCATGAGGTAACAAAATCCCATATACCATTCTGCCTGTTCAATAAATAAATTATCATTTTGGTCAATGATCTTTTTAAGGGATCCTTCAGCATGCTTATATTCCTTTATTTCTATGTATGAAATCCCGGCATAAAGTTGTGTTGACAACATTCCGGGATCATACTCCAAAACTTTTTCGAAAAGAATAACAGCTTCCCTGTACTCTTTGTTTTCATATTTATCCAGTGCCTCCTGTAGAGTCAAATCCAGATTTATATCAGCAGAACGATGAACCATGGTTACATCATACGCTGTCAGAAACTTATCCGGAAAATTGCTTTCCTTTATAAGACTGAATAAACCAATACCTAATAATAAGGCAACTGAAGCAGCTGTAACGGCATAACGTACAGTACGTCTGAGCGGTCGTGAAGAATTTTTCTTCAGTTCCTGCATTGCAGGTTCATGGAGCGAATTAAGCCGGGCCCTGATATCCATAACTTCATGATCTGCAATAGATTCAAAAACTTCCTTATATAGATTCAACTCCATCTGCAAATCATAATCCTTCAGCAGGTCCTCTTCAAACCTGGCAGAACTTATTGTGTCAAGCTCACCATCCAGGTATTTTGTAATTAGATGCCTGTTCTTGTCCATTTTTTTATATAATTATATTAAACAAAATTTTTCTTTCAGAATAAATTGCATTCCTAACTTACCGGATCCATTATGTCTCCGTTAAGACTTGTCAAAATTTCCGTTCTGCACACAAATCCCCGTTAAAGGATAAAAAAGCAACAAACACATTCGGTTATCCCTTGTGCTACTAATTACATGAATAACACATTCTGCTATCACTTATGTCACTGACTACAAGAATAATATTATTCCCTTAATTACTTAAGCTCTATGTTTCTTTCCACCTATGATTACAGTTTACCAACAAAACACACAGAATAAACATATATTCACAAATGAACAGAAACCTTTCCCTTTCAGCCTAAGGATATAATCACTTCCAAAAAGTAAAATAACTTCGGTTGATAACAATTTACCTGGAACGCATCCTGTTTTTAAGCCATTCCGGGCATAACTGCCTTGAGGATAATGAGGATTCCTATGTATTTTTATACTTAACTGACTACCTTTACAGGAATCAGAAATTGTATTTTATTAAAATTATGGTTGTTCATCATCATCTATCCAAGGAAAAATATCAGTAGGATCAGGAGGAATAGGATCTCCGCCTCCTCTTACATAATTCATTTTTTCATTTGAAACAGCATAAGAACTGAAAGCATTCAGCAAATTCTCATTAGTAAGATTCAATGTTTTCATTTTTCTGAATTTTTGGGGTTAAAATGATTTATACTACACTCCTTTATTCCAAAAAAGACCAAAATCTTACCCAAAAAAAACAACTTTTTTTCAAAAAAATCATATTCGATTGATTATATGACATATACAAAGGCAGGTTTTTGACTGAATTTTCAAAAAGAATTTTAATCTTTGATCAGAAATACTATTCCGTGATGAATAAATTCGGGTATTTTCTTTATACAATTCCTTTTTTGCTTCTGCTCCCCGGTTCAGAATGCCGTGCTTCCGGAATTACTCCAAACCGGTACGATTCCCTTATAGTGTCAGTAAACCAGAAGGCAAGGGATTACTTTATGCAGGGAGATTTTGAGGAATCAA
>CAZGKF010000017.1:41608-50936 GCA_964526475.1 uncultured Bacteroidaceae bacterium
GACTTTGAAAAAGCGGAACAATATAACCAATATGCCATTAGTTTTTTTGATCGGTTTGGGCACAGAAAGGATGCATATAGTATAAACTATTTACAGGGGATAATATACAGCAATATGGGGGACCACCTGCGCGCCAGGAAACACTGGCTTGAAGCTGCCGGTCAGACCGAAAACAAATACATGATATACAATGCGCTTGCATTGAATTACATTACCACCGGAGAGATTGGAGAGGCTGAAAGGTATTACCTGAAAATCATTGATCTTCCAGATCTGAATGAAAGTTTGTTGTACAGGTTATATCTGAACTATGGTATTTTCCTCTACGAACAGCATAAGAACAAAGAAAAGGCACTTTTTTATTACGAAAAAGCTCTTGAAATTTTGCGTGAATATCATCCGCAGAATACCCATTTATTTTCATTTATTTATCACAACTACGGGGAATTGTATTATTCCGAAAACGAACTTTTTAAAGCTCTGGAATTTTTTCAGCAATCGATAATTTTGAGCAGTAAAGATTTTACACAAACAGATTTTTTCAGTAATCCGGAAACCGGGAATATAGTGAACCTTTCGAGGGCCTACATTTCATTTAAATATAAAGCAAAAGTTTTGTTTGATTATTATATGGAACATAAGGACATTCGCTTTCTGGAATCAAGTTTAGAGGTCTCAAACATTTGTTATGAGATAATCAACAAAATGCGATACCGGATTGTTTCAGAAGGCAGCCAGTTCAGTATATCCGAGAAAGAAAAGGATGTTTACAGGGACGGGATTACTACTGCATATCTTTTACATGAAATAAGCGGGGATAAGACCTATCTAAATCAGGCATTCCAGATCAATGAGATGCGAAAAGCCTTTGTTTTGCTTGCAAAACTGAGAAATCAGAAAGCAATGCTCTTCGGGAATATACCTAAGGAATTGCTTGAAAAAGAAAAAGATCTGAACCGTAAATTATCCTTTTATGAAGAGCAGATATTTTTAGAAGAACAAAAAAAAGACCAGGACGATAATAAAATACATATCTGGGAAGATCTTCTCGGGAAATTCAATATTGAGTATGATATTTTGCTAAGGACCTTTGAGAAGGAATACCCCGATTATTACGATCTTAAATACCGCACCGAATATATCAGTCCTCCGGAAATAAGACGCAAGTTGAAAAAGGATGAAGCCGTTATAGCCTACTCACTTACCGACAGTATGTTATATACTTTTGTCATAACAAAGGAAAATGTTACATTTTCCCGGCAAGGGAAAGGAGATATTGTTGAGAAGGAATGTAATGATTTTTATATGCTCTTAACCACCCAGAATTTCTCAAAAGATGTAAATGAAACCTATAATAAATATATAAAACAAGCCTATCTTTTGTATAATCTGCTTATTGAACCATTTGAAAATCAAATTGAAGGAAAAAACCTTATCATCGTGGCTGACGGAGCAGTATCTTATCTTCCTTTTGATGCACTTATTACACAGAAAGTTCCTCAGGGCGAGGTTGATTACCGTTCTCTTCCGTATTTTCTTTACCGTCATTCTGTCGCTATTTCTTATTCCTCAACTCTGCACTTCCAGAATGAAATCACTAAAAGAGCTTCCCGAAAATCAGTTCTGGCTTTTGCCCCTACATATGGTAATCTGAAGTTAAATTCAAAATCGGGAGATCATTTAAGTCAGAATGAAAGGTACAATCTTATTGTACTTCCCGGTATAAGGGCCGAGGTAAGGAAGATCTCAAAACATGTAAGCACTGACATTTATATGGATTACAATGCTACTGAAAGTAATTTCAAAACATTATCTCCGGAATATGATATTCTTCATCTGGCCATGCATACCCTTCTGGATGATGCTAATCCTCTTTATTCTAAAATGGCATTTACACAATTATCTGACACTATAGAAGATGGATTTCTTCATGCCTTTGAGATTTATAACATGCAGTTAAATTCGAATCTGGCTGTTCTGAGTTCCTGTAGCAGTGGTTTTGGTAAATTACAGGAGGGGGAAGGTATGCAAAGCATTGCAAGAAGTTTTTCTTATGCGGGATGCCCCAGTATTCTTATGTCGCTGTGGGAAGTAGCTGACCAGGCAACTGTACAAATGATGGATTACTTTTACAAATACCTCAGTGAAGGCTATTCAAAGTCTGAGGCCCTACGATTATCTAAACTCAATTTTCTGGAAGGAGCCGATCATCTCCGTTCACATCCGTTTTTCTGGTCTTCCTTTATTATCCTGGGAAACACAAAACCCATCTATAAAACTTTCAGATATACTGATATATTCTGGGGTCTTTCGTTATTAGTTTTTGCTTTAATCATACTTTACATCAGAAAAAAAACAAAAAAATGCCCCGGATGGATTTACATGTAGTTGTCATTTAATTTCCTTATATTCAGGGCTTTCTTTTATTTTCAAAATAAGGAATTCTTTACAGAAATGTTTCCTTTTACTTATATAATTTTCACTTTTAAATCCCATTTTATCCGCTATTTCTCTTTGTGAGAGTCCGCTATTTGTTAGTTTGATGATCTGCTGGCAATCGGGAGGTAACTCAAGAAAAACTTTCTGGTATAGCGCATACCTCAGATCGTTTTCATTAAAAGGGTCTGGCTCTTCAAAATGGATATAGGAATGATTTTCCACAAGCCGTATATGGGGATCACCTTTGATATTCCTCATATGTTTAAGCCATAAAAGGCGTGCAATGGAAAAAACATAAGTCGAAAAAGCGCAAGTCATCTTAAAACCCGGGGTTTTACGAATATTTCTGAAAACAATTATTATTGTTTCCTGAAAAATATCCTTTGCATCTTCTTCACTACCTTTATTATTTAGAATAAATTTCTGCACGTGAGGGAAACTGCATCTATAAAGATGTTTCAGGACAGTAGTATCACGCTGTCTGATGCCTTCAATGATTTGCTCAACTGTAAAACGATTCACTTCAACAGCCAGATTTTTTCAAAACTATAAAAAAAACAATTCAGAATACCCCAAAAAGATTTGCTGTTCATCAAAAATAGCATATCCGCCCCAAGATACATTAAAAAAACTGCCTGCATAACAAAACGGGAAAGGGATACAGGAATTTGACAGAAAATGCGAGCTAATTATTCACTATAGAATCTTATCATATTTTCAATTGCACGTTTGCATACCCGGCAAAACTCATCTGCCGAATTGCTTTTCATCCTGCAATTTATTTCCGGGCGGAATATTCCTCTGGCAACATATCCCCCACCCTCAAAAACTCCTGTAACATCAGAGTATTTGTCTTCATTGGGTGTTGGAACAGGAATTCCCGGGAGAACCATGTCTTCCCATTTTTTTCTGAATTCCTTTAAGGTAGTTAAATTTGGCTCCCACGGCTCATAATTCAGATTATAAAAACCCTCGTATGCTACATCCGAAGTATAGTATTCATCACCAAGCCCGGCAAAGGAATGACCAAATTCGTGAACCAAAACGCCTGGGGTAGCTGGATTATTACTGCTTGTAATACTGTAGGAATTAAAAATACCACCTCCACCGTATTTGTCTGAATTGACGAGTATCAGAATCTGGTCATATGGTACACAGGCAACAATATCATTAATTTTCCAGTATTCGGAAGTTGTCAGATATCTTTCACTCCCGAATGTGTGAAATCTGCTGTCAGCAATTGTGCTCCTCCAAACACCTTCACCCGGGATATCTGTGCCTGATTCTAAACTATGTGAATGTATAAGACTTACATTGAATCTGTTCTTAAAAGTTGAAAATGGCTCAACCGAAAAAAAATATTCCATAATATCTTTGGCATCTTTTCGAAATTTTTTCATTTCTTTTTTTGTATAGCCTTCTGCAATAATCGCAATATCGATCATCTTATCAGGACTACCATATTCCTGTAAAACAGAGTATTTGTATTTACATGAATTTATCTTTTCAATCTGTGGATTTTCGGGGTCAATGCTTATTGAAAATATCTTATCCAGTGAATGATTGCTCCTTCTAATAAAAATATCAAGGTTTACAGTACTTACAGGATATGGGAACCTTAAAGAATTAGGAAATGCCTTATAGTAATTTTCTGCTTCTGATGTGGTCTGCCATTCTCTGAAAAGAGTACAGAATCCCCTGGAATACAATAGCTTGCCAGAATCAGCATTTCTTATTTCAAAAATATAGTCCCCGTATTCAAATGTATCAATAAGCTTATTTCTTGAACCTCCCCAGAAGGGTTCGTGTATTATTTTAGAAAGAAAAACCTGTGTATTCTTTTTATCTCCTGCCAAAATATAATCAACCCTCATTGTTCCTGAAGAAAACCAGGTGTCAAAATCTTCTGCATAGATATTCAGAAGACCAAACAGGATAATGCTTAAAGATATAATCAGTCTGTTCATTCCATCTTTTTATTAAAATAGATAAAAGTAGAATATAATGGTTAAAATACAAAAAGACAAAGCGGTCTTTGAAGTAAAGTAAATCACCGCCGGGAGGCTTTGCTTTGCAGGCCTTCGCCAGGTTCTTCATTTTTTGACAAGTTGAGAGTATCTGTGAAACTTACATTGTTTATTTAAAAGTTTTTTTTGGATTTTAGATTAATTATTCTAAGAAATCATTTAGGAATAATAGGGATTAATTAATAAATTTACATTTTAATAACAATTTGTAACACTAAATAATCCCATGGAAGAAACTCTGCCTATTGACAATCTGGACCGTAAGATATTGGCTTTGATCACATCCAATGCCAGGATTCCCTACCTTGAGGTAGCCAGAGAGTGTAATGTTTCAGGGGCTGCAATTCATCAGCGGATACAAAAGCTGATAAAGCTGGGTGTAATCACTGGCTCTGAGTTCATTATTGCGCCTAAAAAAGTTGGTTATCATACATGTGCATATATTGGGATATATCTTGAAAGTGCGCATTTGTATCCCGAAGTAGTTGAGAAACTGAAAAAAATACCTGAGATTACACAATGTCATTATACCACTGGGGTATATTCCATCTTCATTAAGATTTACACAAAGAACAATGAGGACCTGAAACATGTGCTTGTGGAAAAGCTTCAGCGCATTCCCGGGATAGCAAGAACTGAAACATTCATTTCGCTTGAAGAAGCTTTTAACAGGCAGCTTCCGTTAATCAGAAAGGAGGATTAGGCTTTAAGAGTTTTTGTCTGAGAATCTCATACAGGACTACGGTTGTAGCAGATGAAACGTTCAGTGATCCGATTTTACCTGTCATAGGTATCATTAAAAGCTCATCGGAGATTTTGAGCAATGAAGCAGAGATTCCTGTCTCTTCCGATCCAATGATTACCGCCAGGGGGCCTGTAAGATCAGCACTAAATAGCATGTTGGATGCTTTTTCAGTTGCAGCGACTACTTTCAGTCCGGAATTTTTTAGAAACCTGACTGCGGGAATAAGTGAGGGCACGCGAGAAACAGGTATTTTCAGCAATGCTCCGGCAGAAGTCTTCACCGCATCGGCATTTATCCGTGCATTTCCTTTTTCCGGCAGAAGGATTCCGGTAACTCCCATAGATTCAGCACTCCGGGCAATCGCTCCAAAATTTCTCACATCTGAAACCTGGTCAAGTATCAGAATTATTGGATCTTTCCCTTCATTAAAACATCTGATTACTATTTCTTCAATAGGGAAATAAGATATCGGTGAGATAAAAGCTAATACGCCCTGATGATTTTTCCGGGTATATTTGTGAATCTTTTCAACAGGCACGTATTGAAAAGGAATTCCGCGTTCTCTGATCAAGGAGAACAGTTCATTTATTATATTCCCTTCAGGTTTCCTGACAAGGAATACCTTCTCCATTTCTTTTCCTGTTCTTATGGCCTCGATAACTGCCCTTATACCAAAAATATAGTCCTGTTCTTTTACCATTTAATTATAACTGGAATAAATCCTTCCTTTTCGCCAGGACTGAACAGCTGTTCTCCAGTAAGGGCTTGAACCAACATCTCTTATGGCCTTATAATCCATATTTGTAAAGATATTCTCCTTTCTTTCAAAAACAAATTCAACAGGCTGCGTAGTCTTTCCTGTCAGATATGTCCATTTCTCCGATCCGGTTTTAATATCAATCAAATTCGGAACACCAAAAATTATATAGATCATCCCGCGGTCTGTTTTCCATCCTTCTTTAAAGGAGGTGAAATATAAATTTGCTAAATGTACCCTGTTATAAAAAACACGGATCAGTTCACGTGCTGCATCAGGATTAGCAGATATCCCCAGCCAGAAATTATCTACTGCCAGTTTCCTGTTCTGGTGCATACGCAAATCCCTGAATTCAACTGTTGATGTAAGATAAACAAGAGGGCCAAGCATATCATCCGCGCTTCTGATATAAGGGAAATTCTCTCCGAAATTCATAAGAGTCAATCCTTCTTTCTTAGTCTTGTTTACCCTGAAAATATAAGCGCCAGGCAATTCCAGTTCATAGATAACGGAGTCGGAATGTGCATATGACCAGGAAGTGTCGGGAAAAGATTTTAACGGAGTCTCGGGAGCACTCGAAAAGACCGGTCTGGGAAGAGTCCCATCCGGATGATAATAATCAACATACAGGGAGTCATATCCAAGACGATTAAATTCAATTCTGAAAAGTTCTCCCTTAGTAAGAATATTCTTAAAAGCCAATATTCCGGTTTTTGCTTTATTGACCTTATAATTCTGAGCTGTAAATCTTGTTGTTTTATCTACAATCAGAGAAGTCTGATTACTGGTTTTTCTCATTTCATCCATTACAGATACCCTGATGGTGTATTTATTCCCTATAAAAGCTTTCAGGGGGAGTCCTGTAAAAAAACTATTTTTACCTTCCTCACGAACCAGGGTTCTGACGATACTGGCAGAATCTGCCAGAACACCCTCATCTGAAGGATCACTGATCTTTTTCAGTTCATAAGAAAAACGCACTCTTGCACGATAATCGAGGTCAGGATTAACCAGACTAAAAAGCAGCTCTGAAAGATAAACGCGTATGTAAAGTACAGAAATACTATCATTTACATGATGAATCATATAATCAGGGTGCAAGGAAGAACCTCCGGGATAATAAACCTGTGCAAAATCTTTTTCTCCCGGGGTCTTTACAGGAGGCTGCTGGCAAGTTGTCATTAGTATAAATAACAGAATACCAGGTAATATGTATTTAAAATATTTCATAATATATCCGCCGTTATAAAGATAAGCATAATTACTGGATGAGATTTTCATAATTCTCATGTAATATTTCCCATTCATATAATAATTGATCATGTCTGGTTTTCAGTTGATTGTACTTTATAAACAAATTCTCTTCAGAGAAGTTCTCCGGATTTATCATCTGAATCTCCAATTCCTTTATTTTTCTCTCTATTTCCTCAATAAGTTTTTCAACTTTATCAAGATCACTCTTTGCTTTTCTTATTTTCTTTGCATTATCCCGGCGAAGTAAATAATCCGATTTGTTATCTTTTGTTTTTTTTATGTCTGAATTATTTTTCTCTTCATTGTGTTTCTTTCTTTCCAACTCTCTGAGATTGTCAAGTTTTTTCTTTTCAAGAAAATCAAAAATACCACCAAGATGCTCTCTCACATCATGATTTCTAAATTCAAAAACTTTTTCAATAAGTCCATCAAGAAACTCCCTGTCGTGTGATACTACAATCAATGTCCCATCAAATTCAAGAAGTGCGGATTTCAATATATCCTTAGACCTCATATCAAGATGATTGGTAGGCTCATCAAGAACCAGCAAATTAAATGGTTGCAGCAACATTCTTGCCAAAGACAAACGTGAACGCTCGCCTCCGGAAAGGACTTTTACCTTCTTGTCAATATCATCTCCACTGAAAAGGAATGCCCCCAGTATCCCCCTTATCTTCGTCCGTACATCTCCAACAGCAGCCGAATCAATTGTTTCAAGAACCGTCATATTGCCATCTAAAAGCTCATCCTGGTTTTGTGCAAAATAACCAATTTTAACGTTTTCTCCTTTTTTAAGTTTACCAACATAATCGAGTTCCCCGATAATAATTTTGGCAAGCGTGGTTTTCCCCTCACCATTTCTGCCAACAAAAGCGACTTTCTCACCGCGTTCTATTACGATGTTTATTTTCTCAAGTACTGCTTTTTTTTCATACGATTTTGATAAGTTTTCAGCTTCGATTACAATTTTTGAAGATCTTGGGGAGGGAGGAAATTTAATATTTAAAAAGCCAGAGTCCTCTTCTTCGACCTGAATCCTGTCCAGTTTACTTAAATGTTTAATTCGTGACTGTACCTGAACTGCTTTTGTGGCTTTATACCTGAAGCGGCTGATAAATTTTTCCGTATCGCTTATCATTTTTTGCTGGTTCCGGAAAGCTGCCATTTGTTGTAGCATCCGCTCCTCTTTAAGTTCTGTATATTTTGAAAAAGGAACTTTATAATCATACAATTTCCCCTGCCTCAATTCAACAGTCCGGTAAGTTAAATTATCAAGAAACACCCTGTCGTGTGAGATAAGAATTATTCCTCCCTGAAAGTCTTTCAGGAAAGATTCCACCCATTCGATCGATTCAATATCCAGGTGATTTGTAGGTTCATCCAGAAGAAGAAAATCCGGATTCTGGAGAAGCAGTTTTGCAAGTTCAATCCTCATTCTCCAGCCCCCACTAAATTCTGAAGTTGATCTGTCAAGATCAGAACTTCTGAACCCCAATCCGGTAAGTGTTCGTTCAACATCAGCATGTATACTTTTCCCTCCTGCAATAATCAACTTATCATTCAAATGATGAAATTTTTCTATAAGTTTAATATATGAAGAAGATTCAAAATCCTCCCTCTGTGAAAGACTCTTACCAATTTTATCTATCTCTTTCTCAATTCCAATTATCTCATCAAAAGCAGAGAGCGCTTCATCATACACATTTTTACCATCGACATGCCTCATTTGCTGGGGAAGATAAGCGATTTTCTGTCCGCTGGTACGAATAACACTCCCTGACGAAGGTTCCTGCATTCCTGTAATTATCCTGAGTAATGTAGTTTTCCCGGCACCATTTCTTCCTACAAGCCCTATTCTTTCCTTATCATTTATCATAAGGGAAAATGAATCGAACAGCTTGTCACCTCCAAATCTCAGACTAATATTTTCCAGCGAAATCATAGAAAGTTTCAATAAGGAACTTAAGAAAAAAAATATATTTAACAGTAATTTTTTAAAATTTTGTAAAATAACTACTATTGTAATTAATATCCTAACGTGGACAAGCCAGAACCAAACAAATAACAAATCTCAAAATACAAATAACAAATAAATTTCAATCAACA
>CAZGKF010000018.1:0-50522 GCA_964526475.1 uncultured Bacteroidaceae bacterium
AATAACAGCGTTTTACTTTCAATTTGTAATCTATTAATTCAATGATTAGTCTTTTAGACAGCCTCATTCAAGGGGGGTGGGTCAGGTATAAATAATTGTCGTTGATATTAATTCAGATCAAACAGGAGGAAAACAATTTTATTCATTTTTATAATATCTCTGATAAGACGAATAAAATATTATTTTGAAAATAGAAATCTTAAATATCTGAATATCATGTTTTAAAGTATTACTTATTGCGTATAACCCTTTTAATATGCATGATATAAACTTCTGCGAAGCTTTAGTAAAATACCTGATTCAATGGCATCGCAGACCTCAGAAGCCCCAAGTGAATCTTTAAATTTATCAGGAGCGATTAGTACTTTCATATTTTATAAATGTAAACGCAAAATAAGACTATTTTCCATGGAAATAATAAAAAATAAATATCTTCGTTTGCAAAAATATTAACCTGAATAACTTATTAACACAATAAGCTGACAAAAAAATACCCGATGGGATCTCTCATGTGATTATAGTCTCATAAATTAATCAGTATCTTTGCCGGCGCAAAATAAGTATTGAATTATGTTAAATTTTGGCGGTTTAGCAGAAGATCATTCCAACTATGAATCTTCAGAAATAGTCATTATACCTGTTCCATTTGATGGTACGAGCACCTGGATAAAAGGTGCTGATAAAGGACCATCAGCTATACTCGAAGCATCGGCGAATATGGAACTTTATGATATTCAGACCGATTCTGAGGTTTACCTCAAAGGTATTCATACACAGGAGTTCATAAAAGATCAGGATGACCCGGAAATACTTGCAGAAATAGTTGCGGAAAAGGTAAAGATTATATATTCTGACGGGAAATTCCCTGTTGTTATCGGAGGGGAACACAGTGTTTCCATTGGAGCAATAAGAGCCAGCGCTGAAAAGTATAAAAACATTACCGTCCTGCAGATTGATGCGCATGCTGATCTCAGGGACAGTTATGAAGGGTCAAAGTTTAATCACGCCTGTGTTATGGCCAGGGCAAGGGAGCTTGCACCAATTATCCAGGTTGGAATAAGGAGTATGAGCGTTGAAGAAAAAGAATACATGGATACAAATAGAGTCTTCTGGGCACATACCATTACGAATGATAAAGATAACTGGGAACAAAAAGCAATTGCGCTCTTAACAGAAAATGTCTATATAACTATTGACCTTGACGGTTTAGATCCTTCATGTGTTCCGGCTACTGGCACTCCCGAACCTGGCGGGCCTGATTATAATACTATCATTAATTTCCTGAAGGAGTTAATAAAAAAAAGGAATCTTGTGGGTTTTGATGTTGTTGAACTTTGTCCCATAGAGGGCAACAAAGCATCAGACTTTCTTGCAGCAAAACTTGTTTACCAGATATTGAGTTATAAATTTCAAAACAAATAAAATTCAACAATGAAAAAAAAAGATCTTCTGAAGGATATCGTGAAACATATAGATATCACTTCGTTTGATGCAACTCCGGTCATTAACTCCATGCGGGACATGTCTTTCTCTTCAAGAGAAACAGCAAAAGCTGCTGATATACTTGACAGGATGATAAACGATAAAGATTGCTCTATTATACTTACTCTGGCTGGAAGTACAAGTGCAGGTGGATGTATGAAGATCTACGCAGATATGATTAGGTTTAACATGATAGATGCAGTTGTAGCAACCGGTGCAGCAATTGTTGATATGGATTTTTTTGAAGCACTGGGCTACAGTCATTATAAAGGAACACCTTTTGTTGATGATAAACAACTAAGAAATGTATATATCGACAGGATCTATGACACATATATTGACGAAGAAGAATTACAGGTATGTGATGAAACAATATACAAAATAGCAGATTACCTCGAACCCCGCCCTTATTCTTCAAGGGAATTTATTTATGAAATGGGGAAATACCTTGTGAAACATTCAAAGAAAAAAGATTCGCTTGTTCAACTGGCGTATGAACATAATGTTCCGGTTTTCTGTCCGGCCTTTAGCGATAGTTCCGCAGGATTTGGTCTGGTAAAACACCAGTGGGAAAACCCGGATAAGCATGTTTCTATTGACTCTGTTAAGGATTTCCTTGAACTTACAAAGATAAAAATGAAGGCAGTGACTACAGGTTTATTTATGATCGGTGGTGGTGTCCCAAAAAACTTTGCACAGGATACAGTTGTGTGTGCAGAGATACTGGGAGTAGAGAGTCCCATGCATAAGTACGCGGTACAGATCACCGTAGCTGATGCTCGTGACGGCGCATGCTCAGGGTCCACTCTAAAAGAAGCCTCATCATGGGGGAAAGTGGATACTGTTTACGAACAAATGGTATATGCTGAAGCAACTACTGTTCTTCCGCTTATTATCAGTTATAATTATCATAAAGGAGACTGGAAGAAAAGAAATAAATACGCATGGACCAAGATTTTCGTTTAAAATGTACTTGTCCTGAATTCTTAGATATTTTCACAGTTATTCAAATATTATATTCTATTCCTCCGTTAAGAAAATATCTAATAAAATTATTATTTTTATGCCATAATATAAATTATTTACACATGAAAAAATTATTATTTGCATCCGGACTTATTATCGCATTAAGCTTTCTGAATGCCTGGGCTCAGGATTACCAGAGCTCTATAGGATTGAGAGCAGGCTTATCCACCGGAGTGACATTTAAACATTTTATAAGCAACAGCGATGCCCTGGAGGGAATCCTTACTACCCGATGGGGAGGGTTTAATATAACCGGGCTCTATGAGCGGCACGGAGAAGCTTTCGATACCGATAATCTTTATTATTATTTTGGTGGTGGCGCTCACATTGGTTTTTGGGGTGGAAGTCAGCACTACTGGGCTACTAATACGGATACCTATGCCGTAATTGGTATTGATGGCATCCTTGGACTCGAATATGTTTTCGAAGAGATACCTTTTAATATTTCTCTTGACTGGAAACCCGGCTTTAACCTGATTGGTTATAGTGGTTTCTGGGGAGATGAATTTGCCTTATCGTTCAGATATATTTTTTAAAGGACTTTCCATAAGTAAAAAGTCGAAAAATAGAGTGTTACCTGAATATAAGAATCTGATTGAAGCAAAATCACGCATTGCTCCTTTCATTCACAAAACTCCAGTACTGACATCCACAGCCATCAACCGTGAATCAGGTTGTGAATTATTTTTCAAATGTGAAAATTTTCAGCGGGGAGGTTCATTTAAAATGCGGGGGGCACTCAACGCCATACTACAGTTAAGTGCCGCACAGAGAAATGCCGGGGTAACAACACATTCTTCCGGAAATTTCGCACAGGCAATTGCTCTTGCTGCAAATCTGACCGGAACAAAAGCAATTGTAGTAATGCCAGGAACTGCACCTGAAATTAAAAAGAAGGCAGTTGCTGGTTATGGCGCTGAAATTATAGAATGCGAACCTAAGCTTAAAGCGAGGGAAGAAACCGTATCAGAGCTTATAAACAGGACCGGTGCCACTTTTTTACATCCTTCAAATGACCTAAACGTTATAATAGGTCAGGGGACTTCAGCAATGGAATTACTGGAAGATTATCCGGGACTGGAAATACTTATCACACCGGTTGGGGGAGGAGGACTAATAGCTGGAACGGCTTTGGCTGCAAAATATATTAGCCCTTCAACTAAAATATACGGAGGTGAACCTTTTGGGGCGGACGATGCATACTGGTCGCTAAAAAAAGGAAAAATTCAAAACAATCTGAATCCGGTCACAATAGCTGATGGTTTGTTAACCTGTCTTGGTGATGTAAATTTTCCTATTATAAAAAAACTTGTAAAGGATATTATTCGTGTTGAAGAGGAAGAGATTATTTACGCAATGCGCCTTATCTGGGAAAGAATGAAAATCATCGCTGAACCATCTTCTGCTGTGGCTTTGGCTGCAGTTCTCAGAATGAAAGACACATTCAAAAATTTCAGAACAGGTATCATCCTTTCCGGAGGAAATGTTGATCTTACAAACCTCCCTTTTTAAAATATTTTTTTAACAAGTTAGTAGCACCTTTTTATGCTGTAAAACAGTTTTTTCACATAAACATATTTTTATATTTACACCAGTTAAATCACGATTTGTTACTTTTTTATCTTCATTTTATTTTACTAACTAAAATTACCATGGCAGGTTCTTAACAGAATCTGCTTTTTTACTGTCTGAAACGAGTAAACCATATTCCTGCAAAAAGTGTAACCACCCCGCCTGCTATTGCACTTAACCGGATCCCGAGATCATCGCCAATATCCTTACCATAGATCGTAAAAACTGTAAAAATCACTACCCCCATAGTTTGCCCAACTTTACCGAAAAAAGTACGGACAGCGAAATACATACCTTCTTTCTGTTCACCCGTTGATTTGCCATCAGAATCAGCTACTTCGGCTATGATAGTATATGGGAGTATTCCCAGAACTGCAAATGGGAATGCTCCTGCAAAACATATTATATACATTTGCATAACGGGAGAGAAAGGAAGCATTCCAAGGAAAGCACTATAAAACATAATAAGGGAAAACATAAAAAATGAAAGTATGATTATTTTTTTGACTCCGGTTCTTCGAACAAACCAGATTACAAGAGGATAGAAAAGGAGTGACAAAAGGATCATTAATCCCATAATCCGGGAAGCATAAGCATCTGATAATCCGGCTAATACTTTAACATAGTAAATAATTCCGGTACTTATTAAAGCAAGTGTGAGAAAGAAAGAGGCATCGGCAACCAGAAAAGTAGTAAACTTTCTGTTTTTAAGCGTTGTTTTAAGGGATCTTAAAGGAGAACTTGCAACAGGTACTGCATTACAATATTTTTTTTCTTCGATTGTGAGAACAGGTATGATCATAAGAATAAATGCTATTGCATTTACAATGGCTATTGCATAAAAATATGATCCCTGATATGATAGGGCCTGATAATGTGATTTCAGGAATCCTGCTAACCATGGAATCTGGGATGCAATTACAATTCCAACAATAAACATTACCGAAAGGAAAGTTGAGAATATAAGTTTGGAATCTTTCGATTTTGCCAGTTCCGGCATCAGGGCATTAAAAGGCACTATGTACATGGTAATGGAAACATAAAACCCTATCTGCATGAGGACTAGCCAGGTAAAGTTCGATTTGGATTCGAAATTATGTAAAGGTGTAAAAAGTAACATGGAAAATACAAGGGAAGGAATTACAGCTATTGCCATAAATGGGATGCGCCTTCCCCACCTCCACTTATTCCTGTCACTCAACCAGGCTATCAGCGGATCAGTAACAGCATCGAGAAGCCTTCCGGAAGCAAGTACAAGAGATAATACCGTTAAAACCCCTAACAACAAAACCTGAGGCACTAAAACAGGCATTCCTGAACTTTCAGGAGGAAGGTAAAAGAATACCAGCATAACCCAAATAGTGTTCATTAAAACTGACCAGCCTCCCATTCCTGAACTATAAGCCAGGAGCCGCCAAAATCCCTTGTACTCTTCCAATTTTCTAAATTAAATTAACAATGAATGCAAGATCTGTTAATATCAAAAATGATCAATATTTCATTAACAATTAAACAACATTAAGCTATTGATATCTTTTGTTTTAAATTAACGAAAATAATTAATTAATTTCTTTATTTTAACAACTGGAAATCTTTAATAAAATTAAATTATTATGACAACTTCCTCTGAAAAGGATATTATTGCTGGTCTTCTTAAACATAACAAACAGGTTATAAACAATATCTATACAGAGTGTTTCCCAATGATACGTAAGATGGTCATTAACAATGGAGGAGACATCCACCATGCACAGGATATTTTCCAGGATGCCCTGGTTCTAGTTTACCGCAAGGCTCAGAATTCTGATCTTACACTTTATTGTAAATTAAGTACATATATGTATGCTGTCTGTAAAAAACTCTGGATACAGGAACTAAAATCAAAGAAGTACCTTTCTCTTAACTGTAATGAGCTTCCGGATATTGCTGAAGAAAACGATGAGGAAAATGAGTATAAAAATAAAATCAGAGATGTATTTTATAAGCATTTCAAGACACTTAGCTCAGACTGCCAGAAAATCCTTAGAATGCATTTTAATAAAGCTTCAGTTGACGATATTCTGTCGGTTATGGGTTACAATACCAGGCATCATACTATTGACCGAAAATACAGATGCAAAAGAAGTCTGATACGCAAAATCATGAATGACCCCGAATTTAAAAAAACTAAAAATGAATATTCAGGAAAAAATAGAGCTATACTTTGATAACAAACTAACGCCTGAAGAAAGGGCAATCTTTGAAAAAGAGATTTTAACCAACCCTGTATTATCCGATGAAGTAGATAGAAGAAAAGACCTGTACAACAACATCAGTGATCTTCTCTCGTATTCATCAATGTTTTCGGATAAATCTGACCGTGAGATCATTACAAGAAAAGAAGAGATGATGATCGAGGAAGATATAATCCGGTATCATAAAGAATATGTTTCTGTTAATCCCCATCAGGAAGAGAACCTGGTTAAACAAATAAAGGAAACATATAACAGCAGGATCAGGAAAATTTTTCCGGTGAAAAAGAATCTATATAAGTACGCTGCAAGTCTGATATTTGTTTTCTTGTTTACCACCCTTATTTTTTACTTTCTGAACAGATATGAGAAGCGCAATCATGATTATATCTCACTAATGATCACCCAACTATTTCCATCAGAAAAGGATCAGTACCTGAACGATCTGAAACAATCATTCTATGTTGTGAGAGCTATTCAGGAAAATAATAATTTAACTGAAGAATTATCCGGACAGACAGATGAGGGCAAACTTGATCTTTTCCTTATTTTAAGTGATGCAATAGCAAACATTGAAAATTCAGAATTATCTGCTGCACGAGATAAGCTGGAAATTCTCTTCACAGAGGTAAACACCGATCTATTACCTGCTGTAAAATGGTATTACGCTATACTCTGTTTTAAAGAAGGAGATAAAAATCAGGCTTCAAGAATACTTAAAAGCTTAGCTGATGAGAAAATATACTACAGTTCTCAGGCAGACACTATTTTGATGTTGATAAAAAGGCATTAAGTATAAAATTTCTTTAGATTAAATTAAATATTTCTAATTTTAACCATTCAAGAAAAGAATGAATGGCTTCATTTCCTGTTTTTCTTCAGCATGATGCAATGGATTGCGGTCCAGCCTGCCTGAGAATGGTGGCAAAGCATTATGGGCGTAACTATTCCATGCAGTTTTTAAGGGATAAATCGTATATTACAAGGGAAGGGGTTTCTTTACTCGGAATTAGCGAAGCTGCCGAAGCTATTGGTTTCCGCACTATGGGCGTTAAGATTGATTTCGGAAAGCTTTGTACAGAAGCTCCATTACCAGTAATAGTGCACTGGAAACAGAAACATTTCATCGTAGTTTATAAAATCAGCAAAAAGAAAGTTTATGCAGCAGACCCTGCTTTTGGACTGGTAAACTATTCATACGAGGAGTTCCTTTCCGGTTGGATAAGTGACAGAAATAAGGATGAAAACAAAGGTCTTGTTTTGCTTCTACAGACTACCCCGGAATTCTATAATAAAACGGGGGAAAGAATAAAGCGCAGAAACTTCCATTTCCTTTTCGATTATATTAAACCCTACAAAAGATTTGTTTACCAGCTTCTTCTTGGCGTTGTTCTGGCCAGCATACTGCAACTAATACTTCCATTTCTTACACAGGCAATTGTTGATTACGGTATAAGTAATCAGGATGTTGATTTTATTTATCTTATTTTAATTTCCCAGCTGGTGGTGGTTTTAAGTCGCCAGGTTATTGACTTTATAAGGGGATGGATACTGCTTCATCTTACCACCCGGATAAATATATCGCTTATTTCCGATTTTCTTATTAAATTAATGAAGCTGCCACTGGGTTTTTTCGACACAAAATTAATCGGGGACCTGTTACAAAGGATCGGCGATCACCGTAGAATTGAAATATTCCTAACCAGTTCCTCATTGAGCATTTTACTTGCCTTCTTTAATATATTAATTTTCAGCATAGTACTAGCTGTATATAGCATTCCTATTCTGTTAATTTTTCTTTCCGGATCGGCCTTATATATTTTCTGGCTAACGGTTTTCATGAAAAAACGCCGTGAGCTGGACTTTAAGAGATTTGCACGGCAATCTGAGCATCAGGGAAAACTGATCCAGATAATTCAGGGCATTGAAGAAATTAAGATAAACGGTGCTGAACGGCAGAAAAGATGGGAATGGGAACAGATACAGGCGTCTCTCTTTAATCTGAGCATACGATCTTTATCGCTTAATCAGTACCAGATGGCCGGAGCAGTTTTTATCAACGAAACAAAAAATATTATCATCACCTTTATTGCAGCTACTTCAGTTGTCAATGGCAGTATTACTCTTGGAATGATGTTGGCCATCTCTTATATACTTGGTCAGCTTAACAGTCCTCTGGAGCAAATGACAGTATTTATGAGGACTGCCCAGGATGCGAGAATTTCGATGGAAAGACTTGCTGAGATACATGAGAGAAAAGATGAAGGTGAAGATTATCCTTCAGTGACAGATCATCTGCCCTATTCAGGCAAGATCAGTGTGCAAAATTTATCCTTCCGATACGAAGGACCATACTCATCGAATGTACTTAGCAGGCTTTCTTTCAACATACCTGAAAAATCGGTTACAGCTCTGGTGGGAGCTAGTGGGAGCGGAAAAACTACAATGATAAAATTGCTTCTCAGTTATTATAGTCCGACTGAGGGTGAAATTCGTATCGGAGATCAGAATCTGAGAATGACAGACCCTCGTGAATGGAGAAAGAGATGTGGAGTTGTTCTCCAGAATGGTTATCTTTTTTCTGATACCATAGCCAAAAACATTGCACTTGGTGCTGATAGAATAGATCCTGACAGGCTCCTGAATGCTTCAAAAACAGCTAATATTAATGACTTCATAGAATCATTACCATTGGGTTACAATACACAAATCGGACAAGAAGGTCTTATGCTAAGCGGAGGTGAGAAACAAAGGATACTAATTGCCCGGGCTGTATATAAAAACCCCGAATTTCTGTTTTTGGACGAAGGAACCAGTTCTCTGGATGCAAATAACGAAAAACAAATAATGGATAATCTGGAAGAGTTCTTTAAGGGGAAAACAGTTATTATTGTTGCTCATCGACTCAGCACAGTTAAGAATGCAGATCAGATAATGGTTCTGGAGAAGGGTAACCTTGTAGAAACGGGAAACCATGAAACACTTACAGCGAAGAAAGGATACTATTATAAGCTCGTGAGAAACCAGTTGGAAATGGGATCCTGAACTATAAATCATATTCAATAGCATCCTTGCGCACCCATCTGAATCTCCTGGAACTGCTGTCACCAATCCTTACTCCAAAAATCACTTCATGTGATCCGGTGCTATAGTTGCTCACTGCTCCCATTGAAGCATCAAAAGCATAGCCAAAATAGAACATTTCTATATTCAGACCTGCCATGGCAATAAGTGTTTTATTTGTCCTGTAAGAAAGACCAAGCCAGTAGGCTTCCTGGTAGATTGCTTTTATATTAAAATCCACATGTGTAATCATTCTTGTTGATCTTGCAAGGAATGAGGGTTCAAGTGCAAAACTATTTTCCATATTGAATTTATAACCTGCCAGCAAACTGTAATGCCTCAACGTTCTGTAATTTTCCTTAAAATTATCCTTCCCAAGTTTTAAACCCGAACCAAGCAAATCGGTGATGGAAATTCCGGAATAAAATTTACTGTTAGTTATATATAACCCAACAGAGGCATCCGGCACAAAGAATGTTTTTTTGTTAGTATTTAATAAAGGGTCATCAGGATTAAAAAGATATGCATCTGAGTCGTCCAGCTTATACTGAAAACCTGAACCGGTAATACCCATAGAAAGCTGAAACTTGTTATCGAAATTAATATGGTAAGCATATGTTAATCCTAAGCCGGTTTTTGTTACTAACCCGTTCCTGTCACTGTAAAGATGACCTCCAAATCCCACTCTGGTATCTCTGGAAGCTTTATTGGAGTTCTTCTTAACTATCAGTTTTCTTCTTATATAACTATCATCCAGTATTCTCGATTGTGCCGTGAGCGAGAATGTCCGCGGAGAGTTAACAAAACCATGATACTGCTCTCTGGCAGCTATATTAACAAATGTATATGCAGTAGCTCCTGCAGTTGCAGGATTTACCAGGAATTTGTCAAACATATACTGGCTGTAAACAGGAGTTTGTTGAGCATTTATTTCCCAGGTCAATATAAGAGAAAGTAATAGTATAATATATCTGTAACTCATCTTACCTCACAATTGTTACATTCCCAATTAACGGAGGAGTACCGTTTTTTAAATTTATTATATAATGATATGAATCCATGGGAAGCTCCCTGCCATCGAATGTGCCATCCCAGTATATTTCATATCCTTTTGAGAAGAATATCCTCTTTCCCCAACGGTTATATATCTCAACAGTTGCATCAGGATACAGATCAAGTCTTTCTATAACCCACTCATCATTCCATCCATCTCCGTTGGGAGTAATTATATCGGGAATCATGATGCAAACATCATTGATCCATGAGAGAGTAATAGTTTCTGTGACCAGGCAGTCATTTTCATCCCTAAGCTCAAGGGTATAAGTTCCAGGCTTTATACCAAGTCGATCCTGAAGTGTAAAACCATTTTCCCATAAATAAGATAAGGTTCCTGTACCACCTGTTGAAGTAATTCTTATTTCACCATCAGGACTGTCAGGGCAATATGGTATTTTCGTTACGGCAGTTACTATTATCTGAGGAGGCTGAGCAATAGTTACCTGGGCAGTTCCTTCGCAGGTATTTGCATCGGATACGGTAAGAGAATATGTCCCTGCTCCTATGCCTGCATTTAATGGAGTATTGGCACCGTTAGACCAATTGTAGGAATAAGGCGAAACTCCACCTATAACTGATGCATTAGCAATGCCATCTGTTCCCCCAAAACAGGAAACATCTGTTTTTGTAATTTCCACAACAGGAAGCGGATTTACTGTAACTGTAACAGGCTCACTTTCAGGACTTTCGCAACCACTCTCATCTTTAACACTAAGAGTATAAACTCCTGAAACACTTACAACAATGCTTTGGGTGGTTTCACCTGTTGACCATAAGTAGGAAAATGCGTTTTCTGCAGTAAGCATTACACTTTCTCCCTCACAAATGGATATAGGTCCTGATGGTGAAATATCAATAGCTGAAATAGCACAGACTTTTATATCCGCAATTGCGGTTCCTGAAGTTGAACCCAAAATATAGTTTTCTTTATCAGCACCCCCGCTTATAGTAATATTGATAAAATATACCATTTTATTTTCGCCAACATTTTCGTCTTCAAAGACTGCATCATAAGTAAATTCAAGAATATCTCCCGGTATACGGTCATCATCAAATCCTGATCCGTTTACACTGGTTGTACCGTCATAATGCTTATCGTCGGCAGTAAAATTGCTGAGGGTTAATGTCCTGACTGTAATATCTGCAAAACTAACAGGTGAACCGGCTATAGTTAATGTATAATTATCCTTATCTGCTCCGCTTAAATATGAAAAAGAATTTAAACTGACAGTTTTCCCGCTACCGACATGTTTCGAATCAAAAGCTGCAACCGGGTTCAGTACAACATCTTCCCCTGTTAAAAGTCCTGTCAGATTTAAACTGTTAACATTAATAGAAGCATCTGAATTACCATCATATACTTTGTTGAAAACGGAGAAACTCCCCCCTATGGAAATCTCTTTAGATGTAATTTTTGCAGATGTAACAGGTGCCCCGGCAAGAGACAATATATAGTTATTCTTATCGATGCCGCCAAGTACTGTTGAAATATTAAGGCTAACTGACTTACCCGTACCTGTATCTTTTGTATCAAATGAAGCAGAAGCTATAAGAAAAACATCATCAGTCCCTGAAATTCCTGTAAGCGAAAGACTGTTTTCATCTATGACAGCATCGGTATTACCATCATATACCTTGTCAAATACGGTGAAAGAACCTCCAATGCCAAGAGTTTTGGGATAAATAATAAAATCATCCGACTCAAAAGTAATTGTATAACCAAATCCGGCGGTAAGTGTTCCCTGGAGTATAGCATATGTTCCGGCTGATTCCCCGGAAACTCTGGTAAGTGAACCCGATAATGAATCACCGGGAAGGAGGGCTCCTGATGTTATAGAATAAGCTAAAGCGGGGTCAGTTTCTCCATAAATTTTTCCTTGTCCGGGATCTGCCGTTATAGTCAACCCAAGAGTTGAGACAGTTACAGTAAGTTCATCGGAACTTTCACTTATACAACCATATATATCAATAACCTGTACAGAAAAAGTGCCACTTAATTTTACGGTAACAGATTGTGTTGTATCGCCTGTAGACCATATATAAGAATCCCCTGCAGATGAAGTAAGTGTCACACTGTCGCCATAAACAAAAGAAACTGATCCGGAAGGCGTAATAACAGGTTTAAGCGGTAATGGTTCAACTGTAATAACAACTGAGTCTTCTTCTGTGAAGCCGTTAACATCAGCTACAGTAAGCCTGTAGGTGGTAGTTACTGAAGGATTTGCGCTGGTAACAGCCTCATCCGGATGTGATAAACCATTAACAGGAGACCATGAATAATTAAAGGGCCCCGTTCCTGATGCCGAAGCGGAAAGAGTGGTTATGGAAGTATCGCATGCACCTATCAAAGTGTCAGACACCGAAATAACTATATCAATATCATTATTCAGAATGGTATAAGTATGAGTTGTTGTGTCACCCAACTGAACACCCGATGTGGGATTTGATAATTCAATAACAAAATATTCATCAGGAATTTCAACTTCATCGTCATCAATTACTAAGGGGATAATATACTGTGTTTTTTGGCCGGGATTAAAAACCAGCGTTCCGGGACTAAGCGAATAATCAACTCCCCCTCCCGCAGCTGTTCCGGAAGCAACAGCATAACTAACTTCCGACGGCTCAGAGATAGCATAGTTCAGTGAAACTTCTATCTGCGGATTTGCAATATTTTCAAATCCGGAAGAAGCAGTAACCGCAAAACTCACAAAGGGTCTTACGACTCCAATTGTGATAAAATCACCATTATTTAATTCCACATTATTTGCGACAAATTCATTTCCCGATTTGATGACACCATAAACAGAAGCATTTGAAGAAAAGTTCCCATCACCGCTTACAAAAATATTATATGACAGGAAACCAAAATCGGGAGCAGCTAAAAGACTATCCTTAATACTGATTGTAACATTTCCAACTCCATCACCACCCGTCATGTTCACCCTCCATGTCCTCTCCATTCTGAGCAGGTTAACATCATCCCCCGGAACACCGGCCGACACCCATGAAGAAATACTATTCCCATCATGTCCAAAAAGAAGAAATTCATCGTTTTCAAGATCTACGGCACCACCTATTGCCAGTATACCGGCCGATTGAGCCTTGGAGTGAATGTTTGTTGCGTTTACCCTTCCTATACCAGCTAGATCATATTTATGTATATCATCATAGATATATTTATTGGATGCCCCAATGTCTATACCATATTTAGATGAAAGGTAGTTATGAACAATAATTTCCTGAGCCTGATTAAGCGCCTTATTATACATGATAACTTCACCGAGTCTCCCATTAAAAAATCCAGACAGTCCCTTTGAGGCACCGAGGTAAAGAGACCCATCTGTACTGACAAATCCGGGATAGTCTGATACCGCCTGATTTACTGAGTTTATTTTAAGATTATGATAAGGTGAAGTAATGCTATGATTTGCAAAGAAAATCAGGGGTGCTGCACCTGGAATATTCGGACCATATCTTTTAACACCAGTAAATGAATAATACTTGTTATCAATTTCTCTCGAAATACTCAGGGTATTATTATCTGTTGCATCACCAAGTGTAAGAAGGGTCTGATCCTTATCAATCATAAACATTTTTACTGTAAAGATGCTTACAGGAGCAGCAAGATTTCCAATTTCAGCCATGTAATAATCATTAGTCCCGTCAAATTGCAGACCAGGATTACCGGCAATAACATCAGCTGAAAAGTTAGCCATATGTAAAAGTACACTTTGACTTATATCACTTGCATTTCCACTCTGATCCTTCCAGATTTTAACCGGATCAGCTGGTAAAGCAGGATTTTCACTATTATTCAGAGTTCCTTTATCTCCTCTTAACCACAGAACATTTGAGATGGAGTCACCAACACCACCAGGACCGGTATAGCCTGTTATGGGAGCAGTGGGATCAGTGGCACAAATTCCGAAAGTGCCGCTTTTTGCCTGATCTCCAAAAATCCTTATAGTTACAAGTTCACCAGCAGGCCGTGTGATAATAATCGAAGGCATTGATCCGGGAATATCAACACAGGCTCTTTGTGTAAGTGAGTTGCATGCTCCTGTATAAAGTACCATGATAGCATAATCCAGGGTCCCGGGAAAGGATTCAATCTTTAACTGACCGGAAGCCGGAACAACTGCAGTAAACCAGACATCACCACCAAAATAGGTATGGCATGACGGGTTACCTAAGTTGGTGGTATTATACGCTCCCTTGTTACTGAAGTAAGAAGGGCTGCAAACATTTCCTACCGGGAGAGAAGTAGCAGTACAGGGATCGTTATTTGCTGGGGAAGGGTTTGCACTAATCTCGGCAATCCAGCCTGAATCTTGTAAAGAAGTTGATTGAGAGCGAAAACTAAAGTCAATGCATCCATCTGGAGAAGTAAAACTTAATTGGGGAGTATCATCATTATAAACAGCATAATAAGAGATCCCCTGATAAATAACTTTCATATAATCATATTCAAGATAGGCACCAGGAGGCGGGTCCGGGAATATTCCCCGATAGTCAGTCCGGAAACCATTAAAATCAACTGTTATAGGATTACCATTTTCGGAACAGAAACGGACAGACCAGTCCTGATCAATCCCATAAAGATCAAATCCTCCGTCATCATAAAAAAACCCGGAATTGGTAATAATGGTTTGCCCGCTGATAAATGGTGATACCGGATGATTAAGCCAGTAATCATCCGGGTTACTCTGACCCAAAACAATCATCGAATGTAAAACGATGGATGCAAGCCAATAAATTTTCTTACTCTGAAAGATCATATCTGACTTTCCTGTATAATGAAATCAATAACAAAAATAATACTATAATAAACATAATTATGAATCTAAAACTAGAATTTATCTTTATTTTCCACAAAACAATAAAAGTTTGATATAAAAATAAACAATATCATGACAAGCAAGATTCATTACAATAATGACTAAATAAAAAATAAAAAGGTTGTAAGATAAATTTTTAAATAGTAAAAGTATATTTTTATTCATTAGTAACCGGATAATTTATGGGATTCTTTGCTTCACTTCCTTAATTTCTTTTATTCTTTAAGAAGTTTTTTTTCAATTTATTCAAATGAAAATTATATTTTTACAGAGACTGATCATATAATATACTTATTAAAATGGCACACCTGAAACTATTACTCTTCACCGGTTTCAATTTTATTATCACTTTGGCTGTTTGTCAGCAACATTCACTTTCACTAAATGACACAAGTTATTTTATTCCGTATGATAATGATTTCAATCTTATTCTGGCTGCCAGCAAAGGACATCAAAACAATGTGGAGTTTCTTATTTCAAGAGGTGCAGATGTAAATGCCATGACTTTTGAAGGAGTCACACCGCTTATGTATGCCTCTGATAATGGAGATATAGATATTGTAATATTACTGGTAGAGAACGGAGCCGATGTAAATGTTCAACCTTTAAGCGGATTGACTGCCCTGATCGGGGCATCAAAAAGCAATCATTTTCATGTTGCTGAATATCTTGCAAGTCATGGAGCCAATGCAAATTTCAAAGACACTTATGGCGTTACAGCAGTCCATTACGCTGCTGCCTATAATTTCTATGAATTGGCTGACATGCTTATTTTTTATGGATCAGACCCGGATATGCCTGATAAAAAAGGAAATACTCCTCTCATTACAGCCTCCTTTAATAATTGCTATGAAGCAGCTGACATTCTGCTGCAAAATGAGGTTCACATAGATGCCAGTGATAAAAATGGGTTTACAGCCTTAATGGCTGCCATACAAAATAATAATCAGGAAATAATTAAACTCCTGCTTTCAGGTGGAGCTGATATTAATCATATCAGTGCAGCAGGTATTACACCTCTTGTTCTGGCAGTGAAATACCAGGATCAGTATCTTACCAGGAGGCTTTTTGAGATGGGGGTGAAAGCTGAAGAGCAAAAAGGAAAAAGTATTGACATTCTTGATATTGCACAGGAAAATATGGATGAGGACATGATGGAAATTTTACGTGCAAATGGAATAGAACCTTTGATAAGGCCTAATTTTAACAGAATTACATTCGGCCCTTCAGCTGATATGAACTTTTCTGATTTCATGAATGGATTTAACCTTGGTATTCTCGATGCTAAATATAATGCGGGCCTTTTTACTGGTTTTTTCTTCCGGCCTCTGGCTAACAGGGTTCTTTATGAAATATCAGAGGACACATCTTTTCAGTATTGGGAAAGAAGATATTTTTTTTATGCCGGAATTGAAAAGCGTTTTGCTCTCTTTAATAAGACAAGGACATTGCACAGCGGTCCTGTAATAGGAGTAAAAGAGATATTGAGTTACGGATCTTACAGAGGAAGTATATCGAAACCGGAGACAAGATTGATTACTGTTCCTGAAGCCGGATGGTATTATCTAAAAAGATCTTTTCTTTTTCAAATTAAATATGAATATATGAATTTTAAAACCCCGAAAATAAAACCCGGAAGGATAAATTTTTCAGTTTATTACACCCTCCCGATGAAGAAAAAAAGTTTGATGGAAAAAAATATCTCATGGCTAAATAATTAACCCTACTATGAAGAAATATGTTTTATATATTTTTCTGATCGGGATCTTCCCTGTTATTATCTTTTCCTGCATAAAAGACAGTTTCAACTTTAACATAGATTGTGATGAGTGCTATTACAACCGTCCTGATTCATCCGATCTGGTTGTTAATCTTACCATTAATAGTGAGAATCCCAGTGTGCCGCTTGTTTTTTATAAAGGTAAGGTTGAAGACGGAATTATTGAATGGGTCGACACCGCTACTACTTCCACTTTATATTTGCTATCACCGGTTAATAAATTTTATTCTGTTAAGGCTGTTTACAAGAGTGGAGAAAAGAAAATCATTGCCATTGATGGTGATAAGCTAAAAACCCGCCAGGTATCAGGAGTATGTGACCGTGATTGCTGGGTTATTTATGGAGGGATACTTGATGTAAGATTAAAGTATAAATAAATTATTACAGGATGAAAAGAAATATTTTTATTGTAGGTCTGGTAATTTTTATTTTTTTCGTTATCTCATTTTTAACTAATATTCTTGGGCCACTTATACCAGAAATAATAAAAGACTATAATGTGAGTCTTGCCATGGCATCTTTCCTGCCTTTTTCTTTTTTTATAGCATACGGAGTTCTGTCTATCCCATCAGGGATTGCAGTTGAAAAATACAAGGAAAAGAAGGTAATTGTTTTTGCGTTTTTCGTTTCTTTCATTGGGGCTCTGCTTTTTTCACTTTTTCCCGTCTTACATGTTGCATTGGCATCTCTCTTTTTAATAGGAGCCGGAATGGCGATGCTTCAGGTATCAATTAATCCTTTATTAAGAGCTGCAGGAGGAGAAGAACATTTCGCTTTCAACTCTGTGATGGGACAACTTTTTTTTGGACTGGCTTCGTTCCTAAGCCCTCAGGTATTTTCTTACCTTGTTATTAATCTTGATAATTATAGTCCTGATAGTGATGCGATAATCAGATTATTCAGGAATATTGTGCCTGATAATCTCCCCTGGGTTTCAATTTACTGGGTATTTGCAATTGTATCTCTTATCATGGTTTTCCTCATTTTCTTTATTAAACTGCCGGAAGTAGAACTAAAGGAGGATGAAAAAGCAGGTACATCATCTATTTATAAAGAGTTATTTTCTAACAAAATTGTAATCCTTTATTTTATAGGGATTTTTGCATATGTTGGAACTGAACAAGGTATTGCAAACTGGATATCTCAGTTCCTTTATCAATATCACGGTTTTGACCCCAGGGTCGAAGGAGCCAATACCATCTCACTTTTCTGGGGTTTAATGACCGTAGGGTGTATTCTGGGATTAGTTATTCTTAAGTTTCTTGACAGCAAAATTGTTTTGCGTATCTTTTCTCTTGCTTCAATATTTGCATTAAGCTTTGCACTTTTCGGCGGCCCGGCAATCTCTTTATGGGCATTTCCCCTTACCGGCTTTTTTATTTCCGTAATGTGGTCAATAATTTTCTCCCTTGCCCTGAATTCGGTTAAAAGCCACCATGGTTCGTTTTCCGGCATTCTCGTTACAGGAATTATGGGTGGGGCTATTATTCCGCTAATTATTGGAGGACTTGGGGATATTGTTGGTTTAAAAGGGGGAATGATCTTCCTGTATTTTACACTTGCATATATTATTAGCATTAGCTTTTGGGCCAAACCTTTAATACGCAATAAAACCATAATTACTAAATCAGTAGTATCCGGGTAATTTGTTAAAATGAAAATTGGTCATTAGTAATTTCTGAATGATTAAAACCGGAATAAAGGGAGGTAAGCTTAATTATATATCACAATGCATTCAACCTCAAATAAAGTGAAAAACGATTTCTTAAGAAAAATTAATGAAACTGCATCAAAAGGCAGAATAGCGTTTCATCCAATACTAATGCACTTTGCAGCCCGTTTCATAGGCAAAACTTATGGGGAATTCGCATCGGATCACAAAGTTCTGGTAGAAGCAAATATCAGATGTCTTGAACACTTTGATCTGGATATGGTAAGTCTTATCTCCGATCCATACCGGGAGACTTCTGCATTCGGGGGAAAAGTTAGTTTTCCTGCGGAAAATGTTCCCCGTTGTGAAGACTTAGTTGTTAAATCAATGGAGGATGTCCGGAATCTTAAAAGGCCTGATGTGTATAAGTCAGAAAGGACACTTGACAGAATAAAAGGAGCTGAATTATATGCTAAAAGACTCAAAGGGAAAGTGCCTGTTATTGGGTGGATTGAAGGACCGCTGGCTGAAGCATGCGATCTTGCAGGCGTTTCCGAAATGCTAATGCAATTGATGACGGATTACGATTTTTCTAACTTAATCCTCGATAAATGTACTGTTACAGCAAAGGACTTTGCTCTTGCCCAGATTAATGCCGGATGCGATATAATAGGTATAGGTGACGCCATTTGCTCACAAATCGACAAAAGTACATATGATGCATTCTTAAAACACCGGCACAGGGAAATCATTGATTTCATTCATGAAAAAGGAGGCCTCGTTAAATTGCATATTTGCGGTGAAATAAGCCATATCCTTTCTTCCATAAAAGAAGTAGGTGTTGATATTCTTGATCTGGATTATGATGTTGATATGGATAATGCATGGGAACTTACAGGCAAGGTATCAATTCTCTCAGGAAATATAAATCCGGTGATCATTCAGGACAGATCGGCTGATGAAGTTGAGGAAATATCGAGGTCTTTTATTAAAAAACACATTCAAAAAGATATTATCTACTCTGCCGGTTGTGAAATAACTGTAAACACTCCTCCGGAAAACCTTATGGCCATGAGAAAAGCCAGTTTAAATAGTTTTATTTATTAGTTTTTATTAGCATGGGGTTTTCCATGGTAAGGAAAAAATCATTTACAATTCCGTAAATATCAAAATTCTCCCATAGAGTAATTTCCCGCTTATTATCGGGACGATCAACCCACTCCTTTTCCATATATTCAGGTGCGGGCATTATTCTGGAATCTGCCCATGAAGGATTTTTCAAAACTGCAACAGCCGCCATATCATATAAAGGTCTGCCGGGAGGGTCTCCCTTCATTTTATAATTCTCAAATAAATTCACTGCGTAATCACCAAAGGTATAGAAAGTTCCTTCATGTCTTCCGGTTACAGGAGAGTCTGACCGGGGGCCCAAACCGGGCATTCGCCTGATAATCTCCGCTTTAGACGCTCTTACCGCATCGGTTCCCGAAGGCTGGTTGTAACGCACCGTAACCATATCAAAAGGAACATCCTGATTCAGCACATAATTCAAAGCAGGAATATCATGTACAAGATTATATTCCCTGGGATCGGGGTAATTACTACCAAGCCAGAAAATATGAATTTCTGAAGCAATGGCAGGTTCCTTCATTAATGCCAGAGCTATATTGGTTAATTTCCCTATGGGTAAAAGAATGAGTTTTCCCTTCTTTTTAGCCAATGCACGCTCAATAATAAAATCAACAGCTGCATGCCCTTCAAAATCAGGCTTATCGAGATGATCCTTTATGTCATTAAATCTATCGTTTGCCCCTTTAAGAAGTGGTGTCTTCTCATAAGCATTACAAATCTGCATAATGCGCTTTGCCTCAAGATAATGATTTTCAATTTCCCCTCCCCCTCCTGTTGCATTAACCGTAACCCCCTCCACATCGAAATGATCTCCGCTAAAAAGAAGATACGCCAACGCAAACTGATCATCCACCTCATTATTGGCATCAGTGTCAATGATCACACGCATCATTTGTTTATTATCACATGAAGAAAATAGAAAAAGCAGAAAAACGAGCAGGACTCCTGCTTTTAGTATTAAAAATCTTTCTCCCGAAGATTTTTTTGATTGAAATAAATAATTTCTCATAGATTTTGTAAATTAAAAATGAATATAGAATTTCATTGATATGCTAATTCGCCACGATCACCATAGGTATAAACATGATAATTCACTTTCAGAAATCGCAACCCACATCCTTAGCCATCAGTGGACGTCGGAGTTTTGGTTCTGATGAAACTTCATCAGCTCCTACGTCCGGGACAGCTTTTCTTACCTGACCATCCATATCAAACTTTACAAATTCATTGGAAACTCCTGCTCCAATAACAGCACTATTATCAGTAGGACGTAGGAAAACTCCGTCTTTTAAAGTATTTACAAAAACTTCGCTGATGCCATCTCCCTTTTTACCGGGAGCAGCAGATTCCCGTAAGGATAAAAAGTTGTTCAGGTATGTTACTTCACTTCCATTAATCTCATCAATTGCCATATCTTGTTGCGAAATAACCAAATTATTCATTAAAAGAACATTACGCGGTTGCACAGGCTGAGTTGATGCTCCAATGATTAGAGCCTTTCCTTTCGGACTAACAATCGTATTATTAATAACTTTTGTATTATCTGCCACATCATAAATTTTGGAACCATATCCTACAGAAATGCTTGCCCACCACCAACCGTTTTGAGATCCCTCAATATAATTATTGGTTATAACATGTCCTGACCCAAATGTTCTGATCCCTCCCTTGTTGTTAAAGAAGAAATTTCCTTCTACCAGGCAGTTATTACCGGTTCTTAAAGTAAGCATACTTTCATTATTAAGGAAGGTATTGTAACGATAAGTGTTCCCCCCGCTTTTATTGCTGATTATTTCAGACATATCCCCCTTTATATTTTCAAACAAATTATATTCCACAATAGCATGCATATCTATAGTCCTTTCAGTTCCAATAAGTACTGATTCCATCCCATTTCCGTCATTCCGGTTAAACACAATTCTGGGAGTGCTCACATTTAAAAAATGATTCCATGCCACCAGGTTATATTGAGAAGGACCCTTTGTGGATATATATACGGCTACTCCATGCGAATCATCAAAAGTATTATGAAAAATATTGTTGTAGGTTGAGCCTTCAGTAATGAACACAACTGGCCCGAATGAATGTGATTTATTACCGGACTTAAAAAATTTGTTATTTGTAATACTTATATATTCAGATTTATCTGTTATTAGAATATTCGCATTCTTTACATAATCAGAACCATACCCGATGCGAATATTATTATTAAAAAAGAAATCACGAAAAACTATATACGAGGACCCACTAAAGGAAATCTGTGAATCATTTGTAAACTGAACACCGCCAGGGGTCTCAGCTTTAATTGTAATGGTTTTTTTTTCTTTCCCAATTGCACTAATACTGACATTAAATTTTTCATATACTCCGTTTTTAATTATTATAGTACCTCCCGGTTTAATTTTCTTCACGGATTCAACAAGTTCCTCTGCACTTCTTACTTTGATTATTTTTTCAGGTGCCAAAGCCTGAGTATTCAAAGAGAAACAAGTAATAATTACTGAAAGAAGGCTAATTGATAAAAATAGATTTTTCATATTCATTTAATATATAAAATTAGTGATACATTATTTTAAAAGTATTTTAATGATTGATCATTCTTCGCGCCATACTTCGCCGCAGTTTTGCAAAGCGACTCGTCCTCTTGCATCCTAAGCTTCCCGCGAGCGCAATAGTTACTTTGCTGTGGCCTTAGGGGAAGCACACACGATGAAGCATTAAACTAAAATTTAACTTATTTCCTTTAAAAAAGGAATAGAGGACTGCGCACCGAGGCGAGTCACAGCCTTCGCTGCAGCCCTGTTAGCAAAGTTAACTGCTTTTATAATATCTTCTCCTTTCGAAAGGCTCACCGCTAATGCCCCACTAAAAGTATCACCTGCTGCAGTTGTGTCCAATGCTGTAACGACAGGAGCGGAAATTATCATTTTCATATTTGCGCCAGGGGCTACTACTATAGAATTCTCCGCCTTACTGTCGACAGTAATCATTGCTACCCCTGAAGGTTTATTAAGATCAACTGCTACAGATGAAACATCTATCCCTTCCTTCTTAAGGTTAATAATAGTCTGTTCCCCAAATATATCTTTCCCCACCTTGGAAATAAAAGCAACGTTTCCACCGAGTCTGGCTGCTGCTACAGCCTGGTTAGCCCCTTTACCCCCCGGATTCATTAAAAATTCTCCACCAAGAATAGTTTCCCCGGGTAATGGGAAGTGATCAGTCACAATTACCATATCTGTATTGGAGCTGCCAATAACAACAATCTTCTCAGGCATGACTTTTAATATTGGTTTAAAAAATGCGGAATAAATATTTTATATCAGAATCCCAAATATACCATTTAACCAAATAAATGAATAAGGAATCAATTTTTTTATGAAAAAAGTTTACTGATCATCAAAAACCAAAATATTCCTTTGCATTAAAATAGCATATCCCCTGTACAATCTTCCCATGCCATCCTATATCATCAGGGAGTTCCCCATTTTCCACATCGGTTCCGATAAGATTGCAAAGTATACGTCGGAAATATTCATGTCGCGGATAAGAAAGGAAGCTCCTTGAATCCGTAAGCATTCCAACAAACCGGCTCAATAACCCCAGACTGGAAAGAGCGTTCATTTGCTTTTCCATTCCATCTTTCTGGTCAAGGAACCACCAACCTGAACCAAACTGCATTTTCCCCGGGACACTTCCATCATTGAAATTACCGATCATAGTAGCTATTAACTCATTATCGCCGGGATTAAGATTATAGACTATAGTTTTTGTCAGTTTTTCTTTGTTTTCAAGCCTGTCGAAAAATTTTGACATAGCTCCGGCAATCTTAAAATCACCTATTGAGTCAAAACCTTTATCAGCACCGAGGGTTCTAAACATCCTGGAATTATTATTCCTTATGGCGCCAATATGGACCTGTTGTATCCATCCCTTTTCATAATCCATTTCAGCGAAATACTGGAGCATTGCTGACTTAAATTTCGAAACTTCAAAGGGTTCAAGGTATTTTCCACTCCTGATTCTTTCAAAAATCAACTGAATTTCCCTGTCGGTGAAATCCTCTGCATAAAAAGTTTCGATTCCATGGTCAGAAAGTCTGCAGCCCATTAATTCAAAGAAATCCTGTCTTGTTCTTAATACCTCCAACAGATCATTTAATTTCCTTATCTCCTTCCCTGCTACCTTCGACAGTTTATCTATGTAGCCATTATAAGAAACAGTATCCCCTACCGCCATAGCTTTATCAGGCCTCCATGCAGGTAAAACCTTAATCTCAAAACCACTCTCTTTTATTGCATTGTGATACTCCAGATTATCCACCGGATCATCGGTGGTACAAACCACCTCAACTTTCATCTTTCTCATCAGGTTCCTCACCCTGAAGTCATCAGTTACAAGTAGGGAATTGGCTTTATCATATACCTCTTCGGCAGACGTGGGATTAAGAATATTATTAATCCCGAAATATCTTCTTAATTCGAGATGTGTCCAGTGATAAAGAGGATTTCTGACTGTGAAGGGTACTGTCTCTGCCCATTTCAAAAATTTATCACGATCGGGGGCATTGCCAGTACAATATTTCTCTTCCACTCCGTTAGCCCGCATTGCACGCCATTTATAATGATCGCCATCGAGCCATATCTTTGTGAGGTTCCCGAACTTTTTATCAACTGCGATTTCATCGGGAGGCAAATGGCAATGATAATCAATGATCGGCAGATCTTTAGCATATTCGTGGTATAGTGTCTCAGCTGTTTTATTGTTAAGCAGAAAATTTTCATCAAGAAATTCTTTCATATAGTTTTAAAATTTAAATTTTTAACATCACCTTCCACACAAGATATAAAACCTGTCTCTAAATCAAATCAAACAACCTGCTTAAATGTCTTGTGTATATATTTTCAAATACTTGCTCATTAACTACTTCTTTGTTTTTTTTCAGATGATGGATATATACATTTCCGTATTCAGCAGCTACTTTATATCCAACATGTATCAACTGTCGCAGGTTAGGATCGTATTCCGGATTATCCGGAATATGTCTTAATGCACCAGCAAACCGGGACCCATCCCATTTATTAACTACTTCGGGATCAGGAAGGTTTTTGAAATCTATATCTATAACTGATGCATAGGGTTTGCATAATTCATCCTTCTTATTAAATGATTTGCTATAAATGGATTTGGCCAGTAAAAGAGCCTCACTACCGGATTCTGCCAGACCAATGATTTCTTCCAGCCAGGTTGTTCCGGCAGTTTTTACATGTATTCCCTTATTATATTTCCGGATCAGTTCTCCCATAACAGGATATATGGAGAACTTATCACTTCCGGAATGCACGCTTAATTTCAGATTATCAGGTAATTCAAATTCCTTTATTGCAAAGTCAATTACAAGGATATCTTCTTCAAATTCCCTGCTGAACTGCTCAATATTTCCGGTATAATCAACGCCCTTATTAAATCTTCCGGTAAATTTGGGAGCAATGGTTTGGGCAGGAATGTCCAACATAGAGATTGCTGATAATATAAAAAACATTTCCAGTGGGGTCTGAGGTGTATCAACTTCGTCCATGGATATTTCAGTAACGAAATTACCTGTCCCTTTTCTGTCAGCTATATAATTATATATCTCTGCTGCTTTTTCCACTGCAAATAAGAACCTTGATCCAATCCTGTAAAGATCATCTTTGCTTATCGTTATCTTATCCTTTAAGCCAGGTATAATTAAATTTCCGGTATATTTACTATTTCTACTTACAAAATTTTCAACAGAGGCCTTTTTTGCTTCCTTACCTATATAATCAGCCACATCGATAGTGAAAAAATCGGAAGGTTCTATAAACCGGTCAACATTTCCCAGATTAATATGGTCGGCATCGACAAAATAGGGTTTATCCCACCCGCATTCCTTAACCGCCATATCGGCTTCTTGTCGTGTATCATTAGGATCGGAATATATAATTGAATGTTCTCTGTTTGACTTATTCCATACAGGGGTTATCTCCGTACCCTGTTCCGCAGCCTTCATTATAGCTCTTAATTGTGCTGCGCCCTGATGACCAAACCTGTCACCCACACCAAATGAATATTTTCCAATCTCCATAATTTCTAAAATATTAAGTTATTAAAAGAAATAAAATTTTTTCCGTGTACGAACACGAAATTATGTATAAAAAACTTTTTTTCCAATTTATTTTATGTAATTTTGCAGAAAGGTACAATAAAATGAAATATTTTCTTCTATTTATTTGAGTATTTGATATTTTGAAAGTAACGATAAAAGATATAGCCCGTTTGGCCATGGTATCAACCGGAACTGTTGACAGGGTTATCCATAACAGGAAAGAAGTTTCCGATGAAACCCGTAAAAGGGTTAAGGATATACTGACTGAACTTAACTACCAGCCTGATATTCTTGCGCAAACACTGGCTTCAAAGCGGTCATGGACTTTTTCTGTTATTATGCCCGTGTCCGTTAACGGAAATGACTTCTGGTCAGCACCGGTGAAAGGTATTGAAAAAGCATTGCAGGAAATACATCCTTTTGGCATAAGAATTAAAATGTACCTTTTTAATCAGTTTGAAAGTGAATCTTTCGCAGCCAAAGCATTCAGCCTGCTTTCAGATAAACCTGATGCGGTATTGTTTGCACCTGTATTCATGGAGGACTCTATGAAATTTATACATGAGTGCAAATTAAAAAATATTCCTGTAACCCTTTTTAACTCTTATATTGAGAACATCGAAGGTATTTCATTTATCGGGCAGAATTCCTGGCAGAGCGGAATGGTTGCAGCAAAATTGCTGGATTACGGCATTAATGAAGAGGGGGATATTCTTATCATTAATCTGGCTTCCAGGAAAGACAGTTATTACCATATAGTAAAAAGGGAAAAAGGATTTCGTGATTTCTTTTCTGAAAAAGCAGAAAACAGGTTTCATCTTCATACCATTGATGCTAACAAAGCATCTGATAAAATTATTTACAGGAAAATAACCGAAGCGTTCAATAAACATCAGGTAAAAGGAATATTTGTAACAAATTCAAGAGTTTATAAAATTGGCCGGTTTATCGAAAATGAAGGGATAAAAGGAATGAAAATGATTGGTTATGATCTTCTGCCTGAAAATATTGAGCTCCTCAAAAAAGGTACTATTAATTTCCTTGTGAGTCAAAAACCTGAAGAACAGGCTTATAAAGGTATAATGCAATTATTCAACGAACTGATCTTAAAAAGGATACCTGTAGAAATACACTATTTACCGGTTGATATTATTACTATGGAAAATATAGAAAATTATGAGTACAGATAAATACAACAATCAATATAAAAAAAGCTATCACGATATTTTGGCGAACTATTATATTTTGAATAAAATAAAACAGATAAAACAATAATTTATAACTATTATGAACAACTCATTCTCTGATCTCAAAGGTAAAGTCTGCGTCATTACCGGAGGAGCAGGTATTATCGGAACTGCTATTGTTGAAGCTCTGGCCTCAACAGGTATTAAAACTGCAATCCTCGACCTTCGAGAAGATATTGCTGAAGAACTGGCACAAAGTATTGAGAAAAAATACGGAACCCGAACTATTGGCATACAAGGCAATGTTCTTGATAAAATCAACCTTATAAAAGCGCGCGACATCATCGAAAAAGAGCTTGGACATATTGATATACTGATTAATGGTGCAGGAGGTAATTCACCTGATGCAACCACAAAAGCTGAGCAAATCATCGAAAATTCTTTTGACGTGCAGGAGACATTCTTTGGGCTTAAAACAGAAGGGTTCGACAAGGTTTTTGCCCTGAACTTTACAGGGACGCTATTGCCTTCAATGGTCTTCGGTGAAAATATGATAAAAAAAGGTTCAGGTAGTATTCTGAACATCTCATCTATGAGTTCATATAAACCACTGACCAAAGTGCCTGCATATTCAGCTGCCAAAGCTGCTGTTAATAATTTTACTCAATGGCTTGCTGTACATTTCGCAAAAACCGGTGTACGTGTTAATGCAATTTCTCCGGGTTTTTTTCTTACAAGTCAGAACCGTTTTTTGTTAATTGATGAAAAAACAGGTGAACTTTCAGAAAGAGGCAAAAAAATAATTAACAATACTCCTACAGGAAAATTTGGAGATCCGGAAGACTTGCAGGGAACAGTTCTGTACCTTCTGTCTGATTTATCAAAATTTGTAACCGGAGTAATCATACCGGTAGATGGAGGTTACAGTGCCTTTGGAGGAGTGTAGGTGTATGCAATTGGACTCCTCCGGGGCATGGCAGAGTTAAGAGGGCTGGAGATGGGGATCGGGAGATCTCAAGCTGTCTTCAGATAATTAGAAAAATTAATCTTATATGATTAAGCGAATAATAAATCAGATAAATAATTAATTCTATGTTGAAAAATGTAATAGTTGCGCAGTCGGGTGGCCCTTCCCCAGTGATAAATAATTCACTCAGAGGGATCATTGACACCTGCAAAATGTTTCCTGAAAAATTCGGGAAGATATATGCAGGGTGGCATGGAATAGAAGGTGTCTTAAATGAGGATCTTCTCGACCTGACAGCCCAGGACAGGGAGGAAATAGCTCTTTTAAGAATAACTCCTGCAGCCGGTTCAATAGGAACCTGCAGATATAAACTAAAAGACCATCAGGAAAAGGATTTCGCCCGTATAATTGACGTGTTCAGAGCCCATAACATAGGATACTTTTTTTATATCGGAGGAAATGATTCACAACATACAGCTTTTAAGGTAAGTGAACTCGCCAACCTGAAAGGATTGGATGTTATTGCAACAGGAGTCCCGAAAACTATTGATAACGATGTTGGCGACAGTGAGTTCAAACTTATTGATCATACTCCCGGTTATGGAAGTGTTGCACGATACTGGTCACATATTGTTCAAAATGCTAATGAAGAAAATATGGGGTCTTCGCCTGCCGATCCGGTTTTAGTTCTGCAGGCGATGGGCAGAAAAATAGGTTATATACCGGCTGCGGCGCGTCTTGCTGATCCTGACAGGGAAATGCCCCTTCAGATTTATTTAGCTGAATCGAAAGTGAGCATGCCGGAAATGGCAGATAAAATAAATGACCAGCTTAAAAAAGATGGCCGGTGTATCGTTGTGGTCAGTGAAGGCTTTGATGTGGGTGATATCGGGGAAGTAAAAGATGCTTTCGGACATACATCATTCGGATCCAGCAAGCTTTCCGTATATCAGAGTGTTGTGAACTACCTCAATTCTTCCGGACTGAAAGCCAGAGGAGCTGCCCGTGGACAGGTAATGGGTACTGATCAGCGCGATACAATGATCTATGCATCAACAGTGGATATCGATGAAGCATATAAAGTAGGACAAAAAGCAGTTGACATTGCAATGAATGAAGGTAACGGATGGATGGCTACTATTCTGAGGGAACCGGGTTTTATTTATAATGTCAGATATGATAAAGTGCCGCTTGAGAAAGTGGCACTGAGTGAGCGGACTTTTCCTGATAAATGGATAAGTCCTTCCGGAACTGATGTTACAGATGAATTCCTGGCATACGTAAAACCACTTATTGGCGACGACTGGGTAAGTGTACCAATGATAAACGGACTTCAGAGATTCGCTAAACTTAATCCTGTTTTCGCAGATAAAAAGCTCCCTGATTATCAACTCGAAGCAATTAAATAAGAGTCACTTTAAAAAATGACCACAGATTCATCGATTAATCATTAAGGTAAAAATGTTTAAGAATAATAAGAAAACATATTACATTTTCAATTTCACAACGCGTTAATCTTTCTTAATATTAATAAAAAATAAAAAATGAATAATCCTCAAGACATTCTCAAAAACTTTCAGCCACAGAAAGATTTCTTCATTGGTATTGATTCAGACGGATGTGCATTCGACACTATGGAAATTAAGCAAAAAGAATGCTTTTGCCCAAATCTTATTAAATACTATGAACTTCAGAAAATTCAAAAATACGCCAGGGAAACCTGGGAATTTGTTAACCTTTACTCCAAAACAAGAGGAGTTAACCGATTCCTGGCAGTTATTGAAGCCTTCAGACTTATGGCAGAAAGACCGGAAATCAAAGCAAGAAAAATGGTATTTCCGGATATCTCACCTCTTATTAAATGGACAAAAAAAGAGTCAAAACTTGGCAATCCGGCATTGAGCAAATATGTCACAGAAATTAATGACCCTTTCATGGGTAAAACATATGCATGGAGTGTCAAAGTAAACCAGGATATTGAAGAACTGGTTTATGGAATGCCCCCCTTCCCCTTTGTAACAGATTCTTTAATTAAAATGAATGGTAAAGCAGATGCAATGGTGGTTTCGCAAACTCCGGTCGAGGCACTGGAAAGAGAATGGAAAGAAAATGAAATTGACAATTATGTGCGCTTTATTGCAGGACAGGAATATGGAACTAAAACGGAGCATCTTGCATTGGCGGCGAAAAATAAATATCCCGATGATAAAATACTTATGATAGGTGATGCTCCGGGTGATTTTAAGGCTGCCAAATCGAATGGCGTACTGTTTTTCCCAATCAATCCCGGGCATGAGGAAGACTCATGGGAAAGATTCTATAAGGAAGGTCTGGACAGATTTTTTACAGGAAAATTTGCCGGAGATTATGAAAATACTTTGATCAGGGAATTTGAAGGCTTCTTACCGGAAGTGCCCCCATGGAAAAAATAATTACTCAATAATAATCCTATGTTATTTTATCAACAGGGAAATATCAACCTTGAACTGTCCTCTGAAGAAATGAGGCAGGGACTTTACACTGCTCTGGAGAAAATCCCTTCACCAAAGAAAGTACTTGCCCTTCCGCCTGACTGTACAAGATACCACTCAAAAGCGGGTGAATTAACAAGGTATGCCTGGGAATATTACCGGGATAAGATGACTGATATCCTTCCTGCTTTAGGAACACATTTTGCAATGACAAATGAGGAAATAAGAAGAATGTTTGGAAGTGTTCCTGAAAACCTTTTCAGAGTTCACAACTGGAGAAAAGACATAGTTACTCTGGGGGAAGTTCCTTCAGAATTTGTAAAGAATGTATCAGAAGGAAGAGTGGATTATCCCTGGCCGGCTCAGGTAAATAAAATGCTTCTCAGGAATAATTACGACCTTATCCTGTCTATTGGTCAGGTTGTCCCTCATGAGGTAATAGGAATGGCGAACTATAATAAAAATGTTTTTGTGGGAACAGGGGGTGCAGAAGGTATTAATAAGAGTCATTTCCTCGGAGCCGCCTATGGAATGGAGAGAATTATGGGACGCGCAGACACTCCTGTAAGAAGTGTACTCGATTACGCATCGGATCATTTTGGTGATAATTTGCCCCTTGTTTATGTCCTTACCGTCATTGGACGCGGTGAAGACGGAACACTTAAAACCCGCGGGTTATTTATCGGGGATGACAAGGAATGTTTTTACAAAGCATCTGAATTATCACTTAAAGTAAATTTCGAACTTTTGGAAAAACCCTTAAAAAAAGTAGTGGTATTCCTCGATCCTGAAGAATTTAAAAGCACATGGCTCGGAAATAAAAGTATTTACCGTACAAGAATGGCCATAGAAGATGGAGGTGAGCTTATTGTTCTTGCACCGGGATTGAGGGAATTTGGTGAGGACAAAGAGATCGACAGACTGATAAGAAAATATGGGTATGTGAATACGCCAAAGGTACTTGAACTTACAAAAGCAAATGAAGACCTGGGGGCCAATCTAAGCGCAGCAGCACATCTTATTCATGGTTCCACCGAAGAACGCTTCAAAGTGACCTATTGTCCCGGGAATCTCTCAAAAGATGAGATTCGTTCTGTTAATTTCAAATACGCTCCTCTTAGCAAAATGATGAAGGTTTATGATCCTCAAACATTAAAAGAGGGATTTAACTGCATCAATGGTGAGGATGTGTTTTACATCTCCAATCCCGCCCTGGGATTATGGGCTTATGAAGGAAGATTCTCAGCATGAGAAAAATCAGAGTCATAGCAGATGACAACATCCCTTTTCTCAAAGGGGTTCTGGAAAAAAAAACAGATATTACTTATCTCCCTGGAAATGCTATTAACAGGGAGACGGTAAAAAATGCCGATGCCCTGCTGATCCGCACAAGAACATCGTGCAGTGAGGAACTTTTAAGCGGATCATCAGTTAAATTCATCGCTACAGCAACAATAGGATTCGATCATATTGATACTGAATGGTGTAAAGCAAACAATATCAACTGGACAAATGCCCCGGGTTGTAATTCATCATCAGTACAACAGTATATTATTTCATCCCTGCTATTACTCTTTAAAAAGTTCTGTCTCAATCCAAATGATCTTACTCTCGGTGTTGTAGGAGTCGGAAATGTGGGGTCAAAAGTTAGCACTGCGGCTGAAACATTGGGAATGAAAGTTTTACTAAACGATCCTCCGCGCGAACGCTCTGAAAAAATTAATATATTCTGCAGTATTGATGAAATTATCCGGGAGGCAGATATCATCAGTTTTCATGTTCCTCTGAACAAGGAAGGCATTGATAAAACAAGGCATATGGCAGGATCCTCATTCTTCAGAAAATTGAAAAAACCAGTGATATTGATTAATACATCCAGAGGAGAAGTTATAGAAGAAAAAACCTTGTTAGAAGCTATTTTTTCAAGCAATAAAATAAAAGCATGTGTTCTCGATGTTTGGAACAATGAACCCGATATTGATACAGAGTTATTAAATAATACAACTTTTGGAACACCCCATATAGCAGGATATTCAACAGATGGAAAAATAAACGGGACAGCAATGACTATCAGGGCATTAAGTCATTTCTTCAAACTGGGAATGGAGAATTGGTATCCTGCTGAAATTCCAGTGCCGGAGAATGCTGCAATCATAATGGATTGTGCCGGTATGGATGAGATGGGAATATTAAGAAAAATTTATCTTCAAACGTATGATATAACTGAGGATGACAGAAATTTCCGCAGGGATACTTCAGGCTTTGAATTTTTTCGTGGAAATTATCCCTTACGGCGGGAACCTCTTGCATACCAGGTAAAACTATTAAACAATATACATAGAGACCTTCCCGGGAAACTTGATAAACTGGGATTTAAAGTTCAAACAGAAAAACCTTTTTGTTAAATATTTATTAAATAAACCAATATGAAAAAGTTAGCAGACATTGGCCTTATAGGCCTTGCAGTAATGGGTGAGAACCTCGTTCTGAATATGGAACGAAATGGTTTTACCGTAGCAGTTTATAACCGAACTGTTGAAAAAGTAGATAAATTTGTCAATGGCAGAGGTAAGGGAAAAAAGTTTATTGGAGCCGGAAGTATTGAAGATCTGGTAAAATCTCTCGAAAGACCCCGTAAAGTGATGATGCTTGTAAAAGCAGGTAAACCTGTTGATGATTTTATTGAACAGCTCCTCCCCTTTCTGGAAAAGGGAGATATAATTATTGACGGAGGAAATTCACATTTCCCGGATACCATCAGACGCACCAAATATGTTGAAAGCAAAGGTCTTTTATATATCGGAACCGGAGTTTCAGGAGGTGAGGAAGGGGCATTAAACGGACCCTCTATAATGCCTGGTGGGTCTGATTCAGCATGGCCACATGTAAAATCTGTTTTCCAGTCTATTGCTGCCAAAGTAAATGGAGAACCCTGCTGTGACTGGGTAGGGGAAGATGGCGCCGGACACTTTGTGAAAATGGTACATAATGGAATCGAATACGGAGATATGCAACTCATTTGCGAGGCATATCACATTATGAAAGAAGTAATGGGAATGTCAGCCGACGAAATGCGTGATGTGTTTAAGGAATGGAATGAGGGAGAACTTGATAGTTACCTGATTGAAATAACCAGGGATATACTTGGATATAAGGAAAACGGGGAGGCTCTTGTTGAAAAAATACTCGACACAGCAGGTCAGAAGGGTACCGGAAAATGGACAGCTGTAGCTGCTCTTGATATAGGAGTCCCTCTTACCCTGATAGGAGAAGCAGTTTTCTCCAGAATACTTTCTTCACAGAAGGATGAAAGAGTTGAAGCTTCCAGGATTCTCCAGGGCCCGTCAGTTAAATTCAGTGGCGATAAAAAGGAGTTTATTGAGGAATTAAAACAAGCACTTTATGCATCCAAGATAATTTCTTATGCTCAGGGTTATGCACTGATGAGGGAGGCTGCAAAAGAATACAAATGGAATCTTAATAATGGTGGCATTGCGCAAATGTGGAGGGGTGGATGTATTATCCGTTCTGTTTTCCTTGGGAAAATTACTGAGGCCTTTAAAAATAATCCGGAACTTGTTAATCTGGTACTCGATCCTTTCTTTAAAGAAACCCTGCATTCCGCGCAAAAAGGCTGGAGAAATGTTGTGTCAACAGCTGTTCTTAACGGAATACCCGTACCCGCATTAAGTACAGCACTGGGTTATTATGACGGTTATCGTTCGGAGCGTTTACCTGCTAATCTGCTTCAGGCCCAGCGTGATTATTTTGGCGCTCACACTTATGAAAGGATTGACAAACCAAGGGGTGAATTCTTTCACACGAACTGGACAGGACGCGGTGGCGATACTGCATCAAGTACTTACAATGTTTAAAAACTAACTGAAAAAGGGGATACTAACCCTATACTGCCTGATTTGATTCAAGTCTGAACAGGGAGTATCATCCCCATACACCGTCCCGGTAATCCGGGCGCATCCATTCAAGCCCGTGATGGTTATAGAAAGGAGTCAGATGCTGAGCCATCAATTTCTTTTCATCTTCCGTCATGGGCTTGAAATTATGTAAAATAGCCAGGTTACGATTCACAACATCCATGCTTTCCATTCCTATCACAACACAGGAGGGGCCATCCAGCGACAATCCATAGCGCACCAGTTCATTAGGATCAATGTTTTCGATGGTTTCTTTTGGACGCACCACTTTCATTAAAATAATTCCCATACCCTTTTCAAGGGCAGCAGGTATAGCTAATTCCTGACGGGGTTGTGTATTATTTCCCTGGTGATTCATAGCAACAATCATAGTATCAAAATCTCCCTGTTCAGCCAACGACTTCATTGACTGTGCGTCAGCATGTCCTGAAAAACCAATAAATCTTGCCACCCCTTCAGCCTTCATCCTTGTTACAATATCTATTAAATTCCCTTTCTCGCTGACCTTCGCAAGGTCTTCATCGGACATGATGCTGTGTAACATTAACATATCCAACTGATCTACCTGCAAACGCTTCAGGCTTCCCTCTATCTGTCTCATTGCCTCATCAGGTTCCCGGCTCGATACTTTTGTGGATATAAAAACTTCCTTTCTGCGGGTTTTTAATACCTTTCCAATAACTTCCTCACTAACGATACCTGTTTTCTTATCTTCATAAATATATGCTGTATCCCAATAATAGAGACCTTTATCCAGTGAATAGTTGAGGAGTTCCAGCGCATTATCTTCATTTTTCATGGAGCAAAAACGACTTCCCAAACCAAAAACAAGCCGCGGAACCCTTACACCGGTCTTCCCCAGTATAACGGTTGGTAATCCCTTAGCATCGTAACCTGAATCAAAATTACAGAATGTTAATCCTGAAATCGCAATTCCTGCTCCAATGGAGCTTTTTATGAAATCTCTTCTGGTAAAATCATGTGTTCCCATAGTAAATATTTTTTAACGTACAGTATAAGGTTCAGTAAATTCAACTCTTGTTTTATCAGCATTAGAAATATTTAGCAACCAGCGTTTACCCCTGCCAATAGCTGGTTTAGCAAGCTTATGACGATCACCGGAACGTTCTTTTAAAGTGTAAAGAGCTTCCTGCATATCATTTACCACAAAGCACGGATGGCATATATTCGGGTCCTGGGATGCGGAATGTTCAATGTTTTCAACACAATCAGGAATCCGAAGGTATAAATACAAAGGGTCTTCATTTGGATCCTCAGGATGTCTCCAGGTCTGGATAAATCCGAGTATACCTGCATAAAACGGATCATTATCCATTATAGATGTGGTATATAATCCCGCATGATGAATGCGGGTGGAAATACGCTTATCGGAGAGGTATTTTCCTCTGGATGCGTAATGCAATCCTTTTTCGGAATATTTTATAAATTCCAGTGGAACTCCGGAGGGATCATGGACAAGAACAACTTCATTCCCGGCACCATCTACCGAAACAGCATCGGGAACTTTTACGCCTTTGCCTTTCAGGTATAAGCGCATCTGCTCTAATTTATCCGTTTCAAGAGAAAATGAAACCAGCCGGGTTTTATCCTTCGCATCCGGATCCTCAATAAACTCAAGAAATTGTCGATCGTTAACCTTGAATGATAATATTGTCCCTAAAGGGGAAGAATAAGAAAAAGCTTCACTAAATCCAAGAAACTCTCCATAATAATCCCGCGCAAGTTCAAAATCACTTACCAGGTATGTCATTTTTGCAACTCCCCAAACAGGAGGGCGGGTGATTTCCTGAGCCTTAAGAATAAATGACCAGGTAAACACAGCAATTATAAGCAATCCAAATCTTACAGTTTTCTTCATTTTTCTACAAATATATAAACTTAAATTCACATATTAATTACAAAATATCATAACTAATACAACTTATAAAATAACACAAAACCGTCCCTTCCTTGAGTAACAAAATCCATACCTGAATGTTTAAATAAAATTGTGATAAAAAATTATATAAAAAAGCCTAAACTTAACCTTAAGAATTAAAATCCAAAAAAGCCTTTTAAAAAGATATTAATCACATTATACATAACAAAGTTAATTATTTTTGGATAAGATATAATCATTGTTTAACTTGTTCAATAGTTTTGTGTACAAATAAATATTTCAAACCCTCTAAATTATTTTAATTATGGATCAAAAAGCTTTTAATTTTAATAAATTCATTGAAGATTCTAAAGTAACTTTGTTAAATCCAAAGGAATATTTCACATCAATGAAAACTGATGGTGGGATGATTGAACCTATCATCAAAGCATTTATTTACTCGGTAGTTGCAGGAATCTTTGGCATGTTGTGGAGCATCCTTCATATCGGAGGAATTGCAGGTGGTTTCGTTGGTGGGGCAACAGGCATAGGAGCCTTTTTCGTCATCATACTGAGTGGTATCATCGGCTTGTTTATTGGTGGAATAATCATTCTTATTCTTTCATCTATTTGCAAAGGTAATGCAGACTTTGAAGCTAATGTAAGAGTTTCAGCATCTCTTATGGTCATATTTCCGGTAAGTGCATTTTTCAACATCTTCACCGGAATTAATTTTACCCTGCATGCTTTCATTAACCTTGCAGTTAATTTATATGCCCTTTATATGCTTTATATTGCACTTTCATTGACTTTGAAAGGAAAAGAAGAGACAATTAAAATAATCATGTACGTTTTTGCCGGCTTACTTCTGCTTTTCTTCCTTATTGGAATAGCAGGAGGCAGAAGAATTAAAAAGTACGGAGGATTTAGTGAAAGGAAAGTTGAAAGATATCTGAAAGAATACCAGAATGCATTAGAAGATGTCACAGGGGAAGTAGCTGATTACGGGAAAGAAGTTGAAAAACTGGCCTCATCTGCTATGAAGGAGCCAGAAGTAAAAGACAGGATTGACAGACCCGCAAAATTCCCGGAGGAAGCATTGCAAAACTTTAAGACTCAACTTTCCACCAGTGAATCAAAAATCACAAAAGATAAACTGTACAAATTGTTAATTGCTACTGAAGCTATAAAACCATATGATCAGTCGCAGTCGGCAGAAATTACAGAAGCTCTTAATAAGAGCGGGTTCCAGGGAATGCAGGAATATATGTCAGACTATGTTTCTGCTGTATCCGGAATGGCAGCTCTTGGCGGGCTTATTACTCTTCAGGAAATGATGGAGGGTTCAGAGAAAGAAAAAAAATCAGCTGAAACATTCACTTTCGACAAAGCTTTGGAAGCGGTTTTTATTCAGTCTGTAAAAGCCGGGGAGATCACTGAAAAGGATCTCCATACTGTTTATGATAACTGGGAATTATTAGTGGAACTTGAAGAAAAATCAAATAAATAAAGATTACTTTTACAGAATATCCATTTTAACTTAAGTATGTGATAATCTCATGAGAAAAATTATGCTCCCTTTAGCAAGAGTCATTTACATGGCTCTTTTTATTTTTTCACTTTTAATAATAACAAATCAGGCAAACGCTGAAATAAGACTGCCTTCAATTCTCTCTTCCAATATGGTTCTTCAGCGTAATGAAGAAATAAAAATTTGGGGATGGGCCGATAAAGGAGAATCTGTTAATGTCCTTTTCAACAATATCAAAAAATCCACAAAAGCAGGAAAAGACGGAAAGTGGATGGTCACATTCCCTGCTATGAAGGAAGGAGGCCCATTTGATATTCTTATCAGGGGTAAGAATTCTTCAGTAAAACTGGAAAACATCCTTATTGGTGATATTTGGGTCTGTGGCGGACAGTCAAATATGAACTGGAGTGTCCTGAATTCTTTAAATTCCGAAGAAGAAATAAAGAATGCCAGTTATCCACACATCCGTTTGCTTACAATTCAAAGAACTGCTGAACTTAATCCCAAAGAGGATGTTTCAGCTTCTGAATGGAAAATTTGTAATCCTGAAAACATACCCGGTTTTTCCGCTGCAGGCTACTTTTTTGGCAGAGAAATCTTTAAACAAACAGATGTTCCTGTTGGATTAATCGCTTCAAACTGGGGAGGAACTATTGTTGAAGCATGGATAAGTTATGATTTTATGACACCGTTTGTGGAATTTAATGATAAACTTAAATTACTTAATGCCGTCACCCCGGGTGAAATTGAAAATGCTGAAAACCACAGAATAACAATGCTTGAAAATGAATTCGGTATTCTTAAAGAAAAAATCCCGGAAGAAAACTGGGCCGATCCTGCCACTGATCTTTCATATTGGAAAAATATGTCATTACCTGGAATATGGGAAGATAAAAATTTAAATGGGATCGATGGGGTAATTTGGTTTAGGAAAGAAATTATTCTGCCAGAAAGCACTTTTGATACAAATTTCACCCTCAGTCTCGGAAAAATCGATGACTCCGATATTGCATGGATAAATGGGATAGAGGTTGGAAGAACAGATAACAACAAAGACCTGTCGCGTTCATATACAATAAAACCTGGAATATTTAAACCGGGGAATAACCTTATAGTAGTTAAAGTTTATGATAAAGAGGGGGATGGAGGATTCCACGGGCATCAGATGAAATGAACCTCTTTGGGAACGATCTGAATATTCCTCTGTCAGGTAACTGGAAATTCAGGATTTCAGGCGAGAATTTAGCCTACTCACTCTCTGCTTTCGGCAAAAATCAAATCCCCTCCCAATTGTTCAACGGCATGATCCATCCTCTGCTGAACCTGAAAGTTAAAGGGGTTATATGGTATCAGGGTGAATCAAATGCTTCCCGGGCATATCGTTACAGAGAGTTATTCCCTGCTATGATAAATTGCTGGAGAAATTACTGGGAACAACCTGATATGCCTTTTCTTTTTGTTCAAATCGCAAACTTCAAAGCCCCGAATCCTGAACCAGGGGAAAGCGAATGGGCAGAGCTTCGTGAAGCGCAATTAATGACACTTTCCCTGCCTAATACCGGCATGACTGTTACTATTGATATTGGAGATGCAAACGATATACACCCGAGGAACAAGCAGGATGTTGGTTACCGCCTTGCCATAAATGCTTTAAAAATAGCATATAATAAAAATGTAGTGAGTATGGGACCAATTTACAGGTCGATGGAAAAGAATGACAGGAAAATAATACTGAACTTTGATCATACAGGAAGTGGACTCGAAATAAAAGATAAATATGGTTATCTTAAAGGTTTTACAATTGCCGGGGAGGATAAAAAATTCCATTGGGCAAAGGCCTGGTTAGATGGAAACAGAGTGGTGGTATATTCAGATAAGGTCACATCCCCTGTCGCTGTAAGATATGGATGGGCTGATAATCCTGATGACGTGAATCTTTACAATAAAGAAGGTTTACCTGCTTCACCATTCAGGACAGATAACTGGAAAGGAATTACTGAAGTTAAATGAATCTGAACCGATAAGTTAACTTCTGTATCGAAACCTGATAAAAACTTGCAGGCTTTAATCCCAACCGGACAAAATGACCCGATAAATCTTTGTTTTCTTTCATCTCCGTCTTATCATTTTGTTGGATTAAAATTGATATTCTGGTAAATATTTATGATCTTTGTGCAATCGATCATTCAATAATGAAAAGAAATAACAGCCCAGGTTTTCCTGAATTCAGTCCGTATTCAAAATGAACTCAGCCCTCCTGAAAAAATAATTATAAAACCTGAGCTTATCATCAGGTCATCAAGTCTAAGAAATAAATATTTTAATAACTTTAAATAAATTTTATTGATATGAATTACGAATTGAGATATGCGTGCCATCCGGAAGATTTCAAAAATTATGGCACCGAAAAGATCAGAAAAGAATTCCTGGTTTCGCCACTTATGGTTCCCGATAATGTAAAAATGGTATATTCCTTTAACGACAGGTATATTATCGGAGGAATTGTTCCCTCACTCAAAACCCTTGAACTGGAATCTATCGATCCCCTGAAATCCACATATTTCCTCGAGCGAAGAGAAGCCGGGATTATCAACGTGGGAGGGACAGGCAGTATTGAGGTCGATGATGAAGTATTTGAGCTTGAATATAAAGATGCTCTTTACATAGGAATGGGACATAAAAAAATTCTGTTCAGGAGTAAAGACTCTGAAAATCCTGCTCATTTCTATTTTAATTCTGCTCAGGCACATAAATCCTATCCCGTTAAAAAAGTAACCCTTGAAGATGCCGAAGTCGTTGAATTAGGAAGTCTTGAAACATCCAACGCCCGAAAAATCAATAAGTTATTGGTAAACAGTGTTATTGAAACATGTCAGCTTCAAATGGGCATGACTGAACTTAAAACCGGAAGTGTATGGAATACCATGCCTCCACATGTTCACTCCAGACGTATGGAAGCATATTTCTATTTTGAATTACCGGAAAGCCAGGCAATCTGTCATTACATGGGAGAACCACAGGAAACAAGACATCTCTGGTTAAAGAATGAAGAAGCTGTAATTTCTCCTCCCTGGTCTATTCATTCAGCATCAGGAACAAGCAATTATTCGTTTTTATGGGGAATGGCAGGGGAAAATCTCGATTACGGAGATATGGATGCCATCAGACCGGATGAGCTGAGATAAAACAATTCTTCTTTTACTTTAAAATAAATATTGATATGTCAACAAAACTTTTTGATCTTACAGGTAAAACGGTACTTATAACCGGAGGAACACACGGCCTTGGCATGGCTATGACAAAAGGCCTCGGGGAAGCAGGTGCTACTATTGTAATTAACGATGTGGTAGAGGAAAAACTGGCCACTGCAGTTGAAGAATACCGAAAAATGGGAATAACTGCAAATGCTTATTTATTCGATGTCACCAATGAATCTGCTGTAATTTCAAGCATTAAGCAAATAGAAAAAGAAGTTGGCCCGATTGATATCCTCGTAAATAATGCAGGGATAATTAAACGAATCCCTATACTGGATATGGAAGTCCATGATTTCAAAACTGTTCTGGATATTGACCTGGTTGCGCCATTTATTATGGCTAAAGCTATTGCGCCGGGAATGATTAAAAGAGGCAATGGGAAAATAATCAATATATGCTCCATGATGAGTGAACTGGGCAGAAATACTGTCTCAGCATATGCTGCAGCAAAAGGAGGTCTTAAAATGCTTACAAAAAGCATGGCCACAGAATGGGCCAGGTATAACATTCAGGCAAATGGCATTGGACCCGGTTATTTTGCAACTACCCAAACAGAAGCGATCCGGCTTGACGGACATCCTTTTAACGATTTTATTATCAACCGAACCCCGGCAGGAAGATGGGGCGATCCTTCAGACCTTGCAGGAGCAGCCATATTTCTTGCATCAAGAGCTTCAGATTTTGTGAATGGAATCGTCCTGTATGTCGACGGTGGAATTCTCGCCACTCTCGGGAAACCTTATAATGAAGAATAAAAAACATATTCCTGAATTTACCTTTTATAAAACTATGAAAAAATGACAAAAAATCTGATTGTTATTTCCTTTCTTATTCTTTCTTTCAGCTATTCCTGTAAAGAAAAGGAAAAGATAGTCCTGCAATTTACAAACAATATTGCATTGGAAAGGACTGATGAGGTCATTACATTAAAAATTAATGATCTCACAACAATGACAGGATCATTTCCTGACAACTCGCTGCCTCTCTTTATTTCCGGAAATGATACACTTATAGCTCAATTTGTTGATCTGAATGAAGATGAAAGTATCGATGAAATCCTGATAGAGATAAGTCTCGGTCCCAATACAAGCAGGGATATCAAAGTTGTTTTCACTCCTATCGACACATATCCCGTATTCCCTGAAAAAACCAATATAAGATTTGCCCCAAAATCCGATTTGTCAACAGAACTGAATAACGCGACACGAGTTGAAGCTACGGTAACCGGATTTGCTTCCAAAATATATCAGATGGAAGGTCCCGGATGGGAAAATGATAAGGTAGGATTCAGAAACTACTTCGACTTTAGAAATGGCATGGATATTTTTGGGAAACTAACAACGGGTATGGTTCTCGATGAAGTTGGCCTGGGGGTTAGCTATCATGAGATGAACGACTGGGGAATGGATATCCTTAAAGTAAATAATTCTCTTGGAGCAGGAGCCATTGGAGTTGAATATATGGAAAATCTTTATAGAATAGGTGATAACGGCTACGGAACTTTTGAAAGAATCTATGAAGGCCCTTTGAAGAGCGAATTCAAATTTGTGTTTGATGACTGGAAAATGGAATCAAAAGCTTATCATATAACTCATTATGTTTCTATCACAGCAGGTCAATATGCATATAAATCACATATCTTTGCCGAAGAATTACCAGAAAGTGCTTTTCTTATTTCCGGAATTGTAAATATGCTGAGCGATACTCTTTACGAAGAAAATTATCCCGGGCATATCTGCCTTTTCACTCATGATGTGCAAACTGAAGACACCACAAACCTTGCAATGGGGTTAATGGTGCCGGAAAATTATTTTATTTCATCAGGCAAAGCTCCGGAAGAAGGTGATGGGATAACCAAAACATATTATGCCCGGACCGGTCTCGATGGAGCTAAAATTGGTGAATTTTATTTTTATGCCCTGTGGGAAGGATCTGATAACAGATTTAAGGAACTGGATTATGTGAAAGAATTTCTTAATAACGAAGCCAGGAAATTAAATTCACCGCTTACTGTTTCACGTGTAAGATAAATGTTTATTTTTATGGTTTTTTAAAAGACTTTTTTTAAAAGTCTGATAAGGAATCGGAATGGGAAAATATTGCGACATTGATACCATGTTATATAACTGACTTCCCTCTCCGGAAGTCAATATATTTTTAATTATCCCTGAAAGCTGAAATTATTTAAAACAATTAAGATAAATGTCAAAATACAGCAGAATTGAAGTTGCATTAAGAATGAAAGAAACCGGAATTGTTCCTTTATTTTACCATTCTGATATCAATATTTGTAAAGCAGTTGTTAACGCAATTTATAACGGGGGCATTCACTTATTTGAATTTACCAACAGGGGTGATTTCGCACATGAGATATTCTCAGAATTAAATAAATATGTACGTAATGAACTGCCAGGTATGATGCTGGGAGCAGGTTCGGTAATAGATGCAGGTACTGCATCACTGTATATTCAGCTTGGAGCAGATTTTATTGTGATGCCTGTTTTAAAAGAGGAAGTTGGAATTGTGTGCAATCGCCGTAAAATTCTTTGGGCACCAGGTTGTGGTTCTCTTTCAGAAATCTCACACGCAGAAGAACTTGGAGCAGAGCTGGTAAAAATATTCCCTGCACCTGCTGTGGGAGGGCCTGAATTTGTTAAAGCTATTCTTGGGCCAATGCCATGGACAAGCATAATGCCCACCGGAGGTGTTGAGTCAACAGAAGAAAGTTTGAAAAAATGGTTTGACTCAGGTGTATTCTGTGTTGGGATGGGATCAAACCTTATCACAAAGGAGATTATTAAAAATCATGATTTTGCTCTTCTGGAGAAAAAAACCCGCGATATACTGGAAATTATTAAAAGAATACGCAAAAAATAAAGAGCAAAATATACCATGAAAAGACTTTTCCCTTTCGTTTTGATCCTGATTTTGATATTCACCTCCTGCAAAGACCTTCACAAAGGTAAAGTACTTAAGCTTGCCCACGGATTAGACCCCTCTCATCCCGTACACCATGCTATGGTATTTATGGCCGACAGGTGTAAGGAATTATCGGATGGAGAGCTGCAAATAGAGATTTACCCTTCAGGACAACTTGGTTCAGAACAACAATGCGTAGAGCTATTACAGATTGGCAGTCTTGGTATAACAAAAGTCTCTTCTGCCGTTATGGAAGGTTTTACAGATGATTTTAAAGTTCTCGGGCTTCCTTATATATTTAAGTCTAAGGATCATGCTTTCAGAGTGCTCGATGGCGATATCGGAAAAGATCTGCTTGCCTCACCTGAACCTTTTCTAATAAGAGGTCTGTGTTTTTATGACGCAGGAAGCAGAAGCTTCTATACCATTAATAAACCTATAACTCAGCCTGAAGACCTCAAGGGAATGAAAATCAGGGTAATGAAGAGCATTGTCTCTTTTAACCTGGTAAGGGCAATGGGAGGATCTCCAACTCCAATAGATTGGGGCGAACTTTATACAGCTCTGCAAAGCGGGGTTGTGGACGGCGCTGAAAATAATCCGCCAAGCTTCTATACATCAAGACATTACGAAGTATGCAAATACTATTCCCTGAATGAACATAGTATGATCCCTGATGTATTGGTGATAAGCCTTAAAGTATGGAACGGACTGTCAGAGCAGGAAAAAGAATGGCTTCAGCAGGCTGTTGATGAATCAGTGCTTGTGCAAAGGGAATTATGGGAAAAATCGGAAAAGGAATCACTTAGAATTGTTGAAGAAGCAGGTGTGGAAATAAGTTTTCCCGACAAAGAGCCTTTTGCAGCCAGAGCGGAAAGTATTTACGAAATATTTAAAAACCAGCCTGTTGTGTATAATCTGATTCAAAGGATTAAAGCTGAAGAATAATGTAATATTAATCCGGACAATGGAATGTATATGCTAATAATATTAGAAAGAAAATAATATATATGCCATTTCCCATAAACTTTAATTTTTATATATGACTTTTCATAATGTTTTAAACAGGTGGCTTGAAATACTTCTGGTTTTCCTGATGTCTGTTCTGGTAATTGATGTCCTCTGGCAGGTAACCAGCCGGTATCTGTTATCATCCCCAAGTTCATTCACGGATGAGTTGGCCGGATTCCTGCTTATATGGGTAGGTCTTCTCGGAGCAGCTTATGTTGCCGGAAGAAATGAGCACCTTGCTATCGACATACTTTTACAGAAAACACGTGAGAGCCGCAGGAGAAACCTCGAATTAACTATTTTCATGTGTATGTTTGTCTTTGCTTTAACTGTAATGGTAATTGGAGGTTCCTGGCTGGTATATTCCCGTTTTATCCTTAAGGTTGTGTCCGCTGCCCTGCAGTTACCCCTCGGTTATGTTTACATCATACTGCCATTGAGCGGTCTATTAATAATGTACTACTCCATTTACCACATTCGCAGATTGTATGTGAGTGAATATAAACCTTAGTTAATTATGGAAGTTCTGATCCTTGTTTTGTCCTTTGTTATTCTCATTTCCATTGGCTTACCTATTGCATTCAGTATCGGCCTTTCAGGTATTATTACGATGCTTTTTTCTATTGATACTATTCCGGCCTTTACAACATTTGCTCACCGGATGGCTACCGGACTTGACAGTTTTGCACTTCTGGCTATACCATTTTTCATCCTTGCAGGAAACATTATGAATTCAGGTGGTATAGCCATCAGATTGATAAATTTTGCAAGGGTGCTCGTAGGAGGCCTGACCGGGGGACTCGCATTTGTGAATGTGATCGCTAACATGCTTTTTGGAGCTATTTCAGGTTCAGCAGCTGCTTCAGCCTCTGCAATTGGCAGTATTATGGGACCTGAAATGAAAAGGGAGGGTTATCCCGATAACTTCAGTACTGCCGTAAATATTACCTCTGCCACTACCGGACTTACGATCCCCCCCAGCAATATCCTCATCGTTTATTCACTTGCAAGCGGTGGGGCTTCAATTACAGCACTCTTTCTGGCAGGGTATATTCCGGGTATTATGACAGGCCTTGCTATCATGGTAGTTGCCATGTCAATGATTATATACAAAACAAGAGGTGTAAAGGGTGTATTAAGGACCTTATCCAAGCTTGCAATTCTCACAATCATTCTGATAGGTACCGGTATGGCAATGAAGGCCATCTACGATAACACAAGAGCCTCAGTCTATTTATCCGTTTTCTCTCTTCTTGGTATTGCATCAGGAGCTTTTATTATTTACCTTTCAATAAAAAAATGGCAAAAAGTTAAAAACGGCATTGAAAAACTGTTTGATGCCTTACCCTCACTCCTTATGCTGGTTATTGTTATCGGAGGAATTGTAGCAGGATATTTCACAGCCACAGAAGCATCAGCGGTAGCAGTTTTATATGCCCTGATCCTTTCATTTATTTATAAACAAGTAAAAATTAAAGACCTGCCCGGTATTATCCTGAAGTCTGTCCGCACCACTTCCATAGTTCTGCTTCTTGTCAGTGCTTCTATCGGACTTTCCTGGATAATGTCTTACGAGAATATCCCTCAAAATGTCAGTGAAGGTTTATTAACCATTAGCAGTAATCCTTTCGTTGTTCTACTTATCATTAATTTTATTCTGCTGTTTGTTGGCATCTTCATGGATATGACCCCCGCCGTGCTGATCTTTACACCTATCTTCCTTCCGGTAGTCACTACCCAACTAGGAATGGATCCGATACATTTCGGTATCATAATGGTGTTGAACCTTAGTGTCGGGTTATGTACACCTCCCGTTGGTTCAGTTCTGTTCATCGGATGCAGCGTAAATAATATCAAAATTGAAAAAGTCATTAAACCGCTACTGCCTCTGTTCATCGCAATGATAGTGGTACTAATGCTTGTTACCTACCTGCCGCAATTAAGTCTCTGGCTGCCATCTGTTTTTCTTAAATAAAAGTTAGTTAATATTTTTTTTTGAGAAGTAGTCTTTTTTCAGTTGAAATCGTATATTTGTATTAAGTTATAATCTAAGGATAACTTGCACAAAAGATTAACAGATTTGGACCTGCTCTTTCAGGGATGGGTGAGGTGTATTATAAATATACCTGAAGGTTTTTTTACTACCATAAACCTTTCAGGATTTTTATTACCTGTTTCAAATTTTTTATTAATCAAAATATTCTCCCTCTCTGATAAAGTGTCTATCCTGCTATTCCCTCTTTATTCACTTTCTTTTATAAGGAAAATCTCATTTTATAATTATAACACTTCTGATATTCAACGATTAACATAATATTTCTTTTATGAATCAAGATTATAGAGTCTTATCAGAAAATCTTAGAGAGTTAAACAAAGAACTTGAAAAATTGCCTCTTGTTTCCGGACAAAAAGACAATATAATATGCATTATGGATTCCGATGCAAACATGGAATGGGCAAGCGATGGTTTTGTAAAGAAATATGGGATTTCACCCGAAAAATTTAAAAAGATAAAAGGAGAAAATTTCAGAAATATTTCATTTAATAAGAATATTGATTCCATACTTCATGAGATTATTACAAAACGTATCTCCCTTACATATCAGTCTGAATCAATAGATAATAATGGTAAAAAAATCAGCTCACAAACCACAATCACCCCTGTGTTTGACGAGAAGGGGGAAATTATCAGGCTGATGTCTGTTGATGCTGATGACACAAAGGAAGTTGAATACAAAAATGAACTGGGAAAAATTGTTTTAGAATTAAAGAGATCCGTCAAACTGCTTGAAGAAAAGCAAAAAGAAGCATATCTGCATCAAAAAACAATGAAAGCAAGGTATGTTAAAATGAAGGAAGAAAGGGATCTTTTAATGACCCTGATTAATAACATGCCGGATACAATTTATGTAAAAGATCGTAAGAGCAGGTTTAAAATTGGTAATAAAATGACTGCTAAAATCATGGGGGCAGAGTCACCAGACCAGCTAATTGGGAAAAGCGACTTTGATTTTTATCCCAAAGACATGGCTGAAGAATTTTTTAAAGATGAACAGGAGCATATGCATGCAGGCAGATCATTGATTAATAAGGAAGAAAGAGGTAAGGATGAAAAAGGAAATTCCATAATAAAATCCGTAACCAAAATCCCTGTTAAAGACGAAAATGGTCATATTATAGGGATTACCGGAATCGGAAGAAATATTTCAAAACAAAAAGAAAATGAAAGTCTTTTAGTTGAGCAAACTGAAAGATTGAAGGAAATAAACACTTTGCTGGAGGAAAAGGAAGAAGAGATGCACCTCCAGGCTGAAGAGCTGAAATCTACAACCGAATACCTTCAGCAACTTAACAAGGAACTTGAAAAACTCTCACTCGTAGCAAGTAAAACAGATAACGTAATAGTTATTATGGACGGAGATGCAAACCTGGAATGGGTTAATAATGGCTTTATAAAAAAATATGGGATGTCGCTTGAAGAATTTAAGAGCAAGCGGGGTGTAAACCTCAGAAGCACTTCCTACAATAAGAATATTAACTCCATTCTGGAAGAAATAATAAAAAAAGGCATCCCTGTTACATACCAGTCTGAATACACTCATAAAGATGGTAGAAGAGCATGGTCCCAAACAACTATCTCTCCGGTGACTAATGAAGCAGGAGAAATTGTAAGGTTGATTGCAATAGATGCTGATATAACCAGGCTAATAGAAGCCGAAATGCAAATTCAGCATCAAAAAGACGAAATTGAAAAACAACATGATGAACTAAGAAAACTGAATGCAACAAAAGATAAATTTTTTAATATAATCGCACATGATCTGAAAAATCCTTTTCATTCAATTATTGGATTTTCAGATTTACTTATAAGAAATTTTGCTGAAACTCCTGACGAAAAAAAGCGTGAATTTATCAGGCTTATAAAAGATTCTTCAACAAGTGCCTACGATCTTCTGGAAAACCTCCTGAACTGGTCAAGGATGCAAACCAATAAGATCAGGTTCTCTCCATCCTATCTTAATATTCATGAAATAATCGATCAAAATATCCACATTATTAGCCTGGCACTTGAAAATAAAAACATCAACCTTGTAACTCCCGAAGTTTCAGGAGAGATGATAGTATATGCTGACAGCAATATGGTCAACACAATAATTCGTAATCTTCTTAGTAATGCCGTTAAATTCAGTAAGGAAGGAGGAAGTATCACCATATCCCGGAAGTTAGAAGATGGGAAAATAAAAATAAGCATTATGGACACAGGTGTTGGAATAAGTGAAGAAGATCAGTCCAAACTATTTGAACTTAATGAATTCATGACCACTAAAGGAACGTCCGGGGAAATCGGAACAGGTTTGGGTTTGATTATTTGCAAAGAATTTGCCCGGAAAATGGGAGGTGATATCAATGTTGAAAGCTACCCTGGAAAAGGAAGCACTTTCACTTTCACTATACCCATAACTGAACCAAAAACGTAGCATAGCCTGAATAACCATCCTGATTATTAGGGAAGGTTCATTGATAAAAAGAGCAGAAAAGTCTTCCCCTGTTTTAAGTTTTACTACTGCATAATGATAGCCCTCTATTGCCAAAAAATGGAAGTTGCTGTTTTTGTACAATGTAGGCGACAAATAAACGATTATCTTTTCTATTTCGTCATTCTTGTAAATCGTTTCTTCTCCGCCCTTTCGCCTGATTAGTTCAGTATCTCGAACCTCGTATTCTTCGCCTTTGTTTTTGGCTAAGTACTCAAAATGCAAGTATAGCGAAGTTATTGCGTCAATGCCCCAAAGAATGCTTACACCAATAATTGCATCAATACTAAATTGAAACCATATTAATATGCCTATAAACATTACTGATACAATCAACAACGATTGTAATGCACCTATATGGTTACGTGCTGTAATTGACAAATTTCTATCTTCCTGGATACCAACCACCTTTTATCGCATTTTCAAAGTTCCAAATCTGATATTGTATTTCGTTCCCTAAAGGAACCAGATAATTATCATAAATATACTCTGCTCCTAAAGAAATCCCACCAACAGCAGCCCCTCCAACTGCTCCCCAAGGGATACCAATTGCCGAACCTACAACTATTGAAGTGCCTAAAGAACCCAGTCTATAAGTAAATCTACCCGCGCCAATTTCTCCAGAACGAAGTTCTCCAATATCTGATATTAAACTAATACCTGCTACAGCGTATCCAAGTCGACCTCCTATTTTTCCAAGGGTGCCATATGTAGAACTAAACCTTCCAAATGTTCCAATTTTGCTGGATAAGGGTAGAGACATTCGATATTTCAACATTCCAATTCGACTTAAGCCAATTGCGCCGGATGCGTAGCTTGCTGCATTTCCAACATCACCAATTGCCATAGGCGGATGCCAACCATCCC
>CAZGKF010000019.1:0-48815 GCA_964526475.1 uncultured Bacteroidaceae bacterium
GTTTTTTGGAATTTTTGCCAAATAATACAAGAATATTAGATGTAAGGTACTAAGTAGAATATTTAATTTTTAAGAAATGTCAAGTGTTAAAATAGAATTACGAAAAGACCAGGTTGAAAAGATCGCAGAGATAGCAAAGCAATTCGGCAATGATCCCGGCGAGCTTATTAATGTCCTTCACGGATGTCAGAATGAATTTGGATATCTTCCCGCTGAAATACAGGAAGTTGTTGCCAGGGAACTAAACCTGTCTGTTGCAAAGGTATATGGAGTTGTTACTTTTTACTCCTATTTTTCAATGATCCCTAAAGGGAAGTATCCCGTTTCCATATGCACGGGTACGGCATGTTACGTAAGGGGTGCAGAAAATGTGCTGGCCGGGTTCAAAAAAGAGCTTGGTGTTGTGGTAGGAGAAACCACATCCGATGGAAAATTTTCGTTAAGTTGTTTGCGATGTGTAGGTGCATGCGGACTTGCACCGGTTGTCCTTGTAGGCGAGAAAACCTATGGACGTGTTTCTCCTGATGGTGTTAAAGATATTTTAAAGGAGTATGAGGATCAGGATTAACAGATTGGGATGATTTTTCGTCGTATAGTTTTATTTTCCGCAGATTTGTAGGTTCCTAAATGTCAGAATATTTCTGTTTGCAAAATTACCGGTATTAATAGAATTCGCAGGGGCACGGAGATTGCTGATTCATTGAAAGAACAAACACAATAGCAGATTTCTTAAACTCATACAATATTTTAAGATAATATATAACTCACCGGCCTTACTTTTGTTTTTCATTTTTTGTTATATATGAAAAGGAAGTTTCAATTTTAAACTTTATTCCATGAAAAATTCATGTATAAATATGTTTCTGATACCTGTCGTATTTTATTTGTTTGTTATTGAGATCAAAGCCCAGGAACCTATTGATTGGAGTAGATATAGCTCAGAAGATTTTAATTATGTGATAGATTTTCCTTCGGTACCTGTTGAGGTTCTTGAGACATTGGAGACAGATATCGGAAACCTGCAGATGAATATTACAGAATTGGATTGTTCGGAATCTGAAGGCTACAGTAATCTGATGTATATGGTTAACTGTACCATTTATCCCGATTCTTTAATCCATTCTGATTTTACAGACCTGGTGGAGAACTTTTTCTCTCTTACAATTTCCGGTGCCGTTAATAATGTGTCAGGCGAATTAATTGATGAAAGTATATCTGATTATTCCGGATATCCCGGCCGAAAAGTAACTATCTCCGTAGATGAAGGTAATGCTGTTTTTTTATCCAGGTTATACCTGATAAAAAACAATTTTTTTATGTTGATCATACTTACTAATGAAGGGAATAGTACTAATCCGAATATAGATAGGTTTTTCGACTCTTTCAAATATACGAGCTTATAATTCTATTACCAGCACATCAGGATTCCCGGCTTTGTTCCAGATAAATGTGCTTTCTGGAATATTTATATTTTTAATGATTTCAGTAACAAATATCCTGAAAAACACGCCGTTCTTTTGTTGAAGGGTAAATGAGTATAATCTCCCTGATGATCTTTCAACCCGTATTCTTAGCATGGAATAACTACATTCGAGATTTATTGGGTATAGGTCTATCTCATTATATATTTTTTTTCCGATTTTTATATCATCCTTTAGCCTGAACTTAAAATATTCCCTGTAATTGCTCATAAGCACGAAAGGAACAGTTAACAGTTGGTCCATATCCCGGGGTGAAGGAGTTGTAACATACACTTCTTTATTAGCAGGATTGTATGTCCACATTTTTGCTCCGTTATAAAATACTTCACCTTCATCGGTTCTTAGTTTATATTTTTGACCTTCAATAATAACCGATCCATAATCTTCCACCTTATAATTATTGGGAGTTGATTCAACTTCGTATCTGAATTCAATCTGATAAGCGTCTTTTTCAGAAAAAAGTGCAGCAATGCGATCCAGGTATGGTTCAGCAGCGGGATCCTGCATTGTTGGATTTTCATCCTGTGAAAAGAGGGTATTATTGGAAAGAAGAAGAATTATTATGGGAAGTATCCATTTTTTCATTACTGATTGATTTATGTTTATTCAAGATTATGCAAAATCTGTTCCAGAGATTGTTCATCCTGTATTAAGACTTCCCTGGCTTTACTTCCTTCGAATGCACCAAGGATTCCGGCTGCCTCAAGCTGGTCAACAATTCTGCCTGCCCTGTTATATCCCAGACTTAGTTTCCTTTGTATGAGTGAGGTGGAACCTTGCTGGTACTGTACAACCAGTCTGGCTGCATCTTCAAATTTCACGTCGCGCTTTTTCAGATCGACTTCAATAGTTTCATTCAGCAGATCTTCTACCATTGGTAGCATATGAGCTTCGGGATATCCTCGTTGTTCACCGATGTAATCAGTAAGGGCTTCGATCTCATCTGTATCAATATATGCACATTGCAGGCGTATAGGTTCAGAACCTGAAGAAATGAGCATATCGCCACGTCCTATCAACTGGTTCGCTCCGGACATATCAAGAATTGTACGTGAATCAATAACTGACATAACCCTGAATGCTATTCTTGCCGGAAAGTTAGCTTTTATAACCCCGGTGATTATATTTGTTGTAGGTCGTTGCGTTGCTAAAAGCAAATGAATACCAATAGCTCTGGCAAGTTGCGCAAGACGGGCAAGGGGATTTTCCACTTCCCTTCCTGCTGTCATTATCAGATCAGCAAATTCATCAATGACCAGAACAATGTAAGGAAGAAAACGATGTCCTTTCTCCGGATTAAGCTTTCTTTTTATAAATTTTTCATTGTATTCAATTATATTTCTGACATGAGCCAATTTTAGCAGGCTATATCTTTCATCCATTTCCAGAGTAAGTGACTTGAGAGTGGTAATAACTTTTTGAGTGTCAGTAATAATAGCTTCCTCAGTATCAGGAAGTTTTGCCAGGAAATGTCGTTCAATTTTTGAAAAAAGAGTAAGCTCAACCTTTTTAGGGTCAACTAAAACAAATTTTAACTGTGATGGATGTTTTTTATAGAGAAGTGAGGTAATAACCGCATTTAATCCTACAGATTTACCCTGCCCTGTTGCTCCGGCAACAAGTAAATGAGGCATTTTGGCCAAGTCGAAGACATAGGTCTCATTTGATATAGTTTTTCCAAGTGCAACCGGTAATTCAAAATTACATTCCTGAAATTTGCGTGATGAAATAACATTTTTAATTGACACTGTTTTAGGCTGCTGATTGGGAACTTCTATTCCTATAGTACCCCTGCCTGGGATAGGAGCTATAATCCTTATACCCAATGCTGAAAGGCTTAATGCTATATCGTCCTCCAGACTTTTTATTTTTGAGATTCTTATTCCGGGAGCAGGAACAATTTCGTATAAAGTAACTGTAGGTCCTATCGTCGCATTTATCCGTGTTATTGTAATCTTGTAATTAGCAAGTGTTTCTACAATTTTCTTTTTATTACTTACAAGTTCTTCAGTACTCACAGAACTGTTTGAACTCTCATACTCTTTTAAGAGACTAAGGGGCGGATATTTATAAGATGAAAGATCAAGAGTGGGATCATAGTCCGCTTCAAATTCAAGATATTCGTCATCGAGTGAATCATTTTCGCCACTGGGGGCTACTATCATTTCAATATCATTATCGATATCAATAACCTTCTCCCCTTTGATATTTTTTCTATTATCTGAGACTGTATAAGTATCCGATTCTTCGTGGCTTTTTTTGTTTAATCCCTCTGATGTGCCTGAATGCCAATGAGATTCATCAGTTGACATTGTATCAGCCATTGTTCCTGTATCTTTATTTTCTTCTTTTCTTTGAACATGCTTTTTTGATAACATCCCTTTCATGAAGGAGAGGAATCCTCTGAATGAATATAAGAAATAAGCTGTAAAAAATGTAAAAAGTAAAAAGGATGTACCTGCTTTCCCCAGGCTTGCTGTAAGCCAGCGACTGATAAGGAATCCATGACTTCCTCCCGGGCCGCTGCCCAGAACATCGATTGTTTCACCAAAAATAAGCCCCAGTAATACAGAAGTGAGGATAATACCTGTAAGAGTTATCCTGAAAATTCTCCAGGTTTTAAAAAATTGCAGTCCATAAATACTTAAACCAAACACCAGAAGTATAAAAGGGAAACCAAGGCTTGGTATCCCAAACCCTTTGTCAAGAAAAGTAACAGATAACCACGCGCCGAGTTTTCCTCCATGATTATCAACCCGTATATCCGGTCCTGAAAAAACGCCTTCCCACTGAAAATCCTGGTCAGTTTGCCAGGTAAAGAAATAGGAAATAAAAGCAATAAATAAATAAAACGATAACAAAACCAGAAAGCTGGCAAATGTAATCCTGAATTTCTCGTCCTTGAAAAATTTGATAAATCCTTTGAGAAGTTTTATTATAGAATTTCCCTTCTTCATTTATTTAATAATTGTCAGTTTAAAAATTTAGTATGAGGAAAGAAAAAATGTTATCTAAAAAGCTCATGCATAGCTTTTTCCATTTCGGCTTTTGAAATCTGAACATAATCTTCAGGTATATTAAACAGTAACCAGTCAACTTCTTTATTATATAACCTGGAAGCGCTAATTCTCATATCCAGAACACTCAGGCGGGTAAAAAACTCAAGAAGTACTTCCTTAATTTCACTATAAGGAGTTGTAATATTCGGATTTTTTATGTGATCCAGAGATGCTGTATATAAGATGATCTCTTTATTATCGTCCGTTCGAACGATGATTTCATTTGCGATATAGCCTGCAATTTCTTTTTTTTGTCCTGTAGGAGTGATTTGAATATTATCCAATGGTTCAATCCCACATGGAAGTTCTCCTGGTTGACCAATGTAGTAGTACTTCTTATCGAACAGTCTCAGATAAGTTGTTACTGATTTTTTTTTAAGGTCGGCAACATAGCTTAATGAAAATTGTCCCAGAAATCCATCAATCCTGTTAAGGGCAAAATTATCAGCAAAGATTAGGGTCATCCTTCCGGGAAGGATGCTTGTAGGAATACTTCCTGCTTTATCTTCTAGGTAGTTAATTTTGTATTCGATGACTTTTGCATTTACTGTTCCTTCAGATGGCAGGTTGCTCCTATTGCATGAAGGCAATAAAAAAAGAGTAAACAACAGATTCAAATATAGATATCTCAAGGCAAATACTTAATTAGATGGCTTTTTATATGGTCATAAAGGTATAAAATATAATCAAAAAATCTTTAAAGAGTTTTTTAACATGGCCTTTGACTAATATGTAATAATACTCCGTTCGATGTAAAGAATTCCCCGATTATTATGATGCGACGGGAAATATACACGAAAGTAAGTTCTCTGCGGAAAGCATAGATACATTGATAGGAATCTGCTTATGTTTCATCGAAAAAAGGGGAATAACAGTGTTATTGCGGAGGCTTTCGGAACGCCAGGTAAATATTACGGAACTATATTTACAATGAGTATAAAGATTAATTTAAATAGTTATAATTTTGTATTCTTTATTAATTAAATTTTTTCTTATGGCATTTAACTTACGCAACAGACATTTCCTTAAGTTGCTTGATTATACTCCTCAGGAGATAAGTTTTTTACTTGAGCTTTCTTTTGATTTAAAAAAAGCTAAATACTCAGGTACTGAACAAGCACGTCTGAAGGGTAAAAACATTGCTTTGATTTTTGAAAAAACATCCACCCGAACACGTTGCGCTTTTGAGGTTGCTGCTTTTGATCAGGGGGCTCATGTAACTTATCTTGGCCCTTCCGGAACACAGATTGGTTACAAGGAATCTATGAAGGATACAGCACGTGTACTTGGCAGAATGTATGATGGCATAGAATACCGTGGTTTTGGGCAGAATATAGTTGAAGAGCTTGCCGCATATGCCGGTGTCCCGGTATGGAACGGGTTGACGGATGAATTTCATCCAACACAGGTACTTGCTGATCTTATGACAATGATTGAGTTCTCCGATAAACCTCTTCATCAGATTAGTTATGCTTACCTTGGAGATGCCAGAAATAATATGGGTAATTCATTATTGGTTGGAGCTGCAAAAATGGGAATGGATTTCAGAGCTGTCGCACCTGAAAATCTTCAGCCTTCAAAAGAACTTGTTGATACCTGTCGTGAGATTGCTAAAGATACCGGGGCAAGGATTACCGTTACAGATAATGTTGCAGATGGGGTTAAAGGAGTTGATTTTTTATATACCGATGTCTGGCTGTCGATGGGTGAACCTGACAGTGCATGGGAGGAGAGGATACGTTTGTTGAAACCATACCAGGTAAATAAAGAGCTTGTTGAATTAACGGGTAGTAAAAAAGTAAAATTTCTTCACTGTCTCCCGGCATTTCATAACAGGGACACAATTATTGGTGAAGAGATATATAAGAAGTTCGGACTGAATGCCATGGAGGTCAGCGATGATGTTTTTGAATCAGAGCATTCTGTTGTTTTTGATCAATCGGAAAATCGTGTTCATACCATAAAAGCAGTAATGGTGGCAACTTTGGGTGATTGAGAGATACTTCTAAACTCCTTTAAATATTTCCTGAAAAAAATAAAAAGCCATCAGGAAGCATACAATCAGTTTCATTAATACTCCGGTAAGAAACCCGATGAAACTGCCAAAACCAGCTCTGATAGAAGTCCTTTCATCTTTACCTGCTGCCATTTCTCCAATTACGGCTCCTATAAAAGGGCCGATTATCAGACCTGCAGGAGCAAAAAATAATCCGCCTATTACTCCTATGCCTGAGCCGATCATCCCGGCTCTTGAAGCTCCGAATCTTTTTGCTCCCCATACAGGAACAATATAATCCAGCACTGTTACAACTATGGTAATAAAAGCAAACAACCATAGAAGCTTATCATAAGCCTCAAGCCGGCTTTTTTCAACGAAAGGAGTAAACCGGAGCAGCAGCATTCCAATAAATCCGACAGGCGGACCTGGAATGACAGGTAGCAGTGAACCAATAATGCTTACCAGTATTAATCCGATTCCAAGTATTAATAAAACGATATCTGTCATATCCAGGCTGATAATATGTGATAACAAAAAATAAAATATTTACCTGTTTGTCTTAAGTTTAAATCAGTGGTTTCCGTTATGCGCATTCATTTCCCTGATTCATTGGAGGAGGAATTGCATAAATTATTCTTTTTGCAGTATGAATGGCTGCATGAATAAGATGCATCCGGTCCTGGTGTGGTAAAATTTTTTATTAATGCGAAAATTGCATAAAAAAAAGAGGCACAGACGATAAGTAATGTAACAATTTCCTGTATCATAATTTATTTTTATTAGAAAAACAGTTTGCCGGACTGATATACGATAAATGAAAGTATCCAGGCTAATCCGGTAGTATAAAAAATTAAAAATGCACCCCATCTGAAAGCCCCTGATTCTTTTGATACGGTTGCTATCACTGCAACACATGGGAAGTATATCAGGATAAAGAGCAGATAGGTAAAAGCAATTAGAGGTGAAAATACATATTCCCCTTTGTTCGGTCCGGAAAAATATTTTTCTCCTTTAATACGTTCTCCCAATGGTTTAAAAGCGGAATCGTTTTCATCATGTTCATATAAAACACCAAGAGTACTTACAACAATTTCTTTTCCTGCTATTCCGGCAATTAAACCTACAGTCATTTTCCAATCGAAACCCAGGGGCTTCATTACAGGTTCAATACTTTTTCCAAACCTTTCAAGATAGGATTCGGGTTTACTTTGTATTAAATCATTATTTACTGAGGTTATAACTTCTTTTTCTACTGCCCCGTTATTTATCAGAATGCTATTACCGGGATAATAATTTAATCCCCAAATTATAATGGAGGCTATAAGTATTACTCCTCCTATTCTTTTAAGGTATTCTGAAGACTGTCCCCACATATGTCGCAAAGTGTTCCTCAAAGTTGGAATTCGGTAGGGGGGAAGTTCCATCACAAAAGGAATATTATCTTTTTTAACAAGAAATTTTCTGAATAGAAGTGCTGAAAAAGCTGCAATTAAAATCCCTGTAAGATAAATAATAAAAAGCACGGTTCCCTGCCACTCCGGGAAAAAAGCTCCTATTAACAATATATATACAGGTAAACGGGCACTACACGACATAAAAGGTAGTATAAGCATGGTTATAAGCCTGTTATTTTTACTTTCTATTATACGTGTTGATAAAACTGCAGGAACATTACATCCAAAACCCATTATAAGAGGTATAAAAGATTTCCCGTGAAGACCGATTCTGTGCATCACTTTATCCATAATAAAGGCAGCTCTTGCCATATAACCTGTATCTTCCATTAAAGAGATAAAAAAGAACAGAATGAGAATATTAGGTAAAAAAACAAGTACCCCGCCAACTCCTCCAAGTATTCCCTCCCTTAAAAGATCATTAAATGGTCCTTCATGGAGATTTGCCGAACTAATTCCGGATAACCATTGAATACCATTATTTATCCATTCAGTTGGATATTTTCCCAGTCTGAAAGTAAGCTGAAAGATTAACCATAATATTGTGAAAAATACAGGAATGCCAAAGTGCCTGCTGGTTAAAACATTATCTATCTTAAGTGATTTGTCATGCCCTGTATCGTGGCTCTTTTGTAATGTTTCCCTGAGTGCCCCATCAATAAAACCATATTTTGCCTCAGTAATTGTAGTTTCTGTGTCCTGACCAGTATTTGCTTCCAGGAGTTTTATTTCATTTTTTGCCTGAAATATTATTTCATTTCCTTCAGGAACTTTTTGAAATCTGGAATAAATATCTTTATCTTTTTCCAGAAGTTTTATTGCAAGAAATCTTGAACTGAAACGATCAGTGAGTGAAACAGGGTTATGTTTGTATATTTTCCGGAGAATATTAATTATACTGTTCTCAATATCTTTACCATAATTGATATTAATAATCCTGCTTTCTGTTTCTTTCTCATTATGTTTATTAATAACGGCTTCAAAAAGAGAGGCAAGCCCTTTTCCCTTAGTCCCGACTGTTGGAACTATGGGAATACCTGTCATTTGCCCTAGAATTTTATAATCCAGAATATTTCCATTTTTTGTGAATTCGTCGTACATATTCAGAGCGATCACCACTTTAAGATTCATATCAATAAGTTGTGATGTCAGGTAAAGGTTCCTTTCAAGATTGGAGGAATCGACTACATTAATTATGATGTCCGGTTGGATATTAAAAAGAAAGTCTCTGACATAAATTTCTTCAGGAGAATATGTTGACAAAGAATATGTGCCCGGAAGGTCGAAAATATTTAAGGTGTAATCCTGGTATTTTACTGTTGCCAGCTTTATACCGATTGTAACTCCGCCATAATTTCCGACCTTTTCATGCGATCGTGAGGCGATATTGAAAATACTGGTTTTCCCCGAATTGGGATTGCCTATAAGAGCAATATTAATAGTCCTGCCTGCTTTGGCAATCACAGGAGAAACATCATTAACTTCGAAAGAACCGTAAAAAAGTTCCCCTTTGCCCTGATTAGGATTCTCCGGAATAACTTCAACAAGAGAAGCCTCCCGCAGGCGCAGGGATACCATATACCCCATCACATTATATTCAACAGGATCTTTTAAAGGGGCGTTTTTTATAACGATAACTTTTTGACCTCTTATAAATCCCATTTCGGAAATTCTTTTCCGGAAAGCATTTTGACCTTTGACTTTAACGATATATCCACTCTCCCCATTCCTGAGTTCAGAAAGCAACATTTTTCACAAGTGATTTAGACAGCAAAAATACCTTAATTGATATAAAATATACTACCTATTTGTAGGTATTTAGAAAGTTAAGAAAGAATTCTGCCTGTAAATTATAATTTCTTATATTTTATTCATTTTGATTTGCATTAAAGCATTTAATGACTTAATTTGAATTCTTTTAGGAGAAATAAACCTGAATGAAAGAAAACGAAAACTTATATGACAAGATCCGTGAATTATTCGGAGATTTCCCTGATCATCTTAATATTCTGGAAGAAACTATTGACATTGATCTCCAGGTTGAATATTTTGAGGCCTCCAGGGAAATTAAGAAAGATCTCGATCAGGATAAGGCTATAGAAGAGGCAGGAAGTATTTTTAGCGGAAAGCTTACAACAGAGAATGAGAAGTTAATTTTATCGAAGTTAGCTTCGGTTGAGAGAGTTGAAGCCTACAGGCTACTTGAGAAATATTTGCAGGATCCTAAACCTGAATTGCGTAGCTGGGGTGTACTTGCTCTTCAGGAAAGCAGAATGCTTATTAAGTCAAAGCTGCTTGATGAAAACCAGGTGTTTATATCTACTGGATTAGGAGGGAAAGGTAATAAACTGAGATACTTTGTTGTGCTAATAACAAAAGATGATAAACCACTTAACGAAACACAAAAAAAAATAATAAAAAATGAATTTGAGATAACGTTTAAAAAATACAAAGCAGAGATAGAAAAAATAAATTTTTCAGTTCACATTGCAAGTCTTTTAACAGTTATCCCTATGCAGGTTACAATAAGAGACTTGTTTAATGAGGCAATTGATGAATGCAATCTTTATGGGAATTTCCTTGTACGTAATTTTATAATAACAAATGTTAAAATTTTGAAATTTGAGGAGATAAAGAATTATTTAAGCAAAAAAGGGATAAATAAAGGCAAATGAACAGGGTTCATTATATGATAATAACACCTTATCTCTGTATTCTGATCGGAGAACACAGAAGCAATTATTCTGAAGAGGGGTCAAAAAATGCAGCTTGATTTTAATCAGGCTTTTTCCTCCAGATCTTCAAAATCGAGGTCAGTATAATTTTCTGATGTAACTGTTGCAGGTTCTTCAGCATCCGGTTCTTCAATCAACTGAGGATTAGCTTCTCTGATATATTCTATTACCTCATTGACACCTTCAAGGAATTTCTCAAAATCCTCCTTGTACAGAAAAATTTTGTGTTTTTCATAAAACGATTTGCCGTCTCTTCCAAATCGTTTCTTACTCTCAGTAATAGTGAGGTAATAATCATTCCTCCGGGTTGCTTTTACATCAAAAAAGTACGTCCGTTTTCCTGCCCTGACTGATTTGGAATAAATTTCCTGTCTGTTATGGCTTTCTGATCCTTCCATTTTTCCGTTGCCTTCTTCCATCATAAATGAAGTTTAGTTAGTGTTAATTCCATTTGTCATTCAAAAATAGAAAAATATTTTACAAATATTCAAATTTTGTTATTTTTTGACTCTTTTTATTGGCATGCTAAATCTTATTCTGCATATATTTTAAAATTATTTCCTTATTTTTGTCCATTATAAATAAATGAAACGGTTCTTTTTCAAATGATTAGCAGAAGACTCCTGAGAGTTAAAGTTTTACAGATGCTGTACGCATACTATGCCACTGAAATGCAGGATATTACAAAGACTGAGAAGGAATTACTTCATAGTATAAACAAGTCATACGAATTATATAATCTATTACTTCTCCTTATTATCGAAATTTCCCGTTTTGCTGCGGATCGAATAGACATAGCAAGAAACAAGATACGTCCTAGTTTTCAGGACCTGAACCCAAACACACGACTTCCCGATAACAAGTTGATTAATCAAATTTCCTGCAATATTCAGTTAAAGAAATATTGTGAAGGAACAGGCATCAGCTGGATTAAGAATCCTGGAATAATTAAGGAGTTGTATAATGAGATGATCGTTTCATCTGAATATATTGAATATTTGAACGCTGAGGATATTAAATATGAGGATGATAAACGTATTATAGCATATATTTATACAGATATTATACAGACAAACCAGCATTTGAATCAGGTTATTGAGGAAATGAGCATATATTGGAATGATGATTTGGAATACGTAATATCGATGATAATTAAAACAATAAAAAAATTCAAGGAGGAAGATGGCCCGGAGAAGAGGCTCTTTTCCTTATACAAAAGTGAAGAAGACCGGATTTTCGCGAAAGATTTATTTCTCAAAGGAATTAAAAACAGAACATTAGCAGTAAAGCTTATTAAAAAGACTGCGAGTAACTGGGATATTGACAGGATTGCTTTTATGGATATATTAATTATGCAGCTTGCAATATCAGAACTTATTGAGTTTACTTCGATTCCTACCAGAGTGAGTTTAAATGAGTACCTGGATATTGCCAGATATTACAGTACAGAGAAGAGTAATACATTTATTAACGGTATATTGGATAAAATATTAATTGACTTAAGGGGCGAAAATCGGATTCAAAAAACTGGTCGTGGCCTGATGGGTGAGAATTAATTGTGTAATCTTTTAAAATGTATTTACTTTGCAGTTTTAATTTAGAGGAAAATGTATAGAATCTGTTTGTTTATTTCAGTATTGAGTTTACTCATAGGCATATCGGGATGTAGCTTTTTTACTGAGAATGAAAAAAAGAAGTCTGGTGACAGGCAGGAATTTTTTGACAGCAATGAAACAGGACCTTTAATTGAATTTGCTTCTACGGAACACAATTTCGGCAGGGTTCATGAGGGTGAGAAGGTTGGCTGGTATTTCAAGTATAAGAATGCAGGGGATTCGGATTTAATAATTACAAGGTCCTTTGCAAGTTGTGGATGCACTGTTCCCGACTATTCCAGGGAACCACTTCCTCCCGGCAAGGAAGGATTTATACGCGTTGTTTTTGACACATCCGGTCGTTCAGGGATCCAAACGAAAAATATAACTATTGAATCAAATGCTCAAAATAATGTGATCACTTTAAAAGTTATCGCTGAGGTATATTAATTTTAATTTAAACAATAAAAATAATGAATTTACATCTGATTGTATTACAGCAGACTGCGAAGTCTCCGAATCCTCTTACTTCTTTATTACCCTTATTTCTGATCATAATAGTATTTTACTTTTTTATGATCAGACCACAGATGAATAAACAGAAAGAATTGAAGAATTACAGAAATTCACTTCAAAAGAACGATAAGATAATAACCACCGGAGGTATTTATGGGAAAATAACTGATATTAAAGATAATACTGTTACGGTGGAGATTGCTGATAATTTAAGAATAAAGGTTGATAAAAATGCTATCCTGAAAGATCCTGGTGATCTGGCAGAAACGAGAAGATAAAAGCGCTGCCCATTTTTATGCAGACTGTGAATATCTGATGGTCTCAGTCTTTATTTGAAGATAATGATTTTTAGAGAAAGGTAATTGCCATTTTTCAAGCGTAAATTTTTGAGATAGTTAATTGAGTTCTAACATTCTAAATAAGCTTTCCAGATTTACGGAGGATGAGAAGATAGCCTTAAGGAAAAGGACTATTATCTTTACTTTTTTTCTATTGTTATCCATTGTTTTCTGGTTGATGATAGCTCTAAGTAAATCATATATAACATCTCTAAACTATCCTGTAAGATATACTTCTCTTCCTTCCGGGAAGGTGATAGTTGGTAATACCCCTGATCATCTTACATTGAAAGTTAGTGCGCATGGTTATAGTATTATAAAGCATAAATTAAGTTCAAGGTATATCCCAATTAATTTTTCTGTTAGTTCTTTCTCATTGAACAGGCTGGATGGTATTGACTCATCCGTTTTTTATATTCATACAAGATTTTCACGAGATCATATTACCCAACAGCTTGGACCGGATTTTATACTAACTGATATTAAGCCTGATACTTTATTTTTCCGGTTTGCTTCTGTTATTGACAGAACGTTACCGATAACCCCCGATGTAGTTTTTGATATTGAGAGCCAAATGATTTTAAAGTCTCAACCCTACACTGTTCCTGATTCTATAATGGTTATGGGCCCGGATTATATTCTTGATACCTTAAAAGCAATTTACACAAATAAGAAGAAACTGGGGCTGATATCAAAGTCCGTTGCAGATCAGATTGAAATATCAAAGCCTGAAAATCTTTCCATTAAGAGGGATCGTGTTAAAGTTTATATCGATATTGAAAGGATCACAGAAAAGAAGCTTCGTTTACCATTGGAAGTGATTAACTGTCCGGAAAGCATTACATTAAAAACTTTTCCTGCTTTAATTGATGTTAGTTGTCAGGTTGGCTTAAGTAATTTTCCGAAATTACACGATGAAATGTTCAGAATAGTATCTGATTATGAAGATCCCTTAAGTGGTACGGGGAGATTGGAAGTTAACATTTTAAAGGCTCCTGATTTTGTAAGGGCAGTAAAATTTTCACCAAAAACTGTTGAATACCTGATTGAAAAATGACATTAAAAATTGGTTTAACAGGTGGAATTGGTGCAGGTAAGACTACTGTTGCCCGTATATTTGAAATTCTTGGTGTTCCGGTTTTTTATGCCGATCCTGAAGCAAAAAAGCTAATCGAAAATAATTTTTCATTACGGAACCAAATAATTTCTGAATTCGGGGAGAAAGCTTATATCGGAAGTAAGTATAATACAAGTTATATTGCAGGAATCGTTTTTAATGAAAAAAAAATGCTTCATAAGTTAAATGATATCGTACATCCATTTGTTCATAAAGCTTTTACATCATGGTTTGATTCCATGCAAATGCACCCTTATGTTATGGAGGAATCGGCTTTATTATTTGAAACCGGAGTTTATAGTTTTTTTGACAAAACAGTTATTGTCACTGCACCTGAAGATATAAGAAGCGAACGTATTGCAAGGAGAGACAATAAAACAACAGCGCAGATTGAAAAAAGGATCAAGGCTCAGAAGAAGGAGAGATATCTGATCAAATATGCAGATTTCGTTATTGTAAATAGTGAGCGGAATCTTATAATACCGCAGGTGCTTGAATTACATAAAATATTTGTTTCTCTACACGGATAAGAAAGGAAATGGAAAAATTTACACGATGGATAGCCGGAGGACTTGGTTGGGCTTTTTTTGGACCGCTGGGAGGTATTCTTGGTTTCGTACTTGGGAGTTTTCTTGACAGTGATAATCTTGAAGGCCAGTTCAAGGGAAAAGTTGGGAAAACAACAACCGGAGATTTCGCAGTGAGTCTATTGGTACTTGTAGCTGCTGTAATGAAGTCTGACGGGAAAGTTATGCGTTCAGAACTGGACTATGCAAAGGGCTATTTTATTAAAATATTTGGTGAAAGTTCGGCAGGGGAGGCAATTATGCTCTTGCGCGATATTCTGAAACAAGATATTGATCTTAGGGAGGTTGCTATTCAGATAAGATCGCGACTTGATTATTCATCCCGTTTACAGATGCTGCATTTCCTCTATGGCATTGCAAATGCAGACGATTATATTCATGCCGGAGAACTCCATGTTCTTAATCTTATTGCAGGGTATCTGGGGCTGAATGAAAAAGACAGTCAATCAATTAAAGCTATGTTTGTGGAGGATACAGACGGGGCCTATCAGATTCTTGAGATTAATCGCTCCGCTACAAATGAGGAGATAAAGAAAGCTTATCGCACAATGGCAGTTAAATATCATCCTGATAAAGTTGCATACCTCGGGGAGGATATAAAGAAGGCCGCTAACGAAAAGTTTCAGAAGGTTAACGAAGCTTACGAAAAGATAAAAAAAGAAAGAGGTATTATTTAAATAAAAACTATGGATTTTAAGGAAATTATTGCCATATCAGGGCATCCTGGCCTATTCAGACATATTTCCCAGGCAAGGAACGGGATAATTGTGGAGTCTCTTATCACTAAAAAACGAATGCCTGCCTATGCTTCCATGAAGGTAAGCACACTTGAAGATATTGCTGTTTTTACAACGGAAGGTGAAGTTGCTTTGAAAGAAGTTTTTAAAAAAATATTTGAAAAGGAATCTGGTGGCAGAGTCCCTGTTGACCCAGGTGATCCGGCAGAAAAGATGAAAGAGTATCTGGCCTTGGTTATACCTGAATATGATAGGGAAAGAGTTTATCTTTCGGATATAAAAAAACTTTTCAACTGGTATAATATTCTTCAGGAATCAGGGATACTTGAATTTCCTGAAGAAACCGGGGAAGAAAAGCCTGCCGGAGATGAAAATGCCGTGTAGTTGCCAGGCTATGTTTCATCCCGCTTTGATTCCTCCCAGATAGTATTCATATCTTCCAGGCTCATCTCCCGGAGGTTTTTTCCTTTCCTGAGAGTTTGTTTCTCCAGGTAATTGAAACGTTTTATAAACTTTCGGTTTGTGCTCTCAAGAGCTGTTTCAGGATCAACTCCATAAAGTCTTGCAGCATTTATCAGAGAGAAAAAGAAATCACCGAATTCATTTTCAGTTGCATCCTTGTCATTGTTTTTTAATGCATATTCCAGTTCTTCCAGTTCTTCACGGACCTTACCCCATATTTGTTCTCTATTCTCCCAGTCAAACCCTACTGCTCGTGCTTTCTCCTGTATTCGGTTTGCTTTTATCATGGATGGCAATCCGGGGGGTACTCCTCCCAATACAGAGTGGTTGCCTTCTTTCATTTTAATTTCTTCCCAGTTTTCCTTTACATTTTCAGCATCTTTTACCTTTTGCCCGGCAAAAACATGAGGGTGTCTGTTAATAAGCTTCTTATTGAGAGATTTAATTACATCAAAAATGTCGAAGTCTCCGGTTTCAGATCCTATCCTTGCATAAAATACGATATGAAGCAAAAGGTCTCCAAGTTCTTTTTTAATTTCATCTTTTTCATTATTTGATATAGCCTCGGCAAGCTCATACGTTTCTTCAATTGTCAGATTCCTGAGACTCTTCATTGTCTGTTCCTTGTCCCAGGGACATTTTTCCCTGAGTTCATCCATTATTTCCAGTAAGTTCTCAAACGCCTCCAGTTTTTCATTTATTGTATGCATATCCTGTGTTGTTAGCTTTTAGTGAATTCTACTCTTACTGTTGAGTTTATCTCCAGATTTAGTAAGCGTGCAGCATTACCGTTATTAATTGCAATTTCAAGCAGCCCGGCAGAGTTGAATATGGCAAGTAACTCTCCGGCGGGACTCTGATGGTAAAAACTATTTATTGAAGTGATCTTATAATGTTTGCTTTGAACGTAAATTTCAAATTTCCGATCCTTACAGACTCTCTCGAACAGTTCCCTGGTAATATTTGTAATAGCATTGAAATAAGAGTCTATATAAATAACGCTCCCTGTAATTGATTTATCCTCTATTGTAGCTCTTAGAGGGGTCTTGTGGTTATACTCATTCACTTTATCACCTAATTCAGTAATAATCCTGCCCTCCATCAGGGAGCATGCTGTGTCAGAAAAAATATCAAAAGCACTGAAACTATTAAGTGTATGTTGCTCTGGTGTTTTGAGACGAATGATCAATTCCGGTTTTTTGCTGAAGATAAGATCAAATACTCCGTTATCAGATCCGATGAAATAATGTTCCCGGAATTTTGCAATAAGGAAAGGCCTCTGCTCAGAGGGTTCAGCATTAATGAAAACTATATGTATTGTTCCCTCAGGAAAATGATGATAGCTATTCCTTAAAACAAATGCAGCCTTAGAAATGTTAAAAGGATTAATTTTATGGGTAATATCAATAATATTAGCATTTTGAAAACGTTTTAAAATTCTGCCTTTAAAAGCGCCTATGTAATAATCATCTGAATTCCAGTCTGTTGTAAGGGTTATGACAGGCATTTCAAAACTGTGTCAAAGGATTTGTATATTGAAAAATGAAAAAAAAACCTTATTTTGTGATTATAAAAATAGTGATATTTAATAAATAATATGATTGAAAAGACTATATATTTGGAAGGTGTTGATCCTGTTGCATTTTATGGAGTGAATAACAGCAGGTTTGAAAGAATTAAAAAGCATTTCCCAAAGATAAGTCTTGTTTCACGCGGACATGAAATTATAGTTAAGGGCGATAGGATAGAAATGGAAAGGTTCGAGGATAAGTTATTACTGCTTATCAACCACCTTAATTTTTATAATGATCTTTCACCCGAAGAGATTGATATTATCATTGACAAGGATGTAAATGAGATGCCACAAATTAAAGTACAGGACAATGAAACTCTTTTATATGGAGAGAGCGGGAAACCAATTAAAGCTTTGACGATAAATCAGAAAAAGCTTGTTGGTGAATGTATTAAGAATGATCTGATTTTAGCTATAGGTCCAGCAGGTACCGGCAAGACATATACTGCAATAGCCCTTGCTGTGAGAGCACTTAAAATGAGGGAAATAAAAAAGATCATACTTACACGTCCGGCTGTTGAAGCCGGCGAGCGACTAGGATTTCTTCCGGGTGATTTTAAGGAGAAACTGGATCCTTATCTTCAACCGCTTTATGATGCCCTGGATGACATGATACCTTCCAGAAAGTTAAAAACTTTTATGGAAGAAGGAACCATTCAGATTGCTCCTATTGCATATATGAGGGGAAGAACACTTGATAACGCGTTTGTAATCCTTGATGAAGCGCAGAATGCAACTGTCAATCAGCTTAAGATGTTTCTTACAAGAATGGGGAAAAATGCAAAATTCATTGTAACCGGAGATGTTACCCAGATAGATCTTCCCAAAAAATCGGCATCAGGATTGTTGGTTGCACAAATAGTTCTGGCGGGGATCAATGGAATATCAATAATACAGTTTGATGAGAGAGATAATATCAGGCATAAACTGGTGGAGAAAATTGTAAATGCTTATAACAAATACGAAGATTCCAACGAAACACATTAAATTAGATAAATATGAAATTAGAAAATGCACTTGTTCAGACAAATTTCCTTTTTCCGGGGCAAAAAAGTTTTTATAAAGGGAAAGTCCGTGATGTTTATAATATTGGCGGGAATTACCTTGTTATGATCGTAAGCGATCGTATCTCAGCTTTTGATGTTGTGTTGCCAAGAGGGATTCCGTTTAAAGGACAGGTTTTAAATCAAATTGCCAATATTTTTCTTGATGCAACAACTGATATAGTTCCAAACTGGAAACTTGCCTCCCCTGATCCAATGGTTACGGTTGGAAGGTATGCAGAGCCTATAAAGGTAGAGATGGTTATTAGAGGATACCTGGCCGGACATGCATGGAGAGAATACAAGTCTGGAAAAAGATATATTTGTGGAGAACCTTTACCTGAAGGTTTAAAAGAAAACGACAAGCTCCCGGAACCTCTCATTACACCTACAACAAAAGCTGCTGAAGGGCATGATGAAGATATCTCAAGAGATGATATAATCAAACAGGAACTTGTAAATGAGTCAGATTATGCTGTTTTAGAAGAATATACCAGAAAATTGTTTGCCAGGGGAACAGAAATGGCTTCTGAAAAGGGACTCATACTTGTTGACACAAAATATGAGTTTGGAAAGATCGGAAACGAAATATTTTTAATCGATGAAATTCACACGCCTGATTCGTCACGGTATTTTTACGCTGATGGTTTTGAAGAAAGACAAAAGTCAGGAGAACCCCAGAAACAATTATCAAAGGAGTTTGTGCGGAAATGGCTTATTGAAAGGGGATTCCAGGGACAAGAAGGACAATCAGTACCCCAAATGTCAGATGATTTTGTACAGATGGTTTCAGAAAGATATATTGAACTTTTTGAGAATATAACAGGTAAAAAATTTGAGAAAGCCAAATCGGGGGATATCCCTGAAAGGCTGGAAAGAAATATTCTGAATTTTTTGAAAAATATTAATTGATTTAAAGATAAAGATTTAATGAATTCTTGTAAGAAAAGGATATTTATTTTTTTATTTTCTTTAATTGGTTTTACATCCGCAGCCATTGCCCAGGATACTGTTCAGGTAAAGAGGTCTGAGGGTAAGGTGATTATTGAGGGTACTTTTTATTATATTCATGTAGTTAAGGCAGGGCAGACACTTTACTCTATCAGCAGAGCCTATAATCTTAGAGAGGAAGATATTGAAAAGGAAAATCCGGGTGTTGGCTCAGGCTTGCAGATTGGACAGGTACTCAAGATACCTGTTTCAGCGCCTGCAGTTATAGAAGTCCCTGAAACATTGAAGGATACATCAGATTATTTTTATCACTACCTCAGTGAAGGAGAAACACTTTTTTCGCTATCAGTGAAATATGAAGTAAGCCTGGATGTTATTAAAACGGAGAATCCCGGTATTGACCCTCATGATCTGAAAATAGGACAGCTTATTTATATACCGAAGCCAGCTCCGGTATATCAGGTAACCGAATATGAAAATCATAAAGTTAGAAGAAGAGAAACACTTTATGGAATAAGCCGGAAATATGATATCAGCCAGGAGGAATTAAAAGAGCATAACCCCGATCTCTACGAAACAGATCTGAAAACCGGAATGATTCTGAAAATTCCAAAGGAAATTATCCCCCCTGATTATGCAGCAGTAGAAGAACCTGTTGATACTGTTGAATTTAAGGAAGTTGCGGATTCAGTTTTAACTGACCTCTACAAGGTTTATGAAGGCCTTGAGGAAACTTTTACAGAGCGAAAAATAAACATAGCCTATCTTATACCTTTTAATTACTACCCCGGCAGTGATACATCAGAAATGAAGGATAGTGACTTGTTGAATCAGGAAATAGTCAGACTTTCAGAAGCTATGAAAACGGAAGATATTTCAGAAATACCTGCTTCCATACCTTTTCTTGAATTTCTTGAGGGAAGTCTCATCGCACTCGATTCGTTAAGGAAATCAGGAGTGTCCTTAAATGTGCAGATTTTTGATACAAGAAGAAGCCCTTCAAGGCTCAGATCCATAATTTTTTCCGGTGAACTGGATAAGATGGATATGATAATAGGTCCATTTTTTTCATATAATGTTGAACTTATGTCGGACTTTTCAAAGAAAATGAATATTCCTTTAATAGTTCCTTTTTATGATTCAAAAGAGCTTTTAAATAATAACCCATACCTGTTTCAGTTAAATCCTTCATTAATGACTGAGATAGAAATGATGGGCAGGTATTTGTCAAGGTATTTTTCTCATAACATTATTATAGTACATTCTAAAGATTCAACAGAGATATTAAGAGCAGAGTATCTGAAAAACAGACTTTTTGAATCGTTTGTAAGATTTTCTCCTTTCAGCTTTCCTTCATTCAAAGAAGTTGTTTATGAAGCTTCGGAAAAAACTGATATTGCATCAGCATTAACTGAGAGTCTTTCGAAAGAAATGAAAAATCTTGTGATTATTCCAAGTTCAAATGAGGCATTGGTAAGTATTGCAGTAAGTCAGTTGTTTTTTCATTCGAAAGGTTATGATGTAATAATGTTTGGTATGCCTCAATGGTCTGTTTTTCAAAATGTTGATTTGCTTTATTTTCATCAGTTAGATTTACGGTTCCTTACTCCATATTATTTTAGTTATGATGATCCGGCTATAAAATCATTTTTAGTAAAATGGAGAAGACTTTATGGGTCGGAGCCTTCTTCCCTGACAAGAAAGGGATGCAACTACGCCTTTCTCGGCCACGATATAACCTTACATTTTGTAAAGAAGTTCCGGGAATATGGTCCCGGATTTATACTGCATTCAGAAAAACATAATGCAGATATGTTAATGAATTCCTTTGATTTCAGGAAGAAAAGTTATGATTCAGGTTTTGAGAACAGATCCTTCACCATTATAAGATATAAGCCTGATCTCACGATTTCAAAAGAAGAATTTAATATTCCTTACAAAGTGACAGGAATGAAGGAGTTTAATAATTCAGATTCTCCTTAATATATTTATCTACATCAAACTTTCTTTTGCAGCCATTGTAATTCATATATCGGATCTTGCCGTAAACCGGTCTTTCGCTCCAGGCTCTGTCATGCACGCCGCCAATTGCCCATGCGCAACCGGTATATCCATTTGGATCCCGGCCATCAAGTTCGTATTTGTCGTTCAGATAAATACTTATACTTAGTGCTTCTTCAGGGGAATTTGTCCATTCAAGGATTTTTTTTGCCCAGTACATACGCATATAACCATGCATCTTCCCTTTATTTACCATTTCACTTTGTGCTGCATTCCAGAGGGGGTCATGTGTATCTCCCTTCTCAAAGATTTCTTTTGTATAAATAAACTCCCGCTCATATTTTTTATGTTTCTCCAGTGTTAGCCTTGCCCAATCCGGGAATCCTTCAAATCTGTTGTAATAAGGATTATTGAAGCAATAATTATCTGAAAGCTCTCGCCGTATTATTAACTCTTCAAGAAAACTTTGTGTATTCAGATCAGGATGTTTCCCCGAAGTTAGCTCAAGGACTGCTCTTTGTGCCGAAATCTGACCAAAATGAAGATAGGGTGATATGATTGACAAAACCTTCTCATTAGGATCATTCCTTTTATCAGCATATTTTGAAAGATTATACTGAAGAAAATATTCAAAAATATCAAGGGCAGCATCTTCACCAGGTTTAAGCCAGTTAACAGGTTTTACGGACCGGTCGGTTTGAAGAGATTCAATTTCTTTTTTCCAATCCAGGTCTGAGGAAGTGAATGTAGTTTGTTTTTTCTGAGGGTGAATATCAGGGAAGACATCCAGAAATTCAGGCAGTAGTTTCCTGATCTTTGGTCTTATGGTGTATGCTCCAAATTCGATTTTATTGCTGACTTTCCTGCAAGGCACAATATTGTGCGCATCCACCTCAAAAATGTTAATGTCATTTTCTGTCTTGAGTTTTTCTTTCCATTGTCTTTTAATACTGAGGGGATCGAAATCTGTGATTAGTGTATCGGCTTTGTATTCTTTAATAAAGGAAGAGAGAGAAGATACAGGATCACCTTTTATTATATAAAAAGGGATATTTAAATCTTTGAGCTTTTTTTCTGCAACCTGAAGCCCTCTGAGAAGAAAATCGAAATGACGGAGATTTGCACCGGGATATGCTGAAAAAAGACAGAAAACTACTGCCATATGAGCATTATATTTTTCTGCTGTTTCAATGGCATATAACAATGCCCAGTTATCATTTACTCTTTGTTCCCTGCTCATCCAGTAAATTACAGGGCCTTTAGCCAAAGGTTTATTTCTTAATGTATATACTCTTTCCGGGTTAACCATAGTAATGTGAATTGAGGATTACTCCTCGCGGAAAGCCGGGAGAAGTCGCCGGTTCGGAAACTATCCTTTGTTTGATTCTCCCCGCGGGAGTCATTTGGGCAAAATAAAGGCAGGTTAAATGTCATATTTGTTTTCTTTTTTATTTCTCAAACCGCAAAGGCAGTTCACATAGTAAAAATATGTATTGTATGTTAGAAAATGCAGGGAAATATTAATTAATTTGTTATCCTGATATGATATCCGGAATAATTCTATTCTTTGTACCTTAGCAGGAAAATTCATAATGAAGATATTTAATTCTTCGCAAGTCAGGGATATTGATGCATTCACCATTGCCAATGAACCCGTTGCTTCCGTCGACCTTATGGAAAGAGCATCAAAAGCATTCGTCAACTGGTATGTAAAAAATTTTGATGTATCTCGCCGGATAGTTGTTTTTGCAGGTCCCGGGAATAACGGTGGAGATGCGCTCGCTATATCCAGACTCTTACTGGAAAGAAACTACCGGTTATTAGTGTTTACTGTTGACCTCACGGGAAATTTTTCACCTGACTTTAAAACTAATTTAACGAGGTTAAATAAAATATTTCCGGGTGTTTTAGCTGAACTGAAACAAGGATATGTATTACCTGAGATTGGAAGAGATAATATTGTTATAGATGGAATTTTTGGATCAGGATTATCCAGGCCTGCAGAAGGTTTTGCCGGGGAGATTATATGTCATATCAACAAATCAGAAGCAAGAGTTCTGGCGATTGATATTCCATCCGGACTTTCCGGTGAAGATAATACGGATAACCTTCCTGAAAATATCATCAGAGCCGATTACACCCTTAGCTTTCAGTTTCCTTTTTTATCATTCTTTTTTGCGGAAAACAGGCAATATACAGGTGAATGGTATATACTCGATATCGGGCTGCACCCTGATGTTATTGCCGGTACCCCATCACTATACCATACCAATGATGTGGATGATATTAAGAAAGTTCTGAAAGGAAGGGATAAATTTTCGCATAAAGGGACTTTTGGACATGCACTTCTGATTTGTGGTTCATACGGGATGATGGGGGCAGCCGTTCTTGCTGCAAAAGCGTGTCTTAGAGGGGGTGCCGGACTGGTAACAGTACATGTGCCGGGTTCAGGTTATAATATTATGCAATCAACTGCTCCAGAGGCACTGGTAAGTATCGATAAGTCGAAGAATTTTTTCACTGATTTCCCTGACCCCGGTAAATTTTCTGCTATTGGGGCAGGTCCGGGAATAGGACTGGAGAAAGAAACCTGCAAAGGCTTAAAGCGCCTGCTTGAAGAAGCCAGAATACCCATGGTTTTTGATGCTGACGCTATTAATATTCTGGCAAATAATCGCGACTGGCTGAATAAACTGCCAGAAGGCACTATTCTTACACCACATCCGGGTGAATTTGACAGACTGGCTGGGTCGTCGGGATCTATGTGGGAACGGTTTCAAAAACAACTTGAAATTGCCGGAAGATATAATATAAATATTATTCTAAAAGGAGCTCATTCTATTCTTGTAACACAGGAAGGAGAAACATGGTTTAATACTACCGGAAATCCCGGAATGGCAACAGGTGGCAGTGGTGATGTGCTCACCGGTATTATAAGCTCTCTTCTTGCGCAGGGATATTCACCCTCTCATGCTTCCAGAGCAGGAATGTTCATTCACGGACTTGCAGGAGATATAGCAGTAAGAAAAAAATCAGAAGAAGCTCTCATCGCTTCTGATATTACGGACTGCCTGGGAGAAGCCTTTTTATTCTTACATCAATGAAGATTAGTTTAAAAAGATTCTTCAGTATATAATATCATTTTCTTTTTTTTCTTCCGTTTGTAGAGTATATTTTTGTAAAAATGAATGTAATATGAAAAATTTCCTGATAGGTTTTTCCCTGCTGTTTGTTACAGCCTGCAGTGTGCAGAATGAGTTTAAAGTAAGCCTCCCCGGAGAGGAGCCTGAGAATAGCATTGAAAAATACTATTATGTATTGCCGCAAACGGTAATGAAAATAAAGCTTGATATTATCTATGAAAGATATTTACCTGGTCCTTACCGCCGTTTTTCTGAACGATACCTGGGGATAACAGGGGTTGAGGACGTAAGCTATAACAGATATTATCCTGAAGCTGTAAAAATTGATTACCTGACTGAACCTGATCCGGAAATGTATTTTTCTGTTAACCTTATCAGCGGTAACTATACTGCTAAAGATTATTTATTAATGAGCAACATGGGTCTGATATTAGATCCGTCGGGCTGGATGAAGCATTCAATAGATTTTAATGAGAGTATAATTACACCTGTTCTACCATATTTTACTGATTTATCATTAACCGGCTTATATCGGGAAGTAACAGACACCCTTTACAAAACGATTATTACCGATACATCTTTTATACGTTTACCCATCCCAAGAAGACAGCGTGAAGTTAAAACACTTGAGCAAAGGGCAGAGGAAGCGGCAAACTTCATACTGGAGATCAGGAGAACCCGTTTCGATCTTTTAGCCGGGGAATTTGATGGTTTTCCCGGAGGCACTGCCCTGGAATTTGCTGTTAATGAACTTAACAATAAGGAACAGCAATATCTGGAACTTTTTACTGGCAAAATGTTGCATGAAAAATATTCAAAAACCCTCTTTGTAACACCGGATGGGACAGAGCAGAATATAATTATTTTTAAAATATCGGAAGATAAGGGAATTCTGGATGCCTCTGCGAAAGAAGGAGTTGATGTTGTACTTAAAATTACACCACTTAACAAGCTTCAAAGTTTACCCGTATTACATGTAAATTTGTCAGATTTTGCTGCAAATAACCTGTATTACCGTGTTCCCGACATGGCGACAGTTCAATTAATAATTGGCAATAAGATTTTTTACGAGGAAAGGGCTGTTCTTTATCAGGCCGGGAAAATGGTTAATTTACCGGTAAAAAGGTAAGATTATAAATGGTGTGAATTTTATATTCCGGGGAAAAACATATTGGGATGTATTATGAAAAGTTACAAACCCGGACCCGCTATTCCGTCAACCTCCCCTTGAAGCTTGCTGCAAATCCTTCAAAATCCGGATTTTTTATGTATACTTCTTCTGCAACATAATACAATAATTTTTCCATCATTTCAGGCGTTTTAAAACCGAAATCGACTCCCAGGTAAGCCATTTTTTGATTTATGAAGGCATAGGCAGGGTATGCCAGCCGGCCGTTTAAAAGAGTTACTATAAGTTCATGATGGGCAGGCATTCGTTCAGAAGGGTTTGCAGGGATAAATTTATAAGTCTTAGTGCCGAGAACGATGTCCTTTTTTATTCCGGCATTGAGTTTAACCGGGTAGTAGTTTTCATTCAGGTATTCAGCTATTACCGGATTTGCAAATGTATTTCTTTCCATACGTGTACACCATCCACAATTGCTGGAGAATGTATAAATAAATATTTTTCCCGGGGCATTTTGACTTAATTGAATAGCTTCCTCAATACTGTACCATTTAATCTCAGTATTTTTCTCAGGCTGAGAGAAGATAAGTATGTTTATACCGAGTAAAATATATATTATGGAAGACAATCTTTTCATGAAGTTTTTCTGATAAGGATCAAAATTCGTTCCAAAAATTTATATATGTAAAGATATAGATATTTCTTTTGTCTAACATATTTTTCCTACTTGCCTGCTAAAATTTTAGTTATTACATTTACGCAATTAGTAGTTTTATTAAATTTAGTTTCTCTGCGCTTAATTTTATAATTTTGATAGCACAAAACATACAAGCAGGTTAAAGCCAGCGATATAAAAAGCAATGTTAAATAAATACAAAAATTAATAGAAGGAGGTGTTAATATGCGTTCTATAAAAGAATTAAAACCACAGAGTGTATGGAATATTTTTTATGATCTTACACAAATTCCGCGTCCCTCAAAAAATGAACATAAGGCTGTTGAATATGCCAGGAAATTTGGTGAAGCCCTTGGATTGGAGACGTATGTGGATAAAACCGGGAATGTTATCATCCGGAAGCGGGCTGTTTCGGGCATGGAAAACCGGATGGGAGTTGTTTTGCAGGCTCATCTTGATATGGTTCCTCAAAAGAACGGTGATAAGGTTCATGATTTCGATAAGGATCCCATTGAGACAATTATAGACGGTCAATGGGTAAAAGCAAACGGAACCACCCTTGGTGCAGATAATGGGATTGGAGCAGCGGCAGCCCTTGCTGTGCTTGAATCGAATGACATAAGGCATGGACTTATTGAGGTCTTGCTTACAGTTGATGAGGAAACAGGGATGACAGGGGCCTTTGAGCTTGAGAAGGGAATATTGAAATCTGATATTTTGCTGAATCTTGATTCAGAGGATGAGGGGGAATTATATATCGGATGCGCCGGAGGAATGAATACTTCGGGTAGCATGAAATATAAGGAGGTGTCAGTACCTGCAGGGATGAAGGCTTATCGCTTAAGTGTTACCGGCCTCAAAGGAGGTCATTCAGGATTGGATATCAATTTGGGCAGAGGGAATGCTAATAAGTTAATGAACAGGTTTTTATGGAATGCTTCCAAAGAACTTGGGTTGAGAATAGCTTCTGTTGAAGGAGGGAACCTAAGAAATGCCATACCCAGGGAATCATTTGCTCTGGTTGTAATTCCAGAGGATAAAATGAAGGATTTTGAATCCAGTGTTAAGGAGTATTCTGAAATATTTAAAAGAGAGTTTACAACCCCTGACCCTGAACTTCTTTTTAAGGCTGAATTTGCTGAGATGCCTGAAACCGTTATGGAAACGGATTCACAAAACCGTTTTTTGAAAGTGGTTTACGGAACACCAAACGGAGTAATGAGAATGAGTACAGAGATAGACGGGGTTGTGGAAACTTCCACAAATCTTTCCGTTGTGAAAGCGAAAAAGGGAGTTGCGGATATAATGTGTCTATTAAGAAGTTCTGTTGATTCAGCAAAACAAAGCCTTGCTTATATGATTCAAAGTGTTATGGAACTTGGTGGAATGGAAGTGATGCATGACGGAAACTATCCAGGTTGGAAACCCAATCCGGACAGCGCTATTGTACAGACAATGAAATCGGTTTACAGTAAGAAATACGGTAAAAATCCTGAAATTAAAGTAATCCATGCCGGACTTGAATGCGGGATCATTGGTGACACGTATCCTAACCTGGATATGGTATCCTTTGGCCCTACAATTCGTCATCCACATTCTCCCGATGAAAAAATTCATATTGAATCTGTTGCAATGTTCTGGGACTACCTTGTGGAAACCTTACAAGCAGTTCCGGTAAGGCCGGAGAATACATAGTAATTGTTTGTTCACATCTTCATTCTCAATTGTATTTTAATCCCTGAATCAGAAGAGTTTATGATTTTATCTGCTCCTGTTCCTCTTTCAATGCAATGATTATAATGTGTTTGATAGTATTTAAACCATAAATCAACTTTGCTTAAAATTCTTGTTTTCAAAAGAACAGAAAACCTGCTGCCATTCCTGTAGAGTACCGGGATAGAAAAATCATAAAGGAGATCATACTCATATACATATAACCTGTTTTTCCAGTCAGGAGCATCAAATAGTCCATATGTAGCATATAAACTATAATTATATACTTTTGGTTTGAAAACAATCTTCTGTCCCACATAACTGCCTTTTGCCGGCTTTATCTGATGTTCATCATTTAGTGTTAATTCGTATCTCGTTTCCAGAAAGAGGAATTCATTGATCTCCGACCTGTAAACAAATCTCCATGAAGTAATCTTGTTAAGTTTGTTCAGATCAATGCCGGTTTCATTTCTTGAGTATTTCATTTGCTGGAAACTGGCTTTATACCTTATCTTAAACTGATTCTTATTTTCCTTTTGAAGCAAGGCCTTTATCATATAATCATTCCCAAATGCGGGAACCGGAATATTTGATCGTGGATGAGGAAATTTGTAGTGATCGGCATAAAAGGATAAATTAATGAAGGGCAGGGGATACATGTTGACTCCGATATAAAATCCTTCCTCATTTTTCACTGAAGAAGTTTTACCAAAAGCTGAGGAAGAAAATGACACATAAGCAGGGGAATAGTTTCTATAGATCATTGAAAGGCTTATCAGAGGATGAAGTTGTGCGGTCAATCCGTTAAGAAGAGCAGTATTCCCGTCATTGTCAGTTGCCCATTCCCCGAAAAGATAAGTTCTTAAAATACTTGCTTTATAATGTATACTGAGGTTAAAGAAATCTGAACTAAATTGCGGAGGGTCAACACCCGGATTATACTTAAGTTTTCGCATCGGATGACTGAAGGAAATTTTTTCTCCGTGAATTCCAAAGGAAAAGAATTTAAGGTGAATGGTCATATCTGCTCCTGCGCTTATCTGCCGAAGAGTGTTACGGTTTTTTATTTCTGCGATGTTCCGGTGAAGCCCTGTCCTGTTTATTGAAGTAAAATACTGAAAACTATCGGTTTCTGAAGCTGCTTTTTTTAAAGCAGCATCATGGCTGATATAAGACATATAAGAACTCAGGGATAATTTATTAAATCTGGTTTGTAATGCAAGACCTCTGTGAAAATTTGATTCTGATGTTGAAAGATTTCTTTTTATTTTATTTATTTCAGGAGAGATTATCGCATCTGTACCATTTGAAATATAGGAACATCCGTTTATCAGACCCTGGCCGAATCCGGTTTTGAAATCCCCGAAAATCAGTCTGTATGGTAATTTTTTCCCTGAATACTCCAGGAAGAAGGAGACATGATCGGGCAGGTATTTATTATGATTGGAAAACAAGGGCTCCCCTGCATCCTGTTCAGCAATAAAGCCTGCACTAAAGTTGTTTCCCTTTTTGAGTTCATATCTTGTCATCAGATAACGATTCCGGCCGGTAAATTGATGAATGCTATCGATTTCACTTTCAAAACCGGCAGGTATCTCTATCCTCCTTTTGTATCGGGTTATAAATTCACTTTTAATCTTTCCCGTGTAAAAATTCTTAGCTTGTTCATTCGTGTCTGATGAAATTATAACAAAATACATCATTTTATTAAAAAGACCGGGCTGGATTCCGGGAACAAGAAGTAATTCGTTTATAGACAGATAGTTCCCGTACTCCTTTCGGTAGTTCAGAATACTTGTTATCTGGAATTCCGTGAGAAAAAACAGTTTCTTAAAATCCTCTGCTTCAGCAGTATTCAAATCAATTGGAGAATCAATAAGTTCGTTAAGAATTTCAGTAATTCTTTCAACAGCGTCTGTGTCTTCTTTTGTCCCGGCTAAATCTTCAAACATTTCAAGGACTTTCTGATTTATTTGTACTTCTGGTATTTGTCCTGCCAGGGAAGCATAAAGCACCATATTTAATATGATAAATTTTAAAAGGGAACGGATAAACTCACGGAAATATCCCATTTTTTCCGGTTAATGGGAAAAAATGTAAAAAAACTGCTGTTTCAGTAAAGAAAATTATTTGAATTCTATCTGTAATGAAAAGTGTGGAGTAAACCCCAGGATATAATGACGGGTAAAGGCAATATCTGCACTTATCCGGTTGATTTTATATCCTAAACCGAAAGTATGCTGTACAGGATCAGTAAAAATCCCTGTTCTTAAAAAAAGGCTTTCAAGTAACTGATATTCGAGTCCTGCTTTAAAAACGGGCTTTCTGGTAAGATGCTTTTCTATTTCGATTCCGAAAAATAATTTATCAGAAGGATTGTAAGCTGCTCCGGTTCTGAAAGAAGTAGTGAGGGTGTCACTCTGCCAGGTGGAAAATTCTGATCTTGTAGGATTAAAAACATGAGCTCCAATACAAAAGTTGTCAAAAGGTTTATACTGTATTCCTCCTTCAACACTTAGGGTGCCCCTGTTTTCAAAATCTCCTCTTATATAGACATAATGATAATTGAGTTGTACACCAGCAGAAAAATCATCGCCGAAACTCTTTCCGATTCCAAGCCCGACTTTACTGACATTATATTCATCATAACCGAAATATGAATAACTCAGACCAAGAGTTCCGGGTTTAACCGGATATGTCAGACCTAAGGCATGTAAACTATATTCTTCAAGCAGAAATTTGTTCTCATGATGGAATCCCAGACTGAAACGAGGGTAAAAACCAAGTCCTGCCTGGTTATGATTCACCGACCACAGGTCTGATTGCATGACATATGTATTAGCCAGGGCTGCGGGTCTTGTTCCGATTGGAAAATTTTCACCTGTAGCTGTAACAGGGTGGCAATAGAAAAAGGAGGATAAAATAAGAGTTAATTTACCTGTCCTGAATAGTATCCCATTGATTATCTTCAATTTGTTTTGAATCTGAATTTTATATTTTTTAGTTCTTCATTTGCCTGAATAATTTTATTTTTCAGTCTTTTTTTAAAGGCAACTACTTTTTTCATCATTTCCATATCACTTGTGGCAATTATTTGCGCAGCGAGAATACCTGCGTTTCTGGCACCATCAAGGCCTACGGTTGCGACAGGTATTCCGGGGGGCATTTGCAAAATGCTCAGAATGCTGTCCCATCCATCTATGGAAATAGAGGCTTTAACAGGTACTCCGATTACAGGCAGAGGGGTCAGGGCTGCAAGTACACCAGGTAAATGAGCTGCTCCACCGGCTCCTGCAATAATAACCCTGATACCACGATCATAAGCTCCATATGCAAACTCCATTACCTGTTCAGGGGTACGGTGGGCTGATAAAGCATTAATCTCAAAGGGAATCTCAAATTCGTCGAGTACTTTTGCCGCTTCTTCCATAACGGGAAGATCAGATGTACTGCCCATAATAATACTAACTTTTGGTGTCATAGTTTAATTTCTTGTTTAATGAGTATATAAAGATAAAAATCAGCTATTGGCAAGCTATTTTTTTCAAATATAATGAAAAGCGATGATTCATTGAATTAATAAACATAAATCAAATTCACAGGTTTTGTCTTTGTTGTTATTTATGATAATTTTGATAACATGGATATCAACCGTTTACAGATCCATTCAAATGATTAAAATTATTGTAAACCATAAAAGCTTCGAATTATATCTAACCTCCGGGCTTATACAGGCCAGGATAGCGGAAATAGCTAATGATCTCAATGATGATCTTAAAAATAAAAGCCCGCTTTTCATAGGTATTCTTAACGGTTGTTTTATGTTTGCCTCCGATCTGTTAAAGCAGGTTGTAATAGATGCACAGGTAAGCTTCCTTAAGCTTGCCTCCTACCAGGGTACAAAAACAACGGGCGTAGTAAAAGAGCTGATAGGATTGAATCATTCCATAACAGACCGGAATGTCGTGATCCTTGAAGATATTGTTGATACAGGTGTCACACTTGAGCATATTGTTAATCAATTATCAGAGTATAATCCGGCAAGCCTTAAAATTGTTACCCTTATATTAAAACCTTCTTCTTACACTAAGGATATAAAGCTGGATTATGTAGGATTTAAGATACCCAATGACTTTATTATAGGTTATGGACTGGATTACGAGGGGTATGGCAGGAATTTGAAGGATATTTATAAGATTATTGGGTAATCGTATTCTCTAATTGTTATCTTTGCGGGCGGAATGGCATGAGGGAGGTTGACAAGATGCAGACGGCAAAGTTTAGCATGGTGTGGTAATTGCTCAAATCTTCCTATATCAGGTGTTGGTATTTATTTTATTAAGCAGAAATAACTCGTAAACCTGAACATTTAATCATCTAAATAAAAAAGTCATGTTGAATATTGTATTATTCGGTCCTCCCGGATCGGGAAAAGGAACTCAGTCTGAGAATATTATTAAGAAATATAATCTTGTACATCTTTCCACGGGAGACATTTTAAGAGCAGAACTGGCACAGAAGACGGAACTGGGGCTGAAGGCCAAAGATATAATGGAGCGGGGTGAGCTTGTTTCAGATGATATTGTAATAGGAATGATAGCTAATAAGCTGGAGGCTAAAAAGGAGGCTAAGGGTTTTATCTTTGATGGTTTTCCACGTACTGTTGCACAGGCAGAAGCACTCGATAAACTCCTTGTATCAAGAAATCTACAGCTTGACATGATGCTGGGACTTGAAGTCCCAAAAGATGAGTTGATAATAAGGCTTTTAAAAAGAGGTGAAGAGACTGGCAGGGCAGATGATAATATGGAAACAATTGAGAACCGCATCAATGTTTACAACACACAGACGGCTCCGGTAATGAATTATTATAAAAGCAAGGGAAAATATTTTCCTGTAGATGGTATTGGTAATATTGTTGAGATTTCAAAAAGTATTTTTTCCATCATTGATAAATATTGCGGAAAGTAAGAGGAATTGATTAAGCGATGAATCCTGGGGGCGCATTTTCCTCTTCCAGCGACCGGGAAAAATAGCACCATGGGGATAATTTCCGGAGAGCCAATTAGGAAGATGGTTAAATAATCATTGAATACAAAACTTCATCCTAAAGATATATAAAACAAAACAAACCTGAAGGGAATGGCAGAGTCAAATTTTGTGGATTATGTCAGGATATTTTGCAGATCGGGCAAGGGCGGAGCAGGATCTGCTCATCTCAGGAGAGAAAAATTTGTTCCGAAGGGAGGCCCTGATGGTGGCGACGGAGGAAGGGGAGGCCATGTGATAGTAAAGGGAAACAGTAATCTTTGGACACTCCTTCATCTTAAATTTCAGAAGCATGTGCATGCTTCCAATGGTGAGAGCGGAAGCTCTGCATTGAAAACTGGTGCCGATGGAAAAGATGCTGTTATTGAAGTTCCGCCGGGTACGGTAGCGAAAAATGCTGAAACAGGAGAATTCCTGTTTGAAATAACGGAACATGAGGAGAGCAAAATTCTTCTGAGGGGTGGAAGGGGAGGCCTCGGGAATGACCATTTTAAATCTGCTACCAACCAGACGCCCCGCTATGCCCAGCCTGGTGAGCCAGGGGAGGAGGGATGGCAGATACTGGAGTTAAAAGTTCTGGCCGACGTGGGTTTGGTAGGTTTCCCCAACGCCGGAAAGTCAACATTACTGTCTGTTATCTCGGCCGCAACTCCTAAAATTGCAGATTATCCTTTTACAACACTTACTCCTAATCTTGGTATAGTTTCATATTTCGAAGGTTATTCATTTATTATGGCTGATATTCCGGGTATCATTGAGGGTGCCAGTGAAGGGAAAGGTCTGGGAACAAGGTTCCTCCGGCATATTGAACGGAATTCAGTACTTCTGTTTATGATCCCTGCTGACAGCCGTGATATTAATGATGAGTACGAAATACTGTTTAATGAATTACGACTGTATAATCCTGAACTTCTCGATAAAAAAAGGATGCTGGCGATCACCAAATCCGATCTGCTTGATAATGAACTTGTGAAAGAGATGAGGAAAGAAATGCCACCACTTCCATATGTTTTTATTTCATCCTTTACCGGAATGGGAATACGTGAGTTGAAAGATAAACTCTGGTCATTACTCAATTCATAAGTATATGCTTGACTTTCTTCATAAAATAGATGTATTTGTTTTTCTGTTTCTGAACGGACTTCATAATGATTTTTTCGATGGTGTTATGTGGTGGATTAGTGCTAAATATACCTGGATTCCCTTTTATGCCTTAATTTTAGGATGGCTTATATACAGATACCGCTTAAAATCGATTATACTAATCGTCTCCATAGGATTACTTATTACCGCAAGCGACCAGGGTTCGGTTCATTTGTTTAAAAATATCTTCGAACGCCTGAGACCCTGCCATAATCCTGAACTGGAGGGGTTGGTGCACCTTGTGAACAACCGTTGCGGCGGGAAGTATGGCTTTGTTTCATCTCATGCTGCCAATGTTTTTGCATTGGCATCCTTTCTGATACCTTTCCTCCGCAGGAAGTTGTTTATTATAATAATAACATGCTGGGCAATTATTGTAAGCTACAGCCGGATATACCTGGGAGTACATTATCCTTTCGACATCCTTGGTGGAGCAGCATTTGGATGTCTTATCGGATATGGATTCTCAAGGGTGGTGAGGAGTTGGTTGAGGGATTGATTCTTTAAGGTATATTTCTAAAAACATACGGTTTCATTTATATCAGAAATGGGATTTTTTGTGAAATCAATTTAAATAGCAGAGTGTTCAAATAATATTTTTATTCCTATGATCAACAGGATTATACCCCCGGCCATTTCGATATTTTTCCCCAAACTTTTTCCTGCTGTTTTACCAAAGAGCATTCCCAGCATGGCTGAAATGTAAGTGGTAAATCCGATTATTCCTGCCGATAACAAAATATTTACATTTATGAAAGCAAAACTCACTCCGACGATTAGGGCATCAATACTGGTTGCAATGGCAATTCCAATAAGTACAAGAGGTTTAAAAGGATCAAATTCCTTTTTCCCCCCTTCTTTCTTAAAACCTTCTATGATCATCTTTATCCCTATTATGGAAAGAAGTCCAAATGCAATCCAGTGATCAGCATGACTAAAGATATCATTAATCTGGGAGCCCAGAACCCAACCTAATATGGGCATAAGGCACTGAAAAACAGTTAATGTCAGAGCAATCTTTGACGCCTGCCAGAACTTAATTTGGAAAACCGACAGACCAATGATTATTGAAACAGCGAAAGTATCAAAGCTCAAGCCAATGGCAATTAAGAGTAAAAAAAGTATATCCATACAGAATAAATATAAGAAAATGCTTTAAAAAATTCCCTCCAGAATCATTTGCATGTTCATATGTTTAAAATAGTTTTCCATATCCTTCCCTGAAAGATATTCCCTGATCTCATCCGGATCATGACGCATACCTGTAAGTAATTTTTCAATGGCATCAATTTCATGCCGGTGGAAAAAGTCGCTATGGATTTTGATATCCCGGATATTCCCTTTTTCCACATTGAGGTGAAATACCAGGTTTCCTTTATTGGTTCGTATAAGCTTCTCAAACTTGTACATTGGGGAATAGCCAAAATTCCATTCCCATTGGGCGTACTTTTCATTGCGTAGTTTTTCAATTTCAAGTATATCTTCCGGGGTATATTCATAAAAACGGGTACCTTCAAAGGTTTCCATAATATGATCCATGATAAGGTCCCTGAATTGAATTACATCCATCTTCTGTTCCAGGTACTCACTAATATTGGTCACCCCCGATCTTATTGACTTCACTGCTTTGTCTTTAAACCTCAGGGGATTAGCTTTTAATGAGCCGGAGAGGTCAGCCATCTCGGAAGAAAACAATAGAGTGCCGTGGTGCAGAGTACGGTTTTTCATTACATGCTCTGCATTTCCGGAAATTTTTTTCCCGTCGATGGTAAGATCATTCCGTCCTTCAAATCTGGCATCTATGGTTAATGTCTTTAAAACTTCCAGGATGGGTTGGGTGAACTTTTGAAAATTAACCAATTTTCCATCCTCACCCGTGACTATAAAGGTGAAATTGAGATTTCCCAGGTCATGGAAAACAGCTCCTCCACCGGATAACCTTCTCACTACCTTTATTTGCTTTTTCTTTATGTATTCCAGGTTGATCTCTGCGAGGGTATTCTGGTGTTTACCTACAATAACAGAAGGTTCGTTTCTCCAGAGCATGAAGCAGTCTTCCGTGAAGTTCCTGAGTACATATTCTTCCGCAGCAAGGTTAAAATAAGCATCGGTATGAGGATCCCGAATACAAAGCATTTTTTTCCAGGATTATGGACTGAGTGTTAGTTTTTATTATGCATGCAATATACATTAAACTGATAAGTTCTTTGCTTTTCAGAATATATTTTTATGATTTTTAAGACGCTGTGAAATAAGCATATATTTTTCCTAAAGAAATGTATTTTTGCACAATGAAGACTCAAAGACGAAATGGTTTAATAATTATCTCTGTTCTGCTATGGATGCATTTTATGGTTTCATCCATAATCCTGAGTCCTTTTCTGGTTTTGTTATGGCTCTTTACCAGACCATTTGACAGGCAATTGCGTATTCTGCATCTTTTTTCCTGTTTCTGGGGGGCGCAGTATATTTGGGTTAACCCATTTTGGTCTTTAAAAATCATTAACAGGGAGAATTTTGACGAAACAATACCTCATGTTATTGTCTGCAACCATCAGAGCCTTGTAGACATTCTGGTTATATACAGTTTGTTCAGGCATTTCAAATGGACATCCAAGGCGGAGAATTTTCGGCTTCCTTTTGTTGGATGGGTACTTTCCCTTAATAATTCTATTCGCATCTACAGGAGAGCTTCGAATGCCTATGAGAAATTTGCATTTCAGGCTCGTAAAGCTCTTAAAGCAAACAGTTCCATTGTAGTTTTCCCTGAAGGGACAAGATCTCCGGATGGCACGCTGGGGAGATTTAAGGATGGTGCATTTATGCTGGCACATGAGGAAAAAGTTTCTATACTTCCAATGGTACTTGATGGCACCTCTGCCGCTGTACCAAAAAAGGGATGGGTTATTAGGGGGAAACAAAGGATTTTTTTAAAAGTACTCCATCCTGTACCTTATGCTTCCTTTAAAGATCTTTCAGTAAAAGATACCACTGCTATGATCCGTAATATTATAAAGGAAGAGTATTCCTCTTTAAAATCATAAAAAATCAATAAAGATTTTTTCCCCAAGGTTCCTGGAAAGATACTTCGGAAAATGGCTTATCTGGATGATCAGGAAGAGATATTGCATCGATATATGAGGGAATATCAAAATTGGGAAGAGCAAGTCGGAAACATATATTAGATTTCTTGAACTACATAATTACTGTCTGATCTCCGTTTACGAGGAAATAATTATCAACAGCAGAACAGGTGAAAAAACACAAAATAGTTCTGTTTATAAAGAACTGCCGGTAGGGGAAATAAATAATGAGTGGGAATGGATATTCGATACACCTCAAAGGCATCACAGATATTCCGGGACAATATTTAAGGTTAAGGCCGTATATAAGCAGAAACTTCCTTCATTCAGCCCTATTACGGATTGAATAAGGGCATCCTCGCTATAAGTATAAACTGCCTGTTAATTTCTTTGTTGAAAAAACAAATGTCTCTGCTGGTCTTGTTTTATATATATTTGCACAAATTTAGATGGATCATGAGCGCAAATTATTCGGAAGACAGTATCAGAACACTCGACTGGAAAGAGCATATCCGGAAACGTCCGGGTATGTATATTGGAAAACTGGGCGACGGATCATCCCCGGATGATGGTATCTATGTGCTTATTAAAGAAGTGCTCGACAATTCAGTCGATGAATTTATGATGGGTTACGGGAAAACCATCGAACTGAAGATAGATGAAAAAGTTGTATCTGTGAGGGATTATGGCCGTGGTATCCCGTTAGGCAAGCTGACAGATGCCGTTTCTAAAATGAACACGGGGGCTAAGTATGATTCCAAAGTTTTTAAGAAGTCGGTAGGATTAAACGGGGTGGGCATAAAAGCTGTAAATGCACTTTCCTCAAGTTTTGTGATTCAGTCTGTGAGAGAAGGTATTTCCCGGCAGATTGAGTTTGCACAGGGGGAATTGATATCGGAACAATCTGAGGAGAAAACTATTTTATCAAACGGAACTATTCTGTATTTCACTCCGGATGAAACTATGTTCGGACACTTTCGGTTCATCCCGGAATACGTGGAAAGCATGCTCAAGAACTACGTATATTTGAATACCGGTCTTACCATAATCTTCAACGGGGAAAAATATTCTTCCAGGAATGGATTACTCGATCTGCTGACGGAAAACATGGGAGGTGAAGGCTTATATCCGATAATACATCTGAAGAATCACGATATTGAAGTGGCTTTAACGCATGGTGATCAATATGGAGAGGAATACTATAGTTTTGTCAACGGTCAGCACACCACTCAGGGAGGCACACATTTATTAGCATTTAAGGAGGCGGTGGTTAAAACTATTCGCGATTTCTATAAGAAAGATTTTGATCCTTCCGACATCAGGGCTTCTATTATTTCTGCCGTAAGTGTTAAAATCGAGGAGCCGGTTTTTGAATCGCAGACTAAAACAAAACTGGGTTCTAAGGATATAGGTCCGGATGGACCCTCAGTGAGAAATTTCATTATGAATTTCCTTACTTCAAAGCTCAACGACTATCTTCATAAAAATCAGGACACAGCATCCCTACTTTTAAAAAAGATACAGGAATCGGAAAAAGAAAGAAAAGCTATCTCCGGAATACAGAAACTTGCCAGAGACAGGGCCAGAAAAGCCAGTTTGCATAACAGGAAACTTCGTGATTGCCGCATACACTATAATACGAATGAAGAACGTAAGGAAGAATCAACGATATTTATTACAGAAGGAGATTCTGCAAGCGGTTCTCTCACAAAATCAAGGGATGTTAATACACAGGCAGTTTTTAGCCTTAAAGGAAAACCTTTAAATACCTATGGACTTACAAAGAAAATTGTTTATGAAAATGAAGAATTCAATTTATTGCAGGCAGCATTGAATATTGAGGAGGGACTGGATACTTTGCGGTATAAAAATGTTGTTATTGCTACAGATGCTGATGTTGACGGAATGCACATACGCCTTCTTCTTATAACATTCTTTCTTCAGTTTTTTCCGAATCTTGTCAGAAAAGGACATCTCTATGTGCTTAAAACGCCTTTGTTCAGAGTTCGTGATAAAAATCATACAATATATTGTTATTCTGAGCAGGAGCGACTGGATGCTGTAAAAAAATTTGGGAGAAATGCTGAAATTACAAGGTTTAAGGGCCTGGGCGAAATATCACCTGATGAATTTAAAAATTTTATCGGCAGGGATATTAAACTTGAACCGGTGAGACTACATAAGGATGATTCAATTCATGATATACTTGAATTCTATATGGGAAAAAATACTCCTGACCGACAGGACTTTATTATCAGCAATCTGAAAGTAGAAGATGATGTTATTGAAGATGAAACGGAAGTTCTGGAGTTGGCTGATGATTTGGTGTAAGATTTTTAAGAATAAAGAAGATGATAAATGATGAGGATATGAGTTCAGGGTTTGAGGAAGAGGAAATTTTTGAAATTAATCCCGACTCCGCTATCAGCATAGAGAAGGATGATTCACCAAGGATACTGCACCTTTCCGGCATGTACCAGGACTGGTTCCTTGATTATGCCTCCTATGTTATTCTCGAACGTGCCGTTCCAAATATGGCTGACGGCTTGAAACCTGTGCAAAGGCGCATACTTTACTCAATGAAGCGTCTCGATGACGGACGTTACAACAAAGTTGCCAATATCATCGGTCATACCATGCAGTTTCATCCTCACGGGGATGTCTCTATTGGTGATGCACTTGTTCAACTGGGTCAGAAAGACATTCTCATTGACACCCAGGGAAACTGGGGTAATATTTTAACTGGCGATGGAGCTGCTGCTCCAAGATATATTGAAGCAAGGTTATCAAAAATTGCACTGGAAGTAGTTTTTAATCCCAAAGTAACAGAATGGAAACTTTCTTATGATGGAAGGAATAAAGAACCAGTAACTCTGCCTGTGAAATTCCCTCTTCTCCTCTCTCAGGGGGCAGAAGGTATTGCTGTTGGCCTTTCCTCCAAAATACTTCCGCATAATTTTAATGAACTAATTGATGCAAGTATCTATTACCTGCAGAAAAAACCTTTTGAACTGTATCCTGATTTTCCTACTGGAGGTCTGATTGATATTGCAAGGTACAGCGACGGGCAAAGGGGCGGAATGGTACGTATCAGGGCGAAAATAGAGGTTTTCGATAAAAAATCGTTAATTATCAAAGAAATACCTTTTGGAAAGACATCCTCAGGAATAATTGATTCTATAGTAAAAGCTAATGAGAAAGGAAAAATTAAAATAAGGAAAATAGATGATAATACTGCTGAAAATGCCGAAATTATAGTTCATCTTGCACCAGGGATTAATCCCGGGAAAACAATTGATGCTCTTTACGCATTTACTGAGTGCGAAGTGCCTGTATCGGTTAATTGTTGTGTTATTCAGGATAATAAGCCTTTGTTTACGTCAGTGAGCAATGTTCTTATAATCAATACGGAGAATACTGTAAGGCTCCTGCGGGAAGAGTTGCAGATAAGACTTAATGAATTAAAGGAGGAATGGCATTTTTCTTCGCTGGAGAAAATATTCATTGAAAAAAGAATCTACCGGCAAATTGAGGAGTGTGAGACTTGGGAAGCAATTATTGAAACAATAAGTAATGGATTAGAGCCTTATAAGACTCTTTTTTTACGTGAAATAAGCATTGAGGATATCACAAAGCTTACAGAGATCAGGATCAAAAGAATCTCAAAATTTGATTCGAATAAAGCAGATGAAAAAATAAGGGGAATTGAAGACGAAATGGATGAGGTAAAGAACCACCTCTCAAATATTGTAAATTACACAATCAATTATTACCGGCAAATAAAAAAGAAATATGGCCGGAACAGGGAAAGAAGGACAGAGATAAGAAGTTTTGATAATATTGAAGCGGCCAAGGTTGCAGTGGCGAATGTAAAACTTTTTGTAAACAGGCAGGAAGGATTTTTTGGTACAGGCTTGAAGAAAGATGAATATGTATGTGATTGTTCTGATATAGATGAAATAATTGTTTTCAGAAAAGACGGTAAATATATCGTAACTAAAGTTGCAGAAAAGGTTTTCGCCGGAAAGGACATTGTTTACATAAATGTGTTTAAAAGAAATGATACTCGAACGATCTTTAATGTGGTTTATTTCGACGGGAATAGTGGATCTGCCATGATGAAAAGGGCTCCGGTGACAGGTATTACAAGGGATAAGGAATATAGTTTCATACGTGAACACCGTAATTCCAAGATACTATACTTAACCGGGAATCCTAACGGAGAAGCTGAAATTATTAAAGTATACCTTAAGCCACGACCCCGGTTAAAGAACCTTTTGCTTGAACTGGATTTCAGTGAACTTGCAGTTAAGGGTAAAGCTTCTACAGGAAATATTCTTACAAAGTATGCGGTTCATAAAATTGTAATGGCTGAAAAAGGTGTGTCAACACTTGGCGGAAGAAAAATCTGGTGGGATGAATATGTATTAAGGCTGAATGCCGATGCCCGTGGTATATGTCTCGGTGAATTCAGTGGTTCTGACCAGATACTGATAATTACCAAATCCGGGAATTTCCGGACCTGTAACTTCGACCTGAGTAATCATTTTGAGGATGATATATTAATTATTGAGAAATTTAAAAAAGATAAGATATTTTCTGTCGTTTATTATGATGCTGATGTATCACACTACTATGTTAAACGCTTTAATTTTGAAACTTCCTCGAAACAGCAGAGTTTTAAAGGAGATAACCCCGATTCCAGATTGATAAGGATAACAGAGGTGGAATACCCGCGTCTTGAAATTAAATTTGGGGGTAAATATAAAAACAGACATCCGGAAATAATTGAAGTTGCTGATTTTATAGGAGTGAAAAGTTACAAGGCAAAAGGAAAACGTCTTTCGCAATATGAAGTCTCAGTCGTGGAGGAAATGGAACCTCTCATAAAAGAAACTCCTGTCCCTTCAGAACCTGAGTCTCCCCCGGATGAACCAACACCATTTAAGAAAAACGGCCAAATGTCACTTGACTTGTAAATATGCCGGTAAAAATGAAAATATTTCTCTTAGGTTTTATGGGCTCAGGAAAGTCAACCCTGGGTAAAAAACTTGCCGGCATACTCAGGTGTGATTTTTTCGATCTTGATGATATAATAGAGAGGAATGAAAAGCTTGGAATCCCGGAAATTTTTATGCGGTATGGTGAAGATTTTTTCAGAATAAAAGAACGGAAAGCTCTGCTTGATCAGCTGCAAAAGAATAATTACGTTATGGCTGCAGGCGGGGGCACACCCTGCTTTTCCGATAATATGGAATTGATGAATTCTGCAGGCTTAACAGTTTATTTAAGGTTAAGGGAAGAAGTATTGTTTGAACGGCTTAAAGAAGAGTCTTCATCACGTCCTTTAATTATGAATTATTCCAGGGATGAACTCCGGAAATATATTACTGAGAAATTAGAAGAAAGAGAACCTTTTTACCTAAGGTCGGGTATAGTTGCAGATGAGTTGGAACAGACTCCGGAAAATATTGCAGAAAAAATAAGAGATTATAAACCGGGTAAAGGTTTAGCATGAACATTAAACTCTTTTTCCGGATCAATTTCAAGGTATTTTGTAAGAAACTTCACTCCAATATAAAAAGGTATTGTATCAAGCAATGCAGACACCATTTTAAAAACGTAGTTTGAAAGAACTAAAATAGTTAAGCCATGCATAAGTGTTTCCCCGGGAGTTATGTAAATAGCACTGGAAGCATATAAATATGTAATAGTAACAACCGCAATGGAGTCAACCAGCTGGCTTGTCAGTGTTGACGCATTGTTTCTTAGCCATAACATTTTTCCTTTTGTGATCTTCCGGATAAAATGAAACAGGTGAACGTCAACAAACTGAGCAGTGAGGTAGGCTATCATGGAAGCAAGAGTTGCCCCGAAAGTCCATTGTCTGATCTGGAAAAAAGCTCTGTTAGGGTCAGATATACCGGGAAGTCCATCCTTCAAAAGTTCGGGATGAGGAGGGAGAGAGCCGCCAAGCCATAAAATAAAGAGTACCCATATGTTAAGGATCAGTCCAACCCATACGACAGTATTCGCCCTTTTCTTTCCATAAATTTCAGAAATGAAGTCGGTACATAAAAAAGTAATGGGATAAGGCAAAACCCCGACAAAGACAATAAAAGGTATGGTTCTCTCTCCGATTGTAAAGGAAAGGTCAATCTGACGGGATATTCCCAGTATGTTAAGAATAGCAAGAGTCCCCAGAAAGAAACCGGAAAGAAGTATAAAAACGACTTCCCTGCGCCTGGCAATTGCAGGACTGACCTTTTCTCCGAAGTCAAACATTTAAAAGTGTTAAATGGAAGAAAAAATAAAATTAAAAAAACTATTTATTTTAACAATTGTTTCTTGTGTATAGTTTCTCATTATTTATTTTTTTTTAAATCTTAACAACTGATTAACATCATAAAGCTTTAGTTATGCCTACATTTGATAAATTTAATAATTTAAAACTTATAGCGATGAAAAAATTATTTGCAGTAATATCAATGGTTGCTTTTTTCGGAGCAATAGCAAGTCCGGTTTTCGCAATTCAAAATGACAAACCTGTTGTTGTTGCAGTTAATGATGAAAAGCCAAAAACAAAAGATTGTGACAAGAAAGAAGAAAAGAAAGCTTGTGCAACTCCCTGTAGTCAGAGTAGTAAACCTGCATGTGATAAAGGAAAGAAGTAAAAATTAATTTAGTTTTCTTAAAAACCGCCAAATTTTCTTTGGCGGTTTTTTTGTTATGGTGATTTTTCATCGGCACAATGTGGTACTTTTATTGTAAAATACCAATTCTCTTGCTATTTTTAAGGTTTAAATTGTACAGGAAAATGACAAACAATAGAATTATAAGACTCTCAGAGGATGTAAGTTGGATAGGTGTCCTTGATAAGGACATTGTAACCTTCGATATAGTTATGGAAACTAAGTATGGGACAAGCTATAATTCATATTTTATTAATTCAGAAAAAAAAGCAGTTATTGATACGGTAAAAGAAGCATACTGGCCTGTTTACCTTGAGAAGCTCAAAAAACTTACGGATCCTGCTGAAATAGAATATATTATTTGTAACCACACTGAACCTGATCATTCAGGTTCAGTGAAACATCTTCTTGAACTTTCTCCGGATGCAATAGTTGTTGGTAGCGGGCAGGCTTTAAATTATCTAACTGAAATTACAGGAAGACCTTTTAGATCAATGAAGGTGAAAGATGGCGATGTTATTGATCTTGGCAACAAACATTTGCAGGTTATCGGCGCACCAAATCTCCACTGGCCGGATACTATTTATACTTATCTGAAAGAGGATAAACTCCTGTTTACCTGTGATTCTTTTGGAGCGCACTTCTGTCACGAAGAAATGTTTAACGATCTCACCGGACCGTATGATGATGCATTTAAGTATTATTTCGATGTTATTCTGAGGCCTTTCAGTAAATTTATGCTAAAGGCAATTGAAAAGATAAGAGATCTGGATATTAAGATGATTTGCACTGGTCATGGCCCTATTCTCAGAGAAAACTGGAAGAAATATGTGGATATTTCTGAAGCATACGCCAGGGAATATCTTGATAAATTAGCATCCAAAGGAAACAGGGTGCTTCTTGTTTATGTTTCAGCATATGGTTATACTGAAGAAATGGCCGGAATGGTGTTGCAGGGACTAAAAAGTGCCGGAGATATAGAGGTTGAGATGCTGGATATTGAGCATATGCTGCCAGGGGACATGGAAGAAAAAGTTACATTGGCCGATGCTATTATTGTTGGGTCTCCAACTATTAATCAGAATACGCTTCTCCCTATATATAAGCTCTTTTCGGTCATAAGTCCTTTAAGGGACAAGGGCAAACTGGCAGCAGCATTTGGTTCATACGGATGGAGTGGTGAAGCAGTAGGTATAATTGAGAATCAACTTAAAACACTGAAACTGAACATTGCTGTTGAAGGTCTTTCGGAGAAATTTTATCCTGATAATTCCAAGAGTGATAGATTCAGGGATTTCGGCAGAAAATTCGGCGAGGTGCTTCTAAGGACAGGGCCGTCTTTAGAAAGGTAGCCTATATCGCAATATTCCTGTTCACAAAATCGCCGGGCTATTCAATTTTAACCCCTTGGGCTTGTTTTAATCCTCTTTTCAAAAATAATTGTCATTTCCATACATTTGCTAATTGCAGATAAAATGACCCATCCCGGAGGGATGAAAATGGAATAGCCCCTGACGCCTGCCGTCAGTAGGCTGGAATACCAGGTGAATCCCAACCCTCAAGATTCATCAAAAGAAAACTTATCAATGCAATGTGATATTGAACTCAAAGTCAGTTTTTAAAAATGAAAATTGTGAGATTTATGAATATAAACATTACAATCAGGTAAAACGAACCAAAAAGCTCAATTGCCCATTTTGTAATCCAGAATCCGAAAGAGAACTTATTGTAGAATCGGCAACAGCTTATGCCATTTATGATAAATTCCCAGTTAATGAGCATGATACACCTTAACCCTGATAGAACGATAACATATCTCAAAACTTAATTTTTCAAAATTACAAACCGGCCCGTATTTACTGTACTTCTGTCATCTTTTATATGGCGGATCAGATAAACACCTTTATCATAGTCAACGGTATATAAATATATTTCCTTATCGAAATTCTCAACCTTACTTTCTGTTATGATCCTTCCAGCCATGTCAACAACCTGTATCATCCCTTTCTTAGGGGAATTTTCAGGAAGGACAATCACCGCCCAGTCGTTTACAGGGTTTGGGTAAATAGTAAGTTTTTCACCTGCATAAAAAGTATTACCCCTTGATGTCGGCAACCCCGATGTGTCATCAGTTGCAGCCTGGTAAACTTCTCTTGAGAAGCCATGCTGGATAAAGGCAGCTACCCGAAGATTTTCAGGATTATAAACATTGGAAAGATCCCGGCTAAAATTAAATTGTTTTTCTTCGCCAATATCCCAGGCATTAAAAAGTGAAGTCCCTCCTGCGTCAGGAAGCATATCCTTAACGACATTTCTAAATACTGTTTCTCCGTTAATACCGGTTATGCCGGTTATTTCCTTTTCGTAAACAACAAGATGTACTATCCTTTCCTCAGCAGGCATGGTCTTGAGGCTGGTGACCTTAAGACTTGCACTGATGGAATTATCGTTAAGGGTAGAAGAAAGTTCCATTGCGAACTCCGGATCTTTTAACACTCTCATGGCAATATCTGCTTCAGTTAATGAGGAAAGCAGGTAATCGAATCTTCTCATTCCGGCACCTCCTCCATCAATTATTGAATATGGCACTCTGGTAACACCGTAAAATAAGGCTCTCGATGCAGGCACAGCACGGTTGTCAATGTTCATAGGATCCATTCCGGGAAAGTCGGTGTGGTACTGAAGGTTCACAATATCCTTCTTATTGTTCTGCAGAATAGTATTTAATGCTGCATTTATTGTTTTTGATTTATTATCGGATGAATTGGTGAAATGTTCCACCAGGGCATTCCTGGTTCTCTCTCCGATACGAACATTGTCGAAAGCAAATCCATCGCTTTCAAATACACTGCTCCCATCTGTTGCGAAAGCTATCCGGAACTGTATATTTGGCTTATCAATCAAAGCATCCAATCCTCTCCTTGCCTGAACCCAGGTTGTATCAGGAGTAAAGACAGTTTTTCCTGTCCACCCGATATCCTGTCCACCGGGACGGTTCCTTATCATAAAGGAGTTGTACCAGTTAATTCCATCATCCAGTGTTCCGATATTCTGCCAGGTCTGACCATTATCTATTGTTGATTGAAGCACAGCCCCTTCCCTGTCTCTTTCCATACTTATTAGAATATCCATACTGATCATCGGACGTTTCATATTCATAAAATTGAAACATGGACTCAGCACCCAGGATTGCTCAATCAATGATGCATCCGGAAGAGCGGTATACCAGGCTTTGTTATTATCAGGCTGATCAAGGTTCATAAAATCGGGTATCCCGGTTTTCCAACTATTGTGCTGCGAAGTTGCTGAAATAACAGAGGACCACCGGCCGGCATCATCTTCAAAATCCTCCAGATAATCTCCGTCTGAAAGCACAACAGTTGGTCTGAGTACTATGGTGTCTATGGCAGTTCGTGAACAACCCAGATTTGTCTCAATAAATAATTCAACATTATAATCATTTATAGAACTAAAAAGAAAATCAACTGTTCCGCTTCCTGTTCGTGTTCCGATAAGATCACCATGATTATTAAAGAATTTCCAGTCGTAAACAGCTATTTGACTTTCTGTTTGAATTACAGAGGTGAAAGGTATGGATTCGCCTTCAACAAAGCATTCGTTTGTCCATTCTATCCTGACTGCTGGTTTATCCCCGAAATCGATGGTTTTCAGTAAAATATCCCTGCATCCTCTTGAAGTATGTGCCTCTAAGGTAATAGTTCTGTTTCCTGCACTGGTAAAAAGATGTGAAGGTGTTTCCAGATCACTGATATTATCAGCTCCACTGTTTATGTCTCCGAAATTCCACGACCATGACACCACAGAATCTTTTATTGTTGTATTGTTTGTGAAGAAAACAGTATCTGTTTTCCCGATGCATATATCATTTACTTCAAATGCTGCGGCAGGAACATAATGAATGGTGATATCTCTGCTCTGAGAACGAGAACAGCCATTTTGTGTGGTATAGGTATAATGAATGGTGTTTCCCCCGGGATTTGCATTAGTGGGATTAAATATGAATCCATTGATAGTATCACCTGTAATTCCTGGTCCTGAGAAGATACCTGCAGTTAGATTCCCTTCCAGCCTGAAAGGTTTTTCATTCCTGCAGAATTCTTCATTATAAAGTGCGATAATCTCAGGTTTAGGAACACTTTCTATTTCGAAGTCGCGGTAAATAGTAAAAAATGTTTCATCAAAGAATGTGTAGCTGATGGTAAATACTCCAGCCTTTAATAGTTGAGGGTTAACAGAGGCAGTATTATCATTATTGTTAATTAACCCGGGCGAAGGGCTGCCATCTTTTTCACTGAGCTGAAAGAATCCAATATTTCCGGCAATATTACTGCCTGTAATAAGAAATGGATCATCATAATCACAATAAACATTTTTTTCGATACTGATCTGGCCTTTTGCACTCACAATACTTACAATTACACTATCAATGCTTACACATCCGAAGTTATTGGTAAATGTATATTTAATTGTAACCAGAAAATAAATATGTTCTAAAATCGGAAAATAACGATGTACTGTTTT
>CAZGKF010000020.1:0-47944 GCA_964526475.1 uncultured Bacteroidaceae bacterium
TTTTTCATATTTTCTTATAACGGTTGGTTAAGCAGACTGGAGGGGATAGTTTTCATCATTCTTCTTTTAATATACATTTTCTTCTCCCTGAAATATTCAAGAAATCAGCAGAGAATGTCTGCCGAAGTTCCTTCAAAACCGATGTTCTCGTTATTTGTCTCCATAAGTATTGCTGTTGCCTCATCAGTTGGCCTTCTCATTGGTGCGGATATTCTCATTAATAATGCGACTATAATAGCAGCGAATCTTGGTGTTAGCGAAAGGGTAATATCTGTTTCCATTATTGCAGTGGGAACAAGTATGCCTGAGCTGGTAACATCTATTATGGCTGCAATTCAGAAGGAATCAGATATCTCAATAGGGAATATTCTCGGCTCTAATATATTCAATATATTTTCAGTTCTTGGTTTCACAGTCATTGTGAAACCATTGACAGTTTCTGAGGGGCTAAGGGATTTTGATTCCATCTGGATGCTGGGCATTTCCTTTCTCCTGCTTCTTCTTTTAATACCTTCCAGAAAAAGCATTCTTACCAGATTAGACGGATTACTGTTATTTTCCATTTATATCATTTATATTTATCTTGTTTTTACCCTTAAGTGATGATAGTTGTTGAGAATATTCAAAAATCTTTTGGAAAGCTTAAAGTTTTGAAAAACATAAGTTTTTCTATCCGTAAAGGAGAAATTGTTTCCATTGTGGGAGCAAGCGGAGCAGGTAAAACAACGCTTTTACAAATTGTTGGAACTCTGCTCCCTTTTCAAGCAGGACATATTGAAATAAATGGAGATAATATTTCCAGATTTAATGAAAAGCAATTGTCACAGTTCAGAAACAGTAATATTGGTTTTGTTTTTCAGTTTCATCATCTCCTCCCTGAATTTACTGCCTTCGAAAATGTGTGTATTCCAGGTTATATAAGAAAAACCCCCGGAAAGGAGGTTGAAAAAAAGGCAAGGGAACTGCTTGATTTCTTCAGACTTGAAGAGCGTCTGGATCATAAACCTTCTGAACTATCAGGGGGTGAACAACAGAGGGTTGCTGTGGCAAGAGCACTGATAAATAATCCTTCAGTAATTCTTGCTGATGAACCATCAGGGAATCTTGATTCTGCCAATAAAAAGGAATTACATGAATTATTTTTTTCTCTCAGGGAAAAACTTGATCAGACAATAGTGTTAGTGACCCATGATCCCCAACTGGCTGAGATGGCCGACAGAAAACTGACAATCAGGGATGGAGTTATCATGTAAATTTTCTGAAATATTTATTAAAAGTTGAATTAAGCCCCCCTTTCCTCAGACAATATCCCAGGTTAAAGTTCAAATGATAAGCTCTCACAAATTATGTATGCTGAGTTATATTCTAAAAATAGAACCTTAATAGCAGGTTAATAATTTTGCCCATAAACTAATAGAATTTTTTAAATAATTGTATATTTGAGTTATCAACAAAAAACTTAAAACAATGAAAAAAATTTATTGCATTTTTCCGCTGCTCATTATGATTGCTCTGTTTGCAAACCTTTCGGCTCAAACCAGGCAGGATTACAGTCTGAATATTGTGATAATCGGTGCTCATCCCGATGATGCAGATGCTGTTGGTGGTACAGCGTATAAATGGATACAGCAGGGACATAAGGTAACACTGGTTTCAGTTACAAATGGAAATGCAGGGCATCATATTATGAATTCCGTTGATTTAGAACACACACGCAGGGAAGAAGCAAGAAGAGCCGGAGAAGTGATCGGTGCCAGGTATATTGTTATGGATATCGATGATGGGCAGTTGGTACCAAGTCTTGAAAACCGGTTTAAAATTATCCGGCTTTTAAGGGAGTATAAAGCAGATATGGTTATCACACACAGACCAAATACATACCATCCCGATCATCGCTATACCGGAATCCTGGTACTGGATGCTATTTTTTTGGTTACAGTTCCGCTAATTCAGCCTGAGATAACTTCATTAAAACAAAGACCTGTTTTATTATATTTATCCGATAGTTTCACCGACCCTTTACCATTCAGGCCGGATGTTTGTGTGGATGTTGACGGTGAACCTATTGAGAAACATCTTGACATGTCTCATGAGCATAAAAGTCAGATGTACGAATGGCTTCCTTATAATTGGCGCAACCTCGACCAGGTTCCTGAAACTGATAAGGAACGCAGGGAATGGATAGGTGAACGGTTTACAAGTAATAGAACAATTAGCCCCGAATGCAGAGCAAAGCTTATTGAACTCTACGGAGAGGAAAAGGGAAGGAAAATTAAATATGCCGATTGTTTTCAGGACTCGGGATATGGAACAAAATTGACAAAGGAAAATATTACATATTATTTCCCGTTTTTCGACTAGATTCAGAATGGATTGGAGTTTTAACTAAAAATTTCTTAATACTGTTTACTGTTATCCTGATCTGACATAATTGCATATTAACCGGAACCAATGTCTTAATGGATACTGTTAAAGAAATGCTGGATGAATATTATCTACTTTTTAACAGAAGTACATTCATTCTTTCAGATCCCATACAAGTTCCTCATAATTTCTTATTACCTGAAGATATTGAAATATCCGGATTTTTAACAGCCAGCCTTTCCTGGGGTCAGAGGCCTGTAATTATACGGAACGCACTAAGACTGGTAGAAATGATGCCAGGTGGGCCTTATGAATTTCTCATGAATGCAGAGGAAGATGATTTTCTCAGGTTCTCCGGGTTTAAACACAGAACTTTTAACGGACAGGACTGTATTTTTTTCCTAAAATCATTGTATAATATTTATCGCAATCATGGAGGATTAAAAGCAGTGTTTTACAGGGGATTTCATTTATATGGTAACATTCCTGCATCAATAAATTATTTTCGAACTATATTTTTCAGCATACCTTTCCCGGAAAGAACTTTAAAACATGTAGCTGATGTATTCTCAAATGCTGCTGCAAAAAGAATTAATCTGTTCCTCCGCTGGATGGTAAGAAATGATAATAAGGGTGTGGATTTTGGTTTATGGGATGAAATCCCTGCATCTTCCCTGTTCATTCCTCTGGATGTTCACACCGGTAAAATAGCGAGGGAACTCGGGTTGCTTAAAAGGAAGCAAAATGATTGGAAGGCTGTTGAAGAATTAACAAATAATCTTCGAATCTTTGATAATAATGACCCGGTTAAGTATGACTATGCACTTTTTGGTTTAAGTGCTATAGGAGAGAGAATAAAGAAGACAGGAGATAGAATAGAATGAAGAGTGAAAAATGATAAATGAAGAATATTTTTTAATCGTGTAATCGTGTAATTGTGTAATCGTTTAATCGTATAATCGGGTACACTAGTTCAACAATTCAATAATTCAACAATCAGCGGTATCTGCGGGAACTACTTTTTCTTTCTTAATTTTTTCCCGCAGATTTCGCAGATGAACGCAGAAGAGAGAATACAGAATGGACAGAAGAAAGAATGTAGAAGACCGAATTCAGGAGGAGGTATGCAGAAAGCCGAATGTAGAATTTAGAGTATAAAAAAAAGAATACAGTTAATAGACTAGTTGAAGCTTATAAGAAAGTTATTCTGAATTCTGTATACTGAATTCTGCATTCTTATTATTTAAAATCTTTGGAAACTTCAGAGTTTTAAATAATTTTATATCCTCACTCATTAAAAAAATAAAGTAAATGAAAAACGAATCTTCCATTTTTAAAGTCCTGCCTGTATTCTTCGGATTTTTTATAATGGGTTTTGTTGATATAGTTGGAATCTCAACAAATTTTGTAAAAAAGGATTTCGGTTTGACCGACACAATGGCCAATTTATTACCATTGATGGTATTCGTTTGGTTTGCCATTCTTTCGGTTCCTACCGGTTTGTTAATGAATAAATTAGGACGGAAGAAAACAGTATTGCTTAGCATGGCAATTACATTTCTGGCCATGATGGCTCCATTTATCGCATATTATTATATAGTTGCATTAATAACTTTTTCCCTTCTAGGAATAGGGAATGTGATTCTCCAGGTATCATTGAATCCTTTATTAACTAATGTTGTAAGAGGTGAACGTTTAACCAGCAGCCTCACCCTTGGGCAGTTTATTAAGGCTATTTCGGCTTTTCTTGGGCCGATAATTGCTGGTGCAGCTGCAGGGATTATGGGTAACTGGAAACTTCTCTTTCCAATTTTTGCAGTAATAACGCTCATATCCAGTTTATGGCTTTTAATGACAAAAATAGAAGAACAAGATGTTAAAGTTCAAACATCTTCATTTTCGGCATCTTTTGGGTTGTTGAAAGAAAAAGCTTTGCTTATGTTGTTTTTTGGGATCATCTTCGTTGTTGGTATTGATGTGGGGTTAAACATCACGGTTCCCAAATTTTTAATGTCACGGTTCGATATTCCTATTGAACAAGCAGGTTTGGGAATTAGTTTGTATTTTATTGCTCGTACAATAGGTACTTTATTCGGAGCTATTCTTCTTGTAAAATTATCGGCAAAGAAGTTTTTTATCGTAAGTGTGCTTATTGCAATACCCATGATGGTAATTATGCTATTAGCCGGTAAATTATGGGTAATTCTTGCCATGATATTTATTGTCGGACTTGCTGTAGCAAACATTTTTTCCATAATATTTTCTGCTGCATTGCAGAAGAAACCCGATAAGGCTAATGAGATTTCCGGTTTAATGATAATGGGCGTTGCTGGTGGAGGTGTGATAGCTCTATTTATGGGCGTTACAGCCGATTTTTTCGGACAAACAGCTGCTATGGCCGTTTTATTGATTGCAATGGGCTATCTTCTTTATAATGCAAATAAACTTGACAGAATTTGATCACTACAGTTTAACGCATTGATTATAATTTTATTTAAAGAAATAATTCCGGAGGCAGCAGGTGACAGAAACTTCCAAATATGTTGAAACTCCTTTGATGAAGCAATATTATAGTATCAAGGCGAAACATCCTGATGCTGTATTGCTTTTCAGAGTAGGTGATTTTTATGAAACTTTTGGAGAGGACGCTATACGTACGGCCGGAATACTTGGGATAACACTTACAAGACGGGCAAACGGTGCTGCTTCTTATGTTGAACTGGCAGGATTTCCATATCATGCACTTGATACCTATCTGCCAAAACTCGTTAGGGCAGGGCAGCGTGTAGCTATATGCGAACAGTTGGAAGACCCGAAGATGACAAAAAAGATAGTTAAACGCGGGATTACGGAACTGGTTACTCCTGGAGTGTCATTTAATGAGCATGTGCTTGAAAATAAAGAGAATAATTTTCTGGCAGGTATATTTCTGGATAATAAGTTTGCCGGTATTTCTTTTCTTGACATATCCACGGGAGAATTTTTTGCCGCAGAAGGAAATTATGAATATATTGATAAGCTGCTTGGCAGTTTTCAACCAAGGGAGGTGCTGATAGAGAAAAGGAAGCAACACCTCTTCCGGGAGACCTTCGGAACAAATTATTACACTTTTCCTCTGGATGATTGGGTTTTTACGGAAGAAAATGCGCATGAGAAACTGCTTCGTCATTTTCAGACAAGTACCCTCAAAGGATTTGGAGTGGAAAGTTTGAAATTCGGAATTATTGCTTCCGGTGCAGTCCTTCAATATCTTGAAATTACGGAACATCACCAGGTAGGACATATAACAACTCTTTCAAGGATTGAAGAGGATCATTATGTCTGGCTCGACAGGTTCACTATTCGTAATCTTGAGATATTCCAGTCGATATATGATGAGGGCAAAACCCTGACAGATATTCTTGACAGAACAATTACCCCTATGGGAGCCAGAATGCTGAAGCGATGGCTTGCTTTACCTCTTAAAGAAATAGCTCCTTTAAATGAAAGGTTTGATGTGGTTGAATATTTTTGTCAGGATGGTGAGAAAAAAGATTTTTTTAATGAAAAGCTTAAAATAACCGGAGATATAGAAAGAATAATTTCGAAGGTTGCTGTTAATCGGGTTACACCAAGGGAAATGCAACAGCTTAAAGCAGCTCTCGGAATAATAGGTCCTTTGAAAAACAGCTGCTTAAATTCCGGAGTGGAGGCCTTGCAAAGAATTGGAGAGCAAATGAATCCATGTGACTCTGTAAGAACGAAAATTGAAAAAACCTTAAAGGAAGATCCTCCAAACCAGATAAATAAAGGTAATGTAATTGCTTCTGGAGTCTCTGTGGAGCTTGATGAACTGAGAGAAATAATGTATTCCGGCAAGAATTATCTGGTTGATCTTCAGAAACGGGAAATTGAACGGACAGGAATTTCCTCATTAAAAGTTGCTTTTAATAATGTGTTCGGGTATTATATTGAGGTTCGGAACACTCATAAGGATAAAGTGCCTGAAGAATGGATAAGGAAACAAACACTGGTGAGTGCGGAGAGATATATCACCGGGGAACTGAAAGAATATGAAACAAAAATTCTGGGAGCAGAAGAAAAAAGCCTTGCTCTTGAAAATAAAATATTTGATGAACTTGTAGCTGGTGTTGGAGAATTCATCACAGCTATCCAACTCAATGCTTCACTTCTTGCTAAGCTCGATTGCCTTATTTCATTTGCTGAGCTCGCGATCTCGAATAAATATGTCAGACCCTTATTAAATGAGAGTCTGGTTATAGATATACATCTGGGCAGGCACCCCGTTATAGAAAAACAGCTTCCGGTGGATGAGGAGTATGTTGCCAATGATATGTATCTTGATACGGAAGAACAACAGATCATCATACTTACAGGTCCGAATATGTCCGGGAAATCTGCTTTGCTTCGTCAAACAGCTCTTATTGTGCTGATGGCTCAGATTGGATGTTTTGTTCCTGCTTCAGCAGCTTCAATAGGCATTGTAGATAAAATATTTACCCGTGTAGGGGCATCAGATAATATATCCCTGGGTGAATCCACTTTTATGGTGGAAATGCTTGAAGCTGCAAGTATCCTTAATAATCTGTCGGACAGGAGCCTGATTTTACTTGATGAAATTGGAAGAGGAACGAGTACCTATGATGGCATTTCCATAGCATGGGCTATGGTAGAGTATATACATGAACATCCGAAATTCAGGGCTAAAACACTATTTGCCACCCATTATCATGAACTTAACGAAATGGAAGTTTCCTTTTCAAGGGTAAAGAATTATAATGTATCGGTTAAAGAGCTTATTGACAGAGTGCTTTTTGTGCGTAAGCTTGCCAGAGGAGGGAGTGAACACAGTTTTGGAATTCATGTAGCCAGAATGGCAGGTATGCCCCGAAGCGTTGTTAAACGCGCCGATGAGATCCTAAGGGAACTGGATAAATCGCATGAGAAGAAAACCCTTACCAAACCGGTTTCCGGACTTGCAGCACAAAGGGAGGGCTTTCAGATGAGTTTTTTCCAACTCGATGATCCGGTTCTGAAGCAGATAAGGGATCACATTGCTGGTTTGGATATAAACAATCTCACTCCTATGGAGGCTCTGAATAAGTTGAATGAGATAAAGAAGGTTATTGGTTATTGAATCACGAATTACTCAATAACCAAATTATTCAATATAAAAAATGAATAAAAAACCATATATTTGCAAACCCAAAAAGAAAAATTAAGTAATTTTGCAATCCTAATGCGGGAATAGCTCAGTTGGTAGAGCACGACCTTGCCAAGGTCGGGGTCGCGGGTTCGAGTCCCGTTTCCCGCTCAAATATCTCTCAGCCCGGATGGTGGAATTGGTAGACACGCAGGACTTAAAATCCTGTGACCAGTGATGGTTGTGCGGGTTCAAGTCCCGCTCCGGGTACGATAAAATTTTACTGGTAATCTTTCAGCGCTTCCATAAGTTTTTTTCTGGTAAAGAAAATACGACTTTTTACTGTACCTATTTTAAGATTTAGTTCATCCGCAATTTCCTTGTATTTATAACCTTCAGTATGCATGAGAAAAGGAATGCGAAACTCATCGTCAAGTGCATATACTGCTTTATTCAGCTCTTGAAATGAGAATTCTGATTCCGGCTGCATTAACTGGGATTCTTTGAAATTAGTCAGATAAAAACTATCTTTTGTGTTATCAAAAGTGGTATTTTCACGTTTGGACTTCCTGTAGTTATTAATGAATGTATTCTTCATTATTGTATAAGTCCATGCTTTAAGATTGGTGTATTCCTCGAATTTATCCTTATAAATAAGAGCTTTAACATAGGTCTCCTGCAGAAGATCTTTAGCTTCTTCTCTGTTGGAAGTGAGACTAAGCGCGAATCTTTCAAGATTTGCCTCCATACTTATTAGTTGCTGGTTGAATTCTATAGCTGTCATGATATATTTTTTTTTGTTTAAATACGCATTTTTATTGTTTAACAAATATACAACATCTTTCAACAGAAAAGCAAGTGGGGTTATCATAAAAGCATAAAAAAGGAGTCTGTTTAAAAATAAGGGTTCGTATTGAAAAAGCGTGTGAATAGGGAATTGGGGATAAACTGAGATGTGTATTCTAAATAAAATATAAATAATTGGAAATGGTTTAATGAGATGTAAATTGTGTTAAACAAAAATAATTAAACATTGAACATTAGAATTGGTATTATTTATTCAGGCGGGCTCTCAACTCTTCAATTTCTTTTTTTAGTTTCTCTTCTCTGAGAGCTGATTGTTCCTGGGTGGCTCTAAGTTCCTCCATACTTTGCCTCATTTCTTCTTCCTGTGTTGACATTTCTTCAGCTTGTTGCCGGGTTTGTTCCAGTAAGAGTGAAGTTTTCTGATTGATCTTAACTTTTGAGATAGTTGTTGCAATGTTTATCCCGATTGTTTCTATAAAACGTATCTGATAGGTTTCGAATTCATTAAATGAAGCAAGTTCAAAAACTCCATAAACAGTATCAGCTATTTTAAGTGGCACTAATAGAATAGAAGCGGGATTATCTTCACCCAGACCTGATTTTATACTTAAATACTTATCAGGGATTTCTGTTAAATAGATACTTTCCTTTTCCAAAGCACAGCGGCCAACAAGACCTTCTCCAAATGAAACACGTTTTTCTATGTGTTTTTCACGATTATAAGCGTAAGCAGCAATCATCTCGAGAAAAAGATCAGATCGCTCTTCATTATTTACAACAAACATAACTCCAAGTTTAGAGCCTGTATAATTAACAATTTCTTTTACAAGTTCATTTGACAGATCCTCTATTTTATCCCCTGAGATTCGCAGTATATCATTTATACGGGCTATCCCTTCCGAAACCCAATTTCTCTCATAATCTTCCTTTTTTCTTTTTATTTCTTCCTCAGAAGCTATTTTAATATTCATCTGAATATCTGCCAGAGCATTGCCAAGCTTGTCTTCATTACCTGAGGGGATAAAACTTTCAGAGAAATCTTTATTCAGTATTTTATGTGATAATATAACAAGATCTGAGATGTATCTGATGAATTTGTTCATTTGCTGGTAAAGTTTATTAAGGGAATCGTTTCCCTTAATGGATACCGGGAGGGGGATAATTCCTTCCGACATCTGCTTTAGCCTGTTAAATAAAGTTGTTTTGACATTTCGTGTATATCTGTAATTCAAATACAATAGTCCTGCAATAATCAGAATTACCGTCAGGCTGAAATAATAAGTGTTATTTTGAATTTTTCTGGAATAAGATTTTGAGATCCGGAGTATCTCAGATGTTTCCATGTTTTTCTTATCAATAAGGTAGTTCAGGTTCTGTTCCATTTCGCTCATTAAAAAAATGATTTCTCCTTCCTCCAGGAGTTGTCTGATGTCTTCACTGAAAATTTCCTGTTCACTTTTGTATCTTATTGATTCCTCAACAATTGTGAGGAGGTTATTAAATAATGCTTTTCTTGTTAAATCAGTTATCTCCTTAATAAGCAATACATCGGCTTCATCCCATTTATCAGAAAGGATAAGTAGTTCAGCAGTAACCGGATGAATCTTCTCATGGAATATATTATGAAATTCAGACCTGAATAATGAGTCATTTCCCGGAGAAGAAAAAGACCAATATTTCGTGAGTTTAATTAGTTCTTCATAATATGAATTTAGCGATGACAAGGCATTAATTGATGGCTGATAATTATTCACAAGTTCATTTATAAGAAAAACTTGTTTCCCTGTAGTTGCTTTATGGGAAGAAATATAAACCGACACAAGGATAAATATGGATAATAATCCGATAATAATGGAAGAAGTATGGCTGTTATATAATTTCATTTTTTTAATCAAAAGTAAAGAATTTCAGAGCTTATTTACGAAATCTATCCATCGCTTTTTCGAGTTTTAATAGAGCTTCATTAAGTTTTTTTTGCGGGAGGGCAATATTCATCCGTTGAAAACCTTTGCCACCAGGCCCAAATTTCTGTCCGTCATTTAATCCCAGACCTGCTTCATTGATTAGAAAATTATTAAGTTCAGCTTGTGTAAGTCCAAGTTTCCTGAAATCTATCCATACCAGGTACGTTGCTTCCGGCTGGAAAATCTTAAGTTCCGGTAATTTATTATCTGTAAAATTGTTAAGGAATTTTAGATTTTCCTGAATATACGTCATCAGTTCAGAAAGCCAGTCACTACCATACCTGTACGCTGCTTCCAATGCAATTGTTCCAAAAATATTACCTGAACCAATATGCATTCCATTCAGTATTTTCTCATAACGTGCTTTCAGCGTTTTATCAGGAATGATAACTGCCGATGTTGATAAGCCTGCCAGGTTAAATGTTTTACTTGGCGCTATGCAGGTCACCGATATGCTGGCAGCATCTTCCCCGAGTCTGGCGAAAGGTGTATGCTTATTCCCGTTTAAAATAATATCTGAGTGAATCTCATCAGAGATAATAGTAAGCTTATGTTTAAGACAGATTTTGAGAATTGTTGACAGTTCCTCTTCATTCCATACCCTCCCCACCGGATTATGCGGATGACATAATATAAACATGCTGGCTACAGAGGCTTTTTTATCAAACTCATCGAAATCGATACAATATCCATTTTCTTTTTCGACAAGTTGATTATAAATAATTTTTCGGTTATGATTTTTTATAGCAGTAAAGAAGGGATAATAAACTGGAGGCTGCACAATGATTCCATCACCAGGTTGCGAATATGCCAGTACACAAAGATTTAAAGCAGGAACAACTCCTGGACTAAAAGATACCCAGTCAGGTTTAATTTTAAAGTTGAATTGTTTATTCATCCAGTTTGCAATTGTTTCATAAAATGATGAAGGATGAAACGAATATCCAAAAACCGGATGATTTGCTCTTTCAATAATTGCCTCACGTATAAAGGGAGGAGAAGGGAAATCCATGTCAGCAACCCAAAGAGGCTGAACCTTATTTGTTCCAAAGTATTGCTCCCGAAGGTCATACTTAATGGAATTTGTATTTTCCCTGGAAATTATTTCGTCGAAATCAAAAATCATAGAAATTACGATTAATTTATTAATGCTGATCATAAAAACTCTCTCTTCCCGGATAAAGCAATTTCTCCATGGCTTGTTTTTCTGTAAATAAGAAATAATCAACCTTTGCTTCGGCACATAATTGTCCGCTGCTGTCGAAAAGTTCCACATGAACCGAGGCAAGTTTCCTGTTTAATGAAATAAGTTGAGCTCTTAATTTAATATTTCCCTTATTTATATACACGGGTTTTCTGAATTTCGTTTCCATCCTTGAAGTAACTCCCCCGGTTTCAGCTTTAATAAAGACAGTCCAGCTGGCAATTTCATCCATTAATGTAGATTGAATACCACCATGCAGTACTCCCGTGTATCCCTGAAAATGGGAAGGGGCTTCCCAATTGCACAGTAGGAAATTCCCTTCTTCATAGAATGACATTTTCAAACCTAAAGAATTGTCAGGTGAACATCCGAAACAGTTGAATTCCTTTTTTCCTGCCCAGGGATTAATAAGTTTTTTCATCAGCAGTGATTTTTTGCTAAAATTAGGTAAATAGATGTTAGATTCAAATATTCTTCTAATCTTTAAGCAATTATGTTTGGTAAGCTCTTTTCAATAGTTTAATTTTGAACATTCTAATTAATAATCGGATGGTCAGGCCTAAGAAAAGCCTGGGACAACATTTTTTAATCAAAAAAGATATAGCTGAAAAAATTGTTAACAGTTTAAAAGCAGATTGCTATAAAACGGTTGTGGAGGTTGGCCCCGGGAAGGGAATATTGACAGGGGAATTAATAAAGCGTGATGAAATGGAAGTATTCCCTGTTGAAATTGATAAAGAGGTTTCAGATTTTTTATTAAAACTATTTCCAGAAGTTGAAAAAAATCTGGTAATTGGGGACATTCTTCAAATAGATTTGTCAAAGTTTGGGAAGGAACTGGGAGTAATTGGTAATTTCCCATACTACATTTCAAGTCAGATTCTATTTCATCTGCTGAAGTATAAAAAAATAGTACAGGAAATTGTTTGTATGGTTCAGAAAGAGGTTGCTGAAAGAATTGTATCGCCTCCCGGTAATAAAAGATACGGAATTCTTTCTGTATTATTGCAAACCTGGTATGATACGGAATATCTGTTTACTGTTGGCTCAGGTTCTTTTTATCCGAAACCGGAAGTGGAATCAGGTGTGATCCGGTTAACAAGGAATGCAAGAGAAGCAATAGCATGCGATGAGGACTTCTACTTGAAAGTAATTAAAACAGTATTCAACCAGAGGAGAAAGATGTTGAGAAATACAGTTTCATATTTCATTAATGGGGAAAAACCAGGAGACGCAAGGTATTCCCGGCGACCTGAAGAATTATCACCTGATGAATTTATTGAATTAGCTGTTGAACTGGCATCATTTAGGCAAAACACGACATAAAAAATATTCTTATATGAGAATAGAAATCACAAAAGAATACTTTGATCAACTTCGCAATGCATTAGAGACTGATGAAAAGGCAAGTGTTCAACAGTTGATAGAAGATTTTCATCCTGCTGATATCGCAGAAATTTATCAGGAACTAGATCAGGATGAAGCAAAGATGCTTTATTTGATGCTTGATGATGAAACAGCCGCCGATGTGCTATCCGAACTTGATGTTGATGAAAGGAAGAAACTTTTAAAAGCACTTCCTCCGGAAGTAATTGCAAGCAAATTCATATATCATATGGATTCAGATGATGCTGCAGATGTATTATCTGAGTTACCGGATGAAACCAAAGAGGAAATTCTTTTCCATATAAAGGATATTGATCAGGCCGGGGATATAGTTGATCTTCTTAGTTATCATGAAGATACTGCTGGTGGTTTAATGGCTAAAGAGCTTATTAAGGTAAACGAGAACTGGACTGTTCAGACAAGTATAAGAGAAATGCGAAAGCAGGCAGAGGAAGTTGATGAAGTGTATTATGTTTATGTCGTTGATGATGATAATATACTCAAAGGCATACTCTCTCTCAAAAAACTTCTTCTTGCAAAATGGAATGCGAAAATTTCTGATCTTGAGAATACTGATATTATACATGTAAGAACTGACACCTCTGCCGAAGAAGTGGCAACTGTTATGAAGAAGTATGATCTGGTTGTGGTTCCGGTTATAGATTCCATAGGCAGACTAATGGGGAGGATCACGATTGACGATATTGTGGATGTAATTAAAGAGGAAGCTGATAAGGATTACCAGATGGCAAGTGGGATATCAGAGGATGTGGAAATAACAGACAACCCCTGGATACTTACAAGAGCCAGGCTACCGTGGCTGCTTATTGCACTTTTCGGGGGTATAATTGTAAATATTATTATCAGTAATTATGAAGGTGAGATAAAAATAAACCCCCAGATGGCATTTTTTATGCCTCTTATTGCAGCAATGGCAGGTAATATGGGTATTCAGTCATCAGCTATTGTAGTTCAGGGGATTGCAAACAAAACCCTTGGTTTCGAGAGTATCCTGAGAAAACTCATGAAGGAATTATTAATTGGCACCTTGAATGGATTTATTCTCAGCTCCATATTATTAGCTTTCAGTTTATTAACCATGCATACCCTGCTTTTAACCCTTACTGTAAGTATTTCCCTTTTTGTTGTAATAGTTACTGCAGCTCTATTTGGGACATTAATTCCTCTTTTGTTGCATAAGTTGAGAATTGACCCTGCTTTAGCTACAGGCCCTTTTATTACTACATTGAATGATATTACCGGACTTGTGATCTATTTTTCCATGGGCAGATTATTATTCAATGTAATCTAAAAGCTTGTGTTAATGGCTTCAATCGGTCGGAGTCGGGATGCTGTCCATGCCGGGACAATGCCTGAAATAAGGCCTATAAAGGAGGAAATAATTAATCCCGTTAGGATATTTTTTGCCTGAAGGCTGATAATAAACTCACCTCCACCAACAATAAGAGTTCCAATAAAAACAAATAAAATCCCAATTGCTCCCCCGACAAGAGATAATAAAACTGCCTCGAAAAGAAACTGAGAAAGAATAAATGACTTTTTTGCTCCGAGAGCTTTCTGGATACCAATAATATTTGTTCTCTCCTTTACCGAAACAAACATAATGTTGGCAATACCGAAACCTCCTACCAGCAGAGAAAAGGTTCCAATAAACCAACCCGCAATGTTCAGGGTTTTAAAGAAATTATCAAGCTGATTGCTTATAAGACTTGTCTGATTCAGTGCAAAATTGTCATTAGCAAAGGGTTTTATTCTTCTGATGGATCTAAGTAACATGCCTAGCTCGTCTTTCAGTTCTTCAATGCTCACTCCGGAATCTGCTTTTACCCAGATGGATGGATTCAGTGATGCTTGTCGTATATTCAGTATATTACGGATGTAATTTACCGAGATAATGATGGCTTCATCTAATGAATTGCCAAAAGTTGATTTTCCCTCTTTAGCCATAACTCCTGTTACACGGAATTTCTCTCCCCGTATTAACAATGATTTCCCAACAGGATCCATATTAGGAAATAGATTTTTGGCAACGGTATTTCCAATAACTACATAATTACGGCCTGTTTTTACTTCGAAATTTGTGAAATACCTCCCTGCCTCTATTTCAAAAGACCGCAGTTTGTCAAATTCTTCAGAAACGCCCATAATGGTAGTGTTATTACTTGTGTGTTTCTCATAACTTACATCTATTCTTGATGTTACGACAAAACAAAGGGCTTCCGACTTTGTAATCCTTGCCCGTAGTTTTTCAAATTCAGAATAATTTGGTACCGGTCTGTTTACATATTGCCACCATTTGTAATCTTTCCCATCTTCCTCTGTCCAGGGCCATTTCTCAACGTATATTATATCGCTTCCAAGAGATGAGACACTTTCTCTGATATTGTATTCCAGCGAATCGACAATGGTAAATACCGAAATAATAGCAAATATCCCTATGGTAATACCCAGCAAAGAGAGGAGAGTCCTGAGTTTGTTAACAATTACAGAATGAAGGGCAAAAAGAAAACTTTCCAGTAATAAAACAAGATATTTGAACATAATTATATTTTTCTAAATATAAATCTTTTAAAATTAATCAGAATCAGCTTTTTTTGTATAATTTTTATTAATATCGAATTAAATTTTCTGATACGAAACTTTACTCCTTTTAAGTCTGTCAGGTTTTATAATAATTATGTTAAGTTTATGTAGATGAGCGATTTGAGAAAAATTAAAACAGCTTTGATTTCTGTTTACTATAAAGAGAATCTGGATGCTGTAGTGAAAAAATTGCACGAGTTGAAGATAAAAATATTTTCAACAGGTGGAACTAAATCATTTATTGAGGATTTGGGCATACCTGTTGTCCCTGTCGAAGATCTTACAGATTACCCGTCTATTTTGGGTGGAAGAGTGAAGACACTTCACCCGAAGGTATTTGGGGGGATTCTTGCCAGAAGAGGAGAGGAGTCTGATGTTCAGCAGCTTGCTGAATATGATATTCCTGAAATTGATCTGGTTATTGTTGATCTTTATCCTTTTGAAGAGACTGTGGCATCAAATCCGGGCGAGCAGGCTATTATTGAAAAGATCGATATTGGCGGAGTTTCTCTTATACGTGCAGGAGCAAAAAATTTCCGGGATGTACTTGTTGTTTCATCAAGGAAGCAATACAAGGAATTAATTGAATTGCTGAATGAGAAAAACGCGGAGTCTGATCTTGAAGACCGTAGAGCTTATGCTGCAAATGCTTTTGATGTTTCATCACATTATGACACTCTTATTTTTAATTATTTCGATGCTAATGATTTCAGAGCCTTGAAGTTGAGTTATTCACCTTCAAATAAACTCCGGTATGGCGAGAATCCTCATCAGGAAGGTTTCTTTTTCGGTCATTTTGAAGAAATGTTCGAACAATTACATGGTAAGGAGATATCATATAATAATTTACTTGATATAGATGCTGCAGTAAATTTAATTTCTGAATTTGAGGATACTACATTCGCAATACTTAAACATAATAATGCATGTGGCCTTGCCTCACGTGAAAATCTGGTGGAGGCATGGAGAGCGGCTCTTGCAGCTGATCCTGTTTCTGCTTTTGGAGGTATACTTATATCAAATGTGAAAGTTGACCAGGAGACTGCTGCTGAAATAAATAATTTATTTTTTGAGGTGATAATAGCTCCTGCATACAATGAAGATGCACTGAAAATACTTAAAGAGAAAAAGAACCGTATCATACTTATTCAGAAATCGGCTTTAATGCCCGACAGAACATATAGATCTGCTCTTAACGGACTTCTGGTTCAGGACAGGGATATTTACAGAGAGACCCCGGATGATCTGAAGGTGGTAACTAAACAGTCACCCGGCAAAGATGAAGCAGAGGATTTGATTTTTGCCAATAAAATAGTTAAGCATACTAAATCCAATACAATAGTCCTTGCCAGAGATATGCAGTTGCTGGCAAGTGGAGTTGGTCAGACATCACGCATTGATGCATTAAAACAAGCTATCGACAAAGCAAAAAGTTTTAAGTTTGATTTAAAAAACGCTGTAATGGCATCTGATGCTTTTTTCCCTTTTGCCGACAGTGTTGAGATAGCCTTTAATGCAGGAATTTCCTCGGTAATTCAACCGGGAGGATCAGTGCGTGATAAGGACTCAATAGAATTTTGTGATAAAAACAATATGAGTATGGTATTTACCGGTATAAGACATTTTAAACATTAGAAAGAAAAAATATGGGATGGTTTTCGTTTCAGCAGGAATTGGCAATTGATCTAGGTACAGCCAATACAATTATTATTCATAACGACAGGGTTGTTGTTAATGAACCCTCTATTGTTGCCATTGACACTAAGACTCAAAAACTTATTGCAATTGGAGAAAAAGCGCGACAGATGCAAGGCAAGACCCATGAGTTCATTAAGACTATAAGACCTCTGAAAGATGGTGTAATTGCTGATTTTGATGCTGCTGAACAGATGATTCGGGGAATGATAAAGATGATAAATAAGGGGAACAGATTATTTACTCCTTCCCTGAAAATGGTTATTTGTATACCTTCAGGCTCCACCGAGGTAGAAAGAAGAGCCGTAAGAGATTCAGCAGAACATGCAGGGGGAAGAGATGTTTACCTTATATATGAACCCATGGCTGCTTCTATTGGAATCGGCATTGATGTGGAGGCGCCTGAAGGCAGTATGGTTGTTGATATTGGAGGGGGAACCACTGAAATGGCAGTTATATCTCTCGGAGGAATAGTCTGCCATCAGTCAATGCGAATTGCCGGAGATGGATTTACAACGGATATTCAGGCATACATGAGGCATCAGCACAATATCAAGATAGGAGAAAAAACAGCTGAAGATATTAAAATATCGGTTGGGTCTGCTCTTCCTGAATTGGATAATCCTCCATCTGATTTTTATGTCAGGGGTCCGAATTTAATGACTGCCATGCCTATTGAAATTCCTATTTCTTATCAGGAAATTGCACATTGTCTTGATAAATCGATATCAAAGATAGAAACGGCTGTTCTTTCTGTACTTGAGCAAACTCCTCCGGAACTCTATGCAGACATCGTTCAAAGAGGAATATATCTTGCCGGAGGAGGAGCTTTACTTAGGGGACTCGATAAAAGATTCAGTAATAAAATAAATATTCCCTTCCATGTTGCGGAAGACCCTCTGCAGGCTGTTGCAAGAGGAACAGGAATAGCATTAAAGAATATTGGTAAATTCCCGTTTCTCATGAGAGGATAAATAATATGGAAATGCATGTCGAAAAATGAAAGATCTTATCAGGTTTTTTTCAAAAAACACTTTTTTCTTCCTGTTCCTTCTTCTTGAAGGACTATCTTTTTTGCTTATCGCACAGCATAATTCTTTCCAAAAATCTTTTATAGTTAATTCATCAAGGACAGTAAGTGGATTTATTTATCAGAATTTACAAGCTTACAGGGAATATTTTCATCTGCGAAAAATTAATCAGAGTCTTCTGTCTGAAAATTCAAAATTATTGAATGAACTGTCATTAGTAAGAGATGATAGCATAAGAAATAATTTTTACCTTAGTTTACCAGATGGTAAGCAATATAATTACTATTCAGTAAGGGTGGTAAATAATTCTGTTTCTAAACAATATAATTATATAACTCTTGATGCCGGCAGAAAACAGGGTCTGGCGGAAGATATGGCTGTTATATCTGAAAAAGGAGTAGTTGGAATCATTACAGGAATATCTGAGAATTTTGCTGTTGTTTTACCAGTTTTAAACCGAGACTTCAGAATAAGTGCCAAGATATTGAGAAATAACTATTTTGGTGTGGCTGAGTGGGATGGCTTTAGTAATCAGATAATTTTACTGAAGGAAATTCCATCACATGCTGATGTCCGGTTAGGTGATACCATTGTTACAAGTGGTCATAGCGCAATTTTCCCTGAAGGGATACTGATAGGAACTGTGAGTCAGATTAATATTGGTGACGGTAATTTTTATGATATAAAATTAAACCTGTCAAACGATTTTTCTAATCTGTATTATCTTGCAGTAATTAATAATTCTAAAAAGGAGGAACAAATAAGCCTGGAAAATAAATCTGGATTATGATAGCTCTATATATACACAATATTATCCGCTTTGTTCTGGTTATACTCATACAGATTTTCGTTTTTGACAATATAAGGCTGGGGGGGTACCTTAATCCTTATTTTTATGTGATCTTTATTCTTCTTTTACCTTTTGAAACCCCAAAATGGATATTACTGGTTACGGGATTCTTTCTTGGGTTTTGTGTTGATATTTTTTACAATACGTATGGGATGCATGCTGCTTCAACTGTTTTAATGGCTTTCTTCAGACCACTTATACTTAAAGCTTTTTCACCCAGGGATGGTTATGAAACAGGAACGTTTCCAAGGATTTTTTATTTTGGACTTGAGTGGTTCCTGAAGTATTCTTTGCTTCTTATTCTGATTCATCATTCGTTTCTTTTCTTTATCGAGGTATTCAGATTTGCCGAATTTTTCCATACTTTTACCAGGGTAACCGGGAGTACTTTACTAACTACTTTCCTGGTTGTTATAAGTCAGTATTTTATTTTCAGGAAATAATTCAGATGATGAAAAACCAGTACAATGAGAGGAAATATCTTATTGGCGGACTGGTAGTTATTGTTGCAATAGTCCTTTTGTCAAAATTATTTTACCTTCAGGTTATTGATGCATCCTACCGTCTTTCTGCTGAGCACAACAGCCGGCGTGAAGTTATTCAATACCCGGTAAGGGGGCTTATTTATGACAGAAATATGAATTTACTTGTTTCAAATCAGGCGGCTTATGATATTATGATAAGTCCATTTCAGTTAAGGGAATTTGATACAATTCATTTTTGTAATATACTTGGAATAAAAAAGGATTTACTAATATCGGGTATAAAAAAAGCTACTGATTATTCCCGTTTTGCTTCATCTGTATTTATGAAACAGGTTCCTGCCAATATCAGTTCTGTATTTCAGGAACAATTATACAAATTCCCTGGTTTCTTTGTTCAAACCAGAACTCTGAGAAATTATAACCGTGAAATTGCTTCACATATCCTTGGGTATGTTGGTGAAGCAGATAAAAAAACTATTGAAGAAAACCGGTATTATCAGATGGGAGACTATATCGGTATTAGTGGTGTGGAAAAATTTTATGAGGAGAAACTAAGAGGAGTAAAAGGACGAAAATATTATCTTGTTGATGTGCATAACAGGATCACGGATATATATGAAGGTGGACGATTTGATATTCCGGTTAAAATAGGCACAGATATGATGCTTTCAATTGATGCTGATTTGCAGGAATATGGAGAAAAGTTAATGGGGAAGTTCAGTGGAAGTATTGTTGCAATAGAACCATCAACAGGAGAAATATTATCACTTGTCAGTTCCCCCGGATATTCTCCCTCATTACTTATTGGAAGAGGATTAAGCAATAATTTCCAGGCACTGACAGGAGATACCCTTTTACCATTGTTTAACAGGGCGCTTGGAGCATCTTACCCTCCGGGATCAACATTTAAAGTAATAAACGCTTTAATTGGATTACAGGAAGGGGTTATAGATCGTTCTACAAAATTTTCATGTCAAATGGGTTATTATTATAGGAATACAAAAGTCGGATGCCATTATCACAAGTCCCCTCTTGACCTTCCACAGAGTATACAGAATAGCTGTAATGCATATTATTGTAATGTTTATCGGAAAATTCTCGAAGATCCGAAATTCAAAAATACAGAAGAGGCTTTTGATAACTGGAGGAAACATGTTATATCATTTGGTTTCAGTAAAATTTTGGGAGCCGATTTGTTTGGCGAACTAAAGGGATTAGTTCCTCAATCGTCGTATTATGATCGTTATTATAAAAAGGGTGGCTGGAATTTTCTTACCGTAATATCTCTTGCTATTGGTCAGGGAGAGCTGGGTATAACCCCGGTTCAGATGGCAAACATGACAGCTGCAATTGCAAACAGAGGTTATTACTATGTTCCTCATATTGTGAGATCAATAGATGATAGTAATATTGAAAGGAAATTTATTGAGAAACATATTACTACTATAGATTCCTCCCTTTTTGAGACTGTTATTGACGGGATGGAGTTGGCTGTAAACGGTGGAGAGGGAAGTACTGCACGTATCGCAAGATTGCCGGATATTGCCGTTTGTGGTAAAACTGGTACAGCTGAAAACCCATTTGGCGATGATCATTCTATTTTTATTGCTTTTGCTCCAAGGGAAAATCCAAAGATTGCTATCGCTGTTTACGTTGAAAATGTTGGGTTCGGGGCATCGTGGGCAGCACCCGTAGCGAGTCTGATGATAGAAAAATATCTGACAGGAAAAATCAACAGAACATGGCTTGAAAATTATATTCTTGCAGGAAAACAAAAGCTGACAAATTGAAAAGAGGAGATATCATACGAAACCTTGACTGGCTAACAGTATTTTTATTTCTGGTCCTTTTGCTCTTTGGCTGGGTAAATATTTTCTCATCAGCTTATAATGAGAATCATCAGAATATTTTTGATTTCAGTCAGCGTTATGGGAAACAATTTCTCTGGATTTGCGCAGCAATTTTTATAGCCATAATGGTGATGCTTTTGGATACGAGGTTCTATGAATTCTTTGCATATGGATTTTATGGCATAATTCTTTTTCTGCTTATAATGGTTTTGCTTGTAGGAAAGGAAGTAAATAGTTCAAAGAGCTGGTTTATTATTGGGTCAATACAGATTCAACCATCTGAGTTTGCGAAACCAGCAGTGGCTCTCGCTCTCGCAAAATTTCTCAGCACATATAATCTGAATATCAAAAGTTTAAATTCGTTGTTGAAAGCAGGTATTATAATCCTTTTACCTGTTTCTCTTATTTTTTTGCAGCCAGATACAGGTACTGCCCTTGTTTTTACTGCTTTCATTCTTCCTTTATACCGGGAAGGCTTTTCATGGCTTATTCTCTTTATCGCCTTTTTGCTTATTCTGATCTTTTTTATGGCAATGCTTTTACCTGAATTTTTTGTGCTTAGTATAATTGTTGGAAGTGGGTTTTTATTAGTATGGATAATATCAGGAAGTACAAAATATTTCGTTTTCTCTTTTCTTTTTTATACCTTATTTTTTGGAATTTTATTCGGAATATCGGAAATATCCGGGCTGAAAATGAATTTTTATAAGATCGGTCTTCTGGCAATTATCCCCTCCTTTTTTTTATACATATTGTTTATTATTAGCTACAGACTCAGGAATTTGATGATTCTTGCAATCGGAACTATCCTTGCTGTGATGTATTCATATACTGTTGATTACGGTTTCGATAATCTGCTTAATGAGTATCAGAGAAACAGGATTTATGTCACACTTGGTGTTAAGTCGGACCCTCTTGGTGCAGGATATAATGTAAATCAGTCTAAAATAGCCATTGGTTCTGGTGGTTTTTCAGGAAAGGGGTTTTTACAGGGCACTCAGACAAAGCTGAGTTTCGTTCCTGAACAAAGTACTGATTTTGTTTTTTGCACAATTGGTGAAGAATGGGGGTTCATTGGTTCTTTCCTTATTATCTCTCTTTATTCCCTGCTCTTACTCAGGTTGATCAATATTGCCGAGCGGCAGAGAAATTTGTTCAGCAGGGTTTATGGTTACGGAGTAATATCTGTTTTGTTATTTCACATAACTATTAATATTTCCATGACTATTGGTCTGTTTCCTGTTATAGGGATTCCTCTTCCGTTTATAAGCTATGGAGGCTCTTCGTTATGGGCATTCACCATTTTATTATTCATTTTTTTACGTCTGGATGCCTCACGGATGGAATATACCTTATAAATTTCTTGTTTCCGGTTCCACGAAGTTCTACTCCGAAAACCTGAGTTCAGGGTTCTTTCGCCGATGTGCCATTGCTACTTTGGCGGGCTCCTTCGCCATAGGCTTTTGCTTCCGGCGAAAAGCACAGCCTGAGGATGGATACCATTTATTCACTGATTTTTAATTCTGTTAAGAAGAAATCAGAGTTCCCGGTATTATATCATGTTCTTTCCTGATATAATCCGTTATAAGAGGAAAAAATTCATTAAACTCTTTCCTGAAATCTTCTTCATGCTCTTTCAATACTTTTATTGCAAATTCTGTATACTCGGGAAGAGATGTCCTGCTGGACATTCTATGCAGAACGGTTTCTATTCCTTCAATACGGGAATACGTTAACAACCAGTTATTCCTGAGGAAATTAGGGAACCAAACTTTTATTCCTTGTGGTAAGGTAAAATAATACTTTTGCAGAATATTATATACATCTTCAACATATTTGTTAAGAGGACCATGATAGTGTTTCTCCCATTCACTGGCAAGGATATAATCATAAAATATATCTACAATAATACCACTGTATTTTTCATAATTTGATTTGATCCTCCCCTGACTTTTTTTTGGGATGGGATGCTTATCAGTAAAACTGTCAATATACCTGTGAAGGAGTATTCCCTTCCTCATTTTTTCAGAATAATGAAGATATTCTTTCCCTTTTACATAATCTCCGATGAAATTTCCAATCAGGATTTCCTCATCGCTGCCGGATAAATACAGATGTGCAAGAAAGTTCATTTTTAATTAAAGCAATACATGTTTGATGATAAACATACCTAAATAATTACATAATTTGAACAAATTAAGCTAATAGTCAAATATACTCTTTAATTGATAGTTTTTCACCTGAAATATAAGATGAATGTATGTATATGTTTTTTAATAGGTTTTTTCCAACATTAAAGAATGATACATTTGTGAGGTTATTAAATTAAATAAAATATATTCTATATGAACAGAAGAAATGTAATTATTATTGGTGCTGCAGGGAGGGATTTTCATAATTTTAATACATATTTCCGGGATAATGAAGGGTATAATGTTATTGCTTTTACTGCAGCTCAGATACCCGATATAGACGACAGGAAATATCCTGCTGAATTAGCCGGAAAGCTATATCCTGATGGGATACCAATATTTAATGAGTCGGCCCTGACAGAACTTATCTTCAAGCATGAGATTGATGATTGTGTTTTTTCCTACAGCGACCTGTCATATACTAAGGTAATGGGAATAAGTGCTCTTGTTAATGCAGCCGGGGCAAATTTCATTCTCATGGGAAGCAGGGCAAGCATGATTAAAAGCAGTAAACCTGTCATTGCTGTATGTGCGGTAAGGACAGGATGTGGCAAGAGCCAGACTTCAAGAAGGATAATTGAAATTCTTATGAGAAGTGGGCTAAAGGTTGTTGCTGTGCGTCATCCAATGCCTTATGGTGATCTTGCAGCTCAGAAAATACAACGTTTCGAAAAACTGGATGACCTGGTTAAACATAAATGCACTATTGAGGAAATGGAAGAGTATGAACCTCATGTGGTAAGAGGTAATGTTATTTATGCAGGAGTTGATTATGAAGCTATTCTCAGAGCAGCAGAATCTGATCCGAAAGGATGCGATGTGATTTTATGGGATGGTGGAAATAACGACATCCCTTTTTATATACCCGATCTGATGGTTACGGTTACAGACCCACACCGGGCTGGTCATGAGTTAAGCTATTATCCCGGAGAAGTAAATCTTCGTATGGCAGATGTTGTGGTGATTAATAAAATTGACAGTGCTGATCCGGTTTCTGTACAAACTGTAAGAAACAGTATCGCCAGGGTTAACCCAGATGCAGTGGTTATTGATGGAGCATCCCCAATAACTGTTGACGATCCGGTAATTATTAAGAATAAAAGGGTGCTTGTAGTGGAGGATGGACCTACTGTAACTCATGGTGAAATGAAAATTGGGGCAGGGGTGGTTGCTGCAAGAAAATTTGGAGCTTCGGAACTGGTGGATCCCCGTCCTTATACAGTTGGCAGACTTACAGAGACTTTCTCGATTTATCCTGGCATAGGTGCACTCCTCCCTGCAATGGGATACGGAGAACTTCAACTCAGAGATCTGGAAGCCACCATCAATAATACTGATTGTGATTCTGTAATAATAGCCACACCCATTGACCTTAACAGGATCATCAGAATAACTAAACCTAATACCCGTGTGTATTATGATCTTCAGGAAATTGGAAAGCCTGATTTTACAGAAGTATTAAGAGAGTTTGCTGCGAGGTTTGCGCTCATTAGTGAAAAAAAATAAGCCTGGATTACTATTTATAATTTGAGCCTTGATTTTATTTTACTCGTTTCTACTTCAAATCCCGGTTTCCCAAGCAGAGCGAACATATTGTTTTTATAAGCTTCAACTCCGGGTTGATTAAAGGGATTAACATTTAGAAGATACCCACTGATTGCACATGCTTTTTCAAAAAAATAGATCAATTGTCCAAGGCTATATTCAGAAATGTTGTCAATTTCAATTTTTATGTTTGGTACCTCCCCATCAATATGCGCCAGCATTGTGCCCAATTCGGCCATTTTATTTATATAGTCTATTCTTTTCCCCGCAAGAAAATTTAATTTATCCATGTCGTCAGGATCTGAAGGAATCCGGATTTCATTGCTTGTGGTTTTAACTGAAATAACTGTTTCAAAGATATGTCGTTCTCCCTCCTGAATGTACTGTCCCATAGAATGTAAGTCGGCAGTGTAGTTAACACTTGCAGGGAAAATTCCCTTTCCTTCTTTTCCTTCACTTTCACCAAACAGCTGTTTCCACCATTCACTGAAACAGCAAAGCTTATTGTTATAATTTGTCAGGATTTCAATCTTTTTACCTGAATCATACAGGGCATTGCGTGCGGCTGCATAAAGTGCGGAAGGGTTCCGGGAAAACTGCACATTTGCCCCGGTTGAATGTTCCATTGATAAAGCACCATTTACGAGTTTGTCAATATCAAAACCTGCAAATGCTATTGGCAGCAATCCAACAGGTGTGAGGACGGAATATCTTCCACCCGTATCATCCGGGATAATAAATGTCTTGTACCCGTTTTTGTCTGCCAGCTCACGCAAAGCTCCTTTTTTCTTGTCGGTCACTGCTACAATCAATTCACTTGATTTGTCCTTTCCAAGTTTTTTTTCAAGGTGAGATTTTAAAATTCTGAATGCAATAGCAGGTTCAGTTGTTGTTCCGGATTTTGAAATTACTACGATACCGTATGAGTATTCATCCAGAATATCTGTCAGTTCAGAAAGGTAATCTTCTCCCAGGTTCTGGCCGGCAAAAATTACAAAAGGATTGCTGTTGTTTTTTTGGAGATATGGAAAATTATGACTTAGTGCATCAATTACAGATTTTGCACCAAGGTATGATCCTCCGATACCTATTACAACGAGAATTTTAACTTTTTCCCTTAGCAGGGAGGCGGTCATGTTAATATCCCTGATATGTTCCTGCGAAATGGATGAAGGCAGATCAAGCCAGCCAAGAAAATCATTACCTTCACCAGTTTTATTCCGGAGTTTTTCAAGTTGTTTGGCAACCAGTCCTTCATATGAATCTACTTTGTTTTTTGGAATAAATCCGTAAATACCACTGAGGTCAATTGATAAATCATTCATAATTAATAGTAATTTAAGTGTAAAGAATTGAAACCCGCGAGCTCATTCCCCGCTGCTTGCGATGAGTTAAACATGCACCATTGAGATAATTTCCTTATCGATGATTCCCCGCAGCAAACCTTGAGGGGAGTCAAATATCCTGAAAAATAAAATATATTACTTGTCCGTACATACAAGATATCCGTCTTTATAATTTTTTTAAGGTATAAAAATAGTAAATAATAAATACAAATTTCTCAGATCCCTTTCAGATAATAGTTTTGATCAGATTGCGGGAATAATAAATGATGCTGAATATGTATTGATATATTCTTTAATATATTAATTCCTTCTTATTTATCAGATTGCTTTTTTATTTTTACACGAAAATTATAACTATCAGACATTTGCCTTTTCAGGTCTTCAGATATTAAAGTTTTACTTTTTTTCAGGTATCATAAATTTAATTTTTAATAATGTATGCAATATAATACTCCCGATTTTAACAATACAGAGGTTGCATTTGAGATGAAATCAAACCCTGAGTTAAAGCGAGCTTACTGGTTGTTCCGTCTGATTGCCAGCAGTACCCTGGTAAAAATAAGCAAGTTATTAATAGCATTTGTCAACAGGGTTCATTTACCTGTAGGTTGGATTATTAAACCAACAGTATATCGTCAGTTTTGTGGCGGGGTAACTTTGAAGGATTGCTACCCTGTAGTTGAGAAACTTAGTCAGTTTAACGTGAGGTCAATTCTCGATTATTCTGTTGAAGGGAAGGAAAACGATGATGATATTAGGAAAGCACTTGAGGAAACATTAAAATCCATAGAGTTTGCTGGCAACAACAATAATATTCCTTTTACAGTATTTAAACCAACTGCATTTTCCAGACCCTGGGCCTTGGAGGAATTGAGTATATCTTCTGAACCTTCTGAAACAGCTGTGCTGGAAGGTGAGAAATTCAGGGAAAGAATAGAAATGCTCTGCAGGAAAGCATATGAACATGGGAAGCCCATTTTAATAGATGCAGAGGACTCATATTATCAATCATTTATTGATAAGGTTGTAATGCAGATGATGAGAAAGTTTAATAAAGAAAAAGCTATTGTTTTTAATACATATCAAATGTACAGGTGGGATCGGCTGGAGGTTCTGAGCAGGGATTACGGGATGGCTGTATCTGAAAATTTTTTCCTGGGTGCTAAATTTGTTCGCGGTGCCTATATGGAAAGGGAAAGGGAAAGGGCCGGAAAACTGAATTACACGGATCCGATTCATCCTGACAAGGAAAGTACCGACAGGGATTATAATGAAGCATTGCGGTTTTCTGTTGAACATATTGACAGAATATCAATTTTTAATGGAACACATAATGAATATAGCAGTATCCTTCTTGTTGAACTGATGCAGAAAAAAAAGCTTCTTCCTGATGATAATCGAATATGGCACTCTCAGCTCTATGGTATGAGTGACCATATTAGTTTTAATCTTGCAAAGGAGGGATATAATGTTGCCAAATATGTCCCGTATGGCCCTGTAAGGCATGTCCTTCCCTATCTCATGAGAAGGGTTGAGGAAAACACTTCTGTTGCCGGACAAACTAGCAGGGAGTTGGAGTTTATAATACGTGAAATAAAACGCAGGGAAAAATGAAAAAGTCTTCGGTTAAATTTCAAAACAGAAAGAGCACTGTAAACATTTGGTTGCAAAAGTTTGTAATGACATTGCTTTTTACCATATGCCTCATTTTTGTTGGCTTTACCAGATGGTTTGAACAGCCCTTGTTCGGTTTCGAAAGGATAGTATGGATCGCCCTGGTTCTAATTGTCTGGTTGCTGCTGGTGCTTTTTCAGAACGCCCGCAGGCCATGCTATATTTATTTTGAAGACCGGGATGACAGAATAATCATAAGATATTATCCGCTCAGGATAATTAATCAGAAAAAACATTCCATTGAAATTCCCAAAAATGATTTTATCCGGTTTGAAACTGAAAATTTTTTTTTCAGAAAATTCGAAAAACTGATTATTTACAGGAAGTTTAAAAAAGGTATCGGGAAATATCCTCCTATCAGCCTTTCTGCTGTAAGTAAAAGTGATATAATGAAAATTAAGACTATCCTGAGACAATACAACCGGTAGAATTCACTGCAGATTAAGTGTTGGGAATCTGTTTGGTTAATAAATTGTTCATTATATCTGTTCCCGGTAGTTCTCTTTCTGGAAACCAATAAGTAATTTGCTCTCAAAATATATCAGTTCATTATGAGTATCCTGGTTTTTATTTTTATTTTTTATTCTTCTTTCTTAATCTCACCAGAGTATCCTCCTGAAAAGGAAAAATATTTAACTGAGTCCGGAATTGAGGAAATAAAATCTCCGGGTGCGTATGTTTCTGAAAAAGAGCATCATGATATCATAATGCTGCCGGATCTGTATTTTGAATGTCATTTAGCAGAGATCAATCAGGGAACCCGGATACAGCTTTTTTATGATTCAACAGTTCGTTATTATATCAATTTGTATTTTACTGAAAGAAGGAATCAGATCGATCCTATACTTGAAAGAGCAGAGGAATATTTCCCTTTATTTTCCAGGCAGCTTGAAAAATTTGATCTGCCACCTGAGTTAAAATATCTTCCTGTCCTGGAGTCGGCGCTATCTTCTAAAGCTGTTTCTGTTAGCGGAGCAGTTGGGTTATGGCAGTTTAAAAAGGAAACAGGTGCTTACTACGGATTACGTATCAATAATTACCTTGATGAAAGAGAAGATCCGGTGGCATCAACAATAGCTGCATGCAGGTATCTTCAGGAGTTATTCAGGATTTTTGGTGACTGGCATCTGACGTTAATGGCATACCAGGCCGGCCAGGGAACAATAAAAAGAGCAATTAAGAGTGCCGGAGGCAAGACCGGATATTATGATCTTTATCCATTTTTGCCTGAACAAACGAAAAAGTATTTACCTGCATATATTTCCATGCTGTATATTTTTACCAATTACAGGAATCATTAATCTGATTTTGAATATTACATTTTATCTGACTTATTACTGAATCATTAATGACCGGGTAAGTTGCTATCTTATCTTTTAATTGGAGGCATGAAATTTGCGGTAAATACAACTGTACAAAAATGATGATGAGGGGATTGCGGAAGTTTCTTCTTCTTCCCCCGCAAAAATATTTTGTATGTTAAGATACCAGGGAAGGATAATAGGGAAGTTCTGTATTTAGATATTTTTTCGACTATAGTCTTTTTACAAAACACTTTTATTTTTCCGCTGGAAAAGCGTTTTACTTATTAATGTGACTTATAACTTCCATGAAATGAAGAAATACATTATTCCATTGATCATACTGGTATTAACCTTTCTCTTTTCTTGTAATCTGGATCCATCAAGAACTTCCTCCGGTGGAAGCGGAACACTTCTTCCAAATGTATCTGGTACTGCAGGGGAAGTTTTGATAGTAATGGATAATTTATTCTGGAAGGGGGAGCCAGGCTTAGCTTTGAAAAAAATCCTTGAGCAGGAATACCCTGCCCTGCCGCAACCTGAACCCCTGTTTGATATTGTGCATATTGCCCAGGGGGCTTTTGATGACTTGTTTAAAAGGCATCGTACAATTATTATTGTTGATATTGCATCAGACATAAAGTCTCCTGAGCTTGGATTTCTGGAGAATGTTTGGGCAAGACCCCAGTTGATTATTCGTGTCAATGCAACTGACAGCGAAAGCTTTATTTCCTTAGTTAATGAATCGGAGGAGAGGATACTTCGTAATATTCAGGCATACGACAGGAACCGGTTAATCGATATTTTTAAATCCAGCAGGGATGCCGGGATCAGAAATGTGGTTTCTAAATTTCATATAAATCTTGCTGTTCCAAGAGGTTACCAGATTGATATTGATGCTGATGATTTTGCAATGTTTTCAATTGAAACCCCCCGGACAAGTCAGGTTATTTGTATTTACACAAATCCTTTAACTGATGAAACAGATATTTCAACCGGTAAACTTATTGAGAACAGAGATGCCATTATGAGAAAATATACCAAAGGTTCCCAAACAGGATCACACATGATAACAGCTCCTTTATTCCCTCCCCAGGTTTTCGATATCAAAAAGCAGGACAGGGAAATTATTGAATTGCGCGGACTATGGGAACTTAATATTGGGTTCATGGGGGGCCCTTTCATGAGTCATACGGTTGTTGACAAAAACAGAGACCGACTCGTTACAGTAGAAGGATATGTGTTTAATCCCAATGAGAAGAAGCGAAATCTGATGAGACACCTTGAAGCAATCGTTTATTCCATGGAATTGTTGGAATAGTTTTATCAAAGTGGTTTAATTACGAGGGCATATTACACCTTGTTTGAGAAGAGGTAAGCAATCATCCTTGGGATCATTTTCGGTTCGATGATTCCTCGCGGAAAGCTGAAAGGAGAGTCAATAATCCCCCGGAAATAGAAATTCATAAAAACCTTTTTAAGGGAATGTTACCAGACTCTTAAAATTCCACTATCTTTGCATTTCAATAATGCAGCAATACTATGATGAATATTACCAAAACGTATAAAATTCCTGAGAACGAGGATTTAGTTGTTATTGGGATTGGAGAAAAAGATTTTAGCAAATATTTACCGGGCAGATTTGAGAAACAATATTTAAAAGAAAAACTTGAAAGGGAGAAATCCAGGATTACAGTTAATCTTTTCGATAGATTTATTTTTTTCCAGATAGCTGAGGAGAAGAGTTCTTCAGAAAGATATGCTTTACTTGAGGAGATGCGTAAAGCCGGGAATAAGCTTTATGAAGAGTTGATATATAACGAGTTAGAAAGCATTACTATTGTTCACGAAAATGGGCAGTCTGATTTGATACTTGCCTTTGCTGAAGGGATTGCACTTTCAAGCTATCAGTTTCTTAAATATTTCAGCGATCAGAATAAAATGAAAAACTCTCTCAGGGAAATAAAAATATTTTGTAACAAGATTGAAGATAAGGAAATACATGATCTTAATAATCTTGTTGCTGCAGTATTCAAAGCAAGAGATCTTGTAAACGAACCTCTGTCATACCTTACTGCTATGAAGCTCTCTGAAGAGCTTGGGAATATGGGCAGGGAAGCTGGTTTTAAAGTAGATGTTCTGAATAAAAAGAAAATAGAATCTCTGAAAATGGGAGGCCTCCTGGCTGTGAATAAAGGTAGCATAGACCCTCCTACCTTTAACATACTCACCTATAAGCCGGAAGGTCATTTAAATAATAAGCCTGTAGTACTGGCAGGGAAGGGGATAGTTTACGATACGGGAGGTTTAAGCCTTAAGCCAACACCCGATTCAATGGATTACATGAAATGTGATATGTCAGGTGCTGCAGCAGTTGCCGGAGTTTTTTATGCTGTTGCCAAATCGAAACTCCCGTTATACATTATCGGACTTATTCCGGCAACTGATAATCGCCCGGATGGAAATGCCTATGTTCCCGGAGATGTTATCACCATGTACAGTGGTGCTACTGTTGAGGTTCTTAATACAGATGCTGAAGGAAGGCTTATCCTTGCCGATGCTCTTACCTATGCAAAGCAATATGACCCGGAACTGGTTATTGATGTTGCAACTCTTACCGGGGCGGCTCAGGCTGCGATAGGCAATGCAGGTATGGTTGGTATGGGGAATGCTGAAAGGGTTATAATGGATAGACTTGTAGATTCAGGATATTATGTAAATGAGAAAATAGCAGAATTTCCCTTCTGGGATGAATATTTTGAACTTATAAAATCAGATATTGCAGATATAAAAAATATTGGAGGAAAATATGCCGGAGCGATAACTGCAGGGAAATTTCTGGAATTCTTTACAGATTATCCTTATATTCATCTTGACATAGCAGGCCCTGCATTCAATAAAAAAGCCAACAACTACAGTGGTAAGGGTGGGAGCGGAGTTGGAGTAAGATTGCTTTTTGATTTCATCCGGAAATATTAGATTGGATTATCTGGAAATAATAGCAAAATGGATCAGAAAAAAATTAAAATTGGAATAACACATGGTGACATTAATGGTGTCAGCTATGAAATAATTCTGAAAACGCTTATGGATACTGGTATTCTCGATCTGTGTATCCCGATTGTTTATGGATCATCAAAAGTTGCGGCTTATTATAAAAAAGTTTTGAACATTGAAGATTTTAATTTTAATGTGATACATTCTGTCAACGAAGCTAATGATAAACGTGCCAATATTATCAATTGCACCGAAGATGAAATAAGGGTAGATATGGGACAGTCAACTCAAACAGCCGGAAAGGCTGCATTCGATGCGCTGGAAGCTGCTGTGAACGATCTTAAAGATGATAAAATAAAAGCTCTTGTTACCGCCCCCATTAATAAGTATAATATTCAGTCTGAGAAGTTTCGTTTCAGCGGGCACACCGAATATCTGCAGTCGGTCTTCGGATCAGAGGAGGTACTTATGCTCATGGTTAGCAACCTTCTGAAAGTGGGTGTGGTTACTGGTCATGTTCCAATGGCAGAAGTCATTCACTATATCAAAAAAGATAATATTCTTGCAAAAATCAGGATTCTTAATGATTCATTAATTCAGGATTTCACCATACGCCGGCCGAAAATCGCAGTCCTGGGATTTAATCCGCACGCAGGAGACAATGGTTTACTGGGAAAGGAAGAGGAAACAGAAATTATACCTGCTATCAGTGAAGCCAATGACGAGAAAATTCTGACCTTCGGCCCGTTTCCCGCTGATGGATTTTTCGGATCCGGGAAATTCGCAAAATTTGATGCAGTACTGGCAATGTACCATGATCAGGGACTTACTCCTTTTAAAACACTTGTTAGTAATGAAGGTGTAAATTATACAGCCGGCTTACCTGTCATCCGCACTTCACCTGCTCATGGAACGGCTTACGATGCTGTTGGTAAAGACGAAGCTTTGCATGGGTCCGTCAGAAGTGCAATATATCTTGCATGCGATATATACAAATCCAGGGAAATGTTTAAAGAGTTTAACAATAACCCTCTTCCTTTCGGATTGCCTGAGGAATTGCAAACGGCAAGAGAATAATGATGGAATAACCAGGCAACAAAGGGATTTCAACTTAAATGAATGTCAAGGAATACTTTATTGGCATTTGTTACCAGAATTGGTTCGGATATAAATGTTTCATACCCTTCTGAACTGACTCTTAATTCAACGAAACCGGGGGGATTCCTGTAAACATGAAATTTCCGTCCAGATCACTTATTGAGCCAATGGTGGTTCCATAAATAACTCCTTACCGCATATTATTTCCCTGTAAAATTTATTATTTTTATCAAAAATATCATAGTGAACGATGTCCCGCTGAACAAACGCAAGATAATAAATGATCCGGTTTATGGATTTATTAATATTCCTTTCGAGATTGTTTTTGACCTGATTGAGCATCCTTATTTTCAGCGCTTGCGGCGAATAAAGCAACTAGGGCTTACAAATTTTGTATATCCGGGTGCTAATCATTCCCGTTTTCAGCATGCCCTGGGAGCTATGCATTTGGTGGGGGATGCGATTGAAATTATTCGTTCAAAGGGGCATGAGGTAACTAAAGAGGAGGCAGAAGCAGTTACAATAGCAATACTCTTACACGACATCGGCCATGGTCCTTTTTCTCATTCACTGGAAAACAGTATCATTGAAGAGATAGACCATGAGGGGATATCTATCCTTTTTATGGAAAAATTAAATCGTATTTTTAAAGGAAGCCTTGATCTCGCAATAGAGATATTCACTAACCGGTATTCAAAAAGATTCCTTCATCAGCTCGTTTCAGGTCAGCTTGACATGGACAGGCTGGATTACCTGCGTCGTGACAGTTTTTTTACCGGTGTTACAGAAGGAGTTGTTGGCTCAGAGCGAATTATTAAAATGCTGAATGTTAAAGAAGATCAGCTGGTTGTTGATATTAAAGGAATCTATTCTATTGAGAAATTTCTTGTCGCCCGGCGGCTAATGTACTGGCAGGTGTATTTTCATAAGACAGTTATTGCCACTGAAAATCTTTTGGTTAAAGTTCTGCAAAGGGCAAAATATCTTTCCCTGGCAGGAGAAAAACTCTTTGCGCCTCCGGCATTAAAATTTTTCCTTGATAAAAGGATATATCCGGGAACTTTTCATAATGAGGAAAATGATGATATACTCGATCTTTTCAGCCAGCTTGATGATAACGATATCTTTGCTTCAGCCAAAGTCTGGGAGCATCATCCCGACCCGGTATTGTCTCTTCTTTGTAAGAATCTTTTAAATCGTAAACTATTCAGGATCAGTCTTCGCAGTAAGCCTTTTACTTCTGAAATGATAAGGAGTGTTAAAAAGAAAATCAGCACATATTTTAAGCTCAGTGACGTGGATAGCGATTTTTTAATGGCTCACGGAGAGATCAGTAATTACGCATATAATTCCTTTGATGAAAATATAAAGATACTTTTAAAGACAGGGGACACGGTTGATATTACAGAAGCATCTGAGTTATTTAATATATCGGCTCTTTCAGAACCAATGAGCAGGTATTTCCTTTGTTTTCCAAAAAATTTGGAAATTGCATTAAAATAAATTTTTAGCTTTGCATGTTCTTTTCTTTAAGATAGGTGTTAATTAAATGAATACAAGTATAATATCCCGGAAATATTAAAAAAAAGCATATAAATGAACTTCAAAGCATCAGTAATAGCAGGATTTTTAAAAGGCACAATTGAAGGAGATCCGGAGGTGGAAGTGTATGATATATCAAAAATTGAAGAAGGAAGACCCGGAACACTTTCATTTCTTGCAAATCCCAAATACGAGAAATACATATACGGAACAGCGGCATCCATTGTGCTGATAAATAAAGGTTTCAAACCTGAGAAACCGGTTGCAGCCACACTTATAAGGGTAGAGAATGCTTATGAAGCGTTTGCTTCACTTCTGGACCTTTATCAACAATCGAAACCACAGAAAACAGGTATCCATGAATTTGCCAGTATACATGAAAATGTAAAACTCGGAGAAAATTTATATATAGGTGATTTTGCTGTTATTGAAAATAATGCTGTTATTGGTAATAATGTAAAAATATTCCCACAGGTTTATATCGGGGAAAATGTTAAAATAGGTGAGAACACTGTTATTAATGCAGGTGTAAAAATTTATGAAGGTTCTGTTATTGGTTCTGATTGCGTTATTCATGCAGGTGTGGTAATTGGAGCTGACGGTTTTGGTTTCGCCCCCCAGGAAGGAAACAATTACAGGAAAGTCCCTCAGATAGGGAATGTAATTATTGAAGATAATGTGGAGATTGGAGCAAATACTACTATCGACAGGGCAACAATGGGGTCAACTATAATCAGAAAAGGAGTGAAACTGGACAATCTGATACAAGTTGCACATAATGTGGATATTGGTGAAAATACCGTTATTGCAGCACAAACCGGGATTGCCGGATCAACAAAGATTGGTCGCGACTGTATGCTGGCCGGACAGGTTGGTATTATAGGTCATCTTACCATAGCCGATAAAGTTAAAATTGCTGCTCAGTCAGGTGTTATAAGTGATGTTAAAAATGAAGGAGAGATTTTGCAGGGCTCCTCAGCCATTCCTTTTAAAAAATTTTGGAAATCCTATCTTATTTTTACACGGCTTCCGGAACTCAGACAGCAATTAATTCAAATTGCAGGGGAAGTCAAAGAGCTGAAGAAAAGAATCTGATTCGACCGGAATTATTCATATATTCTGAATGACTTATGAACAGTGCATTTTGATTCGAATACAATTAATAATTTTTTTATTTCATAAAAAGAAATTTTGTATATTGCGGCAATTTTTTTAAGGAATATTATTCATCATGTCAGAATATCAGAAAACAATCCATAAATCGGTTACATTACGAGGTAAAGGTTTACATTCCGGAATTGATGTTGAAGTGACGTTCAGTCCTGCTCCTGTAAATCACGGATTTATTTTCAGAAGGAATGATCTGCCCGGGAAACCTTTGATTCATGCTCTTGCTGAGAATGTTACAGATACCTCCCGTGGTACTACGCTGGAAGAAAATGGAGGTAAAGTTCAGACTATTGAGCATATACTGGCTGCCTGCGTAGGAATGGAGCTTGATAATGTATTAATTGAAATGAACGGGCCGGAAGCTCCAATTCTTGACGGCAGTTCAGGAGTATATGTAAATGCAATTGAAGAAGCAGGTATAGAAGAGCAGGATGAACCTAAGGTATTTTTCACTCCTTCCGAGAAGGTGGAGTATTATGATGATCAGAAGGGAATTCATATAATTGCATATCCGGATGAAGCACTTACAATTAATGTTCTGATTGATTATAATTCAAAAGTTCTGGGTAACCAGTATGCTACTCTTGAGGATCTTAAGCGATTCAAGAAAGAGATTGCTCCGTGTCGTACTTTCGTTTTCCTGCATGAGCTGGAATTTCTTCTTAAAAATAATCTTATTAAGGGGGGCGATCTGGATAATGCCATTGTAATAATGGACAGGAAGGTGGAACAGGAGGAACTTGACAGGCTGGCGACGCTCTTTAATAAGCCTAAAATAAAAATCAAGCCGGAGGGTGTCCTCAATAATATTGAACTGCACTATCCAAACGAACCGGCTCGTCATAAACTTCTTGATATGATGGGAGACCTTTCTCTTATTGGGATGCCCTTTAAAGGGAAAATTATTGCAACCAGACCCGGTCATCATGCAAATACGGAATTTGCAAGGATATTGCGTCAGATGGCGAAAAAAGAGAAAGCAAAGAAAAATATTCCAAGGTATGATCCCAATCAGCCTCCTGTTGTTGATGTAATTGGAATACAGAATACCTTACCACACCGTGCTCCTTTCCTTTTGGTGGATAAAATTATATACCGTGATGAGAAAACTGTTATTGGGGTGAAGAATGTTACAATGAATGAACCTTTTTTCATTGGGCATTTTCCAGGGGAACCTGTAATGCCGGGAGTTTTGCAGATTGAGGCAATGGCACAGGTTGGTGGTCTGCTTGTGCTTAATACAGTTCCCGATCCGGATAATTATCTTACATTCTTCCTAAAGATAGACAAAGTTAAGTTTAAAAGAAAGGTTGTACCCGGTGATACACTTATTTTAAAGATGGACCTTCTGGAACCTATGCGCCGGGGTATTGCGGTAATGTATGGAGAAGCATATGTTGGAGAAAATATTGTCGCTGAAGGAGAGATGATGGCGCAAATTGTTAAAATTAAGTAATTTATGATGAGTCAACTACCTGTAAATGTTCATCCCGGAGCAAAGATAGCTGAAAATGTAATTATCGAACCTTTTGCAACAATACATAAAGATGTGATTATTGGTGAAGGAACATGGATAGGCCCGAATGTAGTTATTATGGATGGGGCAAGGATAGGTAAGAACTGTAAGATACATCCCGGAGCAGTCATTTCAAATATACCTCAGGATATGAAGTTCAGGGGAGAAATAACTACTACCGAAATAGGGGATAATACCATTATACGTGAATTTGTTACTGTAAACAGGGGGACCTCCGCTGCGCAAAAGACAGTTGTTGGTAATAACTGCCTTATTATGGCATACGTACATGTGGCACATGACTGTATTATTGGAAATAACGTTATACTGGTTAATAGTGTAGGCCTTGCCGGAGAAGTAAGCATTGATGATTATGCAATTGTGGGGGGGATGACAGCCGTCCATCAGTTTGTCAGAATTGGGGGACATGTTATGATAGGTGGAGGATCTTTGGTGAGAAAAGATGTGCCGCCATTCGTCAAGGCATCGAGAGAACCTTTATCATTTGCAGGGATTAATTCAGTGGGATTAAGGAGAAGGAATTTCAGCAATGATAAAATTGCTGAGATACAGGAAGTTTACCGGTATGTTTATCAGCGCGGTTTTAATCATGCAAATGCACTTGATCTTATCGAAGCTGAACTTCCCGAATCCAAAGAAAGGGATGATATTGTTAATTTTATCAGGAGTTCAAAAAGAGGTATTATGAAAGGTTATAATGCCAATGGAGTTAATGAAGACGAGGATTGATTACCTGAGAGCATCCCATCCCTGAGCAGAAATTTCCACTGTATCACCCTTGCTTGTAATTAGCAGAGGTTTTTCATTTTTTCCCGTTATATTTCCAATTATATGGATGTCCTTTATTTGTAAAATTTTCTCATAATCTGATAAGGGTACTGTAAAAAGAAGTTCATAATCTTCTCCTCCATGCAATGCGCAGATGAGTGGTTCCATATTAAATTCAACTGCCATATCAGCAGTAGCAGTATGAACAGGTATTTTTTCCCCGTAAATATGACAGCCACAGGAGGAATTTTTACATATATGCAATATTTCCGAAGATAATCCATCGGAAATATCTATCATTGATGTGGGAAGTATGTTATCCTTCCGGAGAATTTCCGTTATATCTCCTCTGGCTTCCGGTTTAAGTTGTCGTCCTATTATATAATCCTTTCCTTCCAGATTTGGTCGTATCCCCGGATTCAATGTAAAAAGTTCTTTCTCTCTTTCCAGCAGTTGTAATCCCATGTATGCTCCGCCAAGATCACCTGTGACGCATATAAGGTCATTCTCTTTTGCCCCGCTTCTGTAAACTATATTTTCCTTTTTTGCTTCTCCAATAGCAGTAATGGAAATTGTCATTCCGGTAAGAGAAGAGCAGGTATCACCGCCTACCAGGTCAATTTTATATTTTTCACAGGCCAGGTAAATCCCTTCATATAGCTCTTCAACGGCCTCCAGTGAAAACTTACCTGAGAGTGCAATTGAAACGATTATCTGTTTAGGATTGGCATTCATTGCGTATATGTCCGAAAGATTCACCACCACCGATTTGTATCCAAGGTGTTTCAGTGGTGTGTAGATAAGGTTGAAATGAACCCCCTCTGTCAGTATGTCGGATGTTATAATCAGGCATTTGTCGCCCATATCAATAACTGCAGCATCATCGCCCACGCCTTTAACAACATTGCTGTGTATAAGTTTAATGTCCTTCGTTAATCTTTCTATCAATCCGAATTCTCCAAGTTCAGAGAGGGGTGTGGTTTTCTTTGGCTGCATAATCATGTATGAAAAGTAGAGATGCAAAGTTACAAAAAGAACCTTTATTGCAGAAATATTCCTTTCCATAACATCCTACTGTCGGGAATGGTGTGGCAGGTTTATTCATATTCATTAATATTACAAAATATAATATACAAAATATAAATTCCAATTTAGCTTTTTATAAATCCAATTATGCTCTTATGCAAATAGAACAAATTTGCTAACTTTGCATTTCCTTTGGCATTTGAATTTTTTCAACCGGAAAGAATGCAATTGGATGTAATAAAAGTATTTGGTCGGTTTGCCGAGTGGTTAGGCGCTGGTCTGCAAAACCAGTTACAGCGGTTCGAATCCGCTACCGACCTCAACGAAAACCTTCACCGCAGTGCGGTGGAGGTTTTTGTTTTTCGACCGAAGGCAGCTTGCTGGGCGGAGGGCGAAAGGCAAAAACCTCCAGGCCTGCAAAGCAGGCTGAAGGTTTGAGTTGATTGGCCGCCCCCTACCGGATCGCAAGCCTGACATCCGACGTCAGGAGGATCGTCAGGGGAGCAATCCGCTACCGACCTCAATCCCATTAAAACCCCCTGATTATCAGAGGGTTTTTTTTGTTGTGGGACAACTATTGGGACGTTTGGGACAAGTTCTGGAAAGTAAATATTTACTATTTTTACTTTTCTCTTAGTGGTTTAAGTAAATAGTTACTCCATTTATCGTATTCAAAGAACTCTATTTTATATCCTTATTGTCTTCTTTATCGATAGATTTCTGTGTTTTATCCATTGCAATACTCGTAATATCGATAAGTCTATTGTACCTATGAACAGCCCTTTCAAGTTCTGATTTACATTGAAAAAGTTCATCTTGTAAAGCGAAATACTTCTTTTCCCATTCTGAAATTTGCTCTCTCAGAGTTTCTAACTCATCTTCACCTGTGCGAAATATTTCACCCTTACCGAAAAACAAGAAATTAGGATTAACATTAAGATTATATATCAAGCCAGCGATTGCGTTTGCTGATATACCTGAAGTAGCGCCCATTGCATTATGCAATTGAGTTGTTGAAGTGAATCCTATTGCTTTGGAGATTTGCGTAATCTTCATGTTGTGCTTAGATTTCAATGCATCAACAATCAAATGTAAATTTTCGCTTAGACTAATTCCCATGACATAATAATTTACTTCAAATATAATGATAAATTACTCAAATGATGTAAATTATTACCCAAAATTCATGTCATAAATAAATTATTTTATATCTTCTTGTGGGTCAATATTCACTGACTGGAATTTCGTATTCAGAAATTTGTTTATTGGTAATGTTTTTTCAATCCATGTTTCTTTATTACACCAGACCGTAACTGAAGATTGGCAAATGGCAAACACAAATCTTTATCTATTAATTGTGATTTCGAATCCTCAGAAACATTTTCAATGAAATACTGAAGCATTTGTTCCTCAATTTCATGGGAGTTATCCGAAGGAAGTATATGGATGTAAAAACTGCTGATGTCAGACAACAATTTCAACCAGTATCCACCTTTGTGAGGACTTTTCTTCCCAACATGATGATGGTAAAATTGGCTCACTCGTTTCTGTAGTGATTGTTTGTCGGCTTTGCCAATATAGAGAATTGACTCATCTTGCATCCAGAATTTCGGCAGGTGTCTCCGTAAATCATCAATGGAAGGAATCTTACCGTTTAATGTCATAGATGGAGCATTTTGCATCCAATGTTTAATCTGACTATTACTCAATGTAATAAACGAATTGCTTTTTGGAAGGAGTTCAATATTCTGGTATAGAGTAATAATATAAATGCCATGACTCTTTTCAAGAAACTTAGTTCCCCATTTCAGAGTTTGCGAAACTTTTAAGTTAAATACTGACATTAATTCAGAAACTGAAGTTGGCATAGATTATTCCTACGATATTTTTAATTTTGATTATATCCAAATTCTCTTGTTAGCAATATCTCTTTCCAGTGATTTTCTCTTCGAATTATTGAGCAAGATTGTTTAAATTAGGAAGATAGTGATTAAATTTGATATCTTTTCTTTCTTATTTATACCCAACAATGGAACGCCTAATCAGTGATGACAAAACCTATAAGTATTACGAGTACACCCTTGAAGCCGAGTTTGAGAAAGTAATCGTTGACAAATCAAAGCAGATTTTCGGCATCAATACTGTTTACATTGATATCAAGAAGAAAATCGGAAACGAGATAATTACCATCCCTGACGGATATTTGATAGACTTCTCATTTGCCGAGATACCCCGACTCTACATTATAGAGAATGAAATCAGTACCCATGACCCATACAAGCATATCGGGGCACAGTTACTGAAATTCGGAATAAGTTACAAGGCAAGCGGGAGGAAGTTAAAACAACTGATTTTAGACTTTTTGCTTGCAAATAGGGATTATTATGATTTTGTCGAGAAACGGTCTAAAATGGCAGGATATAGAAACATAGACGCATTTCTTGACGCACTTATATTCGACATTCCTGTTGCTGCTATTGTGGTCATTGATAAATCGTCCACTGAACTCGAAAACGTGTTGAGCCAGTTAACAATGGACACCGATATCATCGAGTTCCAGACTTTTGTATGTGATGCTGAACTGATTCACAAGTTCATGCCATTTAACGAAGAAATTCGGGAAATTGAAGAAGGCAATAAAGTGAATGTTAGCGTTGAGGAACTGGATACCATTGTTGTTCCTGCTCAAGAAGAAGGTTTTCAAGCAGAGTTTATTGAAAATAACTGCTGGTTCTCAATCCGAATATCTTCATCAATGCTAAATCGGATAAAGTATATCGCTGCATATCAAGTTGCACCGATTTCTGCCATTACTCATGTCGCTGAGGTTGCCAAAATTGAAAAGTATAAAGACACTAACAAGTATATAGTTTATTTCAAAGACCCAGCAAAAGAAATCAGTCATGTGAAACTTGATACTAAAAAGAAAGGGACTGCTCCACAAGCACCAAGGTATACTACTTATGAAAAGTTGATGAAGGGGAAGTTATTATCGGATGTGTTTTGATATTTATCGAAAGCCAATGTAACGTTTATTAGCCGCCCTTAATAAGGGATGTTTATGATGTTGATTAGAACAGTTTCTTTGAAAATAATGGTTTTAGTTATATCATCAACATGACCCAAGCGGATTAATTTGTCGATTACAGTCGCCAGGCTACCGTATCCCGAAAGGCCTCTGAACAGGAAATAAAGACTTCATCTCTATTGTCCTGGTCAATGTCAGCACATACAATCTTGGTGGCGTTGTATTTCCACGACTTGCCATTATCAGAGTTCCAGAAAGGATCAAAATTGGTAAATTGCCATTTCCCTGAAAGATCACCACCGGGATTCTTGAACCAGAACCCGGTGGAAACCACATCGGTATAGCCATCACCATCGATGTCGCCTACATGCTGACCTTCATGCAGGTTCTGAACGAACACCTCTGCCACTTTGGTCCATGAATCCGGATCATCCTGTCGAAATACAACCATCTTCTGGGAAAAAAAACACGTTGCGGCCAGGTCCAGTTTACCGTCATTATTGAAATCAACGAGGTCCAGGTCCTTAATGAAACTTGGGAATATACCAATTTCATGGACTTCCCAGCCGGGATTCTCGTACCAGTACATTTTGTGAGGGTCTCTGTCGGTCACCCATTCACCTCTGGCAACAGGGCCCAGAACATCGATATCCCCGTCATTGTCAATATCTCCCGATGCCAGATCACCACAGGCAAAAAGCCCTCCGTCAATAGCTGAGTCAGTGATCAGGTGAAACACCGAAGGACCATATCCTTTTATTGTTTCATACCATCCCAGCCATCCCCCGGCGGCATTATCATGGATGACATAGAAATCTATCAGTCCTTCATTATTTATGTCAGCATGACTGCGGGCCCACTAGTGGGAGGCACCTCCCGGTACAATTTTGTGGATTTTAAACTTAACCTCTGGTTGGTGGCTAAATAATGAGGATAAGAATAGTGCCGGGAATAATATTATCAGAATGCTTTTCATATGTTCGAATTTTGTTGATTAAGAACCTTTCCTGGGTCCGGTTTGAATCCTGTTCCGGGAATTCTGGCCATTACAGATTTCTTCCAAATCGTAGTAGTGTGCCATTTCAATACATAAGAATATAAGAGGAAAAATTCCATGAGTATCACTTTTCAGAAATGGGATTCTTTCATAATCCTCCGGGTCGGTGCTGAAATTTGTTCCACCTTTAACGCCATAGAGATTTCCATCCGAACCAATAAAAGATTTCACAGCTGACCATCCTTTTTCTATTGCCGGGCCATATTTCTCCTTATCCAGCCAACCCTTATTTATTCCACGGGCAATGCAAAGTGTAAATATTGCAGTACCAGATGATTCCCTTACTGTTTCCGGCATATCTAGGATATTGTGCCAGTATCCATCTTTATCCTGCATTTTTATAATCCCATCAACATGCTTTCTGAAGATTTCAAGTATTTGCTCATAATGTTGGTGATCTTCGGGAAGGTGCAACAAAGCCTCACTGACTCCCCAGATTGCCCAACCATTTCCTCTTGACCAAAAGGGTACAACAAACTCCGGGTGATCAACAAAGCATGCCTGGTGGTACAGTTGTTTTTCTTTATCATACAAAAGCTTATTACACTGAATGATCTGATTCGATGCATCATTAAATAATTCATTTCTGATATTTTCATCTTCAGTATACACTGCTGCTAAGAGTAAAAATGGTGTTCCCATAAAAATATCATCAGCCCATACTGTTGGGTAAGCTAAATAGTTGCGAGCAAAAAGCCCATTTGATAACCGATATTGTTCATTTCTAACATAATCGATAATACTCTCTATGTACTTTTCATATATTATCCTTTCAGGGAATGTTTTTTCATTTATTAGTCGGGAAATATATGGGATTGAAGGAGCTGCTGTATAATCAAGCATTGACATCCTCCAATTCATGGAACGTGTAGCATGTAGTTCATTCATTTGATAATCAGTCAATGGCATGGTTGACAGGATATAATTGCACCATCGCGAAGCATAATCTTGGTATTTGTTGTCACCAGTCACCTTACTGAGATGTTGCAGACCCCAAATAAAACCACCCACATGGTAGACCCAGCGGTAGAATCTCCCTTCTTCTGGTTGTTGAGTAATCAGGTGGATTCGTGGAATATCCCAAGTAAAAACGTTTCCTGCTGATTGATAGATTTTATGAAACACTATACTATCCTCTGGTTCATATGAATAATCCAACCCCCTTCCCTTGTGATTCTCAAAACATCCAAGCAGCAGCCAGTTTGTCAGGTTTATATCCGGAGCATATTTCCTAATCGAAGGAGTTATTTTTTTTCCCTTCTCAGCATAGAGCCCCATATTCATACTTTGCAGAAAAAATTTCCAATCACCTTTTCCGCTAAAAGCGGACTTTACAAGCACCTTATTCTCTCCTTTTTGTAATTTTGCATTGAATTCTTCAGGTAAAACATAGGATTGTTCATCAAGTTTTGCCGATAAATTATAATCGTCGTTTCGGTGAAAAACCATCTGATCATTAATCCAGATTTTAGTGCCACTTGTACTACCAAATTTAAAAACTTCATATTGATCAGATTCTGAATAGAATGTGCTAAGGGCGTAAGCAACTGCAGGCCTGTATATGCCAAGACTTTTACCAAAATCGATAAACTCAACATCCGGGGATGGAGTCATCAGTCCATATTCAAGACGAAATTCAATTTCCTCAACGATATGATCTGAAACAAATTCAGCTATTTTGATTGGGCTAAAAGAATCAGCCATGGGCGTATAAACAGGCATTTGCTGGGCCTGGAGCCAATAAACTGAGAAGTTAAAGCCGATTAGAAAAATTGACTTTTTCATAAATTGCCTTGAAGGGCTGACTGGATAGGAGACCTTGTATGGAAATAAATTTTTATGAAACATACGATTAGTTTTTTAAGTCATTTTTATTAAGGGAATGAATAATGGAATCAATAAACTCAGGAGCTGTTGTGAAATAATGATAGCAAAGGACTCAATTTATCATTTCCACTTTGGCTGAATTTATATATTCCTTTATTATAACAGGGTAAAATCTTAATTTCAACTCGATTTGTTTTAAATCAGGAGGAAATTCAATTCTTAGTCTTGAGCCACCATAGTTTTCAGTATGTAAGCCATCATATTGCATTAGTCCGACAAATATTTTACTATTTTCAGGTAATTCATCAATTTGAAAACAGAAAACCTGGTTATTTATCTGAAATCCAATTCTTTGATTTTTATCGACTTCTAAAGAATATTTTCTATTATTATAGTTATGATTATGCTCTGGTAGCTTTCCATTGACCATAGCCTGAATGCTGCTTTCCGTCCATATTGTCATATATTGATTTTGTTTCCTCAACAGGTGAAAATCTGCCTTGGTTGTCCCAATCATGTCACTAAGTATTATCTTCATTTCAATTGTATCGCCAAAATGAAATTTAGAATTCATATTCCCCCCTTGTAGGCCACTTTCTGAAAGGATGGGTTCCAACCATTTGACATTCCCAATAGAGTCAGCCTCAATGAGTAAAATGCTTTGTTGTGAGTGATAATCAATACCGTTTTTTGTTGATATAACATGAGGAAAGCCAGACCAGTCTCTCGCGTCATCCAATTTAAGTTTTAGTTTGGCACTTTCAATCTGGGTTGGCAGAGAGTGAAGTGTAGAGAAGATAGCCTGACCCAAGGATTCATGCCAAAGACCTGTAAATCCTCTTGCCCATAAGCTTTCATCGTAATTATTGAACCAAGCCTGCCATTTATTCGCACGGATAAAACTACTAGTGATTCCCTTAAATTCCTGGTAACTATTGTACACAGGAGGTTCTTCCTTATTTGCAAGGAAGTTTTCCCATATATCCACATCCTCACACCAATCTGGTTTTCCATATTTATTTACCAAATAAACAGCTTCACTATTCCCAAAGGCCGCGCTTACCAACATGCAATCTTCTCCATGAAGGCCACTGCCAATTATACCCATTTCGTTACTTCTTGTCCCAAAAGTGCCATTCCAGAATAAATTTGATGTTGAATAATCTATTATCAATTTACTTAACTTATGAGTAGTTTGAATCAACAAACTATCGCGGCTTTCCCATGCAAATTCTGAAACAAAATCAGACCCTAATAACTGGTATGCCGGTGAGACACCATTTTCACCATGGATCCACCCCTCCTTATCAACTTCCCTGATAATTAATTCATGTGCAGATTTTAGTGCCCAGGATTTCCAATCATGGTTATCCAATTCTTCCCCAATTTTCCACAGAACATGACATAAATCCATTGTACAATTAAACACATAGCTTCCCAATGCAGGATTTTTATATATCCACCTTGCTGTATTTTCAAGATGCTTTCTCCACCTAACTTTCTGTTCTTCATTAAAATGCTTCTTCAACATCAGGTAGGTCTCCGTCATTTCCATCCCACTAAACGCTGTACCCCAAGGGATCGTGTACCAAAGGTTTTTATCCTCTAACCAGGGTGCTTTTTCATATTCAATAAAATGGCCTTCCGGGTGTGAGAATTTCTCAATTAAAAAGTCGGCATAGCCAATGGCCAATTTTTTAAGCATATCATCATTTGTTTTTTTGTATAAAAAATAAGAAGCCTGAACCGTATTCATTCCTTTAAGGAAAAGCCTGTATCGATCCTTATCCTTTTCTTGGTTTTTCTCGTATTCATAAACGGATACCGGGTTTGTTCCGGCCTCATTTATAATGTGGCTAATAATCTGATTATAAAGATTCTCGTAATATTGTTCTATTATTTCTAAAGAAAGATGTTCCGATAAACCAGGGTCACTATTTTGTGCATCGTCACTTGATTTAAAACAGGAAATAACTACAGTTGTAACCAAAATCAGTAAAAAAACCAGTAATGCTTTCATAGAGTTAATTTTTAATTTGTTCATTTATTTTTTTTAATGACTTAGATATAACCTTCCCATCTGACGAATGTCTCGGGAAGATGAACCAATATAGATCGAGAACTCGCCAGCCTCAGCTTTCCAGTCATGAGATATAATATCATAAAACTTCAGGTCCTCCCGTTCTATATCAAATTGTACCGTTCTAGACTCACCCGGATTCAGAAATATTTTTTTGAATCTTTTCAATTCTTTTACTGGCCTGGCAACACTTTCATTATTAGCTTATTTCATTATGTTGTACCTTTACTATGTGGTAATTCCTTCAACTCGGTCATACCATTATGGATTGATGAGTATAGATTCATCATTTATCATTATCTGGATAATCATATGCATTATTGGGTGCGATTGGATTCCCTCCACCTGTTGGATAGGTTGGGATTCCTATACT
>CAZGKF010000021.1:0-47699 GCA_964526475.1 uncultured Bacteroidaceae bacterium
TCAAAAATCATAAACCTGTTTTGTCATTTGTATATTGAAATTTATTTGTTATTTGAATTTTGAGATTTGTTATTTGTTTGGTTCTGGCTTGTCCACGTTAGGGAGAAAAGAAAAGAGGCCGACTCAAAACTTAAATGAGACGGCCTCTGTATTCTGGATAATGATAATTTTTAACTGGTAAACAAAAGTTCCCGGTATTTGGGTAATGGCCACATTTCATTATCTACAATTAGTTCCAGCTTATCGACGTGATAACGGATATCATCCAGGTAAGGATAAATCATTTTTGAATAGGCATCAGCTTTCTCGCGAACATCCGATATTTTATTTGCTTTCTTTCTTTCTTCGACCATTTCCTTTACCTTTGCCTTAACATAGGAAATATGGCCCGAAACCTCTTTTATAAGGGCCAGCCTTGCACCAGCGAGCTCTTTATATTCATCAGGTTCAAACAGTGTCTTCAGTCCGGTCACATTTTCAACAAGCATTGTCTGGTATTTGATGGCTATCGGCACAATGTGATTTAAAACCAGATCACCAAGAACTCTTGATTCAATCTGAATTCTTTTTGTAAATACTTCAAGCCGCACTTCAGTTCTGGCATGAAGTTCTCTTTGAGAGAATACTCCCTGGCGTTCAAACATATCCATGAATTCCTTTCGCAGATATGCATCGAAAGATTCAGGAACATCATTAATATTATTCAAACCTCTTTTAGCAGCTTCTTTTTTCCAGTCATCACAATAATTATTTCCATCAAAGTGTATTTTTTTTGAATCTATAATATTTTTTCTGATCACCTGAAAAATAGCTTCATCCTTTTTAACACCTTTGTTAATAAGAACATCAACATCTTTTTTGAAAGTTGTCAGTTGATCTGCTACTGCAGAATTCAACGCGATCATTGCAGCAGCACAGTTGGCACTGGAGCCTACAGCACGAAATTCAAACCTGTTACCAGTGAAAGCAAATGGTGAAGTACGGTTTCTGTCGGTATTATCAAGTAATATCTCAGGTATTTTCCCGATATTTAATTTAAGCTCTGTTTTCTGATCGGGTGACATCTTTTTGGATGATACCTTATTTGTAATCTCTTCAAGCATCTCAGTAATCTGTGAACCAAGAAATGCAGAAATGATAGCAGGAGGAGCTTCATTTGCCCCCAGACGGTGCATATTACCGGCAGAACTGATACTCGCCCTGAGTAAATCAGCATATTTATAAACTGCAGTAATAGTATTTACCAGGAAAGTGAGAAACTGCAAGTTTGATTTTGGATTTTTACCGGGGGAAAGCAGATTAACACCTGTATTTGTAGAAAGTGACCAGTTATTATGTTTACCTGAGCCATTTATGCCGGCAAAAGGTTTTTCATGAAATAAAACAACAAAATGATGTTTACGGGCAATTTTCCTGGCAAGATCCATAATCAGAAGATTGTGATCAACAGCAAGGTTACACTCTTCATAAACGGGAGCACACTCAAACTGATTAGGAGCAACCTCATTGTGCCTGGTCTTTACAGGAATCCCTAATTTATATGCTTCAATCTCTAAGTCATGCATAAAAGCAAGCACTCTTTCAGGTATGGAAGAAAAATAATGGTCTTCCAGTTGCTGGTCTTTTGCTGAGGAATGACCTAAAAGCGTTCTTCCGGTAAGCGAAAGATCAGGTCGTGCATTAAAAAGGGCGGAATCAATGAGAAAATATTCCTGTTCCCATCCTAAATTTGAATTAACTTTAGTAACATTTTTATCAAAAAACTGGCAAACTTCAGTTGCTGCCTTATCTACCGCAGCCAGAGCTTTAAGCAAGGGCATCTTATGATCGAGTGCATCCCCTGTGTAAGAAACAAAAATAGTAGGAATACACAATGTATTTTTGATTATAAATGCAGGCGATGAAGGATCCCATGCAGTATAACCACGAGCTTCAAAAGTATTTCTTAACCCGCCGCTCGGAAAGGAGGATGCATCAGGCTCCTGCTGTGCGAGAAGTTTACCGGAAAAATTTTCAACTACACCTCCGTAAGGTGCGTGTTCAATAAATGCATCATGTTTTTCAGCTGTACCATCAGTAAGGGGATGAAACCAATGCGTGTAATGAGTTACTCCATATTCCATCGCCCATGCTTTCATTGCTGATGCTACCTGATCTGCAATCTTACGATCAATGCGAACTCCTTTCTCAACAGCCTCCATAACTTTACCATACGCATCCTTTGAAAGATATTTACTCATTTTCTCATAATCAAATACATTGCAAGCATAATAATCCGAAACTTTTCCCGAAGGAGCCTTTACTTCAAGCGCCTGACGGGAAAAAACCTCGTTTATTGCAGAAAACCGAATATGTGCCATAATTTTAAATTTTAAATGATTAATTTAGGGTATATCACTACAAAAGTATGTATATTTTCATTTATATCCTATTTTTTTATATATTTTATTTTATTTTATTTATATTTATTTGTTTTTACCCCTATTTTTTTAAGGTATGCTTAATTTATGTTAACATTCTATAAACATTCACATAATTTCTTTATTGAGTCTAATCCGAAAAGTAAATTCACCCTCTAAATCTAAAAAAGGCTTTAAACAAGAATTATAAACTTCTGAATTCTGCATTCTTCTGTTCCTTGTTCTGCCTTCCACTTCTGAATTCTGCTTATGCATTTCCGGCCAGCTTAATCATTATCATCCCATAAATAACGTGGGGCGTAATTATACCATATAGTTTTAATAACTGGTTGTTCCGGGAATTTAATGGAAATCACAGCGAGGGAGGGGATAGTTGGCAAAGAGGAGGGAGCAAAGTTGGATTCTTTTTTTTCATGGTTCAACGCTGTCAGTACCTATATCTTTATAAGCATGTTCCATTTCCTTGTAAAATAATTCCCCCCACATTCTAACAATTGGCTCCTTAAGAAAACGAAACACAGGCACTTTCTTTTTTTTTCCAAGTTCAACTGCAGGATTGCATATATGCCATCTATGAAAATTAAGAACAGTGTATTCACCCGTTTTACTTACCCTTAACGGATACAAATGGCAGGAGATTGGTTTTCTGAAATCTGTTGCTTTATCTAAATATGCGATTTCAATTCCGCATCTGGCTATACCTTTCCGGAAAACACAATAAGCACACTCATTCTCTTCAATAAGAGGCGTTACTTTTTCTCCTTCATCATCTTCCACCCAGGCACCTTTACTTTTTATTGTTTCGGCTCCTTTCTTATCCAGGCATTTAATGATTTTTCTTATTTCCTTTTCGAGTAATATTGTTTCAAAATCCTCCAAAGGAGCTCCGGCATCTCCATATATGCAACAATTACCAAAACAATTTGGGAGATCGCATACAAAATAATTCTTAAAAAGTTCCAGGCTTATTATTTTGTCATCAATCTGAATCATATATTTTTAAAAAAGCAAAGATATAGTTTATTTGTTGACTGCAACATTTAAAGAAAGATGCTCAAAACTTGTCATTCCATACCTTTTTGGTAATTTTGCATGTTATTGAAATGTTTGTTCGATGTCTAAAATATTTGTATTTCTGGTATTTCCTCTTTTCTTTTTCTCCCATAAATCCGGAGCACAATATAACATCTTAGACAGTACGGTTATCATTACGGAGATCAGAAGAAGCCTGAACAGCACTTACAATTATCAGTTTGAAGATGCCAGAAATAGTCTGGAAAAAGTAAAAAAGATGGCTCCAAACCATCCTTCCTCCTTTTTTCTTGAAGCACTTATTATTTATTGGGAGAATTATCCCTTAACGCTGGACAACCGAAATTCAGAAAGGTTTCTTTCTCTTGTCGAAGAATCAGTTACAAAATCTGAGATTATTATTGCAAATGATCCCGAAAATACTGAAGCGATTTTCTTTGATCTGTTCGGCAGGGCCTTTTATGTAATGCATTGGGCAGATAACGGCAAACCAGCTAAGGTTTTTCCGCATTTGAACAGATTATACCGGCAAACGTTAAAAGGCTTTGAACTTCAGGAAAAACTAAATGAGTTCAGTTTCACCACCGGTTTGTATAATTACTATATTATTGCTTACCCCGAGAAGAATAAATCGTATAAGGCTATTGCATTATTGTTCCACAAAGGTGATAAAGAATATGGCATTTCACAATTGGAATATTGCGCTGAAAATACATTATTTCTGAGAGTTGAAGCAAAATTTTTTCTTACTCTGATATATCTTAATTACGAAAATGATAAAGAAAGAGCTTCTTATTATGCCTCGGAACTTTACAGGGAATTCCCGAATAACACTTATTATAGAGGACTCTACGCCCTAATTCTGATGCTGAACAATAAATTCTCTTTAGCTGATGTTCTGTTAATGCGTCTTGAGAATGCTGAAGATGATTTTTCAATAATGCAGGGACACATCTTACGTGGCTATTATCTGGAAAAATTGAATAGAAACTGGGAGGGAGCTTTGATGGAATATAAAAAAGGATTGGAGATTTCCCTGACATACGGTGATATTACCAGTTATTTAAACGCATTCACATATATGGGAATGGGGAGATGTAATTATAAAATGAAAAATATCCATGAGGCTGGTAAGAATTTCAGAATAGCAAGAAGTTTAACATCTTATGATTATATCCTGAATGATAAATAAACTTTATTCACTACTTTCTGTTTAAATCTAAACCACATATCAATTATCAGGATGTCGTTCGATAACACACCAGAATCACTAAGGTTAAAATATCTATATCGTAAACTTATTCAACGGGGAAGAATAAAATTGCCTCATTATGCTGCGGCTAAACTGATAGGGCCCGATTGTGCTTATCATCTTTATTCATCATATAAAGAAAAAGATAACAAGAAAAAAAAACCATGAAAGATTATTAGTTACTAAAGTTTCGCACATGTATATTTCATGCACATAATAATATAACCGCTTGTGCGGTTTAATGACATGTAATCGTTTAGCGACACAACCCGGAGGGTTGAAATATCCGTGGATATGGAAGTTCATCCCTTCCAGGCATTGCCGTCAACTTAAGAAGATTGTTTAAGATATTTTTATTGCTTAGATACTGAGAAATCAGCTTTGTTTTTATTGCAAAAGAATATACTTTTATATAAGTATAAGTTTGTAAAAAATATTATTTCAGTTAGCCGGCATTCGTATTCTTAATATTTCCCTATCATATAAAATTATGAAAAAACATATTGCAATACTTGGAGGAGGAAATTCTTCTGAATATGAAATTTCCATAAAAAGTGCTGAACAGATTATTAATTATATCGACCGAAAAAAGTATGTGCCATATGCTGTAACAGTGAAGGATATGGAATGGGTAGCAATAACTGAAAGCGGGTCTGTGAAAACAGTTGACCTGAATGATTTTAGTATTAAAGTAAAAGGGGAAAAGATAAGATTTGAATATGCATTTATTATCATCCATGGAGACCCTGGGGAAAACGGTAAGATCCAGGCATACCTGGATCTGCAGAAAATACCCTATAATACATCAGGAGTTCTCTTCTCAGCGCTTTCCTTTAATAAATATGCATGCAAAATGTATCTCAGAAATTTTGGTGTAATAACAGCAGAAGCAGTTCTTATCAGCAAAATGCATACATTCTCTACTGAAAAAATAATTGAAACTGTTGGTTTACCATGTTTTGTAAAACCTAATAATGGGGGATCAAGCTTTGGCGTTTCCAGGGTTAACCATCCCGAGGATATTAAAGAAGCTGTGGATTTGGCCTTTAATGAAGATCAGGAAGTAATGATAGAATCGTATATTAAAGGCACTGAACTAAGCTGTGGTTTATTAAAGACCAAAGAAGAAGAAATTATTTTCCCGGTTACCGAGATAATAACAAAAAATGATTTTTTTGATTATGAAGCAAAATATAAGGAAGGTTTTTCGGAAGAGATAACTCCTGCAGCCGTATCCGACAAGGTTCAGAAGCGATGCCAGACAATTGCTTCGGAAATTTATGACCACCTCCATTGCAGGGGCTTAGTCAGGGCAGATTTCATCCTCAGGGGTAATCAGTTATATTTTCTTGAGTTAAACTCGGTTCCCGGAATGAGCAGGGAGAGTATTATTCCAAAACAAATTCGCACAATGGGTTTTAAGCTTGAGGATATTATTGATAAGGTTATAACCGACACTTTAATTAAGTAAACTAAACTTTTTCTATTTCCAGCATCACATCATCCTTCATAACAGAATCATTAGTCTTAATATTAATTTTTCTTACTTTTCCCGTAACATGGGATAGTATTTCATTTTGCATCTTCATGGCTTCAAGGATAATAACAGCCTCTCCCTGTTTTATTTCAGAATTCTCCTCCACCATAATGTCCAGAATTTTCCCTGGCATTGGAGCATTCAGCCTTTCAATCTTTGAAGAGCTGCCATTTTTTAACAGATACTTACGTCTTTTATACGACAGAGGAGTTTCAATACTAAAGGAATACCAAACTCCATTGATCATGATGGTATAACTGTTTTGATTTTTTTCCAGAATATCAACCTGGTATTTTTTCTTCTTCCAGAAAATATAGTTGAATCCATCAGGATCTTCCACAATACACAAATCAAGTCTTTTACCCTTTACCCGAGGCTTTTCATCGAGTGGGTTAATAATCTCAAATTTCCTGTTACTGCAAGAACTGCAGGCAATATATTTATCCTTCTTTGATTTGGGATTTCTGTCTATCATATTATCAGTATTAAATTGATTTCAGTCGCTTTGTCATTACCCAGGGAGCCATTGTTTTTCCTTTTTCGAAATTTACCTGCTTCAGTTCATCACTTCTCAGCTCACGCACATAATCGAATGTAGCAAAGAAAGCGGCCAGCATTTCCTCCTCAGGGTCTTCCTGGTAATGCATTTTCATTTCTTTTGTAAGGAAGGAGGTATCATACAGACCCTTTCTGAAATTTTTATTCGCTATTACAGCTCTGCAAAATGGAGTTGTAGTCTTAAGTCCTTTGATCCATAATTTTTTCAATGCGTTAGATGCATATAACAAAGCTTTTTCCCTGTTCTCTCCGTGAATGATAAGTTTGGCTATCATTGAATCGAAATAAGGTGTTACAACAGAACCTGTCTGCACCCCTGTATCTATCCGAATATTTTTACTTTTGGGGAAGGAAATTTTTTCAATAATACCAAGGCTGGGAGAAAATCCTGCCTGCACATCTTCAGCATTTATACGAAATTCAATTGCACAGCCATTAAATGACACATCTTCCTGTTTTACAGGTAATTTCTCACCTTCTGCTACTTTTAACTGCCATTCAATAAGATCATAACCGGTTACCATTTCAGTTACAGGATGTTCAACCTGTATTCTTGTATTCATTTCCATGAAGAAGAAATTATTTTTGTCATCCAGAAGAAACTCAACAGTGCCGGCACTATAATAACCAACAGAATGTGCAATATTTACAGCAGCTTCGCCCATTATATTCCTCAAGTGTTCAGTCAAAGCAGGCGAAGGTGATTCTTCAATAAGTTTCTGATGCTTACGTTGAACAGAACATTCGCGTTCCCCAAGGTGAATAATATTTCCATGCTTATCCCCGAATATCTGGAATTCTATATGTCTGGGGTTCCTTACATATTTTTCAATAAACAATGAGCGGTCATTAAATGCTTTTTCAGATTCAGAAGCGGCCATTTTGAACATTTTTTCCATCTCAGAATCTTTTTCAACCACTCTCATTCCTCTCCCACCTCCTCCGGCTGCTGCCTTAAGGATAACCGGGTAGCCTATCATAGATGCAATCTCTTTTGCTTCGGAAGTGCTTGTAACATTCCCCAGACTACCCTGTAAAAGTGGAACATTTGACTTCCTGGCAAGTTGTTTTGCAATAGTTTTATTACCCATTTTAAAAATTGCTTCCGCAGAGGGTCCTACAAATAGAATATTATTTTCCTTGCAACATGCTGCAAAAAAAGAACTTTCAGCGAGAAAGCCATACCCGGGATGAATAGCATCAATCTTATTCTTAATGGCAACCTCAATAAGTTTTTCAACATCAAGAAAAATAGTAATATCATCATCAGATTCGGAAAAATCAACAATCTTATCAGCATGTGTCAGATACCAGGCATTTGGCTCTCTGGGAGTCTTAATGGCCCAGGTTTCAATTCCCATTCTTGATGCAGTATTCATTATTCTTACGGCAATCTCTCCCCTGTTTGCAATTAAAAGCCTTTCTATTTTCATATAAAAATATTAAAGAGGAATATTCCCATGCTTACGGGACGGGAAATTTACGTGTTTGTTTTCAAGTGCTTCAAAAGCAATCATTAATTTTTTTCGTGTTTGTGCTGGATCAATGACTTCATCAATATATCCCCTTTCATCCGCAATATATGGATTTGCTATTTCATTACGGTATTTATTAGCAAGTTCTTTTTTCATTTTTCCGGGATCTTCTGCTTTGGCAAGTTCATTCTTATATAATATTGCTACAGCACCTTCCGGACCCATTACCGCAATTTCGGCTGTAGGCCAGGCAAAATTAAAGTCACCACCAAGATTCTTACTGTTCATTACACAATATGCACCCCCATATGATTTTCTAAGGATTACTGTAATGCGTGGAATAGTAGCATCAGCAAAAGCATAAAGAAGTTTTGCACCATGTCGTATAATACCATTATGCTCCTGATCTATTCCCGGAAGAAAACCGGGTACATCCTCCAATGTAAGAACCGGAATATTGAATGAATCACAGAATCTTACAAATCGGGCGGCTTTCATGGAAGAATTGATATCTAAAGTGCCGGCCAATACTTTTGGCTGGTTGGCAATAATACCTATTGTCCTGCCACTTAGTCTTCCATAACCGATTACAATATTTTGCGCATATAATTCCGAAATCTCAAAAAAACTTCCTTTATCCACAATAAGGTTAATTACTTCCTTAATATCATAGGGTTTATTTGGATCTTCAGGAACAATATCCCTTAACTTCTCCTGTATTTCTTTCTCAGAATCTTCCGGTTCCAGAAATGGAGGATTCTCCAGGTTATTTGAAGGCAGATAGGATAAAAGTTTTCTCACCCCAAACAGAGTATTCTCTTCATTCTCATACATCATATGAGCAATGCCGCTTTTTCTTGCATGCACCTCAGCACCTCCCAGATCATCGAAAGTAACATCTTCATTAAGTACCTCCTTAACCACATTAGGCCCGGTTACAAACATGTAGCTGGTCTTGTTTGTCATAAAAACAAAATCTGTTATGGAGGGGGAATAAACAGCCCCACCAGCGGCCGGACCCATTATTACCGATATCTGAGGAATAACTCCTGAAGCTTGAACATTCCTGTAAAATATAGCTGCATACCCGGCGAGACTGGCTATACCTTCCTGAATACGAGCACCGCCCGAATCAATTATCCCGATCATCGGCGCTCCCATCTTAAGAGCCATATCCTGTATCTTAGCTATCTTTGAAGCATGAACAGAACCCAAAGACCCACCCATAACATTAAAATCCTGGGCATAAGCAAATGCCGGTCTGTTACTAATCTTTCCGTGTCCAATTATTACACCATCTCCAAAGGAACTTGTCATTTTACCAAAACCTGTATCCATGGAAGCAGGCGTTGCAAATGCATCAATCTCCTCAAAACTTCCTTCATCAAATAAAATGGCTATTCTTTCTCTGGCGGTAAGTTTCCCCTTTTTATGCTGTTTCTCAGTATATTCTGAACTATACTGTTGTTCAAACTTATTCTGTCTCTCTGTAAACCTGGTAAGATATCTTCCGTTTTTATCCATAAAATGATGGTTAGAACCAACTTCTATCAAAATTTATATATGCTGTAAAAACATATATTTCTAATTCTAAATCAATAGTTTATGTCAGAAAACAATGATAAAAGTGATTTTTTTATCCCATGCAAATGTAAGAATAAAATTAATTTTTAGAATTTTTATTTTGACTAAATTCAAGGTATGCGATAGGAGGTCTGATATCATTAAGGTTCATTGCTCTCTGTTTCTCGAACAGAAAAATATTTTTTTGCATCAGGTTTCTACCTGAATAAAATATATAAATATATTCTGATTCATCCTTTGTGATGAATATAAAAATCCGCTGCATTCAAGAGTTACTTTGAAGCAGCGGACACATTACAACCCCAAAAATCCGGTATGATCCCAATAATCCTATCCGGAATTTCTAATTGTTTTTTGAAGATAAAAACAGAAAATTGTCACAAATTATTTCTGTTGTGTATCTCTTAATTCCCTCCTTATCTTCCCATGAACTTGTTTGAAGTTTTCCTTCCACATAAATTGGATCACCTTTTTTTACATACTTTCTGACAACTTCAGCTCTCTTATTCCAGACCACAATTTTATGCCACTCAGTTCTTTTTATTTCTTTCCCTTCCTTATCTGTAAACTCTTCATGAGTTGCAAGAGGGAAATTAGCAACCATGTTATCCTGACCAACCTGGTTAACGCGGGGTTCATCCCCAACATTTCCAACCAGCATGACTTTGTTAATTGTACTTTTCATTCATCTATAAGTTTAAGGATTGACGAGTAAATTCATTTCATCCTTTAATAAAAAATAACAATAAAAAACAGCGTATTAATTATAATATTTTTTTCAAATATTCCATTAATTACTAATTATAAATTAATTACAATTTCATGTGTTAGTGGATTTTTAATTCTTTGAAACCAGTTATTATTTATTTTTGTTATGTATTCTGGATACATATGTATCGAAAACTTCTTTTTATAATGGTCAGTTTGTTATGACAGTTTTTTTTTTTACACAACTAAGTTTGACTTTAACTCAGAACAATTATCTTTAAACTCGCCTGAAGATAAAAAATGGAAGGATTAATAATTATTTCTATTATTACTGCTTTCACCGGTGCAATAATAGCACCGGTTGTTCATCGTTTCTCTGAAAAGTTTTCACCCTGGATACTTTCTGTTCCCTCTTTCATTTCTTTTTTAAGTATCCTGCTTCTGCTACCCGAAGTACTTAAGGGTTCAGATATTATTTTTTCCTACACATGGGTTGAGGCGCTTGGATTTCATCTCCAGTTCCGTCTGGATGGATTAAGTCTTTTGTTCGCTCTTCTAATAAGCGGTATTGGGTTCCTGATTGTAATATACGGAGGCATTTATCTTGCTGAGGATATTAATCTGCCTAAGTTTTATTCTTACTTATTCATCTTCATGGGATCAATGCTTGGGGTTGTGCTTTCTGATAATATATTTCTGCTGTTTGTTTTCTGGGAATTGACAAGTTTTAGTTCTTACCTGCTGATTGGCTATAAACACGGTATTGAGAATGCAAGAAAATCAGCCTTACAGGCATTAATTGTTACCGCATTTGGAGGGTTATCACTATTAGCAGGCCTTCTGATTGCTTCCATTATTTCAGGATCCACCCAAATTTCCATATGGGAAGACGGAGGAGCCGTTTTTAAAGAATCCGGTTATTTTGGATTGATGCTCGGTTTTATATTCATTGGAGCATTTTCAAAATCTGCCCAGTTTCCTTTTCACTTCTGGCTTCCCAATGCCATGGCTGCTCCAACTCCTGTAAGTGCATACCTGCATTCTGCCACTATGGTAAAAGCCGGAGTATATTTACTTGCACGGCTTAACCCATACTTGTCAGGTACAGTTGAGTGGCATTCAACCCTTATCATTATCGGAGGAATAACAGCATTGATTGGAGTAGTATGGGCTTTATTCCAGACTGATCTGAAAAAAATTCTTGCATATACTACTGTTTCAGCATTGGGTATAATGATCTTTTTTATAGGTTTAGGAACTCCCAAAGCGATACAGGCTGCCATTATTTTCCTTTTGGCACATGCATTCTACAAGGGTGGATTATTTCTCATCGCAGGCAATATAGAGTTTGCTACAGGAACAAGAAAAGTGGATAAGCTTTCTGCATTATTCAGTAAGATGAAACTAACAGGAGTGGCTGCTGTTTTAACTACTCTTTCCATGGCTGGGTTTCCGTTCTTTCTTGGGTTTTTGAGTAAAGAACTTCTTTATGAAGCTGCAATGTATGCTCCACGAATGAATATTATCTTTACACTTGTCATTTTTATTCCTGGAGTCATTTTCGCTTCTTTGGCCTACCTTCTTGGATGGAAGATTTTCTTCTCTAAAGGAAACTCTTCACTCCCTGATGGACATTATGAAGAGCCGGCCGGAATGGTTTTCGGACCATTTTTATTAGGTCTGTGCAGTTTAATAGCAGGTTTCCTCCCCGGGATAACTGTAGAAGCAATTCTGGGAAATGCCTCATATGCTGTGTCATCGGTAGCCGGAGAACTGCATCTTTATCTATGGCACGGATTCTCCCCGGTTCTGGGCCTCAGCGTTTTTACTCTTTTAACAGGGTGGCTGATTTACCGGATTTCCCCAGCCTATAAAAATTTCGATCGTTATCTCATAAGAGCAGAACGTTATGGGCCTGAAGCAATATATGAATTCAGCTGGAAAAGCATTTTATTCTTTGCCGACATCCTAACCCGTTTCATCCAAAGCGGATACCTCCGGTTTTACATAATGACTGTTCTGGTAACTCTTATTGGATTTATTCTGTTTCCAGTCTTTCATTATAAATTATTTGATTTCAGCATATACTTTAACGAATTAAAAATTTATGAAATTATTCTTGCTCTGGTGGTAGTTACAGCAATAATTTTTATTGTCAGAGCCAACTCAAGGCTTGCTGCCATTGCAATACTCGGTGTTGTAGGTTATGGCATAGCTATTTTCTTTGCAATGTATGGAGCAGTTGATCTCGCAATGACTCAGTTTCTTATTGAAACTCTTATAGTAGTTGTTTTTGTTTACATCTTGTATAAATTACCCGGGTACATCAAGCTTAGTCCAGGGATATACCGGTACAGGGATATTGTCATTTCCATAGCAGGTGGGGCCACAATGAGCTTTGTAATTTTACTGGTAACTAATTACCCCATGGTTTCGGAACTTAAGAATTTCTTCGCTGAAAACAGCTATATATTGGCTAAAGGTCGTAATATAATAAATGTTATACTTGTTGATTTCAGAGCTCTTGATACTTTGGGAGAAATCACTGTGCTGGCTGTTGCAACACTTGGGGTTTTTGCTCTGATGAAACTTAGATTAAGTAAAAGTGAAAAATGAAAACTTTAATACTTCAGGTAGCCGTTAAAATTGTGTTTCCAATTTTGCTGATTGTATCGGTTCTGATTTTATTCAGAGGGCATAATGAACCTGGCGGAGGATTTATCGGAGGACTGCTTGCTGCTTCAGCTTTTATATTAAAGACTTTTGTTTTTGGAGCTGAAGAAACTGAGCGTTTCATGATAGTTAAACCCATGATAATTATCTTCTCAGGTTTATTTATAGCATTTTTCTCATCAGCACTGCCTCTTTTTTCAGGAGCTGTTTTCTTTGAAGGAATGTGGGCTGATTATTATCTGCCCATAATAGGCAGGCCGGGCACACCCCTTCTGTTTGATTTCGGGATTTACCTGGTGGTAATCGGAGTGGTATGTAAAATTATTTTTTCAATAAGCGAATAATGGAATTATTATTAGCCTTAATAACAGGATTTTTGTTTTCAGCCGGGTTTTATATGATGATGAGGAGAAGTCTCGTAAAACTTATAATTGGCTTAGTTTTATTGAGTCATGCTGCCAACTTGTTTATTTTTACCCTTGGAAGATTGTCAAGGGAAAACCCTCCATTAATACCGCAGGACAGCGAAACAACAGGAACACTTTTTGCTGACCCTGTGCCACAAGCACTAATTCTTACTGCCATTGTTATTGGATTCGGAATACAGGCCTTTGCAATTGTTTTGATTAGAAGGGTATATGAGGAGACCGGAACTGATGATCTGGACACACTGATTTCAACTGACATACCTGAAAGTAATAAGTAATAAGATGGAATTAATTTTACTATATCCAATTTTTACACCTTTTCTTTCTGCATTACTATGCTTAATTTCCTTTAGAAACAGGATATTGCAGGCATGGATGAGTTTTGTTGGAATGTCAGCAATGTTATATTTTTCTTTTAATCTTTTTTTACAAGTTAGAGAAAATGGCATAGTAGTTCTGCAAGCAGGGAACTGGAATGCTCCGTTTGGAATAACCCTTGTTGCTGATCTTTTGTCGGCTGTTATGCTTATTTTAACAGCTTTCATCGGGCTGATTGTTGCAATTTATTCTATTCCGTTCATTGATAATAAAAGAAAAAATTACGGATATTTCCCACTCTATAATTTTCTGATCTTTGGCGTTTCAGGAGCATTTGTCACAGGTGATATTTTCAACCTGTATGTCTGGTTTGAAATTATGCTGATCTCGTCATTTGTTCTTCTCGTCCTTGGAGGCAAAAAATCTCAATTGGAAGGAGCAATAAAATACGTAACTCTTAATGTACTTTCCTCCGCAATATTTCTGGCAGGAGTTGGTATGGTATATGGTCTGACAGGTACCCTCAATATGGCAGATCTGGCGGAGAAGGTCCATCTTGTTGAGAATAAAGGTTTGATCACTCTTACATCCATGTTCTTTCTTATTTCGTTCGGAATAAAAGCAGCAATTTTTCCACTTTTCTTTTGGCTCCCGGCCTCCTACCATACTCCACCTGTAGCTGTAGCAGCTGTTTTTGCCGGCTTACTTACCAAAGTGGGTATATACTCCCTTATAAGAGTATTTACAATGATTTTTATTCTGGATATAAATTACACTCACACTCTTTTGCTGTTTATCTCTGTATTCACAATGACAATAGGAGTCCTTGGAGCAGCCACCCAATATGACTTCAGAAGGGTTCTTTCTTTTCACAGTGTGAGTCAGATTGGTTTTATGGTAATGGGGCTGGCTCTCTTCACTCCACTCGCATTAGCAGGTTCCATCTTTTACATTGTTCACCATAGCATCGTTAAAACTAATCTTTTTCTTATCAGCGGGATAGTTCATCACCTGAAAGGAAGCTATAAACTCAAATATATAGGAGGGGTTTACCGGGATTATCCATGGCTGGCATTTTTATTTCTGATACCTGCTCTTTCGCTTGCAGGAATACCTCCTTTTTCAGGTTTCTGGGCAAAATTCCTACTTGTAAAAGCCGGTATTGAGGCAGAATTATTCTGGCTGATAATTATTGCATTAGCTGTTGGCTTGCTTACTCTGTTCTCCATGACTAAAATATGGAATGAAGTTTTCTGGACAAATGAACCCGAAAAAGGAGACGATCCTGAAAAATTTACCAATAGTCCCGGTCCTGTCTGGATGATGGTTTTACCTGTTGGACTGATGGTTCTTGCCACAATAATTATTGGCATAATCGCTGAACCGTTTTATGAAATAGCAATGGAAACAGCTGAGCAACTATTCAACTCACATCTTTATATTCATTCTGTTTTAAATCCAAGATAATGAGATGGTTTATTTATAATAATATTTTTAGTGTTATAGTATTGGAAATAATGAATTATTATTCAGAGCTGAAACTTAATAAACCAATTATATTTATTAGCAGTTATTTTGTTGTTTTCATGAGTATATTGATTTTTAGCCGTATTTTTAATAAAAAAGCCTTTATCAAATTTTACAAGTTATTTAAATTTATTCTTTTCTTTGCCAGAGAATCAATAATATCCAACTTAAGAGTAGCGTCAGATATTTTAACACCAGGATTCAAAACAAGACCGGCTATTGTTGCTGTTCCTTTGGATTTAAATACTGATTTTGAAATTGTAACCCTCGCTTCTGTAATTACTCTTACCCCCGGGACACTCAGTTTAATGGTATCAGAAGACAAAAAAACACTCTTTGTTCATGAAATGTATGTTCCCGAAGGTAATGCTGAAAATGTTATACAAAATATTAAAAATGGTTTTGAAAGAAGAATAAAGGAGTTATCTGAATAATGGAAGCATTCATCAACATATCTGTACAAACAGCTCTTATAATTCTGATATTGGCGGCTGCTTTTGTTTTATATCGTTTGGTTGCTGGTCCGACAATTGCCGACAGGGTTACCGCCTTTGATGTTATAACCTGCATAACAATTGGGGTTTTATCTGTGCTTTCCATCAATTACAATAACCCGGTTTACATTGATGTAGTATTTGTTTTGTCTTTTGTCGCATTTTTCGGGGCAATAGCATTTTCCTATTATCTCAGTAAAAGAAAGAAAAAATGATAACATCAATTCTTAGTATCTTATTTATTTATACAGGCATTATTTTTATTGTAATTGCGGCTATTGGGATGATCAGGATGCCGGATGTCTACACCCGGATGTCCGCTGCTACCAAAGCGGTAACTTTCGGAACAGGATTTATTCTCTTTGGGGTATTGATTCATTTTAATGATACGATTGTTTTTCTGAAAATAGCGGCCATTTTCATTTTCCTTCTTTTCTCTCTTTCCGTGGCTGCACATGTTATTGGTCTCGCAGCTTATAACGATCAGACGAAAATGACTAAGCTTACCTTTCTTGATGAATTGAAGAAATACATAAGCCCGGATAATGCACCCGAAAAAGTTGATGATCCAGATGAGAAGTCAGATGATAATGAACTTACAAAAGGTCCGTAAAGTAATAATCATTGATAACTGATGGCAAGATCTATTTCACAGATCAGCCCGGCAATAAAATCATCCGTTAGACAGCAAATATTTCTTTCGGAGGTTATGATCGTAAAACCCTTTTTATTACCGCTATGGATGCAGTCTATGGTCTGAGAATGAGCGTGAGAGGGGTATATTAAGCAGCGAATTAATACCTGGAAAATGGAAAATGAGCAATTGACGAATGAAAGTTAATAAATGAGGAAAAAAGTTGGCAGTAGTAGTAGGCACAGGGCACAGGGCACAGGGCGCAGGGCGCAGGGCACAGAGCACAGGGCACAGGGCACAGGGCACAGAGCACAGGGCACAGGGCACAGGGCACAGGGCACAGGATTAGGAAGGCATCTTTCTGCGTTAATCCGCGAAATCTGCGGGAACCTCTTTTTCTTTTTTTGTCCGGCAGATCACGCTGATGTGCGCAGAAGGATTTGAGGATGTGAGATTTTTCTGAGAGTAACCAGATTTTGTCGACAATTTGTTCGTGTTTGTCTAATAATGTTTTAACAGGATAATGATTCGTTTATATTTGGAGAAAATTATAAAATATTCCAAATATGAAAGCTTTATTAATATTATTTGTAGCTGCCACTTTTAACGGCATTATTCTAAATACTTTAAACGCTCAGGAGGCTTTGCAAAGCAAATGGCACAGGCCTGAAACAATTGAATTTCCGGATTCCTTCCATTACGACAGTGAAAATGAGCTGTTCTATCTCCTTGCCAATGATGATGAAAATCTATACATTCATCTCATTATGGTTTCAGATGCATCACAGAACAAAGCCTTGAGGTTTGGGCTTACAGTTTTTATTGACCCGGATTTAAAGAAAAGCAGGAAAAACTACATTAAATTCATTTCACCGGAGGTGCCTTTCCAGCCACGTCCTCAAGCCGATCTCAATTTAGAAGAGCGACAAAAAGCAAGACTTAAGCAAAGGGAACAACTGGCATCAGGAATTTCTGAGGCGGAGATTGCAGGTTTTGGAATTAAAAACCCAATTATTACTTCTATGAAAGATTTAAATGGAATTAATTGTGAAATTTTTGTAGATGAACAGTTGAAACTTCACTATAACATTACCATACCTTTGGCGAAAATCTCCATAAAAAACCGTATAGCAGATAATTTCAGTTTTGGAGTGGAAAGTGGTAGCTTTGATCCGGAAAAGATGGCAATGGCAAGACAAAGAGCAATGAGCCAGAGAGGAGAACAATCATATGCTGCCAGAGAAAGGGCAGAAGGATTCAGACAGGGAGGGGGAAATCGCTCTTATCCCAACAGTAATCCTGAAGAAATGGAAAAAAGAAAATTAGAAATGCAAAAAATAACTATACCGATGAAAGTGTGGATAAAAAATGTTTCTGTTGCTTCAGAAGTGAAATAAGTAGTTTAAAAGAAGCTCCATCAAAATTCCTGTAAGCCATCAAAATGATAAAATTTTTACATTACAGAACTATAATTATACACGGACTGATCTGGGTATTGCTTTTTTTTCTCAATTATTTGCTGATCAGCAATTACCCTGTTACTTTTAAACCTATTTTTCATATACAAATATGGGTAATTTACCTGCTGGTATTTTATCTGAACCTGCTATTTCTGCTTCCCTTTCTCTTTTTCAACAGAAGGTTCATTTTATATCTTTTTTCCTGCTTAATCCTTATTGGCGGTAGTCATTATATTACTGTTGAAATCCGAAAATTTCATTTCAGTAAGATGGAAACCCAGAGGGTTTTAAGGACAGAACAGGCTGAAGCATCAGACCAGAAGGAAATCAGGACTGAAAAGCCTTCCTATAGCAGAGAAGTTACCCGGCATACATCTCCGAGAGGACGTTATTTTCAGAGAAGAGCTGTTCTTTTTTCCCTTACGGGAATTTTATTGATTTTCTCTCTAAGTTTTGCATATGGATTGTTTGTAAGGTACCAGGAGAATGAAAAAATAAGGCTTGAAACAGAAAAAGAAAAAATTGAAACAGAGCTTAATTCTTTAAAAAAACAGGTAAATCCTCACTTCCTGTTTAATTCACTTAACAGCATTTACTCCCTTGCAAACAGTAGTTCGGCGAAAACAACAGAAGCTGTACTGAAACTCTCCGACATGCTCAGGTATATGATCTATGATACTGAAAAACCAAATGTTCAGTTGCAACAGGAATTTTCCGGCCTGCAGAATTATATTGAACTCCAGAAACTCAGACTTACTGAAAAAACAGTACTCAGAATAAATATACAAAATCCTGATACAGACTATAAAATAGAGCCACTCCTGCTATTACCCATTGTTGAAAATGCATTTAAATATGGCTCAGACAATCTGAATGACACCATAATCATTATCGAAGCTTCTGCAGAAAACGGGAAACTCAGATTTTTTTGTGCCAATACTATTATTCCCGGTTTACGGGAAAATGTAATATCAGAAACTTCCGGTTTTGGATTGAAAAATGTAAAAAGAAGACTTGAACTCCTTTATCCGGACCAACATGTGCTTCGCAGTGAGGAAAAGGACGGGACATTCCTTGTTGACCTTAAAATAAATCTAAAGAAATGAATTGTATTGCTATAGACGACGAACCCCTCGCATTGGATGTGATTGATAAGTTTTCTAAAAAGATCCCATTTCTGAAATTAACCGGCAAATGTACCAGTGCATTCGAGGCAATTGAATTAATTAATAATTCTAAAACAGATCTGATTTTTCTGGATATAAATATGCCTCATCTTTCCGGTATTGATTTTCTTAAAAGTTTAAAGTATCCTCCAATGATCATTTTCACAACTGCATACTCAGAATTTGCCTTAGAGGGATTTGAATTGAGCGCTGTTGATTACCTTCTTAAACCCATAGCCTATGACCGCTTTCTAAAGGCAGTAAATAAAGCCTTTGAACTATATTCGCTGAAAAAGAAAAAGAATACTAATGAAAAAAATCTGACCGAATCATCCACTGACTTCATACTGGTGAAAGTTGATTATTCGACAGTTAAAATTAATATTAATGATATACTGTATATTGAAGGGTTAAAAGATTACGTCAAAATATATTGCGGTTCCCGTCCCATTCTTACTAAATCTACAATGAAAAATATTGAGGAGAAATTATCGGGAAGAAATTTTTTAAGAGTCCATAAGTCATATATTGTTTCTATTTCAAGAATTGACTCAATCGATAATCAGAGAATTCTCATTGGAGAAAAAAGAATTCCTGTTGGAGAACAGTATAAAGATGAATTCAACAGAGCCTTGAATAATTATAAATTATAATGATCAGACATTCTCTCTGGAAGCCCGTTTGTCTACAAATTTGGCTAACACGTCTAATAAATTTCCGCAAAACACTTTAGTAATTTAATTTCACCCTATTAAATTAATAATCAGAGGCAATATGTCACATCTTAGAGTGTTTATTTCATCAGGTTTTTTTTTGATCATAGTTTTATTCAGTTCAGCACAAAGCATCAATAAAATAGAAGGTGTCCTTCTCGATTCGCAAACCCGTGAAGCTCTTACCGGAGCACACCTCGTTCTGAAGAATCAGGGTGATATCATTATTGGAACTGCAATTGTTAATGATAAAGGTTATTTCCGTATAGACAGGGTACTTCCGGGTAGTTTTACATTACACATCAGTTATGTAGGTTATAAAACCCTGGAAATCCCAATCAGGCTTTTTAATTTTGATATAAACCTGGGTGATCTTTTTCTCGAGAGTGAACCCAGTGACCTTGAAGAAGTTTCTATCATAAAAAGTATTCCCCTTGCAACCATAAAGGAAGACACTCTGGAATTCAATGCGGATGCTTTTAAAGTTACAGAGGACGCAACTGCGGAAGACCTGGTAACTAAAATGCCGGGAGTGGAGGTAGAAAGTGGAAGCGTTAAAGCTCAGGGTGAAGAGGTAAGAAAAGTGACTGTTGACGGTAAACCATTTTTTGACCAGGATCCTGTTATTGCCTTGAAAAATCTTCCGGCTGAAATTGTGGAGAAAATACAGATATTCGACGAACAATCAGAACAGGCGAAATTTACCGGTTTCGATGACGGGCAGACAATAAAAACAATGAATGTTGTAACCCGGCGTGGAATGAGAAACGGTGTTTTTGGAAAAACTTCAGCCGGTTACGGGAACAATGAAGCCTATCTTTTATCCGGCAATATTAATTATTTTAAGAATCACAGGAGAATAGCAATTACGGGGCAATCGAATAATATTAATAACCAGGGATTCTCCATGCAGGATATTTTGGGTGTAATGGGATCAGGAGGTGCGGGAAGATCAGGGGGTGGAAGGCCAGGTGGCGGTGGAGGAAGAGGAGGTGGAGGCGGGGGAATGCCAGGCGGGGGAATATCTATGGAGGGAGGAAACATTGGTAGTCGTAATGCCGGAGAGTTTATGATTGGAAGACAAAACGGTATATCAACAGTAAAGGCACTTGGCTTTAATTATACAAACAGTTGGAATGAAAAAATCAAACTTACAGGCAGCTATTTCTTTAATAATGTGGATAACAGGACAGAAGACTATCTGAATCAGGAGTATTTTATGGAAGATGGCTCGCAATTATACTCTCAGGATCAAATTTTAGATAATAATAACTTTAATCACAGACTTTCTGCCAGACTTCAATATGATATTGACTCATCTAACCGCATTTTTGTAATCCCCAGATTAAGTTTGCAGAATAACTCCTCTCTTTCAACAATCTTTGGTCAAACTCTTAAAGATGCCAGTTTGCTGAATCAAACATCCAATGATCGTTCATCGGAAAATAAAGGATACAGTTTTTCCAACACCTTGCTTTACATGCACAGTTTTCAAAAAAAAGGAAGGTCAGTTTCCCTGAATGTTAATACATCCCTTAACGATAGAGATGGAAATATCAGTCTCCTGGCTGAAAATCTTTATTATCAAAGGGAGATACTTATTAAGGATACTATTGATCAGTTTTCAGACAACATTACTCACACCAATTCTGTCACTTCCAGGCTAATGTATATGGAACCACTTTCGTCTAAAACTTTACTACAGTTAAATTACCAGAACTCATACCGATGGAATGATGCAGACAGGATGACGTTTAATTTCAATAACTTAACCGGCAGTTATGATCGCACCGACAGCCTTCTTTCAAATAAATTTAAAAACATTTATTTCACACACCAGCTCGGAACAGGATACAGGTATATCGGAGAAAAACTGAATTTTAGCGCCGGAGTTGATTATGAATATGCCGACCTTGACAATAAAAGGGAATTTCCTGTTATTGCCGGTTATAATTTTAATTTCAGAAGTATTCTCCCCAGCGCTATGATGAATTATAAACCAGGCAGTAATAAAAATCTCAGATTCATGTACAGATCAAATACCAACCTTCCCTCCATTGATCAATTACAGGATGTTGTAAATAACTCCAATCCTCTTAGACTTATAACCGGAAATCCCGAATTGAAACAGGAATTCCAGAATATTGTCTTTCTGAGGTATACTGCTGCCAATATAGAAAAGTCAAGTGTTTTTTATGCCTTGATCAGGCTTACTACCAGAAATAGCTATATAGCAAACAGCACTTTTCTTGCAAGAAATGACACTGTTATCAATGGCATTGAACTGATTAAAGGGCAACAGCTTATACAACCCCATAATCTCGATGGTTTTATCAGCACCAGTTTGTTTCTGACATATGGGATACCACTTAATAAAATAAAGTGTAATATTAATCTGAACTCTTCCTTCTCTGTTTCCCGCAGACCTGGATTAATTAACGGCATAGAAGGGGTATCAGTGGATCGTTCTGCCGGACTTGGTATTTCGCTCAACAGTAATATTAGTCAGAACATTGACTTCGTTATTTCCAGTAATTCAAACTACAGTATTCCTTCTTCCACATTTCAGGATGATCTGAGTAATAACTATTTTTATCAGCGTACCCGGTTGCGTCTTAAATACATTTTCTGGCAGGGCCTTGTGTTTAGCACACAATTTAACCATTCATATTATAAAGGATTGTCAGAAGGATATAATCAGAATTTTGCTTTATGGAACATCAGCATGGGAAAAAAGCTCTTTAAAAACAACAGGGGGGAAATTTCATTTTCCGTGAATGATGCACTCAATCAGAACAGGAATGTAGAAAGAAATATCACTGACCTTTATATCGAAGATACACGTAGCAATGTACTGCAGCGGTTTTTCATGTTTACTTTTACTTATGATATCAGGAAATGGGGAATTTGATGATATGGATAGAAGTATGTTATGCTATTTGCTTTTCAGATTCTTTCTTATCCAGGTCAGTCATTTCAAGACTGATTTTCCATAATTTTTCAGCAGTTTGAGAATTGTTAGCCTTAGAAGCTGGTTTTTTTATCCTTTTTTTGATGAAATATTTTCCTGATATTTTTTCAACTTCTGAGGAAGTAGCAAGATACATTGTTGTTTGAGCTCCTTTTTCAGGTGATATCATAAATAAAGAGGCAATATCCACCAGTATCTTTGGAAACTTCTGGAATAATTTTGTGGCAACCATTCCCGGATGCAAAGAATTACAGGTTTCGTGTAAAGAGCCGGGTGTTGGGTTTGGCTTCCAGCCCAACCCAACACTCAGCTCTATATCCCCGCGAAAGCCTGTCATATCGAGCGATAGCGAGATATCTCCTCTCAATTAACAATGTCTTTTACTGATCTTTTATTTCCTTCCTCTTCCACATGGGCCTAAACCCCTGCCCTGTCCTGTCCTTCCAACTCCCTGTCCATTCCGCGGGCCCTGGCGAAGACCTTGTCTTACCGGGTTGCCTGCACATTGACCGCTTTCCCTCAGGTCACAGGATCCATTATTGTTGGCATCCACATAACATGACTTTTTACCGGCAGGTGTGGTTGTCTGAACATTTCCTGCTGGTGTCTGAGCACTTGCCAGCGCCATCATTCCATACATTGCTAATCCTGATAAAAAAATTTTAAGTTTCATGATTTTTTGAATTTAATTGTTAATTAATATATATTATTTACTGAACTCATCTAATTTAATTATTACCCCGTCTTCTATTCATAAATCTCCTCCCCTGCCCTCCTCCATATCCAAAACCATGCAGAGAGCCAAATACCGGCGCAAAAATTTCTTCAAGTTTCTTCTCCTGCCCGGGATCACATAAGTCCCTGACATCCATATAAAATTCACAGGTAATTAGCTTTAACTCTTTATGGAGCCTGCCTATTTCAGCCGATAACTGTTTGCATACTTCCATATCGGGATTCTCATTTTTCAATTCAGTAAACATGATATCCCTTGTCTTATCGAGTAAAATATTTATTTCCCTTGCCGATTGTCTGAAAAGAAGGTTTATTGAACGAAATTCATCCATTTGTTGCGGACTAAGATTAAGAGCATCTCTGAACTCTCTGCCACTCATCTGCAGGGAGTTTGCCTCATTACTAACATACTCTTCAGTAGAAGATCCGTTGCGTATATGGTAAATAATAGTAGCAATTGTCGAAACACTTAAAAGTGCAATGGCAACAATTGCCCAGGTAAGGATCCTTATTTTGTTCTCAGCTCTCATGGTATACTAATTAATCCTTTAAGAGTATATCAAGTCTTTCTAAATGTGCATCATTAAAAACCATTATCTCACTTCTTTCATTGCGTGGTTCTTTAATCAGATTTCCAAGATTTACTCCCAGAAATACCATGAGTAAAAAGCTTGCAGCAACGGCTGTAAGCTGTAATACTTTCTGAAGTGATGATAATAAAACCGGAGAGTTGATACTTTCGATTTTATTCATTATTCTTTCTGTGAGGAAAGGACTACTACCGGTTTCCCTCTCATGCCTAACCACTCCGGAAACTATTTGCATAATTTCATCTCCATTGTCAACATTATATTTGTTGTCTTTCATTTTGTTGGTTTTAAATATTAGATGCAATTCCCTTTTAAATCCTACGGTCATTGATAATTTTTTATATAAAAATCCAATAGTTTCTTTTGAAGATTAACTTTTGCCCTCTGAAGCAATTGTTCAACAGCACCTTCAGTTATACCCATGATTCCGGCAATTTCCTTCTGGGATAAATCGTCATAATTGCTCAATACAAATGTAATCCTTTGTCGCTCCGGAAGACCATCAATTGCATTATTTACCTCCTTAGCTGTTTGTTCATCAATTATTTTCCTGTCCGGAGCTGGCACTTCTTCTTTCCATAAGGTCGTCCCCGCGTATTTATCTTCTCCGATCGGGATGTCCCGTCCCTGAAAAATATAACGATTTCCGACTTTACGGAGATAATTAAGGTTGGTATTGACTGCTATACGATAAAGCCAGGTTGAGAAAGCTGACTTTCCCCGAAACGACTCAAGTTTGATAAATGCGTTCAGAAAAATTTCCTGGGTTAAATCATTAGCCTGCTCCTTCTCATGAATAAACCCCATGCATACCCTGAATACCATGTGCTGGTATTTTTCTATAATTTGCCTGTATGCGTTTTTATCACCATCAAGGATATGGTTGATCAGCTCTGTCTCATTCATTTATTTACTAGAAGATTATACCCCTTTCCGGTATTTATCAGTGATTTTGAAATACTGTTCTCAAATTTATCAAATTTAATTCAGTACTTGACGAAAATATTATCTGTCAACGATTAGAAACAAAAACACATATTATCCTACGAAAAAATGTAAATTTATTTTCTATCTGGAAGAAGAAATCTTGAGGAAACTGCTTTTATGATAACAGTGATGGGGAGCAGATGATTTAGGATCAGAATAAGCATTCAATATCTATTTCAATACTCCTTTCACGCGGCTCACTATCTGGTCCGGAATAATTACCGATATGAATGATGCAAACTTTTAATTATTATAAAAACTAATTCTTTATGATCCTGAAAATCTTAATCTCCCGCCTGTCCTGCAACACTTTTATAAAGTATGTTGAAGAAACATAACTGTCTAAAGCAATGTTGGTTATTCTATTGTAAATTTCCTTATTTTCCAACAGTTTTCCTTTTACATCATATATCTGATAACTCATTTTATTCAAACTCTCACCTTCCACTTTTAAATAAAGTAAATCCTTTGCAGGGTTCGGATAAGCCAAGATAAAAATATCTATCCCGGGAGCTTCAGGAATTCCTGTTACAACAGCTTTCTCCTGCGACTGTTGGACATCCCCTGTAAAAGGAACACTAGTTTCAACCTGCAGTTTATAAAATAATTGTCCGACAGAATAACTAACTGAACCTCCGCTGCCAAAAGCGCTACCACCTGAAGAAATGAAAACCTGCTGGGCAGATAATGCTGAAAAGGAAAAAACAAAAACTAAGAGAAGAAAGTTGAAGCGAAGGCAGGTATGGGCATTTATGCAACTAAAAAGGGGGAATAATAATTCTATAAAACCTGATGGTTTCAAACATCTTTTCATGTTGATTGTTTAAAGGCTAACCAGCCGGTTTTAAAAATAATGTATTTGATGAAATATATACAAAAATAAAATAATTTTTTCATTATCAAAATACCTGACAGGAATGATCAGCAGATAAAAAATTAAAATGATTATTTTTATACTTCAAAGGACAGGATTACTTTTAATTTCTCTTAACTACATTGCTTCGGGGATTTTTTTCAGGATGAAATGAGATTTTATCATGTTAGGGAAATTATTTGTAAATTGAAGGCCCGTTTATGCTAATGAATTATTTAAACCAAGGTCTATGAAAACAAGAAGAGAGTTTATCAGAACAATGGCAGTTGCTACCACAGGTTTAATACTTCCATGGGGGGGAGTTGGAGCCACTGGCACTTCGGCTAAACATGACAGATGGGGAGAGATACTACCCCTGCGAAAACTGGGAAATACAGGAGAATCCGTAACCATGCTTGGTGTGGGAGGATATCATATCGGATGGACCACAGAAAGAGATGCTCAGGAGGTAATTGAAACGGCTATTCAGGGAGGGGTAAGATTTTTCGATACCGCACACAGCTACGGAAGAGGAGTCAGTGAAGAACGTTATGGAAAATATCTTGTTCCGGATTATCGCGATGATATTTTTCTGATGACAAAAAGCCAGGCCAGGGATGGGGAAAACCTTAAAAAGGAATTTGACTTATCACTTAAACGCATGCAATGCGATTATGTTGATCTTCTTCAGATCCATTCCCTAAACACCCCGGAGGATGTGGAACAAAGAATAGAAAATGGGGTGATAGATGCCATAACAGAAATTCTCCTATCCGGGAAAACAAAATATATTGGTTTCACCGGGCATCAGAGTCCCTATGCACACCTCAAAATGCTGGAGCATCTTCAGTACCCTACAATATTTTCAACCATTCAATTACCGGTGAACCTGATAGATTATGAAAGTGAACATAGTTTCACAAGAAAGGTTGTTCCCCTTGCATTGAATAAAAACATGGGACTCCTCGCTATGAAAACACTTGCCGATGGCCGGTTCTTCAGCAAAAAAATAATGGCAGAGAGACTTCGATGGGAAACAGAAACACCTCTTATCCCGGGTTACATCACGGTTAAAGATGCTGAGTTCTTTGCCTGGTCACTGCCAATAAGTGTACTTATCACAGGTGCTGAAAATACAGAACTTCTGAATGAAAAGATAAGTCTTGCAAAAGAATACTCACTTTTAACAGAAACTGAAAGAATTCAGATGCTGGAAAAAGTAAGGCAAGCCCCTGACCTTGAGATGGTAGAGTATTACAAGAAGGTTTAAATCTTTCAATTATTTATTAAAGTTTCGCAGATGCTCAACTTGTTAAAAAATGAAAACCATAGAAGCTATTATTCCTCCTCCTCCGGTTCACATGGTTGGTGACGGATTCAGGGTGCACAACTTCTTCCCGCGTTTTGGGGAAAAAAGAATGAGCCCGTTTTTCCTGCTCGATTATAATTCAGAATTTTATTTCCAGCCCAGGGAAAAGCCCCGGGGTATAGGTGCGCATCCTCACCGCGGCCTTGAAACGGTGACCATAGCCTACCAGGGTAAGATTGCCCACCATGACAGTACAGGAAATGCCGGAGTAATTGCTGAAGGGGATGTGCAATGGATGACAGCCGGAAGCGGCATACTTCATAACGAATTCCATGAACAGGATTTCAGTCGTAAAGGCGGAAACCTTCAAATGGTACAGCTCTGGGTAAACCTGAGAGCAGATGATAAAATGTCTCCCCCTGGTTACCAGGGAATTGAAAATGATAAGCTTGGGAAATACGGAATGGAAAACAATATGGGGAAAGCTGACATAATATCGGGAATATTTAAAGGAGTTCAAGGCCCTGCCCGAAGCTTTACCCCAATAGATATCTTTAATCTTACCCTGAAAAAAGATGCTGTTATTGATTTCTCCCTTCCGGAAAGACATAACACAGGCATCCTTTTGATAAGCGGGGAAGTAAAAGTTAACGACCGTAACATTGTGCCGGCAAATTCATATATTCTTTTCAATAACGAAGGTGATAGAATTATTATTGAGGGTCTGAATAATTGTAAACTACTTGTCATGAGTGGCGCTCCAATCAATGAGCCAATTGCATCGCGCGGACCTTTCCTTATGAATACACGTGAAGAAATACAAAAAGCCTATGAGGATTATAATAACGGGAATTTTGGATATCTGGAAGATTGAGAGTTTCAAAAAAAACTCCCAACTATTATTCCTGCAAGTCGGACGTTTCCCTTCACCGGTATAATTTTTACTGAAAATTCACCACTTACATTACTTAACTTTAATATCTTTTCCTGAATCGACTCCTCCATTGAATAAGAAGAAATAATCCTCCCATCCCGGATTATTTCAATGTTACAACCTGCACTTTGAGGCGCAAAAAGTATTTTTAGCTCGCTGACAGGTGTTTCAATTCTGTTTTTCCGCATGGTTTTTACAGGAAAAAGGAAAGCATCTGAAAATTCAATCCAGCTGTCAGTTACTTCCTGCAAAGGTAATGTCCCATTCGTATAAGCCTTAGTGCCCAATTCCTTTTCTCCAAGGGAAAGCCAGAATTTTTTATCTTCATCAATAAAAAAAGTATTTGTACCAGCTCCCTGAGCCAGTGGGTCATGCGAAGTAGGCTGAAAATTAATGAAAACAGGTTCCAGACCTGCTCTTTGTCTCAGGTCAATATAATCGGGGAGCCAACGTAAATTCAAAGACACCAGTATACCTTCCTCTCCCCTCGTTGCTCCATAATTTGCAATTTTTTCAGCATAAAGATCCAGGGTTTCTTCCGGATTCAATTTCGAAATGAACGGAAGCGCATCCTCCAATCTTCCATCCTGCAAAAGTTTATATGCCTGGTGGTTATTATGATGATTATTAAAAAATGAAATGATAAATTTTTCCGTTCCCATCTGGTAACCGTATTCTTTTAAACCTTGCTCATTTAAAGCATTTGTGTCAACTTCCCCCAGCAATTTCATTCTTTCCTCTGCTTTTTCAACCACCTCAAGGGATGAGTTATATCCCTCCAGAGTATAATCTTCGCTGGAAACCAGAAAGAAATCAGAGGTTTCCCTTCCAAACATTGGAGCACTGGAAAACCATCTCCGGAAATATTCAAACAGTTTATTGTCTTCAGCTTTTAGCATTGTCCTGGCATAATTATCAGATGCTTCCTCCAGTGATTCATTTATGGTATTTTGCCATACCTGGTTTTCGTAATTATTAAATATCATGTCAAGAGGATGCGTTTTCCAGTGAATGATGCCATAACCAACTGAATTTGACTGATCAAGCAGTGTATTGAAATCACTGAACGGTTTATAAGGACGGCCAATGTAGCGATGATCGTCATGGTGTGCCCAAACTATTGGGTACAAATTTCGGTGTTTCCCAAGCTCTGAAAGCTCTTCAATTACTTCAGGCTGGTCAAAAACGTAACTCCAGTCAAGGGGTATAAATCCGCAATATTCTGGTATAAAGGGATCTGACTGTTTTGGGTAATCCAGCAACCATGAGCCAAGAACCAGCTCAATTTCGGGATTGATATCATCAAGGATTTCACGATATACTTCAATAATTTTTGAAATGGCGAACAACCCCGGGTATGGGCGTTCGTCTTTCAATTCAGGATGCTTTTTCAGAATTTCGAAATACTCTTTTTGCCATTTATCCGGAAGAGTATTTGAGTAATGCTTCAGCCATATAGAACCTATGCGGGGGTTCTTTTCCGGCATACGCATCCATGCAGCCAGAATGTTTATCTCAGGATAATCGGCAAAAAGCTTTTTTATCTGTGCTTCGTAATATCTCCTGCCCTCAGGATGTTCCGGATTTACAGTATTATATCCATCAATTTGAATGAGTGATTCATCCGGAAGAGTATTGATAATATTTTGCGGGTTTGCCATCCAGGTATCCACATCAATGGCAAAGCAAATGTCCATTTTTTTCCTTTCAGCATGTTTAAATACCTTTTGCATCAGTTCAGTTGCAGCTGAGCTCCTTTCCTCTTCTGATACTTTAGCAGCTTCAGATCCAAATTCATAATCCTTAAATATCCCCCCGCCAAAAAGCAATCTCACATCATTTACATGCTGTGTTCCCCAGTCCCGTCCTTTTTGTGTAGTAGTAAGATAACCCAATGTTTTTCCCACCCCATTTAAAGAGAAGGATTGCATTGGATTATTGCCGTAGGCATGAACCATTATTGTATTGAAACCTATTTTCCGGGAATTATCAATCCATTGTTCCCATTGTTCATAGTCCCAACCGGTACACCCACTCAAAAAGTTATGCCAGTTAAAAATAATGCGTTTTCCCTTCAAAGGTGCATTCCCTGTTTTTATAGTGGAGAAATCCAATGGTTTTGGTTCTACCGGTGGAACTTCAAAGGATAAGTAAAAATTCCAGCCGAGATATTTCAACAAACCATTCACACCATTTACTAATGCGCGGGGTGTTCTACCACGGATAAAAAGCATATCCTTTTCTCCATCAATAATATAAGCTTCATTGTTCAATAATTCAACATTATCAGTAATTTCCAAAAGGATATTTCTTTTTTCCTGAATCTTTTCTTCTGATAGCTCAAATACTTTATCGGGATAAGTTTTTGAAAGATGGTGAGTCAATTCTTTTGCCAAATCAATCAAAATTTCCTCATTGGCAACTATATAAATTTTCTCCTTATGTGAGCAGGAAACTAAAGTTAACAATACTAATAATGTCAGAAAATAAATGGAAGTTCTCATTTTATTCAAATTTTAAAGTCTCATTAACTCAAGTTTCGCACATGCTGATATTTATGCTACCCGCTATTTTGCTAATTTATACATTTCACTGGCAGCAAGCAAAAAAGTTCCTGACACAAACTCATGGGAATCTTCCTGTAAGACTTTAAATGGTCCGGCAGCCTCTAGTTGCCCCCATTGTACTTTACCTTCATTGCTGACTGTTGAAACAAGACCTGCCCATGCTTTTTCCACTACAGGTAAAAAATCTTCACGGGAAAGGATTCCGTTATTTATTCCCCAGGCTAAACCGTATATAAAAAACCCTGTTCCACTACTTTCTTTGACCCCGAAATCCTCCGGATCATCCAGATTGGGATACCAGAACCCATCAGCTTGCTGACGTTTTACCAGTTCGTCAGCCATAATAATAAAAACAGTTTTGTATCTATCGTAATTACCATTATCAGGAGGAAGATACTTAAGAATCCTGGCCAAACCGGCAAAAGCCCAACCATTTCCTCTTGACCAGATCACTTTTTTTCCGTTTTCTGTTTTCTGATAAATATAGGTCCACCTTGATTCCTGATGAGGGATAGAATCGGGGCGTAACCACCTTTCGTTAACTTTACCGGTAAAACCCTGAATATACCTTTCATCCCTGTAAAACAAGCCTTCTTCCGTATCGAAAAGTTTTCCATACACATCCCAGAAGCAGGCGTCCATCCAGTGAAGATATTTTTCTTTTCCGGTTATTTTATAGAGCATTGCAAGTGCCGGAGGACCGGTATATAATCCATCAACATAACGAGTTCCACTTTCAAAATACCACTTCAAAGGTTCTGAAACTGCATTTCTTATTTCAGGATTACCCAGATGATCTATTACAGGCTTGATCTTATATTTACTCTTCTTTATCATATAACTTTCCAGCCAGGTTTGTCCGCATGTAAGTAAATTAACCCCACTGGATCTATGTCCGGCTTTTAGTTGAGGAATTCTCCAATTTAAAGCTTCTCCCCAGGCATTGCACTGATCCAGTAGTTTTTTATCTCCGGTAGCCTGATAACAAGCCATTACACCTGTGTAATATGTTCCACGGATCCAGTTATCATCGAACTCTCTCCACGGATTTGCGTATTGATAATCATTAACTTTGTCAATAATAGCCTTTACAGACGACTTCGAAAGAATGTCATCCTGCGCTGAGGTAGAAAATGAACATAAACAAATAATGAAATAGAATATAACTTTGTTCACAGCACGAATATTTTAAAAATTAGACAATCTTAATTTGTTTTACTTCTTTAATAAGAATTATTATGAGCAGCCAGTTAATAATATAAACCATTGATGCAATTAAAAAAATCAGAAAATAACTCCCTGTAGTTTCCAGAAGAAAACCGATAAGTGTTGCGGAAATTGCACCACCTACAGCTCCGGCAAATCCGATAAGTCCTACAATTGAGCCAACAGCATTTTTAGGGTAAATATCAGAGCAAAGTGTAAACATATTAGCAGCCCATCCCTGATGACCTGCAGTTGCCATTGCAATCAGAACTACAGCTGTCCACATGCTGCTTACCTGATGAACCAGAACCACCGGAACTACAACCAATGCACAAATAAGGATAGCTAATTTACGGGAATAGTCAATGCTTTTTCCAATTTGTATGAATTTTGATGATAACCAGCCCCCGGCTATTCCTCCAATTATTGATACTACGTATATAATAACAAGAGGAAGAACAAGTTCCTTGATGTTAACTCCATGTGTTTTGTTTAAAAAGTCAGGAATCCAGAACAGAAAAAACCACCACACCCAATCTGAAATAAACCGTGTAGCACTTAATGCAAAGGTTTGTTTATATTTAAACAGTTGTATCCACTTAATTTTTGGTCCGGAATTCATTTCATCCTTATCCTGCATAATATATTCATATTCCGCTTTCTTTATTTTCGGATGCTTCTCAGGGATGTAATAAAAAATTAACCAAAATATAAGCCAAACAAAACCCAATGATCCTGCAATTATAAATACCCATTTCCAACCCAATGCGATAAATAAGGCAGATACTATAACAGGTGCCATTATTGCACCGAAATTTGACCCTGCATTAAATAATCCATTAGCAAAAGCCCTTTCTTTTTTTGGGAACCACTCGCCAACAGTTTTAACAGCGGCAGGAAAATTAGCAGCTTCACCAATACCCAGTACAAAGCGGGCAATGACAAAACCTGTAACTGATCTTGCAGCAGCATGCAGCATAGTTGCCACACTCCAAACTGCAATTGCCCATGCGTACCCGATCCGCGTCCCAACTTTATCAATAAAATGTCCCGTTAATAGCAGCCCAATAGCATAAGCAACCTGAAAAGCGGTGACGATGTAACCATAATCAATTTCACTCCAACCCAGTTCCCCTTCAATGTAGGGTTTAAGAATACCAATAATCTGACGGTCGATATAGTTTATCGTGGTAGCAAAAAAAAGCAATGAAACGATTCTATAACGGTAGTTTCCAATTTTATTCATCTGTTATAATATTTACATAATACCAAATTTTTCAAATGCATCAACTGAACTCATTCCTTCCTGCAAGGCCTTTAAAACCAGTTTCTCACCCCTGGCTTTTTCCAAAGCTCCTGCAAAAACGTCAGATTCTACTTCATGCGGAACTACAAGTACTCCGTCACGATCGCCAAAAACTATATCTCCTGGTCGTATGGTTATCCCATCCCATTCGATTGGAATCCGGAAATCAATCACTGCTCCTCTTGGTCCCTGGTCCTGTGCATACGTTCCACAGGAAAAAATCGGAAAATTAAGACGTAAAATTTCATTTGTGTCACGTGAATAGCCATTCAAAATCGCACCGGCGGCTTTAAGTTTCATTGCCCGTGTGCTCATCAGACCACCCCAAAGGGCATATTTATCCGTTGAACCAGTGCATATATACACTTCATCTTCCTTTAAATCATCCAGTGCAAGGAACATCAGGCCAAATTGCTTTTTAATTAAAGGATTTTCAGCTTTTTTAACAATCTCGTTGCCTATATCAGCTTCCAGTACAGGCATTGCCCTTCCTATAACAACCATTTCAGAACTCAAAGGTTTTATCTCCGGAGGAAGAAATCGATGCAAATACCCAAATTTGTCCAAAATATCACCAACAAGAGCTGTGAATAATTCCCTTTTTGCCAGAGAAAATAGTTCAGTGTCATTTTTCCAGAGAGGCATTTTGAATTGTATAAATTATTAATATTTACAAAGATTATGGTTTTTTATGCAAATATTTTTTCAGATATTAGCAAATAATTATAAAATATTAGCATTTGATAACCTGAATAAACAAAACATGAAATATTGAAAACTATATCTGGCCTGTGGATGATGATGATGAAAAAATAATAGTGAGAACATAAATTTAAATTCATGAAACCCTCATGCACTACCGTCCACAACAAGACAATGAAAAAAATATGAGGGTTCCATGCGCACATATTAATAAATAATAACTTAAATCCATTTTTCTCGCATGAAACCCCTATGCACTGTCGTTCACAAAAGGGTATGAAAAAAACATGGGGGTTCCATCAGAACTCATTAATTAACAATAATATAAATTAATTTTTTTCTGATGAAACCGATATTAATAAGAGCTCAAAAGTTTTCTGATAGATCAATCGGCTATGACGAAAGGGAATTTAATTTCTTTATCCCTCCTCTTCATTATCATCCTGAATATGAACTTACTCTTATTACAAAAAGTTTTGGTCAACGGCAGATTGGTGACAGTATTGAAAATTTCTCTGAAGGAGATCTGGTGCTTATTGGAAGTAATCTTCCCCACGTATGGAAAAACGATACTGTTTTCTTTTCAGGTAAACCTGATCTTAAAGCACAAGCTATTGTAGTAAAATTCCTGTATGATTTCGCAGGTTCAGATTTCTACGACAGACCTGAAATGTCAGAAATCCGGAATTTACTTGAAGAAAAAGCTTCCTTTGGAATTAAACTTTTAGGAAATTTGCGCGATGATGTGGAAAAAATAATGCTGAAACTTTCTGAGTCGGATGAGACGGAACAGTTTATTCTACTTCTCCACATCCTTTCTCTTATTTCCAAATCCAATGAATACCGTTTACTGGCCAGTATTAGTTACCGGAAACAAAAAACAAAAAATACCCACCGTTTGAACATGGTGCTCGATTATGTGATGGATCATTATAATGAGGAACTGACACTTGAAAAAATTGCCTCCCACATCAATATGAATAAAAATGCTTTCTGCCGGTTCTTTAAAAAGGGAACTCATAAAAATTTGTTTACTGTTATTAATGAGGTAAGGATTGGCAAGGCTTGCCAGCACCTGACAGAAACCGAGATGAATATGCTTCAGGTTTGTTTTGCTTCAGGATTCAACAATGTTTCAAATTTCAACAAAGCATTCAAAAAAAGTACGGGTATGACTCCTCTTTCTTACCGTAAAGAAATGAGAAAATTCAATCAGGTAAATTCCATATTTCTTACCTGATATCTGTCAGCTTTCCATGTAATCCAATATCCTCTAATATTATGTTTACCGGCTTGCAAAAATGTATTCCGGATGAATTCAGATCTCAAATCATTAGAAGAAAAAAATATTTATTTCGACTTCAAATAATCCCTAATATTATAATATACAGAGAAAATGAGTGCTGCAATCAAACCCCATAGTGTAATTGCATCCGCCTGAGAAGAAGAAATACTCAGATGGGTAACGCGATGTATAAGGTATTGGGTATAAGAAGAAGGAAGTCCTTGTTCACCCAGTTCGTAAAGTACCCTGAAATGCCAGTCGGTAAGCGGACAGTACCCAAAACCATAAAATAGTCCAAGGATAATCCATGAACCCGCGGTAAATAATAAGGTAATAAGATTGATTCTGCGTAAAGGTTTCCAAATCCATCCAGTCAGGTTAAAAATAATCAGAAGCGTGTGGAAAACAGTAAAAACCCAGTCGAGTATGTGGTAAATGATCATCTGTCAATAATCAAAAGACTCTTGTCTCTTAATTCCCTTCCATCAATCCGGGTTAACGGAATAAGGGGAATTGTTTTCTTCGGTGCCAGACCGATTACTCCGCCTATAAGTTCTTTCGCTTTGTTAAGCAAAGGGTCTCCGGCATCTCCGAAAGGTTTAAGATCAAAAACATTCTCGTCCAGAAGATAATCAGGGTTAAGCCCATTTTTGAAATCTGTAAATCCATCATTATTGGCATACTTTAAAACTATAGGCAGCATACCCCAATTGTGACGCGGAGGATTATTATCATCGGATAACACCCATGAACCGGTATATTTTCCTGTTGTTCTTTCTCCAATAGTTACCACATTCATATAAGGTTCCAGTCCGATGATCACTAATTCACTCGATGAAGCAGTTTTCCAGCCGGTAAGAAAATGGACCTTTGAGAAATTTATATTAAATGTGTTTACCGGAAATTTAAAAACAAGTTGCTGTGAATTTGCACCGTATCTGTCTGTAAAATACTTGTTCATATCTGTATTATACTGATATTTTACCAGTACAGATTTACTATTAACAACTGTTGCAGGTGCAATAGCCGATGCCAGATATCCGGCCACATTAATAAATCCTCCCCGGTTGTAGCGAAGATCAATGATCAGTTCTGTTATCCCGGAGGATTTGAATTCATCAAATATATCATCAAGTTTTCTTAAAAACTTATCGCCCTCTCCACTGATAAAAGTGCTGTAAACCAGGTAACCGGTTTTAACTCCGTTTATATTCATAACTTCATAATGAATCACCGGGTCAGTTTCAATTATTTGAGAAGTAATACTGACAGTTTCACCAGTGGGGACTATTGCACTGCCAGATATAGTTCCAAATCCGGCAACAAAAGAATTTTTGCTGAATAGTTGAAAGTAGTTTTCTAAATTCATTGTTTGCCCGTCTATTGTCACTATCATATCTCCCCTTTCCAGGCCTGCAATATCGGCTGGTGAATTGGGGTAAACGAATTCAACTATCAGAACAATCTGTCCTGAACCAATATTCACAAATGCAGGAGAAATTCCTGTTGAGAGCGGGGTTCCCTCTAATTCTGCGAGAAGTGCAGGGAAATCGGAGGTAATATATGACCACTTATCCTCAGGTTTATAAATCATAGTATCAAAAAAAGCTTCGGAGTCAGGTTCCTGGCCAGGATTTAAGCCGGATGGGATAAATTCGTTCCAGAGGTAAAGGGCTTCCATATTCTCCTTTATCCATTCATTTACCAGTCTGGTCTGCGGACTTACTGTATCATTCTTAAACGGATCTTCCTTTTCACATGATACCAATAAAAATGGAAGTGAAATCAATAACAGTAATAACCGGAAATAATATGACAATAATAATTTCATTTGCACTTGCATATCTCTACAAAAATAAACAATTACTTAATCAAAAAGGTTCATTCTTTATATTTAGTTAAAAACAGCTTTAATCCAGCCGTGCACGCATTTACTTTAAAGATATGCACTATCAGTTATTTTTTTTTCTATTTTTATCAGTCTGATTTGTTTTCGTTAATTTGTAAGAACGTCAAAAGGTGCAAAAAAAACGATTTACACTTACAATATGGATATTTTTGGGATTTTTTCTTGGTATCTTTACCGGAGCTGTTGTTGGTGAACCTGCCTTACCTTTTACCCGGATACTTGCCGATATTTTTCTCAGGCTATTACGAATGGCCATATTACCCCTTGTAATTACCTCTATCGTAAGTTCCATAATTCAGGTTGGTTCGGCACACGGATTAGGAAGGATGGGATTGCAAACATTAGCTTATTATCTCTCTACCAGTATATTAGCCATTTTCACCGGTCAGGTGTTGGTCAATATTTTCAAACCGGGCGCCGGAGCAGAAATATTAGTCAGGGAAAACCCTGATTCGATTGCAGCCGTGGAGGGGGGGCTGGCTGAGATATTTCTGAATATTATACCTGAAAATCCATTTGCTTCAGCGGCCTCAGGTAATGTACTGCCTGTTATTTTCTTTTCCATCCTGTTTGCCCTTTTTGTCACACAACTCAAACCTGATCAACGAAGCCTGCTTAGTAATTTTTTTGAAGCTGCTTTTGAGGCCATGATGAAAATGACCTCTTTTATCATCTGGACAGCGCCTTTAGGTGTCTTTGGAATTATAACTGGTATCGTTGCCACTTCAGGATTTTCAGCTTTTAAATCACTTGGGTTCTATTTTATTATCGTGCTGACAGGACTTTTCATCCATATGTTTTTCACCCTGCCAATGCTGCTCTGGAGTATGGGCAAGCTTAGTCCGCTGAAACATTATAAAGGCATGATACCTGCCCTGTTAACTGCATTTTCTACCTGCTCGACCATAGTTACATTGCCTCTTACAATGAAAGCAGTTACAATGAATTCGGGAGCTTCAAAAAGGGCTGCTGGTTTTGTGTTGCCCATTGGGGCCACCGTAAATATGGATGGAACAGCTCTCTATGAATGTGTTGCAGCTATTTTTATCGCTCAGGTTTATGGCTTTGATCTGTCTCTCGGTGCCCAGGTAACTGTGGCAGTTACGGCTGTGCTTGCTTCCATAGGCGCAGCAAGCATTCCCATGAGCGGTATGGTTATGATGTCCATCATACTTGGCGCTGTAGGGCTGCCACTGGAAGGAGTGGCAATTATCCTGGCTGTGGACAGGATACTGGATATGTTCCGTACTACCGTCAATGTCTTTAGTGACAGTTGCGGCGCTGTGATCATTTCCAGGTTTGATAATTCCGGATAGCTATATGAATTATATTATTGTAAATTGAATTATTGGGATGCAAGAAAAAAAACATAGAACGATATTTTCAGATATAAAAAAAACGATTACTTTTGCAATGCATTAAAATCTGGTCTGGTAGTTCAGTTGGTTAGAATATCGGCCTGTCACGCCGAGGGTCGCGGGTTCGAGTCCCGTCCAGACCGCTCAGATATTGCGGGTCCTGACGAATTGCTTCTGGTGAAGCAATTATCAGGATGCTGACCGTAGCGTCAGCATTCTTTAATTGGGATTTACTGAAACCATATTTTTTGCTTAAAGCATTCTTACGGACATCGCAAAGCACTTTATACTAATGAAGACAGAATATCGGCCTTCTTTGGTTTTTGATTTTCATCCAAGGCAACGAAAACAAAAATGCCTTCAATTACTTTTTCACGCTTTGTACCGTACATTTCCTCAGCATAAATTTCAACCTTTATAAAAATCCTTAAAAGTTTAACTTTATCAACCATTCCAACTATTTCAACTATAGTATCCGGATAAAGTGCTTTATGAAATTTTATTTTCTCTGTATTAACAGTGAACATTCGTTCCCGTGTAAAACGTGTAGCAGTTATATAAGCTACTTCATCCATCCATTTTAAAGCCTGCCCACCAAAGAGCGTCCCGTTTGCGTTAAGTGTGCCGGGAAATAGAGCTTTGAACTGTCTGGTAATACTCTTTTGAATCAAATCTTCCATAATTTCAATTATTAAAATATGAGGGTTTCACGAGGAAGAAACGAAAACCACTAGGACTGGAATTTGTATTAATTTATATACAATTTTTCAACTTCATTTTTTTGAGTGAAAATTTATGATCTTCCTTATCAAATATTCGGCCCTATCAATAGGCTGTTTAATTTTTATTTTTGAGTATATTGGTGTTTTGGTCTTTCATGATTTTATGAATTATTTCCTCTGCAGCCCTTATTATCGGATTATTAACCGGAGAAGATGTTAACAAGGGGTGTGTGCCGATTTGAAATGAGACCAACTCATAAACTGTAATAGATTTTTGAATAGCCATGCTTATTATATTGATTATCTCCCCAACAGATTTTCCGCCCCAGGCTTCACCTCCCAAAATACTTCCATCAAGTGGGGAAGCATAAAGCTTTACAGTTAAATTTGATGTCCCCTCCAGGGTTCCCGGATGCCTGTCGGGCGAAGAAAATTTTGCAGAGACGAACTCAACATTTGCTTCTTCAGCGCTGCTTTCATTTGCCCCAGCCCCGGCAATGGCCAGTCCGTTAATTTCAGTAGAAAAAACTCCCAGTGTTCCGCTTATACATTTTTTTATTCTAATGCCAAAAATATTATGCCCCAGTATCCTTGCTTCGGCAGTTGCTGTTGAAGCAAGTTTAATATTGTCGCTGCGCCCGGTGAGGAAACCAAACGTCTGAGCACAATCCCCAACAGCACTTATATCTTTTACCGTTGTGCGGCCATAATTATCCACATGAATATCGCCATATTTATTCAGTTCCAGGCCTGTTTCTTTTGCCAGACGGGAATTGGCGTGATAACCTATGGCAAAGATTACAGCATCGGCTTCTATTTTATTTCCATCAGAAAGTAATACTTGTTTTACCGTATTGTTTTCACCTTTGATCTCCTTCACTTTCGAGGAAATCATAACATTAACATTTGTGTTTTTCAGCGCTTCAGTTGCAATGGTGCATAATTCCTGCGAGAATGCTTTCAGAAAACAAAGTGGTTCACTCTCAACCAGGGTGATTTTAGCATCAGCAGCAGCTAATTCTTCAGCAACTTCAGCACCAATAAAACCTCCTCCGACAACAACAATATTTCTAAAACCACTGACTTTCGATGCAAGGTTAAAAATATACGGATAACTCTTTTTTATATAATAAACATTTTGAAGTTCATGGCCAGGTATAAATTTGGGAATAACCGGCACAGAACCTGTTGCAAAAACCAGTTTATTGTAACCAAATTGTTCCCCTGTTTTAACCATTACCAGCTTATTTGATTTATCAACTTCTATTGCTGCAGTAATAATTACCTCGCCGTCAAGATCAATAAAAGGCTTAGGACCCATTTTATTCTTATCCACATCACGGTTTAAATGATGAAAAATATATGGAATCCCGCATGGGACAAGCCCATCGGCTTCCTCTTTTATCATTAGCACAGTCTTATCCCTGAAAAACTTTTTAATCGTTATTCCTGTTACAATTGCAGCAGGACCTCCTCCAATTATTATTACATCATATTTTTTCATTTGTTTAAATTTAAAAATTTATTGGTTAATGGAATAAATAAGCTTAATCATGATACTGAATGGAAATTATCTTAAATGGATATTTCATGTTACAGAGGTGTTTAATCACTACTCCGCAATTTTTTTATTTCAAACATATTTTTGCTTTTGTCCCATATAAAATAAGTGTCTTGCATTGCTCCTTTCTTTAAAAATGTTTTATATCCCTTTTTAACCGCAGAATCGTATAAGATTTCAGCTTCCCGATAGGCTATACAAACATGTGAAAATACTTTTGTTTCTTTTTGCTGGGTAATAAATATTTCAATTTCAGCCTTATGATATCTCATCACATACACATCTGTTTTCTTCGGAACGTTAAATAGCTTTTCTGAAAGCTTTTCATTAACAGAAAATGTATGTTTTAATTTAAACAGCAACACATCTTCATAAAAATTTTTAATTTCTTTCGATTCGTTTACTGTTAATGCTATATGTTGTAACATTTTTAAATTTTAAAAAGGACAGAACAAAAATAAGTGAACAAATGTTCATTTCAAAATAATTTTACTTAATTTTGTATCTTCAGAGTTTTATGATGATCTTATGGCATTTGGAAGGTTCAGATTGCCTTCGGCGAGCTCGCCATGAAACTTTAATTAATTATAATTGAAAATATGCATCCGGATTGTAAAAAATGTTTTCTGGAACAGGCAGACAAATTACTTGCTAAATACAGAGTGTCAAATGATATTGCAGAGGATATTATTTCAAGGTTGCAATCTTTTATTGACAAACATAATGATAATAACCTGCTGGCACCCGAAGTTTCCTGCCTGATGCACCGTCTGATGAAAAAGTTACTTAAAGTGGATGATCTATATGAGAAAGAAAAAAACTATTACAACAATTTATTACTAAACCTTGAAGAGGAGATCAGAAATATAATAAGAAAATCTGATAATCCGTTCCGGACTGCATTGCTGTATGCATTGGCCGGAAATATCATTGATTTAGGTCCCCGAAGATCATTTGATGTGAAAAATGCTTTAGCGCAAGCAATTTCAGAAATACCAGTTATTGATCATTCCTTATTACTGAAAGATAAATTGAAAAAAGCCTCAACTGTACTGTACCTGGGCGATAATTCCGGTGAAATTGTGCTGGACAAACTGTTTATTGAAACAATGGATCATCCGGATCTTTACTTTGCCACGCGTGGCGGAAATGTAATTAACGATGTGACTTACAAAGATGCATTATCCGTAGGTTTAACAAAAATAGCAAAGGTTATTTCCAATGGATATGCCGCCCCATCAACTCTTTTAAACAGATGTTCTCCAGAATTCAGAGAAATCTTTGATAAAGCCGATATCATCATATCAAAAGGACAGGGTAATCTGGAAGGTTTGATAAATAATCTTAATAAAAAGATTTTCTTTTTATTCATGGTAAAATGTAAAGTAATAGCAGAAATAATAGGAGTGGAAGAAAAAAGCACTGTTGTTTTGTACAATCAAAGATTTAAACAACAAAGTTCTTTATTTTACTAATTTTGCAGGTACATTAAATTCAAATAATAATGCCGAACCGCAAAAGAACCAGAAGGATTAACATGCTTCCCCCTATGGAAGGATATAAACCATTTGGAATACCTATGCGTCAGCTTGAATCGGTTATTTTGTTATATGAGGAGTTTGAATCCATAAGGCTTGCAGATTATGAAAATCTTACCCAGGAGGAAGCTGCTGAGAAGATGAACATATCCCGTCCTACTTTTACACGGCTTTACGACAAGGCCCGAAAAAGCATTGCCCGCGCTTTTGTGGAAGGGAAAGCCATTATTATCAGTGGAGGAACGTATGTAACGGATAATTATTGGTATAAGTGTCAAAGCTGTAACGAAACCATGGTTACCATGAAACCTGCAAAATCCTGCAGGAAATGTGATTCAGACGAAATTAAATCTTTGGACAGCGAAATGCAGCAAAAAAGGGAACATAGACGAAGAAGAAAGGGCGACTTGCATTTCCCTGGTACATTCTAAAACATAAATTCTTATTACTCCCGTAATTTTCTAGCAGCCTTCCTGACATCATTTAAAAGAAAGTTGTATTCCCGTCGCAAAGTATTAATTTGTTTATCCGTTTCGTTAGCCGGTATATCCAATTCCTTAGCCAGCTCCTTAACAGAAACATTGTATTGTTCAGAAACTTCATTCAAAGTCATATAATTATAAACACGAATTATATCGGATGAATATTTCCTAATTTCCCTTTTTCCTTGTTGATTAATTCTCCGGTGTTTATAAATGGTCTGATCTAAATTATTTTGATATGACTGTTCTGTATCCCATCTTCTTTCCTGCGATCTGGGAGGCAAATTTCCGTATCTGTATTTTCTTTCGAATGGAACTTCTTCAGGCTTAATACAGAACGGGAAAAGCAATAGAAAAAGGCCGGCAATGCCTATAATAACGACAAGACTAATCCGCAATTTTTTACCGGAAATCATCTTCCGGCAGATACAAACTATCGTATTCCAGTGAAGAATTATATGTAGTGATAACATAAACAAAAAGATAAAGCCTGACCACAGATGAACAATACCCCAATCATGCCGGTCAAGCCCAAGAAAATATAACTCCACCTCATCCCAGGATAATTCAATACGTTTATATCCGGGAATAAGCACATATTTCATAAGTAATCCCAGGCCTGTAATGGCCATTAATATTAGAAACATTACAGCATCGATTACCAGATTTACCTGATTTTTATTTTTTAACCACCTTATCATGATAGAAAAATTTAGTGTTTACTAATTCATTTTAATATTTTGATTTAAATACATCCGCACATATTATCATTTCTACATGGAACATTATACTTTTTTTTATTCAACCTCAAATCTTTTGTCTGATATTTTTAGATATTTTATGCTTTTATTTTGAAAGCCAACCTGTTCTCACTTTACCGTATGGGGCAAAGTAAGGTACGAATGATTTGATATCAAGCAAAGGTGTAGCAATTTTCTTAAATTGAGTTTTATAAAATTCAAAATTAAATGAACTTTTGTTCATTATAAAACAAATTTGACTAAATTTGAAAATAAAAATTTACAGCAGGTTTTAACAAGCTTTGAAAGCAAACCTTGCCATTGCTTACATTGAAATTAGCGATGAAGAATAATCACACAGAACTTCACCTATTTTCAGATTGTTTGATCTTGAGATATTATTTTTTTTTAAAAAAAAGTAAAAATAATCAATTATAATGAACATATGTTCATTTAAATGTTTATCTTTGTATTGAAAATTAATTAAAAAAAAAGTAAAAAATGATAGTTGCCATACCTGCATCAAGTAATAAAACAGATGCATTAATAGATGAACGTTTCGCGCGTTGCGCATTCTTTTGCCTGTATAATACAGATACAAAACAAGTTGATTTTAAAGAGAATAACAAAAGGGATGCTTCAGGAGGGGTTGGGCCTCAAGTAGTTGAGTTTTTGGCCATTAATGGGGTTAATGAAGTGTTATCGGTGGAAATAGGCCCAAAAGCACAGGAGGCGCTTGATAAATTAAATATATGCACACAACTTGTACATGCAGGACAATCTGTTCAACAATTAATAAATACTTTTAACCATTAAAATTTAACATTATGCCATATGGAGATCGTACCGGACCAATGGGACAAGGTTCCATGACCGGAAGAGCATTAGGATTTTGTACGGGGTATGATTCCCCTGGTTACACCAAAGGATTTGGAAGAGGAATGGGCAGAGGTTTTGGTTTTGGAAGAGGCTGGGGTAGAGGCCTCGGTTTTCGCGGAGGATTAGGTTTTGGCAGAGGCCGTAATCCTGAATTACCATATAATGCTGGTTATTATCCAGGATCATGGACAGAATCTATGAGTAAGGAAGATGAGATCAAAATGCTTAAATCCGAAGCTCAGAACCTCAAACGTTCACAAAATGACATTGAAAAGAGATTGAAGGAGTTGGAGGATCAAGGTAGTGACAAGTGATAAGTCAGATAGCTGTTGGTAAAATTACTCATTTTCCCCATATTTGTATTGCCGGAGCTTTTGGTGTGCGCTTACCGCGTGTTGCCATTTTCCGCAAGGGTTAAAGTTACGCGAAAACAATGCTTCAGGCAGCTGAAAGCAGGTACAAGTTTTAGCCTAAGTAGAGTTGTCATTATATATTATTAAATTTTATGTTAAATTATGAAACAAATCATTGCTATTCCAACAAGTAACAATTCCCTGTGCCAACATTTCGGACATTGTGAAAAATTTGCCATATTTCAGATTGAAGATGGCAAAATTACCGAAGAGGCATACCTGTCCCCTCCCCCTCATGAACCCGGTGTTCTGCCTGCCTGGCTTGCATCACAAGGCGTTAAGTATGTTATTGCCGGAGGTATGGGAAATCGGGCAATTTCTCTCTTTAATCAGCACAATATTCAAGTTTATACCGGGGCTGAAGAAAAACCTGTGAGAGATCTGGTAGAAGATTTTTTTCAAAATAAACTTAAAACGGGAGTGAATGCCTGTGATCACTAAATGAAAATTGCTGTTACCAGCGGTAAAGGAGGTACAGGAAAAACTACTGTCAGCACCGGGCTTTTTCATGTATTGTCAAAGCATTTGAAATATAATGTTCGACTTCTGGATTGTGATGCAGAAGAACCTGATTGTCAGATTTTTTTAAAAGCTCCTGAAACAAAAGTCTATCCTGTAAATATATCCATCCCCCACATTGATCGTGATAAATGTACTTTTTGCGGTGAATGTAAAAATATCTGTGCCTTTAATGCCATAATCATGATTCCATCTTCCAAATTTATAGAAGTAGTGGAAGATATGTGTCATGGATGCGGTGCGTGTTCCTATGTTTGCAACGATGGTGCTATTGTTGAAAAAAATATGGAAATAGGATCTGTCAGCTATCATGATTATTATACAAAAAATGATTTTGTTGAAGGCAGGATGCATGTGGGGCGTGCTTTGCAAACAAGGGTGATAAGGGAAACAATAAACCATACCGGACAAAATAATGTAATCCTGTTTGATTCACCTCCGGGAACATCTTGTCCGGTAGTTACTGTAGTTTCACAGGCCGACTTTGTGATTATGGTTACTGAACCAACTCCCTTTGGATTACATGATCTGAAACTTATGACTGAAACAGTAAAGCAAATAGGGAAAAACCATGGGATCGTCATCAACAAAGCAGGCCTGGATTTTCCTCCCTTGTATGATTATATTTTACAGGAAAGAATATGTTTATTAGGGGAAATACCTTTTAAAAAAGAATATGCCAAAGCATATTCTGAAGGGAAAGTATTAACGGAGATCGACAATGCCTTGAGTAATACATTTGTGGGTATCATAAATAAAATATTAAATGGAGAAACCATTTGAAATAGTGATATTAAGCGGGAAAGGGGGAACCGGTAAAACAAGTATTACTGCAGCCTTTGCCTCAATTGCTGAAAATGCAGTTTTTACCGATTGCGATGTAGATGCCGCCGACCTTCATCTGATCCTGTCACCGGAAATATATCACACTGAAAAATTTTCCAGTGGAGCCAAAGCGGAAATTAATCAGGAAATTTGCACCGGTTGTTGTATTTGTTATGATTTGTGTCGATTTAATGCTGTCCGGTTTTATAAAGAGAATTTTAAAATTGATGAATATGCATGCGAAGGCTGTGGTTTATGCGTGGAAGCATGCCCTGCTAATGCTATCAGTATCACTCAGTTTAAAAATAATGATATCTATTTTGCCAACTGCCGTTATGGGCCAATGATTTATGGTAAACTGGGCATAGCCGAAGAAAATTCAGGTAAATTAGTGGCGAAAATCCGGCAATACACAAAAGACAAAGCAATAGAGAATAATGCTGTATGTATTATTACTGACGGTCCGCCTGGCATAGGGTGTCCGGTTATTTCTTCAGTTACCGGAGCTGATCTGGTAATTGCCGTAACTGAACCTACATTATCGGGCTGGCATGATCTGCAACGACTAATTGAAATGATTGGACGATTTCGAACACCGGTTAATGTTATCATAAACAAATATGATCTGAACAAGAACATGACCCGTGCTATCGAAAATAAACTGACAAATCTTGGAATTACTGTTCTGGGCAGGTTACCCTATGATGACACAGTAGTACATGCCCTGCTGGAAGGCAAAACAATTAACGAGTTTCAACCTTACGGATTTATTGCAAAGGAATTAAATACAATTTGGAAAATAGTAAATAATTATATATATGAATCTAAAAGTATTTGAATAGAAATATGATTGCTTTTGGCCCTATATCCATTTACAGGGAATTTTATTTATTGACAAAATTAATCCTTTAAGAAAGAAACTATTAAAGCCCAGATTACGTGAAACCCTCATGCACTAATGCACACAACAAGGATATGAAACAAAATGTTTATCATTAATTTTTAAATCTTTTAAATAATAAATTATGCCAAAAATGAATGGAACAGGCCCGGAAGGTCAAGGATCAGGAACCGGCAGAGGACTTGGTAAATGTAAAAAAGTACCTGAAGAAGAATTAATCCAAAAACTTGGAAAAGGGATGGGTAAGCGGCGGAATTCAGGTGGTGGCAGGGGAAAAGGAAATCGGTTAAAATCTAATTCTTAACAGATTTCTCTACATGATAAATTAATAAAGTTTCGCAGATGCTCAACTTGTTAAAAAATAAAAAAGAATCTTTAAAGCAATATTTTTGTTCTTACCTGACCCACCCCCCAACCCCCCTCCCTTT
>CAZGKF010000022.1:0-45172 GCA_964526475.1 uncultured Bacteroidaceae bacterium
GTGCGGATGAAGGGACTCGAACCCCCACTCCTTTCGGAACCAGATCCTAAGTCTGGCGCGTCTACCAATTCCGCCACATCCGCAGAAAATTTGCGCAAAGGTACTCAAAATTCAGTAAAAACTCACGATAAGTTTCTCAATTCGAAATTTTTTCCAAGGTATAATCTCCTTACCTGTTCATCATCGGCAAGCTCATTTGCTGTTCCGGATTTAAGTATTTCTCCCTCGAAAAGTAAATATGCCCTGTCGGTTATGGAAAGGGTTTCATGAACGTTATGATCTGTAATCAGAATTCCAATATTTTTCATTTTCAACCTTGAAACTATCAATTGAATATCCTCTACAGCAATAGGATCGACACCAGCAAAAGGTTCGTCCAGTAATATAAAATATGGATTCAGGGTTAATGCCCTTGCAATTTCAGTTCTTCTTCTTTCTCCGCCTGAAAGCTGTATTCCTTTGCTTTTCCTAACCTTTTGAAGTCCAAATTCTGATAACAGTGTTTCAAGACGTTCTTTTTGATCATGCCGGGACATTCCTGACAATTCCAGAACAGCTTTTATGTTATCTTCCACGCTCAGGTGCCTGAAAACAGAAGCCTCCTGTGAAAGATACCCTATTCCCCTCCTGGCTCTTTTATAAACCGGTTCACCGGTAATATCAATATCATCAAGAAATATTTTACCTTCATTAGGAGTAATTAATCCAACAATCATATAGAAAGAGGTGGTTTTCCCTGCACCGTTCGGTCCAAGTAAACCAACTATTTCCCCTCTTTCCAACTCAATGGAAACGCCTTTAACGACGGCACGGTTACGATATTTCTTAACCAGGTTTTTAGTATATAGCTTCATTCATTATTGATATTGATTTTTATATTGACTGTAATTCTCTTTTCTTTTGTTTTTTCAAAATGTTTGCTGAAATAAAAATACTAACTTCATAGAGAATTACCAGAGGAACAGCTACAAGAATCTGACTGAATACATCAGGTGGAGTAATAATGGCTGAGAGGAGCAAAACAACTACCAGCGAATGACGACGGTATTTTCGCATAAAAGCAGGTGTTACAAGCCCGATCTTTGTTAAAAAGAATACTACCACAGGTAATTCAAATATAACCCCGGTAGCAAGTACTACGGATGAAAGTGTTGAAACATATGAAATCAGATTAATTTTGTTCTCAACTTCAGGGCTGACACTATAACTTCCAAGAAAATGAACTGTCAGAGGTGAAATCAGGAAATATCCAAATGTTACTCCAAATAGAAAAAGCATTGAACTGAAGAATACTGCTCCACTTGCATGACTTCGTTCTTTACTGTGTAATGCAGGTGCAACGAATCTCCAGAATTCAAAGAAGATTACAGGAAATGCTATAATAAATCCGGTGATCAGGGAAACCATGATATGCATGGTAAATTGTCCTGCCATTTTAACAGAAATAATATCTAGAGGAACACTGTTAATGCATAAATTTTTTAGCTCAAGATTCTGACCCAGTTCACATAACAAACGATTTGTAAAAAAGTCGGGAGACTTAGGGGCAAGTATGACCCTGCTGAATATTATATCCTTGAAAATAAATGCGAGGATTGCGCCTGCAAATACCGCGAGAATAGAACGTATCAAATGCCACCTCAACTCCTCAAGATGTTCGAGAAACGACATCTCTCTTTCTTCTTTCTTTGTCATTTTTTAATTATGTGTGACGGATTTATCATGGATTATGAAAACCAATCCGCAAAGTAATAAAAAAAAAATATGATAATGGATGCCTATTTAAATTATCAGATATGCTTAAAGTAATTATTTTTAATTTTAAAGTAATAGAAATGCAATAATAAACCTGACATAAAGTTTTGCTAATATTTTTTTAACTCTTTTTTATTACTAAGAAAAACTTTATATTTATAACTTAGTGCATTCGAGGGATAAAAAATTTTGCTAATAAGGTATTTTTGAACAGGAAAGTTTCATTAGTGAAAAAATATTTACATATTAATATTTGCAAATAATTTGATTTGATAAAATACAACAGTTAAAGTGAATGATGTTAATGTACATAATATATTAAAAAAATACTTTGGGTTTGACACCTTTAAGGATAATCAGGAAGAGATAATAAATAACGTACTTTCCGGGAAAGATTCTTTTGTTTTAATGCCTACAGGTGGCGGGAAATCTCTTTGTTACCAGTTGCCGGGAATTATTATGGAAGGCACCGCCATTGTAATTTCCCCCCTTATTGCACTTATGAAAAATCAGGTTGACTCCATGCGGAGTTTCAGTGCTACAGACGGAGTCGCACATTTTCTTAATTCGTCTCTTTCCAAAATGCAGATCATAAAGGTTAAGGAAGATGTTTTAAGTCAGAAAACAAAATTATTATATGTAGCTCCTGAATCTTTAACAAAGGAAGAGAACATAGATTTTTTAAAGAATGTTAAAATATCATTTTATGCTGTCGATGAAGCTCATTGTATTTCTGAGTGGGGTCATGATTTTCGTCCTGAATATAGAAGGATTCGACCGATAATCAACAAAATAGGGGATGCTCCTATCATTGCTCTTACAGCTACTGCAACCCCTAAGGTTCAGCATGACATTCAGAAGAACCTTGATATGCTTGATGCAACTGTTTTTAAATCTTCATTTCGAAGACATAATCTTTATTATGAGATCAGACCAAAAATTAACGCGACAAAAGAAATAATAAAGTTTATTCTGAATAATAAAGGCAAATCAGGGATTATATACTGTTTAAGCCGTAAGAAAGTGGAGCAGATGGCTGAAGCTTTAGTTGTAAACGGTATTAAGGCTCTTCCATATCATGCCGGGATGGATGCTGCTACCAGGGCTTCAAACCAGGATAAATTTCTTATGGAGGAAGCAGACATCATTGTTGCCACAATTGCTTTTGGGATGGGAATTGACAAGCCCGATGTGAGATTCGTTATACATTATGATATTCCCAAAAGTCTTGAAGGGTATTATCAGGAAACCGGAAGAGCAGGCAGGGATGGAGGCGAAGGCTTATGCATAACTTTCTATCGTTATAAGGATATTCAGAAACTTGAGAAGTTCATGCAGGGAAAGCCAATTGCAGAACAGGAAATAGGTAAACAACTTCTGCTTGAAACCGTAGCATATGCAGAAACCAGTGTTTGCCGCCCAAAAGTATTACTTAATTATTTCGGGGAAGTAATGACTGAAAGTTGCGAAAACTGTGATAATTGCCTGCATCCTAAAGAGGAGTTTGAGGGGCAGGACTATATACTAACTGCTCTGAAGGCAATTCTTGAAGTTAAAGAAAAATTCAAGTCGGAACACGTTGCCCAGGTAATATCCGGGAAAGCAAGCAGTGCAGTTAAAGCATATAATCATCATAAAACAGACATATTTGGAAAAGGGAAAGAAAAAGATGAGAAATTCTGGAATACTGTCCTGAGGCAGGCTTTGATCGGGCGACTAGTCACAAAAGACATAGAAAACTATGGTTTGCTGAAACTTACTTCAGCAGGTCACGAGTTTATCAGAAACCCTCAACCTTTTATGCTGGTGCAGGATCATGATTATGATTCAAGGCAGGATAATGATTCTCCTGTCCCCGGAACAGGAGGAGGAGTGGACAACGAATTATTTTCCATCCTTAGGGATCTTAGAAAGAAAATTGCAAAAAGCCATAATCTTCCTCCATTTGTGATCTTTCAGGATCCCTCTCTTGAGGATATGGCCATTCAATACCCCATAACTCTTGAAGAGCTTCAGAATTGCGTAGGGGTGGGAGCCGGTAAATCTCAACGTTATGGAAAAGAGTTCGTTGAGCTGATAAAACTTTATGTAGATGAGAAAGAGATAATCCGGCCGCAGGATATGGTTGTTAAATCCATTGTAAATAAATCCGGTCTTAAAGTATACATAATTCAAAGTATTGACAGGAAATTACCACTGGACGATATTGCAGATGCCAAAAATCTCGAAATGGGTGATCTGCTGAACGAGATAGAAGCCATAGTAAACAGTGGAACAAAACTTAATCTTGATTACTACATTAACAATGTAATTGATGATGAAAGACAGATGGAAGTATATACCTGGTTCAGGGAAGAGGCTAAGACTGAGTCTGTGGAAGAAGCTCTCAAAGAACTCGGAGAGGATGATTATACAGAGGAGGAGATAAGGCTGATGAGAATTAAATTCATCTCTGAAATGGGGCATTAGCAACTTAAACCTGTTGTTTAGAAAATTTCCTTCTTCATTTTTTTATCAGGTTATTCCCTTCTTACGTCCATAGCATCCCTTAGTCCATTGCCTGTCATTGTAAAAGCAAGCACCAGCAGCATTATTGCAACTCCAGGTATAAATGCCAGATAGGCTTTATCAACAATAATATAACCGTAATGGTCTTTTATCATTCCCCCCCATGAAGGAACCGGAGGCTGAATTCCTATACCAAGAAAACTTAATCCGGCTTCAATTAAAATTGCAGATGCAAAATTTGCAGCGGAAATAATTATGACCGGTGAAAGGACATTTGGCAGAATATGACGAAAAAGAATCCGTAAATGACTAAATCCGAGAGCACGTGCCGCTTCAACAAATTCCTTCTCCTTCAGGCTCATTACCTGACCCCGGACAACTCTCGCCACCTCCACCCACATAGTTAAACCAACAGCTATAAAAACCTGCCAGTAACCCCTCCCAATAACCATTGTGAGAGCAATAACCATAAGCAATGTTGGAACGGACCATACAACATTTACAAACCACATGATAAGACTATCGGTAAACCCTCTGAAATATCCTGCTAAAGCTCCCAGACTTATTCCAATGAAAAGTGAAATTAATACCGCTATAAATCCAACCGATAAAGAAACTCTTGTTCCCAGCAATATGCGGCTAAACAAATCCCTGCCAAAACGATCGGTGCCAAATAAAAAATATTTTTCTTTGATTGCCTTATTTTTGGTCATTTCATGTAGTTCGTCTATCCCGTATTCTTTTTGAAATCCATTGATGAGATGAAAAGTTACTTTGTTGCCCTGTATCCTGTAACCGGAATCTCTTCTTACAGGGAAAAGTACATCAGCAATATCAAATTCCCTGTAGAAAAAATCCTCCTCAGTAAAATCAGTATATTCGCGTATTACAATCTTAATCCCATCAAAAGAATAGTCAAGCAAAGGATAAATCTCATGCATTGATTTCCTTCCCGAAAACATGGTCTTTATGAAATTTTGTTTTTCGATTTCCTCATTCTTCCTCACGTAAAGAACCTTTGTTGAAAATCCCGGTTTCTTTGCAGCAATCTGAATTATCTGCTGATTACAAAAAGGCGTTTTATCCGGGAGAAATATATATCCTGCAAAAGCAATTATAATTGATACGACAATTATTGCCATTCCTGCAAGGGATAAAATGTTTCCCCTGAATCTTTCTATCAATGCCTGAAAGCTACTATTATTATACTTTTCAACCATTTGTAAGTTTTCTTCCTTTCCAGTGGGGACGCAGAAGGCTGCCTGTAACTGCAGAAAATACCGAGTATAAAATATAAAAGAACTGTGCAGGTATTAACAATCCCAGTAATTTTTTCTTTCTGAAAAAATTACACACAGGACCAAGCAGTGTTAAGTCAACAATTGTTTTAAGAATTATTATCAATAAGAAAACAAGTAAAAACAATGTATTGAATAATCCTGCTGCAAGAAGTACGATTAAAACAGAATTAATAAGGAAAACGATCACTCCTGTTAAAATTATTTGCTTGTCATTATAGTGACGAACCTTTCTCGCCCAGCGCATTTTTTGAGAAATAAACAACTTAAGATTTGTCATAGGTTCTGTGTAAATAACTGCCCCCGGTGATTTAAGAAAAAACATTCCAGCGGGAAATCTTTTTTTAAAGTATAGCATCATAAAAATATCATCTCCGGAGGCAACATCAGACCTGATATTCCCTATTGCTGAAATATATTTTTTTCTGTCATATCCGAGATTTGCCCCGCTGCACATAACAGGACTCCCTATACCAAAAGAGCCAGCCCCTGATCCTGTCAGACTTAAAAATTCCAGTTCCTGCAATTTATTAAAAATCCCCTGATTATCCTTTATTAATACGGGGCCGGAAATCATAACAGGATTTTTTTCTTTAAAAAAAGAAGCCATGTTTTTGACCCACCCGGCTTCAGGGTAACAATCTGCATCAGTAAAAAGCAGTAATTCTCCCTTAGCAGCTTTTACCGCTTCAAGAATAGCTGCTTTCTTTCCATGCAGGGTTTTATCCAGACTGATGAGTCTGAAATTAGCATTTTTTTTAAGATATGGGCTCAGTATATCCAAAGATCTGTCGTCAGAATGATCGTTTATATAAATAACATCGAGGTGTGTGGCCGGATAATTCAGGCTCTCAATTGCACTGATACTTTTTCCCAGAATGTTTTCTTCGTTTCTGAAAGGGATAATGATGCTTACATAGACATCGGAAAATTCTTCAGCAGGAAAATATTCCATTATTCTTTTCCAGCCTGAAGATAAGTGGATGATCAGCAATGTATAGCTGATAGAAATTAATGTAATGAAAAACAATAACCCGATCATTCGGTATCCTCAGATTGAATGCCACAAAGGCAATTATTTATTGTTTGGTAAAGTCTTTCAAGAATAATGGGTTTAGTAATATAGTCACTGCAACCGGCATTCAGGCAAAGGAGTTTATCATCCTCCATTGCATTTGCAGTTTGGGCAATCACAGGCAGTTTGGGGCGTAATTTTTTTATTTTTTTCGTTGTTTCATAACCATTCATTCCCGGAAGCTGGATATCCATTAATACAAGATTTATTTCAGAATATTGTTCAATCATTTCCAGGGCTTTGTAGCCATCTTCAGCATGCAGAACTTTTGCACCTGCCTTCTCCAATAATATTTTTAATAATTTGAAACTAATAAGGTTATCTTCAACCACCAGGATGCAAAATTTGTCCAGGTTGTATTGCTTATCAGTAACTATTGTCTCTTCTAAGGGAGGAGATTCCAATAAAGAAGGGCGGTATGGAATGTTGAAATAAAAAACAGATCCTTCATTCTCTTTGGAATGTACCCAGATTTTCCCACTCATTCTTTCAATGAATCCTTTGCATATCGCCAGGCCTAATCCGGATCCTCCAAATATTCTGCTCAGAGACTGATCGACCTGGGTAAATCTTTCAAAAACTGATTTGAGTTTACTGGAAGGAATTCCTATACCTGTATCCCTGACGAAGAAAACAATAGTATTCTTTTTCTTCAAACTGCATCCAATTTCAATTTCTCCGCAGGAAGTAAACTTCAGGGCATTATTAATAAGATTTATAAAGATCTGTTTAATCTTCTGAAGATCCCCTATAATTTCCATTTTTACATTTCCCGGAATTTTTTGGATACGGAAATCAATAAACTCTTTTTTCTTCATCATCCGTTCCAATCTGAAATGGCTTTCAATATCTTTAAATAATTTTTCCAGCGAAAAGGCACTCTCATCAAGGTCTAACTGGTTTGATTCGATCTGCGATATGTGTATAATATCGTTCACAAGTTTCAATAGGATTTTCCCATTACTTTGTATAAGAGAAAGGTATTCCAGCTTATCGCCCTCGCTAAGCCTTGGGTTATGCAAAAGTTGAGATAATCCAAGAATACCGTTCAATGGAGTCCTTATCTCATGGGACATATTGGCCAGAAAAGCAGTTTTAAGTTTATCGGAGTTTTCTGCATTTTCCTTCGCTTTTATGAGTTCATTCTCAAGTTGCCTTCTGTGCAGTGCTATGGATGCCTGAAAAAGAAAAGTTTCAACGAGGGTTTTATCCTTTGGATCAATAAAGTCATTAATTACTATTACGGTGCCATACAACTTCCCGCTTCGCATCAAAGACATTCCATTTATACGATTAATTTTAAATAATTTTTCGATTTTCCGGCAAACAGATTCCGGGAAATTGAAGAAGCAGGCTTCATGTATTCCATTATGGAATTCGTAGAAATGTTCAAAATGATCCTTTAAAGTATCTATGTGTTTTGCTTCAAGTTTTAAAACAAATTTTCCATTCCGGAATCCGGAAATATTGACAAGTTCCTCTAGGTACAGGTCTGCGTGGGATAAATATTCCACTGATAACTCTGATCCTTCCTCACTAAAACGGGAGACGATAATAATTGAATCACTTAAGAGTTCATGGAGTTTCTCGCCTGTATAAACATATATATTTTCAGCATTAGGCATATCCAGAAATGCAAGGGCAGTATCACTTAAAAACAGAATATTCGAATAGTACCGCTTCTCCAGACCTTCTGCATATTTTTTCCCGGACAGATCAATTGCGACCCCTCGGATGCCATTCCATTCCCCATTATGGTATATATTATTCGTGAAAACCATAACTGGGATTCTTTTGTTATCCATTGTTAAAACAGAATATTCAGCATTATGGACTTCTGTTCCGTTTTTAACATTTTTAAAGACTGTTCTTGCTCTCTTTATATCCTCCGGAGCAATTAAATCAAATATGTTTACCTTATGAACCTGATCAGGTGGAAAGAGATCATATTCATCATATGCATTCTGGTTAACGAAAGTCAGATTCCCATTTGAGTCCGTTTCAAAAACAACTTCAGGAAGCAGTGTTACAAGGTCTTTGAACCGTCCTTCACTTTTTAACAATGCCTGCTCGGAAGTTTTCCTGTCACTTATATCCTTTGCAAAACCTGCAATTGCTTCAACTTTTCCATTTTGAGAAAAAAAAGGATACCTGATTATTTCATATAGGCAGGTTCCGTTCTTTAATGAGATATAATCTTCACTGTATTTTTGTTTTCCGGTTTTTATAACTTCCAGGTCATCTTTTTTGAATTTCTCAGCCAGACTTGCAGGGAGCAGATCAGAATCTTTTATTCCATATACTGATGATCCTTTAAAACCGGTTTCTTCAATAAAAGTATCATTAGCAATAATAAAATTTCCATCTATATCCTTAACCCACATTAAAAAGGGCATCTTATCAAAAAAAAGTTTGTGGAAGCTTGCCTCATAAAAAAAATCCTTGTTATTAAAAATCTCATTTGTAAGAATATCCACTGAAATTTCCTCCTTCTGATCATATGAGATACGGTTTCTTATCAGACTTTTCAGTCTGATAATTTCTGCCTCACAGGAAATAAGTTTTTGCCTGAGAATTTCAGGATTTTCTGTATTATCAGACGCGCCTGATAATTTTCTTAATTTATTATCCTTGTCTTTCATAATGTAAAAAATCCTCATTAACATAAAATAACTCCAACGATACAAGCAGATAATAAGGATGTTATCATTCCGGCTACCATTACCCTGATACCTGATTTTGAGAGCATTATCCCTTGATTCGGGGACAGTGACCCAATTGCACCTTTCAGGAACCTTCCCGGTATAAAATTAACAAATCCTCGGAGCTTGTAAGTAGTCGTTATTATTGATCTGTAGTCTGAAAAAATGTTACGCAGAAAATCAAAATTACAATAAGCACAGAAATTAAAAAACTTGATAATCCAGGTCATATCTTTGCTTACTGTTTTCTTCTTTTTTTAATTTCATCACGGATTAATGATGCTTTCTCATAATCTTCATTTTTTATTGCTTCCTGCAATAAATTCTCCAAATCTTCTATTGATTGACCGGTAAAATCATGCCTGATCCCGGGTGACTTCAGAGGTTCGTGGTTTTGCTCCCGAGGACCTTCTGTTTCCTGAGTTTTATCAAAATCGAGAACTATACCTGCTTTAGCGATTATTTCTTCGGTAGTATATATCGGACATTTGAATCGTAAGGCAATAGCTATGGCATCGGAAGTTCTGGCATCAAGAGTAACTTTCTCCATCCCATTGTCGCAGGAAATCTGAGCATAAAAAACACCTTCCTCCAGTTTATAAATAACAACTTCTCTCACATTAACAGCAAATGCTCTGGCAAAATGTAAAAAAAGATCATGGGTCAGAGGCCGTGGAGGTTTTAGTCCTTCCAACTCAATTGCAATTGATTGCGCTTCAAAACCTCCAACTATTATTGGGATTCTTCTGTCTCCTTTCTCTTCATTTAAAATCAGCGCATAAGCTCCCGATTGTGTTTGACTGTAAGATATCCCCAGTACATTAAGTTTTATCATACCATGTATTTCTGCTTACGTAATATTTCGTGTTCTAAATTTAGCAACATCACAAATATATAAATTTGTATTTATTAAGTTGTTTATTCATCAGTATTAATAAAATCTGAATCGTTAACTGTTTTATTAAATTTCCCACAACATAAGACATTTAAACTATCGTGCACCTTAAAGTTGAGCGGGTTTAAAAAAATCCAACTTTCCTGGCAGACAGTAATGGATGAAAGCCAATTCATAAAATATTCTGCTTTCTCAGAATTTCTTTAGTAGTTTTATAACCTATATCAAACATTTCTATACCTTTTCCCACATCCATAAAGCCGTATTCCTTCAATTCTTCAGGTTCAATAAAAATATCACATTCTTTGGATGCCAGTTCAACTTTTGATCTTGTACCCAGGTGAAAGGAGCGAACAGCGATTTTTATCAGAGAGTCTATTTTTTCTTCCGGCCCGATATAATTTACATGCACTCCAATTAGTTTTTCACACTTATTTCTTATGGGTTTCACGGGTAAGTTATCGATTATTCCTCCATCAGCAAATAGTGCTTTATTCATTTCAACAGGAGGGAATAAAACAGGAATGCTCGAAGAAGCAATTACTTTTTCCACAATGTTCCCCTTATTGAAATATTCCACTTTCCCGGAATTAAGATTTGTGCATGCCACAAACAAGACCTTCTTTAGTTCTTCGAAAGTAGTAGCTCTTAAATGTTTCTTCAGCAATTTCTTTAAACCTGCTATTTTCAGTAATCCTTTCTTATTTAGTGCAACATCCACAAATTCAAATAATCTTTTCTTATTGAAGATACCCAGCAATTCTTCCGGATCATATCCGTCAGCAAGAAAAGCTCCTGCAATAGATCCCGCACTTGATCCTGAAATACAGTCAGGGTATATACCATCTTCATACAAGGCTTTGGCAACCCCAAGATGAGCAAGCCCTCTTGCTGCACCTCCGCTTAAAGTAAGGCCGGTTTTAAATTGTTTCGACATAATACGAGACTTTAATTAATTTATAATTGATTTAATATTAAGAATTCAAGAGGTAAATTACAAAATCTTGCTTCAATTCTTTGTTAATCAAGTTAAGTTTTATATTTTTGCACTCCCTAAAACAGGAATTATTTAAAAAATATATAAGAGATGTACGCAATTGTTGATATTGCAGGCCAGCAGTTTAAAGTTGAAAAAGATCAAAAGATCTTTATACACAGGCTTGAATCACAACCAGGAACTCGGGTTGATTTTGAGAAAGTCCTGCTGATTGATAACGAAAAAAGTGTAATAGTTGGCGAACCTGTTATAAAAGGTGCGCTTGTAACGGCTAAAGTGCTGGAACATCTGAAGGGAGATAAGATTATAGTTTTCAAGAAAAAAAGGAGAAAGGGTTATAAAGTTAAAAACGGACACAGACAGTTTTTCACTAAGATCCAGATTGAAGAAATAATAGAAAAAGGAGGGGGATCTGCTACAGTGGCAAAACAAAAGCAAGCTGATAAACCTGCAGCTGAGAAGTCACCTGGTGCGGAGGAGAAGGTGACAGAGAAAGTGAAGCCCGAAGTGAAGAAAGCCACAAAGGAAGCTGTTAAACCAAAGGATACGGCCAAAAAGAAAACTGTTTCTGTGAAAAAAACGACTGAGGAGAAAGAAGTAATTAATAAAAAACCTGAAGCAAAGACTCCGGCAAAAATTGAATCCAAACCGAAAAAAGCTTCTGTAACTAAAAAAGCTTCTGTAACTAAAAAAACTTCAACAGCTAAAAAAGCTGATAATACTGATAAAAAGTAACATAAACCAGTAAAAAATACTGAAATGGCACATAAAAAAGGAGCAGGGAGTTCCCGTAACGGTCGTGAATCTGAAAGTAAACGTTTGGGCGTAAAGCTTTTTGGGGGGCAGACTATAAAAGCAGGAAATATTATTGTCCGTCAGAGAGGCACTGTTCATCATCCGGGAAATAACGTTGGCATAGGAAGAGATCATACTCTCTTTGCGCTTACAGATGGGATAATTGAATTCAAAAAAAAGAAAGATAACAGATCTTTTGTTAGTGTAATTCCGGATAATAACTGATATTATTACTTTCCGGCATAAAAATCTCCTGTAAACTGCTACCTTTGAGATCAGTTACAGGAGATTTTTATTTCATATTCTCAAATAGTGAATTATGCTTAACATTAACCTTTTCAGAGAAAACAAAGAATATCTTATGGAAAAGCTCAGGGTTAAAAGATTTAATGATCCTGACCTTATTGAAATGATAATTTCAACGGACGAGAAAAGAAGAACAATTCAAAAGAAGGCGGATGATTATCTCGCTGAGATGAATGTCATTTCCAGGCAGATAGGCCAGCTTTTTCAAACAGGGAAAAATCAGGAAGCAAATAAATTAAAGGAGAGAACAGCGAGTCTGAAAGAGGAGATTAAAAAATACAATTCCCTTTTTTCTGACTACACAACTGAACTTGAGAAACTCCTTATTCAGGTACCAAATTTGCCCCACACATCTGTTCCTGAAGGGTCGGGACCTGAACATAATATTATAATCAGAACTAATGATTTACCTGTCTCCTTACCTGAGACTGCTTTGCCACACTGGGATCTGGGAAAAAAATACAATATTCTGGATTTCGAGCTTGGAAATAAAGTTACCGGAGCTGGTTTCCCTGTATTTATGGGGAAAGGAGCTGCCCTGCAAAGGGCGCTTATTAGTTTTTTTCTTGATGAAAATATTAAAGCTGGATATATTGAAATTCTTCCTCCTCTGATGGTAAATGAGGATTCCGGGTATGGAACAGGCCAACTGCCTGATAAAGAAGGCCAGATGTATCATGTCAACTCCGATAATCTTTTCCTTGTACCAACGGCAGAAGTTCCTGTTACGAACCTGTACCGTGATTTGATTCTTGAAACGGATCAGTTCCCGGTTAGAAATACGGCTTATACACCCTGTTTCAGAAGGGAAGCTGGATCTTATGGAAAGGATGTAAGAGGGCTGAACAGGGTTCATCAATTCGATAAAGTAGAAATTGTTCAGATACAACACCCCGATAGATCATACGAATCTCTTGAAGAAATGGTATTACATGTTGAGGTACTGATTAAAAAGCTTCATTTACCTTTCAGAATTATTAAACTTTGTGGCGGGGATATGGGTTTTACTTCTTCTCTAACTTATGATTTTGAAGTTCTTGCGGGAGCACAGGGAAGATGGCTGGAGGTTAGTTCAGTTTCAAATTTTGAATCATTTCAGGCTACACGTCTTAAATTGCGTTTCAGGGAAAAATCAGATAAAAAAATCAGGTTTGCTCATACTCTCAATGGTTCAGCACTCGCTCTCCCAAGAATTGTTGCAGCTTTACTCGAAAACAATCAGACGGAAAAGGGAATTCTGATACCAGAGGTACTTCATCCATATACAGGCTTCGATATTATTGACTAAGCATGAAATGGCTAGTCAGAGAAAAGCATATTTTTTTGCCGGTCTCACAATTCTATGCTGGTCAACTGTAGCTTCAGCCTTCAAAATTGCCCTTAAATTCCAGGATAGCTTACAGATGCTTGCGGGCAGTATTGTTTTCAGTTTTCTCATACTTCTCTTAACAATTATTATTCAGGGAAAAATTAAAGAAACTCTGAACATTTCCTTAAAAGAATTTTATTACTCGGCATTTCTTGGCTTTCTAAATCCTTTTCTCTATTATCTTATACTCTTTAAGGCATACTCTGTTCTTCCTGCACAGGTAGCACAGCCACTCAATATGACCTGGCCTGTAATTCTTGTTCTTATCTCTATACCACTGCTTGGTCAAAAAATTAGAACTATAAGCATCATAGCTCTTTTTATTAGTTTTGGTGGAGTATTACTGATCTCTTCCCAGGGGGCCAAAGGGAATTTCAAACCTGAACAACTTCCCGGAATATTTCTTGCATTGGGAAGCTCTTTTATATGGGCATTTTTCTGGATACTTAACGTAAAAGATAAGCGCGATGAGGTAATAAAGCTTTTCCTTAATTTCTTTTTCGCATGTTTTTTTCTGCTAGTCACTCTGCCATTTTTGAACTTTTCTTTTCCTTCGGTTAAAGAAGCCTGGTTAGCTGATCTTTATATCGGAAGTTTTGAGATGGGGTTTGCGTTTATTTTCTGGCTGAAAGCTCTTAAATATTCTAAGACGACGGATAAAATAAGTAATCTGATATACATAACTCCTGTTCTATCTTTGCTTTTTATTCATTACATTGCAGGCGAAGAAATTTATTATACTACTATTGCCGGGTTAATACTTATTATTGGAGGTATTGTAATTCAGAACTCCGGCAGGACAAAAAAATGAAAAGTGAATATTGAAAAAGTTATATTGGGAATTGATCCGGGGACTTCGGTTATGGGATATGGAGTAATCAGGTGTTCTCCTCAGGTTCCGGAGCTTCTTGAAATGGGGATTGTTGATCTCCATAAAATTAAAGATCCTTATGCAAAACTTAATATGATATTTTCCGAAACCATCAGATTAATTAACCAGTATAAACCTTCCGATTTGGCCATAGAAGCTCCTTTTTATGGGAGGAATATTCAGAGCATGCTTAAACTGGGGAGAGCTCAGGGAACTGCTATATCTGCAGCATTATATAAATCGGTTGAAATATACGAATATGCTCCCAGAAAAATTAAATTGTCAATAACGGGACAGGGAAGTGCTTCGAAAGAACAGGTTGCAACTATGCTTGAGAAGATACTTAGTGCATCAGTTATTACTAAAAATCTTGATGCAACAGATGGACTCGCAGCAGCAGTATGCCACTATTATCAAGGAAAGACTCCGAAAGTTGAAAAAGGTTTTAATAACTGGAATTCATTCATGAAAAATAATCCGGACAGAGTTTGTTAGTTGAGAGCCTGGATTATTGTATCTCTGATCTCACGGAATTCATCATTGGAAAGCTTTAGTTTTGGCTGACTGAAATCGATATCGAAAATGCTGTTTATCGGGATAAGGTGTATATGAGCGTGTGGTACTTCAAGCCCAAGTACTGCTATGCCAACCCGTTTACAATCAATAGCCCTGTCAATTGCTTTTGCAATTCTCTTTGCAAAAATCATCATTCCTGCAAGTAGTTCATCATCCAGATCGAAGATATAATCAATTTCCTGTTTTGGAATAACAAGTGTATGGCCCTTAGCAAGAGGATTAATATCAAGAAACGCAAGATACGTATCATCCTCAGCGATTTTCCAGCCGGGGATATCTCCTTTGACGATTTTTGTAAAAATTGATGCCATAACACATTGTTTTAGATGGAAATAGTTACTATCTCGTACTCCACAGTACCTGAAGGTATATTAACTTTAACAACATCACCCGTTTTCTTTCCCAGCAGTGCTTTGGCAATAGGAGTAGTAACCGATAGCTTCCCTGCTTTCAGGTCTGCTTCCGATTCCGGGACGATAGTATATTCATAAAGATTATTATTTGCTTTATTTTTTATCTTCACTTTGTTCATGATCTGAACGGAGTTTGTATCTATACGTGATTCATCGATGATACGAGCAAGAGCAACCTGCTCTTCGAGCTTTGCAATTTTTAATTCAAGCATTCCCTGTGCTTCCTTAGCGGCTTCATATTCAGCATTTTCACTTAGGTCTCCCTTATCCCTGGCCTCAGCAATTTGTCTGGAAATTGCAGGTCTTTCAACAGATATAAGATAATTTAATTCTTTTCTGAGTTTTTTCAACCCATCCTCTGTCATATAAAGAACTTTTGTCATCATATGTAATCTTTATTTTGTTAAAAAAATAAAGAATTCAGGTCAGCCTGAATTCTTTAATATACAAATATATAGGTTTTTTTACTAAATGTATATTTTTTACTAAATATACCTTATTGGAATCAAAAAATCCTGCGATTTATTATTTCGGAATGTAAAATAGCTTTTCTCAGGTCAATCCCTTCCGGAAATTCCTCGAATAAAAGATTATACTCACCAGGAAGGAATGGTTGATTTTCAAGATTAGTAAGATCGCCTTCCATCATTGTTTGATCCTTTGCAATTTCAAAATGTTGAAATTCAGGAGTTTCATCACTGGTCTGTTCATATGACAGAGGCATTACTGAAGGTTCAACAACTTCCGATTTAACCCTGTTGTCCTCGTAAATATCGATTTTCTGAGGATCGGGTTTAGTATCCTTAGAAAAATATGTTTTATCCTGTTCTATAAATTCTGACTTATCCTCTGCCGGAACTTTTTCTTTTTTCTCAAATTCCCCCAGAAATGATTTTAGTTTCTGTGATATTTTTTCTTCATCGGATAAAAGTCCGTCATCTCCGCTTTCTTCCTCTTCAAAGCTTTGGGGAACAGGCTTTTTCTTCTTTCCAAAAGCCCCCAGTGCGATGAAAAGTACCATCACGATAATATAAATCAGCGTATCAAGATCCATATTTTAAGATATTATTAAATCCGGAAATCAGTTAAAAATACAAAAAAAAAGTATTTTAGCATAGAATATTATGTTTTAAATTATGAAAGTCAGGTTTATTTTCTTTTTTTTCTTAGTTTTTCTGACTCTTAATTCCTGTAAAAAAGATCAGCGATTTGATTTTCCCTATGTGCCTATTAACCTTTATCTGGGGTTAATTTCCGATCTTGGCGGCCTTGGTCAGGATCAATCTGTCTTCTGGCCGGGTTATGGAGTAAACGGTCTAATCATCTACAGGACCTTTGAGGATACATATTTTGTATTTGACAGGACATGTACATTTGAGAGTGACCATTCCTGTGCTGTTGAGAAAGATATTAATTTTTCCAGTATAATGGAATGTCCCTGCTGTGGGTCACGTTATCTCATTCAGATTTACTCAGAAGTGGATGTTATTGAAGGTCCTGCTTCATATCCTCTTGTCCGGTACAGAGCTGTTGTGGAGGGTGACTTGCTTCATATTTACAACTGACAAGGTTTAATACCTGTAATGATCGGGTTTAAAAGGTCCGTTTTCAGGAACTCCAATATAATCTGCCTGTTCTTTAGTTAGTCTTGTAAGTCTTACTCCTATTTGCTCCAGGTGTAATCTGGCAACTTCTTCATCCAGATGTTTTGGAAGTCTGTAAACCCCAAGCTCATATTTTTTTTTCCATAGTTCGATCTGGGCAAGTGTCTGATTTGAAAAGGAATTACTCATTACAAAGGAAGGATGACCTGTAGCGCAACCCAGATTTACCAGTCTTCCTTCTGCAAGTATGAATATAGCATGACCATCATCAAACTCATATTTATCAAGCTGGGGTTTTATATTAATTCTTTTAGCTCCCTTAAATGCATTTAAATGATCCATCTGTATTTCATTATCAAAATGACCTATATTACATATAATACTCTGATCTTTCATCCTCTTCATATGTTCAAGTCTTATTACATCTTTGTTCCCTGTGGTGGTAACAAAAATATTTGCCTCACCAAGAGCTTCCTCTATGGTAGTTACTTCATATCCTTCCATCGCTGCCTGCAAAGCGCATATCGGATCAATTTCAGTAACAATGACCCTTGCTCCATATGACTTCATGGAATGAGCACATCCCTTTCCAACATCCCCATAACCACAAATAAGCACTACCTTCCCGGCAATCATTACGTCGGTAGCACGTTTTATACCATCGGCAAGTGATTCCCGGCAGCCATACAAATTATCGAATTTTGATTTTGTTACAGAATCATTAACATTTATGGCAGGAAATAAAAGGGTATTGTTTTCCATCATTTTATACAGCCGGTTTACGCCGGTAGTTGTTTCTTCAGACACCCCCTTTATGTTATTGGCCATTCTGTGCCATTTATCTTTATCAATGGTAAGCAGCAATTTCAGAGTTTCATTTATTACTGCCTCTTCCCTGTTTCCATTAACCATTTCCGGAACTGTTTTATCCGTTTCAGCCTGAAATCCTTTATGCACCAGAAGTGTTGCATCTCCTCCATCATCCACAATGAGATCAGGGCCTTTTCCGCCTGGAAATGTAAGTGCCTGAACCGTGCACCACCAATACTCTTCCAATGTTTCTCCCTTCCAGGCAAATACCGGGATCCCTTTATCTGCCATAGCAGCTGCTGCATGATCCTGGGTAGAAAAGATGTTGCAACTTGCCCATCTTACATCTGCTCCCAGTTCGATTAAAGTTTCAATCAGCACAGCTGTTTGTATGGTCATATGCAAAGAACCGGTTATCCTTGCCCCTTTAAGAGGTTTTTCTTCAGCAAATTTTTTCCTTATTGCCATTAAGCCCGGCATTTCCTTCTCCGCAATTTCTATTTCCTTTTTCCCCCATTCAGCAAGACTCAGATCCTTTACTTTGAAAGGCAGACTATCATACCTTGTAAATTCATTTTCCATTTTTGTTTTCTTTTTATTGATTAAGACAAAGGAGAATTAATATTTTTCAGAAGACTTATCGCCATGTTTTTGTCTATACCTAATTGCACCCTCAATTGTTCAATATTATCAAATTTTTTTTCATCTCTAATTCTTTTCCTGAAAGTAACGGTAAGGTCTTTACCGTACATATCTTCCATAAAGTCAAAAATATTTACTTCGATAGTTTTTACCGGATTATCCGCATGTAAAGTTGGCCGGTAACCTATATTCAGCATTCCGTTATACATATTCCCCTCAATCTGAATATTAACTGCATAAACCCCATCACACGGAATGAGTTTGTGATCATCATGAGGTACTATGTTCGCTGTAGGAAATCCCAGTTCTCTTCCTTTACGGTTTCCCCCTACAACCTTTCCCTGAAGGAAATAATCATATCCGAGACTCTGATTGGCGCTACCAAGATCGCCTCTGAGGAGCTTTTCCCTTATGGAAGAGGAACTAGCAACCTCAAGATTTTGAGAAAATGCTTCCGTTTGTTCAATTGTAAAATTATGGATGCCGGCACATTTCTGAAGAGATTGAAAATCTCCCTGCCTGTTATTGCCAAATTTATGATTGTACCCAACTAAGAGATGCTTTATTCCTATTTTCTCAACAAGGATATTTTTTATAAATGCACAGGAATCAAGTTTTGCAAATTCTTTTGTGAATTTAATGACCACAAGATGATCAATTCCTCTTTTTCCTAAAAGCAATATCTTCTCCTCATACGAGTTTAAATATCTTAATTTATCAGAGCCCTTATTTAACACAAAACGTGGATGGGGCCATAATGTGATGACTACTGACTCCCCATTATAAGATGATGCGAGTGTAACAAGCTTGTCCAGAACATATTGATGACCACTATGCACTCCGTCAAAAATACCAATAGTAACAACGGGACATTTAAAGGTAAACAATTCTGTATGCTTCCAGATTTTCATTTATAAAAATAATGACTGCAAAGATAATAAATTTCCACAGGGCTTTTTTTGCATACACATTTTAAGTATTTTTCAGCAATAAAACCTGTATTATGCCAATGCCTGAGATAATTAAAAAGGATCCATATCTGAAACAATATGAAGGGATCATTGAGAAAAGGATGCATTTAATTCTTAATAGTTTGGAAGACATTAGATCCAGAGCCGGATCACTTTCGGGTTTTGCTCTCGGACATTTGTATTTTGGTACTCAGAAGATGGATAAGGGATGGGTTTTTCGTGAATGGGCACCTAATGCTACAGGAATATTCCTCATTGGCACATTTAGTAATTGGGAGGAGCATAGTAAGTTCAGTTTTAAAAAAATTTCCGCCGGAGTCTGGGAACTCATAGTCCCCTTTAGTGATATCCGCCATGAAGATCTTTATAAATTATCGATGTACTGGCAAGGAGGGTATGGTGAAAGAATTCCGGTATGGGCAGAAAGAGTTGTTCAGGATCCTGACACCCTTATATTTAATGCCCAGATATGGGATCCCGAAATAAAATATAAATGGAAATTTGACCAGGCTGGTAATACGGGAGATGCCCCTTTAATTTATGAAGCACATATTGGAATGGCAACGGAGGAATATCGTATAGGGACATATGATGAATTCCGGGAAAGCATGCTTCCCCGAATAGTAAATGCCGGATATAATACTCTGCAGTTAATGGCAATCCAGGAACATCCATATTATGGTTCTTTTGGATATCACGTTTCCGGTTTTTTTGCTCCTTCATCCCGTTTCGGGACCCCCGAATCTCTTAAAAGACTTATTGATGAGGCACATGGAGCAGGATTACGTGTGATAATGGATATTGTTCATTCGCATGCTGTTAAAAATGTAGTTGAGGGTCCTGGTTTATATGATGGCACCACTTACCAGTTTTTTCATGAGGGAACAAGGGGAAATCATATAGCCTGGGATTCATTATGTTTCAATTATAATAAGAAGGAGGTTATTCATTTTCTTCTTTCAAATATACAGTACTGGTTGAAAGTATTTAAGTTTGACGGGTTCAGGTTTGATGGCGTAACAAGTATGTTATACTATGATCATGGTTTGGGAAGGAATTTTACAAATTATGATATGTACTTTGATGGTCAGCAGGATGAAGATGCCATTGTTTACCTTGCCCTTGCAAATGAGTTAGTTCATGAGATCAGACCTGCTGGGGTTACTATTGCTGAGGAAATGTCAGGTTACCCCGGACTTGCTGCACCAGTTAAAGAGGGTGGGATAGGATTTAGCTATCGTATGGCCATGGGAATGCCTGATTACTGGATTAAGATCATAAAAGAGTTACCTGATGAGAAATGGAATACGGAAGAGATTTATTATGAACTGACAAACAAACGCCCTGAAGAAAAAACTGTGGGATATGCAGAATCACATGACCAGGCACTTGTCGGGGACAAAACCATTATTTTCAGATTAATGGATAAGACCATGTATTTTAATATGAATAAATTGGATGAAAACATTATAGTTGAAAGAGGGATAGCGCTTCATAAAATGATTCGACTCGTCACTATCGGAACTTCAGGAAACGCCTATCTTAATTTTATGGGAAATGAGTTTGGGCATCCTGAATGGATTGATTTTCCCAGGCAGGAAAATAACTGGTCTTATAAATATGCACGTCGACAGTGGAGCCTGCCTGAGAATAAAGATCTTCGTTTCCATTTCCTTGCAGATTTCGACAAAGAGATGCTGCAGATTATAAAATTTTACAGTGTTTTAAGTAAGCACTCCCCTGTAAAAAAACATATCGTAATCTCCGATCAGGTACTTGCTTTTGAAAGAGGCAATCTTCTTTTTGTTTTTAACTTTAATCCGCTTAATTCTTTTCCAAATTATGGTATCAGATGTTCACCGGGAAAATATGAGGTGATACTGGATACTGATTCAATAGCTTTTGGAGGGCAAGGGAGGGTTGATCACAGTATAATTTATCGTGCTGTACCCGAAAAATCATTTTACCCTGATTATATGCTCAGGATATACCTTCCCAGCAGAACGGCACTGGTATTTAAGAGAGAGAAAGTAAGATCAGTTCATGATCAGGCTTAAATCCATCTTGCCAGATTAAGATCCTGACGGTGAGCTAAAAGATCATTTTTCGGGAATAACCGGATGCCTATATCAAATAAACCTGGTTGGGTTGGAGTTGTTTCTATCCGGTACCAGGCTTTTGATCCTTCCGATTTTTCAAGTTTAAACTCTTGTTTATGAATAATAAACATTTTAGACTGACCATTGTTATGATCGCCGATAACCATTTCAACACCAATTTCATGCGGGCTCAATGTTTTAAGATCCAGAACTACTTCGGCCAGGTATTTTTTACCAAGTGTGAGAGGGAAATTACTATCGGGTAAGTCCATGGAAACTATTTCAATTTCATTCCATACGTTCAAAACTTTCTTTTTCCACGAGGCAATAACGGACGCCATTTCATAATCATTCTCTTTCATCCTGTAAGACCTTGAATATAAAGGCTCATAAAATTTCTCAATGTAATCCCTCAACATTCTGTTCATTGTAAACTCCGGTGCTACTGCAGCGATAGATTTTTTTATCATATCTATCCATGCCACAGGTACCCCGTTTGCATCGCGCTTATAAAATATTGGGGTTATCTCGTCTTCAAGCAAAGTATATATATTTTCCGCGTCCAGCAAATCCTGAAAATCCTGATCATCATAGGTTTTTTCTTCCTGCAGGGCAAATCCTGCTCCCGGAACATAACCTTCTGCCCACCATCCATCAAGCACACTAAAATGGATAAGTCCGTTCATAACTGCTTTCTCACCACTTGTGCCTGAGGCTTCGAGGGGCCTGGTTGGTGTATTAAGCCAGATATCTGCGCCATGCAAGAGTTTCTTGGCAAGTTGAATTTCATAGTTTTCGAGAAATACTATTTTTCCAAGGAATTCTTTTCTCCTTGACAGTTCGACTATCAGTTTTATTAAATCCTGGCCTGCTTTATCCCTGGGATGTGCTTTCCCTGCAAAAAAGAATTGCACCGGCATAAACGGATTGTTTACAATTGAAGCGAGTCTTTCTGTATCTCTGAATAACAAATGTGCACGTTTGTAAGTTGCAAAGCGTCTTGCAAAAATAATGGTAAGAGCATTTGGATCAAGTTTTTCCTGAATTTCCCTGATTATTTTTGGATTCTCATGATTCTTCGCAGCAGATTCACCAATTCTGACTTTAATAAAATCAATAAGTTCTTTTCTTTCCGCATTTTTGATCTTCCATATCTCCAGCGGTTCTACGTCTTTAATTTTTCCCCAGATACTTTTGTCTTCCTGCTTATTGTAAAAATCCGGATCCAGTTTGGTATGATATAGTTCCCTCCAGTTTCTGGAAATCCAGGTTGGAATATGCACTCCATTTGTTACATGACCAATAGGAACCTCTTCAGGAAGATAAGCTTTCCACATATCAGCGAACATAAGCCTGCTTACTTTTCCATGCAACCTGCTTACGCCATTAACTTCCTGAGATAAATTAACAGCAAGGCAACTCATCGAAAATTTCTCTCCGGGTTTATTGAAATGCATTTTGCCGAGATTCATCAGTTGATTCCAGGTAATTTTCAATCTGTCAGGATAATGCCCAATATACGCCCTCATGAGGTCTTCATCAAAATAATCATGTCCTGCAGGAACCGGAGTATGAGTGGTGAATAATGTGGAAGCTCTGACAATTTCCAGTGCTTCAGGGTATGTGTGATTATGTTCCTGGATGAACTCTTTAAGTCTTTCAAGACCTATAAATGCGGCATGACCCTCATTGCAGTGATAAACATCAGGGTATATTTTCATGGCTCGTAAGGCACGTATTCCTCCGATTCCAAGCAGTAATTCCTGCTTGAAACGGTTTTCGATATCCCCTCCATACAATTGATGTGTGATCTGCCTGTCGGGATCAGAATTTTCATCGATGTCTGTATCAAGTAAAAAAAGTCTGATCCTTCCGATATTTACTTCCCAGATTTTTGCATGAAGATCTCTTCCCGGGAAAGCCAAATTTATCATAAGCCAGTTTCCGTTTTCATCTCTCACAGGATTAACAGGAAGCTTTGAAAAATGCTGAGGTTCGTACACGTTTAACTGTTCACCCTGAGCAGAAAGAACCTGTTTAAAATAGCCAAAGCGATAAAGTAATCCCACTCCGGTGATCTTATAATTATAATCACTGGCCTCTTTCAGATAATCCCCGGCAAGCATACCCAGCCCCCCTGAATAAATTTTCAGGGAATCATGCAATCCAAATTCCATACTGAAATAAGCAATTAGAGGCCCTTCCCTGGAGGGTTCAGACAGATAGGATTTAAATCTGGTATGGACATTTTTGAGTCTGCTGAGAAAATTCTGGTCTTTTCCCAGCCTTGTAATCCTTTTGTATGGCATATTATCCAGCATAATTATAGGATTCCCGTCACATAACTTCCAACGATCAGGATCTATCGATTCAAACAGATCAATCCCATCCTGGTTCCATGACCACCATAGGTTATTACTCAATTCTTCCAGTGGTTTTAATTTTTCAGGCAGACTCTGTTGTATAATTACTTTCTTCCAGGAGGGTAAAGCGCCCTGAGTAAATTCAACAACAGGAAGCTGTTCGACTCTTTCTGTTTCAACAAACCTGTCAACTCTTTCGAAAACTTTTGAAAGCGCAATATGATATGCTTCCTTATAATACTCAATAAGATTTATCCACAATGCGATACGGGAAATATCAAAAGCTATTTTCCTGGCTTCTTCCATTTCTTTTCTCCCAAGTCCTTCAGATGTTTTAATAGCCTCAGCAATTCCTTCCACAACTTCAGTATCGTTAAAATCATTTCTTTCAATTACAAAAATTCCATGATCCGGATTTTTATATTCATTTCTTACCCAAAGTCCAAATCCTGTCAGCGAAGTAGTTACTGTTGGGATACTGAATGCCAGACTTTCCATGGGAGTGTATCCCCATGGTTCATAATATGAAGGGTAAAGAGTAAGGTCAAATCCAATCAGCAGGTCAAAATAAGCCATGTCAAAAATCCCGTCATTGCCGTTAAGATAGGAAGGGACAAAAATAATCCTTATTTTGTCTTCCGGATTATTACCAATATTGTTTGCTGATATACGGTTAAGTGCAGGATCATGTTCGGAATAATGCAGATTATGGGTGAGGTATTTATTTCCGGTTAGCTGAAACTCATTTCCGTTTAATTTTTCCACAAGATCTTTTCTTGCACCATAGTGATTTGCCGGTATAAGAATGAATGCTATTATGGGTTTTTTAAAATCACCATTCTCATTTAATTTTCCCAAAGCATCAATAAAAAGATCAACGCCTTTGTTTTTAAATTCATAGCGTCCGCTGGTTGATACGAGGAAAGAATCTTCCGGAAAATTTTCATTAAGAAGTGAAGATGCTACTCTGATAAGTTTTGCTCTTGCAGATATTCTCTTTTCTTCAAAAAATTCAGGTAGTGGAATAAAACTATCTTCAAAGCCGTTAGGGGTAACAATATCAACCTCTCTTTCGAGAAATTGCTTGCACTCTTTAGCAGTCAGTTCGCTTACTGTGGTGAAAGAATCAGCATTATTGGCACATATTTTTTCCATGGACTGTTTGGAGGTGATGTGGAATTCTGAAGCTTTCTTATCACCTATATATTCCTCCATTTTGCTATAAAGGGGCAATTGATTACCAGCGATGCATCTGCCCACAACAGTAGCATGTGTTGTGAAAACCGTACCTATCTGGGGAAGGTTTTTTTTCAGATAAAGCAACCCCGATCCGGTCATCCATTCATGGAACTGTGCAATAGATTTATCGTTTGATGATAAATGATACTTTACATAGCTCTCTATTACCATGCCGCAGGCGTAGCCAAATAGGGTAGGTTCAATATAATCCCATTGCCCGCTAATCGAGTCAAGTTTATATGTTTCCCAGAGTTTACTGAATACCTCATCTTTTTTAGGAAAGAAAGAAGTGAAATCAACCAGTAAGACGAGAGGTTCTCCACTGATTTTCCATCTTCCAACGCGTACACGTAAGCCTTCCTGTAAAGCTTTTTGTTTCCAGCCAAGTAAAAGTAGCGGATCTTCATTAAATTCAGGATGCTCACCACCGTCTCTGTAAACGTCGGGCCCTAAAAGAATGTATTTATCACCATATTCTATTTGCAGGGTAATAGACTTGGTTGAAATAACAGTATGAATACCACCTACCTTATTACAAACTTCCCAGCTTACTTCGAAAATATAATTAGGGTTAATTTTTTGAGCATCCATAAATAATTTTTGGTTAAGGATTAATTAATAAAACTGTTTTTTAAAGGAGATAAAATGTATTATGTAGTCTTTTTAGGCCGGGAAGATACGGAAAGTTTTTTATTATCATCCGGTGTTTTCACTTTTGCTCTCCCCGGTGTTTTCCTGTTTTGTTTCGGTTTTTCATTTTCCTGTGTAGTGGTTTTTAAAATTTTACCCGAAACAACCCTGGGGGTTTTTGAAGTTTTTATCGAAACAACTTTAGTGGGTTTCCTTGTTTTTTCTTTTGCAGAAGATTTTTTTTCCTTTCCGGGAGACGTTTTTACAACTTCTAAACCAGTTTTCCCTTTGCCTGGTTTTTCCGGTTCGGTTACAGCTTCTTTAAAGATTCCTATTTGTGTTTTTTTTCTTGCAGCAGATTTGAGTTCCATCAATTCCCTGGAGAGTTTTTCCAGTAATTCATCTTTCTGACTAATTATCAGACTAAGTTTGGAGATTTCATTATCAACGGGTGCTGCAGTCTCAGCGTTCACTCGAATTTCGAAGTCACTTAAGATATTCATGAAATTAATAAATGCTTCGTAGGGGGAATCAAAAGGATTAAAATATGAATGAACTTCTCCGTCGGAGAAAAATTTAGTTGACATATAATACAAATGATCACTATTCTGAAGGTTCTCAAAATCTTTAACTAATACAGCATTATTTGTTGAATTTACTTTGTCTTTCAATTCATAAAGTTTGTTAAAGGCCTGTTGTTGCAATTCGTTGCCAAGCCAGGCAGTAAGATCGCGTTCTTCATCAGCCCAGGAAATAGGGTAAGGTACATGGAGTGGTGCAATTGGCTGAAGATTTTCTGCAATTTCTGTCGGAGTGCTGAATTTGAAATTAGTATTTCTCAGGACTTTGCCGGGGAGAGCTTTTAGAAACTCAAATATTCCGGTTTCTGCAGGCTGGTGTTCCCCAAAAGTTTCATAGTCCATAAAAATATTTACAGTTTCTTCTTTGGCGTCAATTTCTTTAAGCCATTTCATATACTTACCTGCAAGAAGAGGGTGTTCCGACCAACTATGATCAGAAAACCTGAAAGCAATATCATCACTTAACTTAAAATTTCTGAGTAATAATTTCAATTTCGGGTTTATGGAATTATAGTATAAGAAATTTGGGCTCTTCCAGCCAAGAATATGTTTAGCCCCTTCTGTAAGCATTGCTTTATAACCCATTTCAGCGACCATTGCCCCGATCTCATCAGAATAGATCAATTCGGTCATCCTGAATGCCTGTGGTTCTATTCCAAATAACTCCTTTATTTTTAATTTATGTTTATTAACCTGGGAAACGAATTCATCCTTGCTATTAAGAGGGACCAGTGAATGAGCGTATGTTTCGGAGAGGAACTCTACATAGCCTGTTTCGGATAATTTTCTGAAACTGTCGATTACTTCAGGAGCATACATTTCAAACTGATCAAGCGCAATACCTGATATGGAATAACTGACTTTAAATTTCCCTTTGTGTTTCTTTAATAACTCCAGCATAATTTTGTTTGCAGGCAAATAGCATATGTCGGCAACTTTTCTCAGAATAGATTCATTCAGATAGTCATCATAATAATAATGCTGATTCCCGATGTCGAAAAACCGGTATCTTCTGAATCTGAAAGGTTGATGGATCTGAAAATAAAGGCATATTGTTCTCATATCTTAATATAACTTTTTTTAATTTTTTCAGCTAATTAAACTTTTATAAATATCAGCAACATGGAGGGCCGAATTTTCCCATTTTAAATTATCCACTTCTTCTTTCCCCAATCTTTTAAACATATCTGCTAAAGCAGGATAGCTCAGTAAACCATATATTGCATCGGCCATAGCGTCCACATCCCAGAAATTTATTTTAAGAGCATAATTAAGGATCTCTGAAACGCCTGACTGTTTTGAAATTATTACCGGAACATTTGATTGCATGGCTTCAAGAGGAGAAATGCCAAAGGGTTCTGAAATAGACGGCATAACATACACATCACTAATTGAAAACATTCTGTAAACATCATCGCCCTGTAAAAAACCTGTGAAATGGAACTTGTTGGCTATCCTAAGTGCGGCAACCCTGTGGAGCATACGTGAAAAAAGTTCTCCGCTTCCTGCCATCACAAATCTTACATTCTTCTTTTTCTGAAGTACCTTGTAAGCTGCTTCAATGAAATATTCAGGCCCTTTTTGCATGGTAACACGGCCAAGAAAAGTAACTATATTATCATTTATAGATCTTTTAAGTCGTGTTTTCTCCAATTCCCCGATGGGCTGAACAGCATTATAAACAGTAACAACTTTTTCAGGTGGAACTCCATATTTTTCAATTACTGTATTTCTGGTAAAATTTGAGACGGCAATAATTTTGTCGGCAAACATCATCCCTTTTTTTTCAATCTCATAAACGGCAGGATTTACATTACCTCCACTTCTGTCGAAATCAGTAGCATGAACATGTATTACCAAAGGTTTTCCGGATTCAATTTTTGCAGCAATTCCAGCAGGGAAAGTTAACCAGTCATGAGAATGAATTATATCAAAGTCTCCGCTTTCACCAAGAGAGGAAGCTACAATTGCATAGTTTGCTATTTCCTGAAAAAGATTACTTCCATAAGTGCCTGAGAATTCAATCTTCTCCCGGAAACTTGTATTAATAAATGTTTTTCCTTTGCTCTTCGCACTCATTAGGAGTGTTTTGTATTCCTCGGGACTGGTATAAGGAATAAGTAATGAATTTATCTCAAGGAATTCAATTTGCTTAAGGAAGTTTTCGTAATTGACAATACGCTTGTTGATCCTGACTTCATTCGCTCCCAGTATTTGTATTTTTCTCTGATCTTCATCTCCATATGCTTTTGGTATAATAAAACGTATGTTCATACCTGGAATCCGGGTCAAGCCACTGGTTAGGCCATATGATGCGGTACCCAAACCTCCTGAAATATGAGGAGGAAATTCCCAGCCAAACATTAAAACTCTCATTAATATATCAATTATTTATTAATAATTTCTGTTCTGCATCAATTATCATTTCATTAATCCTTAATAAGGCGGCTATACTCCAGGCCTGAGAAATTGCTCCTCTGGGATAATGTGGAGGGTCTCCGTCATATATCTCGGAAATTGTTCCGATACCTGCAATAGTCATATCCTCCTCAAAACCATGATATATCTGTTTTGCTACAGATATACCGGTTTTTTTGTGAATTTCCAGATAAACTTTTACAAAATGTTCAAGAAGCCATGGCCATACTGTACCCTGATGGTAAGCAGAATCCCGCTGGTTCTGATCACCTTCGTAGATACCTTTATAATCTTTACTACTTGGAGATAAAGTTCTTAAACCTTTAGGTGTCAGTAATTCTTTTTCTACAATAGTCAAGACCCCTGATTTCATTTCCTTTTCGAGTGGGGAATAATCCATTGCTGCTGAAATAATCTGATTAGGCCGGACGGAAAGATCTGTTAAATCACCATTTACTACGTCAGCAAGGTATTCTTTTTTACTGCTCCAGAATGTATCAATGAAAGACTTTTTGATTAAATCAGGAAGAGTTTTCCAGGCTCTGATAAATTTATTATCACCAGCTTTTTCCGCCCATTCAAGGCTGAGGCATACAGCATTATACCACAAACTGTTTATTTCAACAGGCATTCCGGTGCGGGGTGTAACCGGACCGGTGCTTGTTACTGCATCCATCCATGTAAGGGCTTTGCCTTTCTCACCTGCCCATATTAATCCGTTCTCAAGCATATGAATATTAAAACTTGTCCCATTTCGGTAAGCGTTCAGTATCTCCAGAATGGTATTCTTATATGTTCCCCATATATCGGAATTTTTATCATATTTTGCATACTGCTGTAATGCCCAGAAAAACCAGAGAGGGGCATCAACAGAATTGAAAACAGGATCCTCATCACTGCCCATATTAGGAAAAAGACCTCCTTGCATCCTTCCAGCCATTGTGTCAATTATTTCCCTGGCAGTGTTTATTTTACCTGTAGAGAGGGTTAATCCCGGAAGTGAAATGAAAGTATCTCTCCCCCAGGCCCCGAACCATGGGTATCCGGCAATAATTTCCGTTTTTCCGTTTTCCCTGACAAGAAATTGCTCAGCAGCATTTGTCAAACAATTAATATAGCTGTTACGTGGTATTCTGTTCTTTTTTTCATTGATATATCTGGAATTGAAATTTCCCGGGTCAGGTATCTCCTCGGTACAGGCGGAAAAAATAAGACTTTCTCCTTTATTAATCTTGCTTTCAAAATATCCGGGAACAAAAAGATCTTCTTTAAAGTCATAGCCTCTTCTTTGTTCCTCAATGTATTCAATCTTATAATACCAGTCAGGACATGATATGTAATCAACAGGTTTATTAAACTGCATATATAAACCCGGAAAATTTTCATATAACCTTGACATTATACCATTTTTGACCATTTGAGTTTTGGTATTTGCAAAAAGATTTGCTTTGCTTAAATCATGTACCCTGCGAAAGGCAAGAAATGGCCTGATTCTCAAAAAAGTATCCGAGTGAGCCTCTTTGAGTGTGAACTTAATTAATACCTGTTCAGTATCCCTCATCAGAATACTTTCTTTCACCAGTACAACTCCTCCCACTCTGTAGGTTGTAACAGCAACATTTTCTGTTTCAAACTTCCTGACATATTTATGGCCTTTGGGAATATATAGATCTCCCTGGTACTTGTGGATACCCAGGTTGAATTCCTGATCATGCTGAACAACAGTGATATCAATGGTTGATAAAAGAACGTATTTGTCGTCTCCAACAGAATGGCAGGGACAGATTAATAGTCCATGATATTTTCGGGTATTGCAACCAATAATTGTTGTTGATGCAAAAGACCCTGCTCTGTTAGATCTTAATATCTCCCTATTAAGGGAGTATTCAAGATTTATCAACTGATCTTTATCAAAATTCAGGTAAGTCATAATGGAATAAAAAATTTAATGGTTAATTCAACTGCTGGAATTATCTGTTACAGTAGAATTTTTCTTAAGAATGCAAAAGTCCGAAATAATTTAATATATTCAAAAAGTTAAATATTATCCTTAAGTAAATTCAATGTTAAGATATGATAAAAAAATACTCACTGCTAACCTGCGATAGTTTAAAACCACAAACCTGATTCCATTTAATAATTTGTCAATGATTTCGTTCTGCCGTATATGAATTAACCTTTACAAAGTACTAATTTTTTAAATATAATGTATATAAAACCATTTTTTATTTTCAGTTGTAAAAAAAATAATAGTAAGCAGTTTCTCAAATATTATTTTTCCTTATACTTTCGTTAACATAATTCGTGGTCTTCATTTCTTAATGTTTTTTTAAATAATTTTGCAGCCTCATAGGATCATTAAAAATTAGATAAATACATATGAAATATTCTCTTTTTATATTTTTTCTTACCCTTATTATATCATCATGCAGATCTGATCATCCTGGTCAGAATAGAGAAAAATCAGAGGATATCAGAGACTTCTCCATTATGGGCAGTTTAAATGAAGGGCGTGAGAATTTATTATTTTTTGAAGAGTTAACATCAGGTGGCTTTATTCATATCGATACGATACGGACTGATAAAGAGGGGTATTTCAGATTTAAGCATGCTGCAAACTTCCCTACTCTTTATGCGCTGAGGGTTATTGAAGGGAATAAGGTATTCATCTTACCGCGTGAAAATGAAAATATTTTCCTCCGCGGCAATTATACATTTGATGAATACAAACTTAATGGGTCTCCTGACTCTGAGGCAATTGCCGATCTTCATTTCAAAACCCGGCAATTCCTGCAAGCTGCCGATACTATCGCAATAATTACCCGTGACAGTATTAAAAGTCCTGATTATAAAAAAATAAAAATCAAACTTATTGCTGAATATGACAGCCTTTATTCTGCATTACGGCAATATTCGATAGATTTTATTGAAAAAAACCTGGAGTCTCCGGTAACCATTTTTGCTTTAAACAATAAAATAGGCCCTGATGTCTATGTTTTTGATATCATGGCAGATATTGAGTTATATTCCAGAACTGACTCCATCCTTTATAATAAATTTCCTGATTTTCCGCCTTTGAAAACTTTACATAATAAACTAAATGTTATTAAATTGCAGTTGTCGGGGAAAAAGTCATTGAATGTTAAATAATTATAAATTTTAAACCATGAGTCCATTCCGAAAAGTAAAATATTCTGTTCTCAACTGTTTTACTCCCCGACCTCCTAAAGGGGGAGTGCCTAATAATGAGCAATTTACTAAAGTCCCCTTTAGTGGGTTTAGGGGTGAATTTACTTTTCGGAGCAGACTCAGCCATATGAGATTAAAAATTCTGTTTATTTCTGCTCTGATAAGTATTGCATTAATCAGCTGCAGCAAAAAAAATACTGTAATCATTCAGGGAACTCTTGAGGAAGGTAGCGGAAATATGATTTATCTTGAAAGACTTGATATTAACCGGGCAATTGTTCTTGATTCAGTTAAGATAAGTAAGAATGATAATTTTCGTTTTCGTTCCACATTGAATAATCCTGATATATACATGTTAAGGAATAACAGAGGTCGTTTTTTAACTTTTATGCCTCAAGCAGGTGAAAGAATTAGTATATACGGGAACTATCAGAATCCCGGAAAAGAATACAGAATTGAAGGTTCAGCAGAGTCAGAAAAAATTAAGTTGCTTGCAGATAAACTGAGTAATACAAAAGCAGCTATCAAAGAGCTTGAAATTTCAAGAGGAAAAGATTCCACCCTAACTGAATCACAAAATTCTAAATACCTTGCGCGTAGGAGTGAGATAGTAACAGACCAGAGAAATTTCTCTATACGGTTTATAATTGAAAATCTGAATTCCATCTCGGGTATTTACGCACTTTATCAGACTATTGATGAAGGACAACTTGTACTTGGGGAAAACACGGATATTCAGTATATGAAAATACTGGCCGACAGTCTCTCAGTTAAATATCCTGAAGTGCCTCTTGTTGTTTCATTTGTTAATGATGCAAGGGAAAGTGAGCGCCGGTATTATAATCAGTTAGTTTTAATTGATAAACTTAAGGAAGCTTCCACTGAAATGCCCGATATTGTACTTCCGGATATGAATGGAAACAATATTAAGCTGTCTTCTCTTAAAGGGAAAACTGTACTTTTGTATTTCTGGTCTTCTATATCAATACCAAGCAGGAATCAAAATCCCTCATTGCATGGTATTTACGAAAAATATAAGCATAAGGGTTTTGAGGTTTATGCCGTATCGCTTGACAATGATAGAGAAATGTGGGAAAGAGCAGTAAGGATTGATGAACTTCAATGGATAAATGTCAGTGACCTGAAGTTCCCGGAATCTGAAGCAGCCTTGCTTTATAATGTAAGAAATATTCCTGTAAATTTTCTTATTAATAAACAGGGAGATATTATTGCACGTGATCTTTATGGTAGTGAACTGGAGAAATGGCTGAGTAACATTTTAAACTGAAGAATTTGAAAGAAGAGAAAAAGATATACTTCATATCCGATGCGCATCTGGGGCTGCTCCCAAAAGAGAAAAGCATGATGAGGGAGAGACTTCTTGTGGAATGGCTCGATTATGTTAAAAAGGACGCCGGTATTATTTTTCTTATGGGCGATATCTTTGATTACTGGTTTGAATACCGTAAAGTTGTTCCGAGAGGGTTTGTGAGATTTCTCGGCAAACTTGCTGAATTAACAGATAATGGTATTGAGATAAATTACTTTACCGGGAATCACGATGTATGGATATTTGATTATCTTCCTGCGGAGACAGGTGTGAATGTTTTCAGGGAACCCCTTATAACTCAAATAGGAGGAAAGAAGTTCTACCTCGCCCATGGTGATGGGATAGGTCCCGGAGGAACTTCCTATAAACTTCTAAAAATAATTTTCAGGTGCCCCTTGCTTCAATGGATGTATGCAAGAATACATCCTAATTTAGCGACTTCCTTTGCACATCGCTGGTCAAACCGAAGCAGATTATCAAAAGGAGCCTTTACAGGATTTCTTGGAGAAGATAAGGAGCAGTTAATCCTACATGCCCGTAAGCTTCTTGAAAAAGAACATTTCGATTTTTTCATTTTCGGCCACCGTCATTTACCTCTTGACCTGGAATTAAATCAATCTTCACGGGTTATTTATCTGGGCGACTGGTTTATAAATTTCACCTATGCTGTGTTTGAAGAAGGATATCTTAAACTGAAACACTATCTGAAAGAAAAGCCCTAAGGTAAACCTGTCATTTTCCAGGGATCAACCCATTTGTCAAAATCCTCAGCCTTAACATATCTCAATGCAATAGCAGCTTCTTTCAGTGTAATATTTTCCCTGAAAGCTTTTTTAGCAATTTCAGCTGCTTTTTCATATCCAATGTGTGTATTAAGGGAAGTAACCAGCATTAAAGAATTTTTAAGGTTATTATCAATATTTATCATATTAGGTTCTATCCCTTTGGCGCAATTTTCATTAAAAGATCTGCAGGCATCTCCAGTCAATCTTGCCGATTCCAAAAAGTTTTTGATCATCATGGGCTTGAAAACATTAAGCTCAAAATGTCCATTGCTCCCACCTATATTTATTGAAACGTCATTTCCCATAACCTGTGCGCATACCATTGTAAGTGCCTCTGCTTGCGTAGGATTAACCTTTCCTGGCATTATAGACGATCCGGGCTCATTTTCAGGAATAAAGATTTCCCCTATACCGCATCTGGGGCCTGACCCCAGAATACGGATATCATTGGCAATTTTCATTAAACTCACTGCTAGTGTTTTAAGTGCCCCGGAACATTCTACAATAGCATCGTGAGCGGCCAGTGACTCAAATTTGTTTTCAGCGGTAATAAAAGGAATTCCGGTTAATTCTGCTATTTTTGAGGCTACTTTTTCAGAATACCCTTCAGGAGTATTGATTCCGGTACCAACAGCTGTGCCGCCCAGAGCTATTTCTGAAAGATGCGGAAGAGTGTTTATAACTGCTTTTAATCCATGATCAAGCTGGGAAACATACCCTGAAAATTCCTGTCCCAAAGAGAGGGGGGTAGCATCCATCCAGTGCGTTCTCCCAATCTTTACAATATTCATAAATTCCTCCGACTTTTCCTTTAAAGTATCCCTGAGTTCCTTAACAGCGGGGATAGTCGTTTCTACAAGCATTTTATAAGCTGCGATATGCATTGCTGTGGGAAAAGTGTCGTTTGATGACTGCGACTTATTCACATCATCGTTAGGATGAATGTCTGTTTTTCCTTCTCCAGGTTTTTGCACGCTTATTACATGGGCACGAGTTGCAATTACTTCGTTAACATTCATATTCGATTGGGTACCGGAACCTGTTTGCCATATAACAAGAGGGAAATGCCCGTCAAGTTTTCCTTCAAGGATCTCGTCGCAGACTTCTGCTATCAGATATGCCTTATTCTCAGGGAGCACTCCTAGTTCAAAATTGATAAGTGCAGCTGCCTTTTTCAGGATACCAAATGCTTTAATAATTTCAACAGGCATTTTCTGATCACCAATTTTAAAATTATCCAGTGAGCGCTGGGTTTGAGCACCCCAATATTTGTCGGCAGGAACCTTTACTGTTCCCATGGTATCTTTTTCAGTACGGTACTTCATAACTGATAATGCTTACGGAATGTTCAGAAATAGAATGGTAATATAATTATGATTGTTTTTGTCACTTGCAAAACCGACACCTCCCTGGGTGAAATTCCCGGAAATAATTTCTTCTTTTGAAGTATTAGAAACAATCAGATTAAAAATGGAATCGGCCACAGTATGCATGGTAACTTCCACAATTGCCCATGTATCAGTTCCTCCAAGTTTACTCTTCAGGTCGTTAAAGACATCATCAAGACCTTCGTAACCAAAAGGAATAACACCATTTGCCATTTTCAAACTATGCGTTCTGGCTTCCATAAATAGTTCCGGCAGGACGACAAGAGCATTACGCCCCAGTGTTACCCGGTAGTCGTTTATCATTTTATGAATCTGACTTTCAATAGCCAGAATCTGATGATGCCCGCCATCTTTTTCACATGAATTTGCAAATAGAAATATAAATCCTGTCAGAAAAAGAAATCGTAAATTAATAAATATTTTTCTCATTTTGGATTATTTAGGTTGGGGTGTATTAATTTATCTATGTTTTCTACCGGATCGCCTATTACAGCTTTAAATTTTCCTGCAATAACGGGTCTTTTAATCAGCCTGGGATTTTCAGATAAGATGATAAGCCATTCTTCATCCGTAAACTTTTTATTTCTTAATTCTTTCTTAAACAATTCCTCACTCTCCCTCACCAGACTATCTGGTTTTACATTCATTTTTAAAATGATTTCCTTAAGATCATTCAATGAAATGCCTTTTTTAATGTAATCATAAACGATAATATCATCTGTTTTTGATTGCAGATATTTTAATCCTTTCCTGCTTTTTGCACAACGGGGATTATGGTAAATAATGAATGACATAGTTCAAATTTATGAATTTACAAGATTTTAAGGTATGAAATATAGTTAAAGTGCATTTTTAAAACTCCAAAAGATAGGCTTTAATAAAATCATTTATATTACCATCCAGCACATCCTGAACGTTTCCCTTTTCAACACCTGTGCGCAAATCCTTAACTAATTTGTAGGGCTGCATAACATAATTCCTTATCTGTGATCCCCATTCAATTTTTTTCTTTTTACTTTCAATTTCAGCTTGTTTTTCCTCTTTCTTCTGTAATTCCAATTCATACAGATGTGATTTAAGTATTTTCAGAGCATTTTCACGATTTTTTTGTTGTGATCTTGATTCGGTATTTTCAACTACTATTCCGGAAGGCAGATGCCGCACTCTTACACCTGTTTCCACTTTATTAACATTCTGACCTCCTGCTCCACCCGAGCGAAATGTATCCCAATCAAGGTCTGAGGGATTTAAAATAATTTCAATATTTTCGTCAACAACGGGAGATACAAAAACGGAGGCAAAAGAAGTATGTCTTCGTTGATTTGAATCGAAAGGAGATATTCTCACGAGTCTGTGAACACCAGACTCGGATTTTAAATAACCATAGGCATAATCTCCTGTAAATTCAAGAGTCACGGACTTAATTCCGGCCTCTTCACCTCTAAGCATACTAACTTCCCTGACAGAGTAATTATTTCTTTCTCCCCATCTTAAATACATTCTCATAAGCATCTCTGCCCAATCCTGACTTTCGGTACCTCCTGCTCCTGCATTTATTTTCAGATATGCCCCCAGAAGATCTTCTTCAGTGCCAAGCATATTTTTCAACTCAATTTCCTCTATTGTCTCCAATGCTTTTTCATACCGGGAAATTAATTCTTCTTCTGTTCCTTCTCCTTCTTCAAAGAAATCATAGATAATTTTAAGATCCTCAAGATCAGTTATTATTCTTTGATAATCCTTCAACCAGTTTTTATGCTGAGAGATCTTTTTAAGTTTTATTTCCGCTTCTTTCGTGTCATCCCAGAAATCAGCAGCCTGCGTTTTGAATTCCTCTTCTTCAATTACTTTTTTTATCACATCGATGTCAAAGATGCCTCCTCAGCGCATCCTGTCGCTTTTCAAGATCTTTGATTTGTTCAGAATTTATCATAGGATATCTTTAAAAATTAGTAATTAAAAACTTGTTGTGTAATTGAAATCCCGGCTAATTTAGATGTAAAAATACAAAAATAGCATCAATCATTTATCAATTTATTTAATATACTATAAATCAATTCAGATTCAAATCCTCTTCCCGCAGCGAACCTGAATAGCCGGGCTTTTGTCGCAAGGCCAGGTTCTTCAGTTTTTACAGACTTCATTTTTTTTCTTATAAGGTTTTCAAGTTCGCTCGTATAATTCCAATCATCATTTTCCTGTAGAATATGCTCTGATATTTTTTCCGGTATTTGTTTAATTTTCAGGGCATATCTTATCTTTATTCTACCCCACTTCTGCAGCTTGAGTTTGTCATGAATAAATGCTCTGGCATATCTTTCATCATTAAAGAAATTCTCATCTGATAGTTTACGAAGAATTTTCTTTTGGTCATTTACAGCTATTCCCCATGATTGAAGTTTGGTAAGGATATCGCTACTACACATCTCCCTGGCGGAACATATGTTCATCATTTTTTTAAGGGCGTCTTCATTTGTGAAGCTATTATTTCTCATAATTAACTAAAAATTTCTGAGATGGACTCAATATTCAATATAAAATTCTATTTCAGTAAATCTCATCGAATTATCCTGCATTTTAAAAAACGTTCCTTGTCATTAATATCTTCAATTATCCTGATTTCTTTTAACATGTAATTTTCAGCAATGTTTTCTATTTCCCTTCCTGCCTTCTCATTAATCTCACAAAAAAGTAAACCTCCATCTTTCATGTATTTCAGAGCAAAATCAAAAATTTTCCTGTAAAAGAGAAACGGGTCGGGATCTGGTGCATATAAGGCCAGAGCGGGCTCATATTGTGAAACATTGGGTTTCATCTCCGGAATATCCTTTTTATACACATAGGGGGGATTACTTATGATCAGATCAAAAGTCTCTTTTTTCCATGAATAGGAGGGATTAATGATGTCATCACGGATAAACTTAACAGGCACCTTATTTATCTCAGCATTTTTTTTTGCTATTTCCAATGCCTCTTTTGAAATATCTGTGGCAAATACTTTTGCATTTCTTAAGTATTTTGAGATAGTTATTGCGATACATCCACTGCCTGTCCCGATATCTAAAATAACAGGCTTCAGGCCGGAATATTCCTTGATGATCATTGCAACCAACTCTTCTGTTTCAGGTCTTGGGATTAGTACATTTTCATTTACCATGAAAGTTAAATCATGGAAATCCGCCTTTCCCAGCACATATTGAACAGGTTTGTTTTGCAAAAGTTCATTAAGCTTGTTTTCGAGAAATATGGTTTGTTTCTCCGTAAGAACGAGTGATGGTTCGAGGGAAATCATTAAATTATTTAATCCTGCAGCTTCAAGAAGAAGAAGAACAATACTCCTGCTTTCTCTCTCTTCGTAAAGCTGAATAAGTTCATTAAATAAATACTTATATGTTTCAATAAGTTTCAAAAAGATTATTTTTGAGACAAAAATAATAAAACCCGGATGGCAGAGGATATTATTAACCAGAAATATATGCGCAGATGCCTTGAACTTGCATCCAGGGGACTCGGTACAACAAGAGCCAATCCACTTGTAGGTTCCGTGGTTGTACATGAAGATAAAATAATTGGTGAGGGATTTCACCAGCTATTCGGCGGACCTCATGCTGAAGCTGTTGCGATTAACTCAATAAGGGATAAAAAGCTTCTGGAAGAATCGGTTTTATTTGTTAATCTTGAACCTTGTCATCATCATGGTAAAACGCCCCCATGCTCTTTACTTATAAGGGATTCAGGGATCAAAAAAGTAGTCCTTGGTTCGCGGGATCCAAATCCACTTGTTTCAGGGAAGGGTATAAGATTTCTCAGGAATAACGGACTTAATGTTAAAACCGGTGTACTCAGTGAAGAATGCATTTACCTGAACCGAAGATTTTTTACTTTTCACAGGGAAAAAAGACCTTATGTTATACTTAAATGGGCTGAATCCCGGGATGGTTATCTTGATAACAGGAACAGAAACGATAATAACAGGCCTCCTGCACGAATAACAAGCGACAGATCAAATATCCTTTCCCATAAGTGGAGAGCTGAAGAAATGGCAATTATGGTAGGTACCCATACTGCCAATATGGATAATCCTTCTCTGACAGTAAGATTCTGGAGTGGTGAAAATCCTCTTCGCCTCACATTTGAAAGGAATACACCTCTAAGAAAAAATCTTAAATTACTTAATGATGGTTATAGAACGATTGTTTATACAAAAAGCAGATCTGTTAGTGCCGGCAACATCGAATATGTAAATATCGATGAATCAGATGATACTCCGGAATCTGTTTTATCAGATCTTTATAAACGAAACATTATAAGCCTGATCGTTGAGGGGGGAGCTGGTTTACTTAATAGTTTTATAAAATATGATATTTGGGATGAGGTGAGAATATTAACCGGTCAGGGCATATTAGGTAAAGGAATAAAAGCCCCTCTGTTTTCTGACAGAAGAAAGGAATATAAAACCGGAAAGGATAATGCAATAATATTTATAAAATAGTTTCTTAGCAAATCGTTTTATGATACATCTTTAGTCGGTAATATATTAATTAAATATTGTTTTAAAAGTATTTACATTAGATGATATATTGTATATATTTGTAGTTTTGACTCTTTGGTTCGAATTATTATTTTAAAATTAAAATGGAAGATTTATGAAAAAGGAAGGTATTATTTTCTTAATTTTAATCCTGGGGCTTTGTCTGTCCATACAGGCTCAGAATGCCAAAAAACTTCAGAAAGCCGGGGATCAGTTTGCTGTCCAGGGTAATCATGAGGACGCGATTCTACAATATTCCAAGGCTATTGAATTAAAACCAAACGATCCGAAAATTTACATCAAAAGAGCTGATTCCTACGAAAAAACCGGTGATTTTATTAAAGCAGCGGATGATTATGACCGTGCCTGTGTGTTTGATAAAAAAAATACTGTAGCTTTTTTTAATGCAGGTATGATGTATTATAAAAGTGGCAATTATGAAACTTCTCTTGAGAGAGCAGAATCTGCTTTGAAAATCAGAAGAAATAATCTCGATGCACTTGCTTTGAAAGTAGATGCACAGATTAAACTTAGCAAGTTAAATACAGCTCTTGAAGATGCCAAAACATTATTAAGATATAAAGAAACTTCGGAGAATTTCTATAAATTCGGGCTTGTTAACGAGCTTAGCGGACTCAGTAATGAGGCGATAAAGGCCTACCAGGATGCTATTTCCAAAAACAAAAGATATGTTTTAGCTTACACTTCCCTTGCAGATCTTCAGAGAAGAACAAATAATACTTCCCAGGCCCTTCAGAATATTAATTCAGCCATTAAGCATGATTCCAGATTTCCTGAGGCATATGTTGTACGTAGTCGGATTTATAGTGAACAAATGAAATATGCTGAAGCTATTAATGATATTTCAACAGTAATACTCCTTGAGCCTGATAATTTTAATAATTATTTCATTCGGGGAGAGTATTACCAGAATTTTTCTCAGCATATGGCCGCTATTAATGATTTCAGCAAAGTAATCTCCATGAATCCGGATATGGCAGAAGCATATGCCAGGCGGGCATACTCTTATGAACAGACAATGAATTTCAGAGAGGCTATCCGGGATTATGAAAACCTGAAGAGGGTAGGCGGTAGTTCTGAAAAAATTTTAAGCCTTCTTTCCGATGCGGAGAAGCGATTATTTGAACTTAACAGGGAGAGCAATAAACCTGTTATCAAGATAATTGAACCATCAGAGAAACCTGACAGAAATCTTATGGTCGCAAGAAACAAAAATTCCCTTGCTCTTTCCGGTCTTATAAAAGATGAAAGCGGAATTAAGTCATTATTAATTAATGAGACTCCTGTTTCTGTTACAAAGAAGAATGATGATTTTGAATTCCTTGCCAATGTTAATCTAACCTCAGATGTGATTGTAATCGAAGCAACAGATGTTTATGATAACCTTGAGGTTGCTTCCTATAAGTTGTCCAGAACTGAAACAGATCCTCCCGGGGTTAGAATTATTGCGCCCTATGCTTCCGATAATAATATTATTTATATTGACACCAAAGATCCTGTTATTTATCTAGAAGGTTCTATTTCCGATGAGAGCCATATCTCCTCCATATATATCGACGGGGTTCTTGCAAGTTATATTCCTCATGATCTGAATCCAACTTTTCATGCTAATATTAACGTGAAGAACAAAGACCGGTTTACGGTGAAGGCTGAGGATGATTTCGGTAATGTTTCGGAGACTGTGTTTATTCTTAACAGGGAGGGTGCTGAACTTGCTGAAGACAATCCGATGGGGAAGACATGGGTGGTCTTTATCGAAAACTCAAATTACCAGAATTTTGCCAGTCTTGACGGTCCTGTTAAGGACATTACCCTGATAAAGTCAGCCCTTGCTAAATATAGCATACAGAATTTTATTCATAAGAAAGATATGTCAAAACAGGATCTGGAAAGATTTTTCGCTATTGAACTCAGGGATCTGATCAGGAGCAACAGGGTGAATTCTCTTATGGTCTGGTTTGCAGGACATGGCAAATTTGTAAATGAAACCGGATACTGGGTGCCTGTCGATGCCAAAAGGGATGATGAATTCACGTACTTCAACATTAATGCCCTTCGTGCATCAATGCAATCATATCCCAATACAATAAGTCATACTCTTGTTATTACAGATGCCTGTGAATCAGGTCCAAGTTTTTATCAGGCTATGAGGTCTGAGATGAAGATAAGAAGTTGCAATGACCCTGTAGCATCAAGATTAAAGTCGTCACAGGTATTTTCTTCGGCCGGTTATGAACTGGCTATTGATAACAGCCAGTTTACACGCACTTTTGCAAATGTGCTGGTAAACAGTCAGGATTTCTGCATCCCAATTGAGAGTATAGTGCAAAAAGTTACAAACGCAGTCGTTTCAAATAATCAGCAACGGCCCCAATTTGGCAAAATTGCCGGTCTTGAGGATGAAGATGGAACCTTCTTCTTTATTTCAAAATAAATTGCTTTCTGATGTTTTCATGTCATATAATCATGTATTTTAAAAAAATTATTCGCCCCATCAGGCGAATAATTTTTTTATTAACACTTTGCTTATTTTCCCTGCAACTTTCCTCGCAGGAATATTTTTTCGATAATTACGGAGTAGCAGAAGGTCTTGCACAATCAACCGTTTTCGATATTCTTCAGGATCATAATCATTATATATGGCTGGGTACGCGTGCCGGAGTGAGCAGGTTCGACGGACGTGAATTTAAAAATTATTCTATTGAATATGGTTTGGCCCCCAATGGGGTAAGAACTATTTTTCAGGATAAGAATGAGCTTATCTGGTTCGGGCACTCAGGTGGAGGTGTAAGTATTTTTGACGGCAGCAGATTTAGTATTTTTACAAACCCGGGCGATCTCTTCAACAGTGACATTACATCAATGAATATTGACTCTGCAGGTAACTTCTGGATATCTTCGGAACTCTCCGGTGCAATAATGATAAAAAAAGCAGGTCATACTCTAAAGGAATCGGAATATGAACATTTCATTGGTAACAGGTTAAGCGACCGGATTTTTGGATCTATCACGCTTAAGAGAGGTATTACAGTTTTTATTACAGATGCTTTTCTTAAGGCATATGATCCGGATTCCGGAAGATTCAGAAATTTTGAGATTGATGGGATGCCAAGGTTTTTCCCTATTACATGCATGTATGAAGATTCAAAGGACTGTATCTGGTTCGGGACTTTTCATGGAGGACTTTATAAATATATTTCGGAAAGGGACACATTTATATTCTATGATTCTCTGCGTGACGGGATTGGATCAAACTGGATCAGTACTATCGGAGAGGATAATCAGGGAAATATTTTCATTGGAACCTGGGATGGGGGAATGACACGAATAGATGAAGATGGAGTGAAAACATTTGACACATCAAATGGATTATCAGACACCAAAATCAGAAAAGTCCTCACCGATGCAGAAAGTAATGTGCTGATTGGCACTAATGAACATGGTCTTGCAATATTTAAAGGAGAACAGTTCGTGTCCTTCTCCGAAAAGGATGGACTTGTTAATTCTCAGGTATGGGCAGTTTTACAGGATAAAAGAGAAGAATATTGGTTCGGCACAAATGATGGTATAAGTATATATAATCCTCATGCAAAAAAAGGATATCAGTTTCGTGATTTTTTTAAGTTGTCAGGTAATAGTATCAGGATGATAAAAGAAGATTCAGATGGACGAATATGGATCGGAACTGATGACCAGGGTATATTTACATATATTCCGGAAGGAAATATCTTTACCTATGAAGCAAGACTGAATTCGTACATTTCATCTCTGGTTGTCACCTCGCTTGAAACCGATAATAAAGGTGGTGTCTGGGCGGGGACACTCGACGGATTAATCTATTATACCTATGATGATCGTAGTGTAAATTATTATACTCAAACCTCAGGGATTGCAGGAAATGAAATTACCTCCTTGTTTTATGACAATAAAAACAGGTTGTGGATTGGATCCAGGGGAAATGGTATTACCTGTTTTTCTGATGATCAGTTTTATATTCCTGATCTAAATGAGAAGTTTACTCCTACATGTTTCGCTCTCAATAACAACGGACACCTATGGGTTGGAACAGAGGCTCACGGTATTATTGTTTTAGATACAGAGACAAATGAGATTGTCAAAACCCTGACGGAAGAAGATGGGATACTCGCAAATCTTATTAATATAATTACTTCGGATAATTCTGATAATATCTATATCGGAACCAACAAAGGTCTTAATATCTATAAACCTTCACTTAATAAAGTATTTACATATTCAAAAAGGAACGGGTTCCCGGGTATTGAGACAAAACCTAATGCAACATTCAAAGACAGTAAGGGACATATGTGGTTTGGGACAGTGGCGGGAGTTACCCGTTTCAATCCTGATATAGCATTGCCCTTAAATGAAGAACCTTTGACGCATATTATAAGTTTAAAGGTGAATCTTAAAGACAGAAAAATGATCCCTGAGCTAATGCTCAATCACAATGAGAATAATATTATCTTCGATTATGTAAGTATATGCCTCACTAATCCGGATGTAGTCAAATACAGTATCTACCTGGATGGAGCCGATAATGCCTGGAGATCAACCACTCAATCATCAGTTACTTACCCGGCATTATCACCCAAAAAATATACTTTTCATGTAATTGCACAAAACAGTGATGGGAACTGGAATAAAGAACCGATTACGTATAGCTTTCAGATTAAGCCTCCTTTTTATAAAACATGGTGGTTCGTTCTGATATGCGTAATTGCCGGAGTCATTATAATTACAGTTTATATTATGGTCAGGGAACAGAATCTGAAACGTGAGAACAGAATTCTGGAAGAAAAAGTCAGGGAGAGAACTGCTGTTGTAGTTGCTCAAAAAGAAGAACTGGCAGAGAAAAACAAGGATATTACTGACAGTATCCGATATGCAAAAAGAATACAATTTGCAATTCTGCCACCAGAGATCCCATTTAATGATACTTTTATTCTGTTCAAGCCAAAAGATATTGTCAGCGGTGACTTCTACTGGCTTC
>CAZGKF010000023.1:0-44540 GCA_964526475.1 uncultured Bacteroidaceae bacterium
ATTTTGAAACATTCTTAATTGCCGAAAATCGAACATATTTGTTTTCCGGTAACACTTTACCCTGTGTTCCTTGCCCTGACCTCCCGATGATGATGTCTTGCCAACTGCTCTCATCATATTTTTCATCTCCCTGTACCAGTCGCGTATCTTCCTCCAGCCAGCAATCCCGGGATATTTATTCAAGAACTTTCCAATCATGTCAAGGCATTTGCGCGAACTGTCCCATAACAGATTGTAATCGGTCGGGAAGTGAACGTTGCTTTCTACAACAAAACTATCGGTTTTTAAGCACAATGCTGCCTCCTCTTTTTTTTTAAACACCTCATGACCAAACTCAACGATAACCTGGTTCAACTCCCTTACTGAATCATCATCCAATAGTGACACATTGTCTATAATATTCTGATAGCCAATCTTAAACCTCTCGTAGCCAAATCCCTTCTCCACGCCCATGATCTGGCGTATCAAATGATCATTATTAGCTATATGATGCAGGTCTTCATAACTTATATTCTGACACAGACGAACCTGCGACAAAACAAATATCTGCCACAGATCCATGCCCGGACGTCCCGTATTTTTCTTGCCTTCAGTGATTTTTGCCTCCAGTATTTCAAATACCGTTTCATTCCACCTGGGGGTTACAAAAATCTCTTTTAGCGCTACACATAAACCTGGAAGAGCTCCACTTCTTTTTTTGGTAGTGATCTCTGTTTCTCCAATGGGAATTCTTCCTATTTCCATCTGTTGTTCGAATCTTTTTCTCATCTTTGAATCTTGTTTGATGTTTTACCCGAATTATGCGAATCTCATTTGATTAATGCATTGAATATCTGTATTTTCAACAAAATAACCAAAAAAAACACGGATAGATTCAAACAATTTATTAACAATAATTTATTGTAAGTCAATTAATTGAAAGTTTTCTTTCAGACACTAACTACTCGGTTCTAATTGTTTTGGTAACATAGTTTACAAATTAGAATTACTACTCATTTCTCTTTAGCACAAGAGTTTTAAAATCCATAACCTGTGATCCCGGTATTTCTTTAGCCTGTAGTTTCATTTCCCCCCTCCCCTGCCCGAGGTATATTGTTCCCAGGGTCATGGGTTTAAAATCCTTTACATAAGATTCCACACGTACTACCCTGTCATTCTCCATACCCCTGACAGGAGGGTCGTGCGCTTCAGTTATTTTACCTTCAAGAAACGAATTGCCAAATGACAATTCAAAAACGGATCCGGTATCTGCCTGCGGACATGTAAAGTAAATCTCCACATCGAAATTACCGCTGGCAAGAACCTCCACATCCCATGTGATTTTATCATCCAATGCTGTCCAATTAGTAAAATAACTGTCACTCACCCACCTGTTAGATCTCTCTACATTACCATACGGAAGTCCGTCGGCTGCCGGGAGTTGTGTATACATAGCCTCCGGGTGTCCCACTGTGAAGGGGCGGTCTTCAGGTTTAAGTTCTGAAAGGACTGTATTTCTCCATTCTTCAAGTGCTAAGGACAATTCTCTGTGTACTTCAGGTTCATTCTCACTTATGTCGGCATACTGTCCCGGGTCTGAAACCATATCGAAAAGCCTGCCTTCATTGTCGAGCCTGTATCTTTGACTGCGCAAGCTTACCCGGTCGTTAAAATGGGAAAAGATAAACCTGTCCTCCCATAATTTCTGCTCCTTCATTATAAGTGGTTTAAGACTTACACCATCCGGCGGATATTTCGTTTGATAGTCGATTCCCGCTATATCGGCAAGAGTAGGCAACAGGTCAATAACCCCTGCTATTTCTTCTATCACGGTTCCCTGTTCAATACTGCCCTTCCATTGAATGAACAATGGGGAACGAACGCCCCCTTCGTCAACATGTGTCTTCCTTCCTTTCATCCCGCCGTTCCAGCGGGCACTGTTGGGCCCATTGTCATTCATGAATAAAACAACCGTATTTTCTTCAATGCCAAGGTCTTTAAGCACATACACTACCCTGCCCACATTCCAGTCAATGTTCTCACACATGGCAAGAGCTGCCCTGGTAAAATCAATGTTTTCCGTATAACGGTCATCAACTTTCATCTCCAGTTGCTTATCCCTGAATTTATCATACCATTTATCCGGAACCTGCAAAGGCCTGTGTGGTGTATTGAAGGCCAGATAGACTAAAAACGGAGTTCCATGGTTCTCCCTGATAAAATCAATTGCCCGTGTGGTGATATCATCCGGAAGGTAACCATTGCCCCTGACAATTTTACCGTTATGTTCCAGCAGAGGACTAAAATAATCGCCCCAGTGCCCTGCGCAAAAACCGTAGAATTCATCAAATCCCCTTGCATTGGGGTGGTAAGGATATTGCATCCCGTTATGCCACTTACCATAAGCCGCGGTGGCATAACCGGCTTCCTTGAAAATATCTGCTATCATAGTCTCATCTCCATTAACCCTCTCGGCCCCATTCTGAGTACCTGACACCCCCGATCTCGGATGGTATCTCCCGGTAAGCAAATCTGCCCTGGTAGGGGAGCAGACCGGCTGAACATAAAAATGGCTGAATTGGACACCCTGATGGGCCAATCTGTCGATGTTCGGAGTAGAAAGATTGGTATTACCATGAATGCTAAGATCACCCCATCCCTGGTCATCGGTTATTATGATAACTATGTTGGGGGTTTCCTGCTTTTTTGCCTCATGCCGGGTACAAGATGAAAGACTTGCGCAGACAGTTACTAATGATACTACTCTGGTCTTTGATATTTGCATTTTATTTGGATTAAAATTCTGGTATATTCCTACAGTCTATCAACCTATAACCTAAATACCTGAATAGTTACGAATTCTGAATTATCATGCTACATCTGGCGAATAGAGTACTCCCCCGGTAATATGCTCTATTTGAACACCTGCAAGCTGACCCCATGCTCGAATGTCATGCAGATGTTTTCCATACACAAGCACATTATGATGTCCCCGGATATCAAGCACATCGGCTACATCATCCATTTGCATTTCGAAGCTCGTACGGCACCCACCTATCCCGTCTCCCGGTCTTGTGTCGATATTGCCCAAAATAGTTCCTGTGGCAACCTGAAGCTTATCCGATGCAAGAAACTTATAAACGGTTGCAGGCTGGTTCTCCTTAAACAATACCTGTGGAGCGGTTCCCCAGTCAGACTCGTGATGACTTCTCAACAGGTAGGGCTCTTCCCGTCCGTCAAATCCGTTCATCTTTGTGGGGGCAACGCAGTGTGAACCTCCATAGGTGTTTGCTACATTAAATGAAGTGGGATTATGCATAAACCCGGGTTTATCAAACAGATAGCTGGTAAGCAACAGGTTCAAGTTTTTCAATCCTTTCTTCTACATTTCTGACAACCGCCAACCGGGTATTTTTCATTTTGATAGTTTTTAGTTTTATGTAAACAAATATATGTATATTTATGCGTTAACGCTATATGAGTATTTATTTTTTTGCCACTGCCTGAGAAAAAATACCAGTTTATTCTTATTCAGGTAGTTGGTTTTATTTATGCTTAATTTCGGTTTAGAAAAAATCCTTTTCTGGGACAACCACAGCGAAATACGCAGAATGAAAGCTTTTTCAAAAAGGATTGGGCTGAACATGAAAGGGAATGATTAAAACCAATAAAAACAGGTTCATCATAAAAACATATCCACATGAAAAAAATCTACTTCACCTCTTTAATTTTTCCTCTCTGCCTTTGCGCTTGTAAAGACACAAAACAGGAAGAAACGAAACCCAACGTGCTATTTATTGCTGTTGATGATCTCAGGACTGATGAAATAGGCTGTTACGGTCATCCCATTGCAAAAACCCCGAATATGGACAAACTTGCCAGCAAGGGTATGCTTTTCACAAATCACTATGTAAATGTACCTACATGTGGAGCTTCACGTTACTGTTTACTAACAGGTATGTTACCCCGCAACAGTGACCATTTAACTAACAGTGCAATAATGAAGTCTGTCACCAACCGGCCTGAAACAGAAAGACCGGAGACTTTTATCCATCATCTGAAAAGAAACGGATACCACACTGCCGGAATAGGGAAAATAAGTCATAACCCGGACGGTTTATTAGCCAAAAGCGGTGAACCGGAATTAACATACAGCTGGGATGAGGTAATATTTGATACTGACAAATGGGGAACCGCTGTACATTCCTTCTTTGCATATGCCAACGGCTCAAGTCGAAGAACAATGGACGGGCAGGTAAAACCCTATGAGAAAGGGGATGTGGATGATGAAGGTTACCCCGATGGAATAATTGCAAAACTGGCCGTTGATAAACTAAAGGAATTAGCCGGCAAAGAAACTCCCTTCTTTTTGGGTGTCGGGTTTTTTAAACCTCACCTGCCCTTTAATGCTCCGGCTAAATACTGGGATTTATACAACAGGGAGAACATTCCATTGTCGCCCAATCCATATATACCGGAAAATGTTAATATCGCTAGTCTGCACAGTAGTTATGAGTTTAATAATGGCTATCGCTTGGGTGATGAGTCAGCAACACTTGACGGACCGGTTTCTGATGAGTATGCACGCAAATTAAGGCATGCATACCTGGCATGCGTAAGCTATATAGATGCCCAGATTGGAAAATTGATTGATGAACTTGAAAGGCTCGATATAGCAGATAATACAATAATTATCATCTGGGGGGACCACGGATGGCATTTGGGGGATCATCTTGTCTGGGGCAAACATACCATCTTTGAGAGGTCATTAAAGAGCCCGCTTATTATCAATTTGCCCGGTCTTTCAAAAGGAAATGAAATTAACCGTATTATAAGCACTGTGGATATTTATCCCACAATCATTGAATTATGTGGAACTGATAATCCACATATTACTGACGGGAATAGTTTCGTTCCACTCTTAAAGGATATGGATAATAACCGGGAGGATGCCGCTTATGGATATTTTAACAGGGGTATATCATTACGGACTGAGCGGTACCGGCTGATGAAGTATTTCAGGGAACAGCAACCTGTCATCGAGTTGTATGATCACAGAGTTGACCCAAACGAAACCCGGAATATTGCAGAAGAAAACCCTGAGGTGGTTTCGGGTTTAATGCCACTCTTGGAAAAGGGGAATACAGGCATTTACGCTTCCGAACAACCATAATTTGCCTACGGTGAAGGAAGAAAATCTTAAAATATTTTCGAGCCTTCCCTGGAGCATGGTTACTAATGGGTTGCGAAAGTTTTACACAAAAACAGATGAAATATTCTCTATTATTTTTGGTAATGGCATGTTGGGCTTTGCTGCAGCAGAGCTGCCAGAGCCCGGAAGGAAACCGGACGGAAATCAGTCTGAACGGGGAGTGGGAGGTTACAAAGAGCGAAGCTTTGGAAAATATGCCTTCAGAATATTCTTCCAGGGTGCCCGTTCCCGGGCTTGTTGATTTGGCCTGTCCGGCTATCGATACAGGAAATCAATACAAAGAGTTATCCATAGAAGATTTTAAATTCGATGGCCCCCTGGGTTCAGAAGGAACTACTATTGAGAAACTCGGGATAAATCTTTTTAAAGTTTCCCTCGGTCATGCACCCAATCAACCCGAATGGAATAATAAACTGAATTTTGAGATTACCGGGAATGCAAAAGGAAACAACCTCGTTTTAATCGTAGAAGGTCCTCCACGGTATCCAATGAACGAATACTTTTATTCATGGTCATATGATATGGAAAACTGGAACCCGATATTCTGGAATGTCGGACATAAAGTTAGCCCTGAAAGAGATACACTTATTTTTCCCGTTTTTGAGCAGGACAAGGTGTATATTGGCCATCAGGTTCCTTTATCATACGAGCAGATTGAAGAATTTATTTCTGGGATAAAGCAAAAGCACAATGAATATGTGGATATTGATACTTTAGGAAAATCTCCTGGAGGACGAAATTTGTATCGCGTAACAATAACAGACCCTGCCGGCGCAGCGCCCCTAAAAAACCGATGGGCACACTACTTTTCCAATTCACATCCCGGTGAGCATAATGCACAATGGAGGATGATCGGGAAGATTGAATGGTTACTAAGTGAAGAAGGAAAGGATTTCAGGGAACGTTCCATCTGTCATTTCGTCCTTATGATGAGCCCTGACGGCCCGCATAACGGCTGGTACCGTGTAAATGCGCAAGGCATTGATATGAACAGAAGTTATTTCCCGGGAGGTTCAGACAAGGAAAATCAGGCACATGAGGCCTATATTTTTCAAAATGATCTTGAGAAGATCATGGAATCGGAATCACCAGTTACCACCATTTGGGGGCATCATACATGGCCAGGCCCTGTAGAAACTTTGCTTTATTATGTTAAAGACGAAAGAATAGGTCCATGGACTGAATGGAGGGATATTCTTATGAAATTAGCCCCGGCAACACTTATTAAGCCTTTGGCAGTAAGGGAAGCTAAACCCGGATACGGCGCCATCAGCTGGGAGTACGGCCCTCATGTTCAGTTCGGGATAACGGCTGTGCTTTGTGAAGGTAGCGGGGATATTTACACAAAAGAAGAAAACAAACTATCAGGAAAATTATTAATGGAAAGCCTTTCTAAATACTATAAAGGAACCAGAAACTAATTCAACTTTCAACTTTACAAACTTTCAACTTTAAATCTAAATCCCCATGCATACATTATCCGGCAAAACAATAGCAGTAATATTAGCCTGCCCATACCTTTTCTCCTGCAGCCAGCAGGCAGAAGAAACTAGTCAGCGGCCCAATATTGTTTTTATTATTGCCGACGACCATGCTTTTCAGGCCATCAGTGCCTACAAAGATCGATTTAAAGATATTGCACCTACTCCCAATATAGACAGGATAGCTGAACAGGGGATGCGTTTTGATCGCTGCCTGGTCACAAACTCTATTTGCGGGCCTTCAAGGGCAACAATACTCACGGGTAAGTACGGTCATAAAAATAAATTTTTCCTGAATGAACATAATGAATTTGATGGCTCCCAGCAAACATTCCCAAAACTTTTTCAGGAAGAAGGGTATTCAACGGCGATTATCGGGAAATGGCATCTCGGTTCGGAACCCACCGGTTTTCATCACTGGGATATTCTGCCCGGACAGGGTTATTATTATAACCCAATCTTTATTAATAAAGAAGGCAGATATGAGATGGAAGGCTATGTAACAGATATCATTACTGATAAAGCAATTGAATGGCTGGAAAAGAATATGGATAATACAAGCCCGTTTTTCCTGCAGGTTGGTCATAAAGCACCCCATTCTACATGGCAACCGGCACTTGAATTTCTGGATCATTTTGATGGAGTGGCTTTTCCTGAGCCGTCAAATCTCTTCGACGATTATACCGGAAGGGGAGCTGCTGCCAGAGAACAGGAATTATGCATAGCCAAAAGCATGCTTTTAGACAGGCACCTCAAATTATGGGATGATTCAGTAAAATCCGGATGGGCCTACAACTCAGGTATCGGAAGACTGAACCCTGGGCAGCTTGAAGTTTGGAATGCTTATTACCATCCTGTTAAAGAGGCGTTCGAAAAAGAAAACCTGCAAGGAAAAGAACTGACATCATGGAAGTACCAGCGTTATATGAACGAATACCTGGCCACCATCTTATCAGTTGATAAAAGTACAGGCAGGATACTTGACTACCTGAAAGAAAAAGGCCTGGATAAAAACACCATCGTGGTATATACTTCAGACCAGGGGTTTTACCTGGGAGAACACGGATGGTTTGACAAACGGTTCATGTATGAGGAATCATACCGTACACCATTGCTTATCACCTGGCCAGGCGTTATAAAACCAGGTTCGGTGAACAGGGACATCGTTTCCAACCTTGATTTTGCGCAAACTTTCCTGGATGCCATCGGGGCAGATCAACCGGAAGATATGCAGGGGGCAAGCATGCTGCCATTACTTAAAGGGGAAGCGTCTGATGACTGGCGTAAAGAACATTACTACCATTTTTATGCTTATCCAGATTTTAACTCCGTGAAACGTCATTATGGTATCTCCGATGCGCACTACAAACTCATACACTTTTATTATGATATTAATGAATGGGAAATGTATGACCTGGAAAAAGACCCCCACGAAATGAATAACGTGTATAATGATCCGGAATATGCAGAAGTAAGAAAAGATTTACATGAACGACTGAAAAAAATCAGAGAAAAGTATGGAGATTCGGATGACCTGACCAGTTCCTTTCTCCCGGTGGAATAAACAGGAAGTCTTTGTTGTGCGTTCGGCGATTATCTGACGTCCACATTAAAATTTATTTTCGCGTTTAATGCCCTAAAGACCTTTAAGATTGTTTCAAATCTCGCGTCAGTCAAAGCGTTTTCCCTTTCGTTCATTTGGGAACTGGCAAAGCTGAATAGCTCACCGCCAATGAATTAAAATTGCTGAGTCGTTTTTTAAGAAATCCATAAGCCGGTGAATCCGGACTATAAATGGTTAGCACTGCATATAATTCGGTGTCAGGGTATTCTTCCGCTGTAATAATCCCATCACTATCAATATCCAGTACATTATCAAGGGGCTTGATAAAAGTATAAAATGTATTAGGTGCAACTGCCGTATTCCAGTCCCAATCATTCACCTTACTATGTGCTTTTGGTCCTGCACCGAAATACATACACTGAGGATCTAGTTTACTAATTTCTCCAGTTAACTCATAAATCCATGGTTTACCGGGTTCAGGAGGTACTATATTAATCAGTTTCACTCCTGGCGTAGCAATATGCCGGATTTCGGGATCACCGGGAATGTTCCACCAGCCAAAATGCAGGGTCATCGGTGAATCCCATGCTCTTTCCATCCGGCGGACTTCTAAATAGAGACTATAAATACCGGTTTTTAACAGGCTTTTGTCTCCTCCCTGGAGCCAGTCTGTAGGAATATCCGGATTTGTTTCTCTCATAGTATTAAAATTCCAGTCCTTATAGTCCTGCTGATCACCGCTGTGAACTATTTCACCTTCAAAAAGAATAAAGGACTGTGGCAGGTGAGTGAAGTTGCCTGCATCGGAATTTTTACCTTGCTGGCAACTTTGCAGGCCTACAAATCCTGCAATTGCAATTACAAATAGCATTTTCATGATTAACTTTTCATTTATTTTTAAGATAGTTTAAATATCCTTGCAGATACATTTATACCATTTTTATTGTAAAACCAGTCATTTGCATTCTCCAGCTTTATCTCCATCGTTCCTCCAGATGTAAAGATACTGGAAGTCTGACCAGCCAATATTAACAATCTCCGGTAAGCCATCACCATTCATATCAAATGCACGTGCTCCCAGATGGCTTTCAATGCCTTTATCAATAAAATGTTCAGTAAAGTTCCCGGATCCATCATTGGTGAATATCCTGAGTTTTCTTTCTGTTTCTGTTGGAGGATTCCCCCAGGTGGTATAGTGTTGCCCCAGAATGACATCTTTGATACCGTCATTGTTCATATCTGCCATATCCATACTATTACAGAGTTTCTGGATAACAATGGTGTGTCTTTTCCAATCAGGTTGATAAAAGTCTCCAGGAGCTTCGAACCAGTAAACTCCATCGTCTGTGCCGTTTGCAACAGCTACCACTATATCCTTCCTCCCGTTTCCATTAACATCCGTAACCTGAAACCGGTCGGCCACCCATCCGGTAGTACCCACCTGATGATAGGTCCAGTCTTCACTCCCATCACCGGGATTTTCATACCAGCCCACAGCATTTGGTCTTTCGCTTTTATTAATGCATCCTACTACATCGAGGGAACCATTTCCATTCATATCGGCAATTCCTATCCCTTCTTCAGAATTTGGAGAATCAATTATCCTGGTACGCGGCCAGTTACCCTCCTCAGGGTTTTCAGGGATTTCGAAATAATATACCCCTCTGGATCCCAGAAGTATCTCCGGTTTTCCTCCAGGCACAATCTGGGCGGTATTATAACCCTGAGTTGATGTGCCATGTGGTCCTTTGGGTATCTCGCCTATCTTTGCCCTGACTGACCAGGAACTTCCCACTGCATCATCTGCTTCAAGCCAGTAAACATCGGGTAAGTGTAAAGCAATAATATCACCATACTTATCACCGTCAATGTCAATAATCAATACAGCATCTATTTCGGGAAATCCGGGCAGGGTGGATCTTTTCCATTGACCAGTCATATCTCCTTCAGGGTTCTTATAAAAGTATTTCCCGGAAACAATGTCTTTATATTTCTCATGGGTAAGATGCCCCGCATCAATGCCGAAAGTTGGAGGAGCCTCACGCTTATCATCAATAAGAATTCTCCGGAAATTAAAAAGCGTATCGGGATGATTTTGTGATGTACTGCCGGATAAAATGAGAGAGAGAATAACACATATTACCGCCAGTGTTAATGCATAAAATTTTGTTTTCATTTCCTGTAATTTAAATGGATACTCACTATAAATATTAATGTCTGATGTAATATCTCATTATTATTTTCTGAACCTGTTTTCATCTATATAATTTTCCCATCCCGGAAAGGTTTCTCCTTCGGCAAGTGCAACCAGTGAAAACCGTACTTTAAAAGGGTAAATAAAGTGCCGCTGTTCCCAGCAGCCTTTAGCTGCGGGCACCATGTCAGTGCAGTTTTTTCTGTTTCCACATCTTACAACTATTGCCATAAACCTGAAATTATTTATCTGACTGAAATCGCAAGGCTCATCAGGGTTTAAACGCCACATTTCTGAAGGGATAACAAAATCGGTTGCAAGGTCAACACCATTAACATCTGTATGGGTTGAGCACATCTCCTTCCAGTTACCGGGAGTGAAGCGGCCTTCCTTTACTTCCGACCAGATACAGAATTGCAGCTGGAAAGGTTCATCTGTCGGGTATTCAATTACTTCATACCTGGCATACATGGTGCCATTGTAAAAATTAAAAGGGGAAGTCCAGTCATTACCCGCCACCAAAGATGGCTGGAACCGGTAAAATCCCCGGCTTGCCTCGGTAATTGTACAGGTATCATCATATACTACAAAACATGGCTTACCAATTTCCTGATTTTGTTTTGCATCATTCCTTAGTATTACCAATTTCCTGTTATCATCCCCTCCAAAACCAACCAAATCCATATCATCATCACTGTCGAGATCGAATATTCTTACACCAGGAAATACATTAACTCCGGCATTTATCAATTCCATCCTGAAATTCCCATTTCCATCATTTAAATAAACATATATGCCGGGATTGGAATCTTTAAAATCACTTAACGCAATATCAATCTTTCCATCACTATTTAAATCCCTTGTTTCAAATGTATTAATTGAAAAGTGGTGGCCCAGGGTTTTTTTAGGCCACTTTTTTTTCAGGTTTCTATTTTCCGGCATTGAAAAAACCATCAAATCTGATAATGGTTTTGACCAGACTACAGATTTTTCCGCTACAATTATTTCCGGTTTCCCATTTCCATTTAAATCAACTGCCTTTATCCCACTGACAGGATTTTTAATTGTTCCGATACTCTTAAAAGACCATTTTTCATATTTTTTTCCTGGATTTTCAAACCAAACAAGGTCAAATTCCCCACTGCTTCCTCTATTAGAGGGTAAAGCACATATTATATCCTGAAAGCCGTTGCCATTAATATCCGCAACATCAAAATCCGTCAATGTTCTGGTCTCTGCAATTAGAACAAATTCCCAAACCGATGAATCAGGAAATGCCGGAATTTCTGCTACATAAAGTCCTTCCCCGCCCATAATCAGCAACTCTGGCTTACCTCCCTTAAAAACATCAGCCATTGATCCGTAACCGGTTAAATGATCCGATTCCGGGATACTACCTGTTTTATACACATTGAACATCTTCTTGTATTGGTTGACAACCTCATACCAATATACATCTGACCCTGAAACGGCAATGATATCGTCAATATCATCGTCATTGACATTTGTGAAAAACAAGCCTGATACTCCCGGTAAGAACTCAAAACGTTCCCAGTTTCCGGTCAGGCTGCCTCCAGGGTTTCGGTAATAATAATTCCCGGAAAGAATATCCTTATACCCATCCCGGTTCATGAAATGAGTCCGATAGCCATGTCTGCTTGCATCGCAGGCATCTGTACAAAGATACTCCTCTTTCATAAAATCATTTTCGATAAATTCTTTACGGTTTGCATCAACTAATATTTCTGTCCACTGGTCGATTTGTAATTGAGCATTCACCCGAATCAATAAACTCAGAATCAAAAATGTTAACAGAGTCCTTTTCATTTGATTTATTTTAAAATAAACTACCTCACAGCAAAGCTGCCTGGGTATCAAAAAATATTTATTTATTCCCGATGCAGGTACCAGAATATTAACCTTATTTATCCCTATACCCTCCGTTATCGGGATTCGTTCAGCCTGCACATTTCAATTCACTTTGTTTTTAAAATTTGAGTTTGAAGAATAAATACTTATATTTAGTGCGTTAACGTTATTAGGTAAGGCAAATGTATAAAAAAATATGTATAATCATTCAAACTAATTAATATAATTAAAGTTTCGCAGATGCTCAACTTGTTAAAAAATGAAAAAGAACCTTTAAAGCAATATTTTTGTTCTTACCTGACCCACCCCCCAACCCCCCTCCCTTTTTCAAAGGAGGGGGGCGGGCTGCATTGTTTCAATGCTATCAATGGCTTTCACTTATTTAAGGTAAATGCGTTTTTATCTGATCATCTAAAAGCATTTATCACTTTACAGACATTCAAGCCTCTGAGGCTGTCTAAAAAGACTAATCATTGAATTTTTTTCTCCATTCATTCCTCAAAATGTTCAAGCTTAATACGATGAAATATTTCAAACTTTATATAGTGTCTCTAAGAAAATTCATAAATTGCCGAACCACACCCCTTTTATTCCCTTAAAGGGGAAGGCTAATCTACTGTGCGCTAAGGACTTCCCATTTAGGGGATTGAGGGGTGAGCGTTGGCATTTTGATATTTTTGATTGTTTTCTTATTGACTCCAAATAAAAAACACAATCAGTTATTATTTTTTTATTATTTTATAAACGTTTTCGAGTAAAATCTCATATCATGAATATAAAATACAAAATATTGCTTTTCAATACCCTTCCTGTATTAATATTTGGATGTAAATTTTCCGAAAGGGAGTCGGCATCAAATTCTGCATCAGCTCCGCCGAATATAATATTAGTGGTATCAGACGATCATGGTACGGATGCTTTAGGGTGTTATGGTAATCCGGTTGTTCGGACACCAAATCTCGACAAACTGGCATCCGAAGGGGTTCGCTTTACAAATGCATATTGTACCAGTGCCAGCTGCAGCGCCAGTCGTTCAGTAATACTTACCGGTTTGTTCAATCATGCAACCGGTCATTATGGGCATATGCACGATTACCATCATTTCAGCACTTTCGATACCGTTCAATCCCTCCCCTTATACCTTGAGGCAGCAGGGTATTATACTGCAAGGATTGGAAAATACCACCTGGCTCCTGAAAGTGTTTATCATTTTAAGGAAGTTCTTGATTGTAACCCGAGAAGCACTATTGAAATGGCTGAAAAGACAAGAAGGGTTATGAAAAGAAAAGAACCGTTTTTCCTTTACTTTTGCTTTGACGATCCCCACAGGGACTACCCCTACAAAAAAGAACCATGGGATAGTCCCAATAATTTCGGCAACATTCCGGGAGGATACCCGGGAGAAGTTGTTATATCCTACTCACCTGATGAGGTCAGGGTTCCTGAATTTTTACCTGATACAAAAGAAACCAGACGGGAACTTGCTGAATATTACCAGTCGGTATCCCGCATTGACCAGGGAATTGGCCGGTTGATGGATATTTTGAAAGAAACGGGCAAAGAGGATAATACCATTATTATATATATCTCCGATAATGGGATTGCTTTTGCAGGAGCAAAAACAACCACTTTCGATCCCGGAATCAGACTCCCCTGCATAATAAAAACACCCTGGATTAATAACCCCGGAATTATTAATAATGCTATGATCTCTTGGGTGGACCTTACTCCTACTATCCTGGATTTTGCCGGAATGGATACAAACAATCTTTCATTTCACGGGAGATCATTCAGAGAAATATTGGATGAGGAAAATCCTCAGGGATGGGATGATATCCATGCATCCCATACTTTTCACGAAATAACTATGTATTATCCCATGCGTGTTGTGCAGGACCGTAAGTACAAACTTATCTGGAATATCGCCTGGCAACTGCCTTACCCTTTTGCTTCCGATTTATGGGCTTCGTCAACATGGCAGGGTATATACAAAAGAAAGGAAATGCATTATGGAAAGAGAACCGTACAGTCATTTCTTCAAAGACCAGAGTTTGAATTATATGATATGATAAATGATCCTGACGAGATAATCAATCTTTCAGATAACCCGGATTATTCTCTTATACTGGATTCCATGAAACAAAGAATGAGAGAGTTTCAAATCCGCACACGCGATCCCTGGCTTATTATCTGGGATAATGAATCCATTTTTCAGGGCACAGGATTAAATCTATAAGCGATCATCGAACTCTCAAACAAATGAAAAAATGAAAGTGTTTTATAATGAATAATTAAGTTATTATTTGAAATTATTAATATTTATTTTAGATTTGTGCGTTAACGTTAATATAGGGAAAAATATTTTTTTATCGTCTGAATATTTCTAAAAAATTTTACCTATTTATTCAATAAGAAAAACTTAAAATATTATATCTATGAGTCTGCTCCGAAAAGTAAATTCACCCCTACCTGCCAGCCGGCAGGCTGGATTCCCCTACTCGCCTTCGCGAAGCTTCAGCGAAGCAAGGAAGGGGACTTTAGTAAATTGCTCATTATTCAGCACTCTCCCTTTAAGGAGTCGGGGTAAAACAATTGTGAACAGAATTTTTTACTTTTCAAAGTGGACGCATTTATTCACCAATTAACAAAAACAAATTGACCTATGAAACTAAGTTTAGATGTTATTGGCTATGGAGGGTATTTCACTGCACCGGGTGAAAAACTAAGCCTTGAAGAGGCGGTAAAAAGAGCCGCAAAAATGGGATATGATGCTGCCTGCATTTATGCCCACCGACCCATGGGGTTTCCTTTGGATCTGAATTCTGAAAGACGCAAAAAACTTATTGATCTTTACAGGGAACTTGATCTGGAGATGGGAGCTGTTGTTTGCTGTACCAACTTCATGAAGGGAAATCATGTACTGCTTTACCCCCAGGAAAAAGAAATCCTTTATGTTAAAGAATGTATTGAAATGGCAAAGGAATTAGGTTCTCCCATTGTAAGGGTGCTTTCCGCATTTTACGGCTATTTCCAGAATCCACATGCAGCTGAAGGCTATGGACTTCCAGCATTTGAATCCAGGTCACGCAGGGTTTCCCGGGGTGAAGACTGGCTGGAAGCATGGAATGATGTGAAGGAAGGACTGGCAGAAGTATCAAAATATGCAGAGGATTCGGGCATTCTTCTGGCACTTCAGACCCATCCTGAAATACTGGGGAATAATGAGGAAGCTCTTGAAATGCTTGCCGAGATCGATAACCCCAACCTGAAGATTGGACTTGACTTACCTTTACTGGAATCTCAGGATAATGATTTCATAAGGAAAACGGTCCGCAGTATGAAAGACTATATGGTTTACTCACATACCATTTCACTGGTAACAAATTGCACTATAGGCGGTGCTCCCTATAGCTGGGAGGAAGTAGCACCCGGCTCGGAAAAAGATAACCTTCAATGGGAAGTATTTATACAGGCATTGAAAGAAAATGACTATAAAGGTTTATTATCGGCTGAAATATGCTCACCGGTTATCGTGAAAGGGCATAAACTTGGAACCATCGAAACAATGGATGAAAGATATAATGAATCCAAAGTTTACCTGAAAGGCTTGTTACAAAAGTTTAATTGCTATAGTGGTCATAAAAAATAAAAACTTACATTATGAAAAAATCAAATCACATTTTGAATTTTATATCCATCCTTCTTCTGGGTGGTTGTATTTCTTTGTTTATTCTGCAAAGTTGCAATGATAAACCCCGCTTTACTGAAGTAATTTTAGATGACCAGGGACCCCGGAATGTTTGGATGAAAACATACGGAGATATAAATGGAAACGGTAAAATAGATGTCGTAGTCGGGGGAAGACATGAAGGCGGGATTGTTGCTTATATGGCTCCTGACTGGGAGAAAAAGATAATAAACGATTCCCTGTTGATCAAAACAGATGCTGAAATATGTGATCTGAATAATAATGGCATCCAGGATATTGTTGTAATTATTCATAATGCTTTAATATGGCTTGAAGGACCCGACTGGAAATACCATCAGATTGATTCCATTGATCTTCACGATATTGAGGTTGCTGACTTTGATAGTGACGGGCTTATTGATATAATAGGACGTAACCAGGCTGAATGGGGAAGAGGTGATACACTGTTCTTTTTTCATCAGAAACCTATGGGCACATGGACAAAATATAAGAAGATAATAGTAAATGGAGAAGGTATAAAAGTAGCTGATGTTAATGATAATGGAAAACCAGATATTATAATTAACGAATACTGGCTGGAAAATAACGGGAATATGGAAGAATGGGAGGAACATAAATTCACTGATTCATGGGACTGGCGTAATACCTATATTGATTTTGCTGATATAGACAATAATGGGAAGTCGGATATCATATATTCTCCTGCAGAGCTTAAAGAACAATACTACCGCATTTCCTGGTTTGAACAGCCGGAAGATCCCACCTCGATCTGGAAAGAATATGTTATCGCTGATTCTGTGGAAACGGTTATACATTTTATTGGTACCGCCGATTTCAACCTGAACGGAAAAATGGATATCATGACTGCCGACATGAAACAGGGTGCTTACCCACAGGAAGTTGCAGTGTATTATAACCTTGGGAAAAACAGATGGAAGAAGGAAGTCATAAGTACAGAAGGGTCTCACAGTATGATCCTGTATGATTTTGACGGGGATGGAGATATAGATGCCGTTGGGGCAAACCATCAGGAGAACATTGTAAAAATGTGGATTAACCAAACCAAATAAGTATTGGTGATTGTAAAACAAAAACTTTGCGTTCATTGCCTAATGAGGCTGTCTAAAAAGACTAATCATTGAATTAACAGATTACAAATTGAAAGTGAATTCTAAAGTCATAAGGCTTTTTAGACAGCCTCACTTAGTGATTTTTGCGGTTACAATAATATTATGTAATGTTAAATCTTAATTCACATTAATATCTTATTTCTAAACTATATTATCATGAATTATAACAGGCTATCATTACTTATCATTGCAATTACCGGTATATTTTCATACACTTCAGCCCAGTTGTCAGATAGGTTTGAACGTAAGATAATGGACAATGAACCACTCGATCAGATATGGGCAAAAGGCAAAGGGGATTTTAACGGGGATGGACATATAGATTTTATGATTGCAGGGCGGGGCTCTGTTATATGGTATGAAAACCCTGTTGGTTCAGGTAACACTGAATGGATAAAACATATTGCATATAGCGGCCCCGATGTGGGTTTTGAAGGCTGTGCAACCGGGGATATTAATGATAACGGACATATCGATATTGTCATTGGAGCCTATCACATTCATATGTTGTATGTCCTTGAGAACCCAGGACATGGTAAAGGAGAATGGAAAATTCATGCCCTGGGTGGTCCCAAAACGGATGTCACTTATCTTTATGATCTTGATGGTGATGGCTAACTGGACAGAAATCGTTTTCACTGAAAAATGGATACACGACCGTGCATATCCTTTTGTAGCCGATATCAATATGGATGGCAGAAACGACATTGTACTGACCCCTACCGAACAATACCCTCAGATGTATAAAACCGCCTGGTATGAAACCCCCGCAGACCCAACACGGGGAAACTGGATAGAGCATATTATTGATGAAAATGTTCAGTGTATAACGCACGCCCTGGGGGTTTATGATTTTAACAACGACGGATGGCCGGATGTTTTTACAGCGGAAATGGAGCAAAGTGATGATCCCGATGAGGTACGCATCTATTTCAATAATGGAAACGGAACTTCCTGGACAAAAGAAATTATATCATTAACCGGATCTCACTGGAACCAGTTTGCCGATGTTGATTCTGACGGAGATATCGATATTTTTGGCGCCAATCACGGAAGTAAAGGACAGCCTGTTGTTGAATTATGGATAAATCAGACGAATCCTCCAAAACCAATTGTTGAAAATATCCCCTTTTTATAGAAATTCCTGTTTATATCTGTCAAACTATGAAGAAATTCTTAACTTTTTCCAGGCAACTATTGATAATGCCTGCTATATTGTTACTTTCTAACTGGTCTATTATTCCTTCATTTACTCAGGAAATTTGCCTTTTCGACAATACCCTTACAACTACTGTCGATGAACACGGTTTTCACTTCTTTACTGTAGGTGAAGAACTGCCAGAAAATTGGATTGAACCCTTCAATTATTTTGAAGGGACTTTTCACTTCAGGTATGAAATAATAGATTATCCAAGCACAGAACCATTTGCAATGAGTGTTTGCATCTGGTCAGATGTCAAATTGACCCCTGAGGGGAAATGGGAAACCTGGAGGGAGACCTGCTCAACACATCTTCCCATTCCGGGTCCCGGCACATTCACAACCCATACCATACCATCCACATGGTGGCTTTTACATAATGACCTTCCGGTTGATTTCACCCGTATTAACGATTTTGAAAGGCTTGGGATTGTTTTTTGGTGTGCTGACAGGAAAAATCTGAGTGACTGGGTGCCAAAAGCGGTGGATTGCTGGCAGCAACGTGCATTGTTATTACCAATGAAATTGCACGTAAGTATTGTAGCTGTAGCAAAGGGATACGAGTTCTCAGGCTGGCATAATTATTAATGTTATTTTGCAGAATACAATAAATTGCTTTTATTTTTAACCAAAACTGACTAATACCTATAAAAAAATGAAAAAAATTCTTATTGCCAGGCTTTCAGCCATGATGTTTCTTGAATTCTTTATTTGGGGGGTATGGTATGTTACACTTGGTACCTATCTGTCTGGTATAGGTTTTAGTGGAATTGAAATTGGGAGTGCATACAGCACGCCAGCCTGGGCTGCCGTAATTTCCGCATTTTTTGTAAGCCTGGTGGCTGATAAATACTTTTCAGCTGAAAAGCTTAACGGCATTTTACATCTTATAGGGGGAGGACTAATGTATTATGCTTCAACTATTCATAGTCCTCAGCTGTTTTTCTGGGTACTCATGGCTTATGCCATGTGCTATTCGCCTACTCTGGCACTTACAACAGCAATTGGAATGCAGCATTGTGAAGAACCCGGAAAACAATTTCCGCTTATCCGTGTGGCCGGAACTTTTGGCTGGATTGTGGCAGGAATTTCCATAAGTATCCTTAAAATAGAAGGCGGTCCGGAGCCTATGTGGCTGGCTGCTCTTTTTTCAATTATTTTAGGATTGTACAGTTTCACACTACCTGACACCCCGCCGCGTTCAAAAGGAAAAACTCAGACTGTAAAAGAAATTCTTGGACTGGATGCATTGAAACTTATGAAAAACAGGTCATTTGCCATTTTAAGCATAAGTGCACTCGTGATCACCATACCTTTTGCCATGTATCATCCCTTCACTAATATGTCCCTGAATGAAATGGGGGTAGAGAATGTAGCAGGGAAAATGACCATTGCTCAAATGTCAGAAGTAATATTTATGCTGATGATCCCATTTCTTTATGTAAGATTAGGTATCAAGAAAATGGTAATGATGGGGTTAATAGCATGGGTGATACGTTATTCATTGTTTGCCTATGGAAGCAGTGAAACATTAATAGCCTTTTATTATATTGGCATATTGTTACATGGGGTGTGTTATGACTTCTTTTTTGTCACAGCACAATTATATATGGACAAAAGGGCACCGCGGGATTTAAGGTCCAGTGTCCAGGGGTTTTTCGTTTTCCTCACCTGGGGTGTAGGCTGGCTTATCGGATCCTATATTACAGGCTTTCTCCTGCAGTTGTTTCAAATAACAGACCCGGGGACACAGGTAATTGGTCATAAATGGAAATACATTATGATAACACCCGCTGCAATAGCACTGGTAGTTGCTATTTTATTTGTTGTTCTGTTTAAAAATGAAAAGGAGAATGTTGAAGTGCCGGAAGAAATTCCTCCAACTGTTTAGTATATGGATCTCCCATAACTTCCGGAGGTTAAAGTTAATTTTGCCGGAGAAAATGTTGGACGGTATCATAAAAGAGTTCTAAATTTAAATATTATCATCATGATAAAAACAATAATTTTTAAAGCATCTGCTGCTGCAATAATCGGGGGAAGTGTCCTTGGCTGCTTGCAGGATAAAGCCGGGGATGCAAAAAGACCGGAGCTACCTAATATCATATTTTTATTCACCGATGACCAGGTTGATAATTCCCTGGGCGCTATGGGGCATCCTGTTATCAAAACTCCTAATCTGGACAGGTTGTTAACACAGGGAGTATGGTTTTCCAATACCTATATTGCCACCCCGATATGTTCTCCCAGCAGGGTATCATTGTTTACCGGTATGCACGAAAGGAAACATGAGGTAGGTTTTACAAATTCCTATCAGCTTTCGGAAGGACAGTGGTCACATACCTATCCTGCCCTCTTACGGGATAATGGCTATTATACAGGTTTTGTAGGGAAGTTTGGAGTTGAATATTACACATTTAAAGGGAAGGCAAATGAGAAATTTGACTTCTGGTACGGACACGATGGCTGGACTCAGTTTTTTCCAAAGGATTTTAATGCCCAAAGTAGTATCCCCTACCATGAGGCTAAGGAAGATATAATTACTTATATTATGGGGGAAGGTATTGAATCATTTCTTGAAACTGTTAATGACAACCGGCCTTTCTGTCTCTCAGTAAGTTTTAACGTACCCCATGGAAGCCAAAAGCAAACCATGTATACAACTCAGGAGAGATGGCAGAGAGGGCTTGACTATCGATGGACTGAACTGCTCCGTCCGGCTAATGAAAACCCCCGGCTTAAAGGCCATCCCTTTTACGATACTTTGTACCGGGATGGCTCAGTTACCCTTCCAGAAGATTGCTGTACCGACCCTTATCAGTATATCCCTAAGCACATTCTTGATCAGGATCATACAAGAAGAGCATGGTTGTACAAATACAATTACGACCCGCAAGCCAATTATGAAAACCTTATCAGGTATTATCAAATAATTAGCGGTATGGATCATATTATCGGGAACATGGTGAAAAGTCTCGAAGAAAAAGGCCTCTCCGAGAATACGGTAATCATTTTTGCCAGTGATCACGGATTGATTAACGGTGAATATGGTATGGGAGGAAAAGCTTTGCTGTATGATCTTGCGGTAAAGACTCCATGCTTCGTTTACGACCCACGACTACCGGAGAGCAAACGCGGGAGAAAAGTGGAAGAACTTGTTTCAAGCCTGGATATTACGAGTACAATCCTGGATTACGCTGGCATCAGGCAGCCTGAAATAATGGATGGAAGAAGCCTGCTGCCTCTCGTAAAGGAGGAGAAAGTTGAATGGAGGAATGATATATTTTTGGAAAGCTTGTATACCGGGCAGGGGAACCCGTTTATGGAAGGAGTCAGGGAAGGGAAATGGAAATATATCAGATTCTTTGTTCATGGGAAAGAAGGACATACTGAAGCTGATCTGAATTTTGGGAACAGAAAACCTGATTTTGAGCAATTATTTAACCTGGAAGAAGATCCCACTGAGCATAATAACCTTATATCAGCCTATGAGGGAAAGGAATTCCTTGATAATCTCAGAAAAAAATGTGCAGTCTATTCCTCCGACCTGAATAAGGAGAGACAACTATATATGGAACAACATGAAATAGTTCCAAAAAAGAAGTAAATTACTTCATTAGGAATGCGTGCCCGGTATCTTCAAATAGAAAAATATAAAAGTAGGTGGCAAAATGGATTACAGAAAGCAGGTTCCTGTTTTTCCTTCCGGGCATTATGATAACAGGAAAACACTTCTTAATAAGATTATTGAACCTGAATACATCTCTGAAAACGAAACAGGGAAAAAACTAATGTTTATTTTTAAAAATTATTCTTACTTTCTCTCCAGATATATTATTCTGTGGTTTAATTCTCCGGGAATATTCATTTCAAGAGTCTGCGTATTTACTTCAATTTCATGGTTAACTAACTCATTGCCTGTAGCGGGATCTAACCATTGTACAGCCCATCTGCCGGAAGGCACTTCCATGACAATCTTTTCTCCGCCAGCACCTCCAATCAACTGAATCACATAATGGCTTTTTATGTCTGTGAGTATGTTGACACCTGCGCCTTCCGGAAGTACAGTTACCCTGTTGTGTTGGGGATGCATAATCCAGAATGGTACCCGCGCAATGAACCTTCCCAGGTGTCCGACAGTCTCGTGCTGGAAATCAGCGACTGACGTCGGATGGTTTGATGCCGGTCTGTGAAACCTGGCAGATGCAGCACCACTTACAAACCGGCTCCAGAATACAATCGTCCCCCCATCAGAATCCCGCGTGTAATCCTTTGAGACAATCAGTGGTCGCTCCGTTCCAGCCTTTTTCATAGCGGCACGGTATTCCAATATCCTCCTGCCTCCTTCCAGTGCCTGTCTTTGGGCGTTACCACCAAACTCATGACCGGATACAGCCTGGGCAATATCAACATAATCATAATGAGGATCGGTGGACAAGGTCATCGGATTAAAAAGATATGCACATTCACCTCCTCCATCCCTTCCGTTTGTTGATGGCATTTCTCCTATTATCAATGAGGGGTTCATATGCCGGATATATTCTGCCCAGAATCTGCTCCATTCAAAGTTTGCACGACTTTCATTGGAAATGTTTATTAATACATTTGGATAATCAGATACGAGAGTAAGCAGGTGATCCACATATTTCTTCTGAAGGTCCAGAACTTCGGCAATATTTGACTTTGAAGGAATAGTGCTGTAAAAAGGTGCATTACATCCCGTTGTAGTGTCAGGAAGAACTTTATTGTCAAAGTTAATATTGTTGCGGGGATTGAAGGGATGAGCGTTCCATGCTCCCTCTGGACCGGGATTCCATGCCCCGCCAACACCCCTTGATACCGACCAGTCATCCCATACTTCCAGGGATACAATGATGCGCAGAGCAAGTGCCAGGTCAAGATAGTCTTTGAGGCGCCTTTCCCATTCAGGCTCGAACCGTTCCAGGTCATAACGCCCATTATCCATTCTGACCCAGGGTTGCAATACCCTTACCACTTCCCCATCATGCTTATGATTATTGGGATCATATGGAAGGCAGCGAACGAAGCCAACCACATGTGAACTTCCAATCTCACTGATCACCCTGGAAAGGCGGTATAATTGTTCATGAGAATCAACCGTGCCCGGACGGCTGATCGGGGTCCAGGCATGGTAGCCGGATGCTCCGAGAGGGAAAACCGGTGTATCTCCCCAGGAAAGGTAGTGAGGATTTTCCGCCCAGGGTTGAACCCGTTTAGTTCTTTTGTTGTATGACCGGGCATCTTCAACGGGAATATTAGCATCAATAATCATCAATATACCCACGAGTAAACAAATTGTTGTTAAAATTTTCATGTTTTGGTATATAATATAGTGTTAGAAATAAATATACACTTAATTTTTTCTGTGTAAAATCACATACAGACGCACAAAAAAATTCAATATTGAAGCACAGCGATGCGAGAAAAACTGCTATTGATGATGATAAAACAATATGAATACAGGTTAAGAGATATAATTGCGAATTATTTCCAGTCTGTCACCCTAAATCAACCACACACCTGAAACCAATTGTTGAAGAACGGTTAAGACCAGGCCACATAAGCAGAAACTTGGTAATAAACCCATTCTTCTGAGGTCCCCCTTCCGGGTACCAGTGCGAGCCTTCAGCCCGGAAGCATGAACCTCCTTTTAACATAATAAACCTGGTCCTTCCGTCACTATAAACATTATTTGTCCACTCCCAGGTGTTTCCACACATATCATAACACCCAAAGGGGGAAACTCCTTCAGGAAAAGCTCTTACAGGAGTTGTGATCCCGTTGGTGTTCAGATTGCATTTATTATCTTCCATCTGATTACCCCAGGGATAAACAAAATGATTGGGGCCTGCGGCCGCATATTGCCATTCCTCTTCAGTGGGCAGTCGTTTTTTTGCCCACCTGGCATATGCCATCGCATCGCTAAGATCGACATAAACCACAGGGTGGTCTTCTTTGCCCTCAGGTACCTTTCCGTTAATCCAGTGCTTGAGGAAATTTTCACTCAAACCTGGCTCATATCCGGATCTATCTAAAAACTCTTTAAACATGGTATTGGTAACTGGTGTTTCATCTATGGCATACCTTCCCAATTCAGCTTTTCTGGTTGAAGTGACAAAAGAGTGCTGACGGTTCGTGGCTCTTACGGCCATATAATCGGGAAAGTTCTCATATGATCCTACTTCGCGCATTTTATATTCAATGATCAGATTCGTGGATACCGCCGGAACTTCAACCATGCCTTCCGGTACAGTTGAGTAAAGGATATGCTTAACAGGGTTTACAACTATATTGTGCTTTACGGGAATTGTCTCATCCGTTGAATCAGTCTCAAATATCTTCTTTTGCGCCGACAAAAAGTTCCTAAATGTTGTGGTGATTTTATTTTTGCGTATTGAAAATAAGCAGGTAACTCCATGTGCCTTAATATCTCCTGAGAACGAAACCATCCCGTTCAGCACCTCCTCATTAATTTTCCTTCCTTCAGCAAGATTGTAATAATTTTTATTCCGGTCATATTTTATTTTCATAATAGTACCATTTACCGGTACCTTATTCCTGTTTATCAATGTCCATAGCTGAATTCCATCTTTTTCCCACAAGCTTATGAAAACCCCTGATATTTCTGATTCCTGCGACAGGGGCGTCCAGTTTTCTCCAGAAAACAAATCATGAAATTGACGCTGTACGGAAGACATGATCCGGTAAGTTGCTTTATCTCTTTCGTTCCAGCCCACCCAGTTTCCGAATACGTTTTCCCAGACAAGCATCCCGCTACCATTCATCCAATCCATCTGAAGTTCTTGTGAGTTATCGTTTCTGTTGCGGTGAATAGCATGCTGCATATGATAAGGTTCAAACCATTTATTTCGAAGAACTCCCGGAATAAAACCATCCTGAAAACCCTGAGCCCATGATGAATGGTGTGTTTCAATATGTTCAACGGCTAAAGCCCCTTCACTTTCCATAACTATCCCGGGTTTTATCTCATCCAGTGTTGTCCGGAACCCGGCAGCCTCGGCCATGGTATCCAAAAATATACCGTCAGCGTTAATAGACCTGATGATGTCTGTCAGACTATCCAGATCGGACTTCGGCTCCCTTCGTGTGCCAACATCCCAGGGATTATAATTAATAAATACCTTTATTCCGTGCTGATGAAACTGATGTACCACCCCACGCAATCCTTCAATACCATGAGGCATATCCCTGTAAAAATCAAATTGATTGCGCTCATCAAAACCAATTCGGGGATAGGCATGCCAAAGTACCACACTGTCATATCCGCCATATCTTTGCTTCCCCTTTTCAACAAAGTCCTCAACAGTATATTGATTTGATCCGGAATCAAAGAACTCTTCATCACACATCATAATAAAACAGCAGGAATAATTTGATGCAACCCATTTAAAGGCTTCTGACCTGTAACTACTGCCATCATAATTTAACTCCTGCTTTTTGGCTTTTCTCCATTGGGTCAGTTCTTCTCTCCATGCCGGCCATTCCGAAGGGTTTTCAGGGGCAGAAATAAGTTTATCTTTCTCCTGCGATTCGAATAAGCCGTGAAATAAAGATTTCCCCGAGATCATACTTTCCAATGATTCTATTGAAATAAAAGATGCCGTTCCAACAGTAAAAGAATTTTTTAAAAACTGTCTTCTGCTTTTTGGTTTCATAATTATTTAGTTTAACTCGTTTTGCGGCATTCCCCTTTCATCTTGCCAACAGGTCATATAAAGAAAAGACTGAGAAACAAACCGGAAGAAATGAAATTACTTCCCTGAATATTTCTTATTGAGTTTGTCAATAAAATTGCCAAACTCTTTATAAACCTCCTCCGAATTTAACTTATTCTCATAAAATCCGATTAAAAATATATTTTTCCCCCGCGTGATCGGCTCCCTGGGGGTGTTGGAGCGTCCGAACCCAAATACTACCATTCCGTCATTTGAGTGAAGACCCAATTCCCTGTCATTTCCAATATATGCGAAATAATCGATAAGAGTATCCTTATCTGCCATTGACACATAGATGGAACGATCGACTGATGGATCTCCAAAACATGCCCATTGCCAGTAGCCGACAGCATCAGTGTGCCCTATCTTCGGTTGGTCATATCGTACACCATCGGTATCGGTTGCCCAGTAATTGGTAAAGGGATTGAAGTTACCGGCCACCGGCCCCTCATAAAGGAACCAGTAAGCCCTTGATGAATCTGTTTTTTCGACTGAAAAGACGGCATAATCCTCTTTAAATGTCCAGGAGAACTCCCACAAACCGCTTTTTGAAGTTACATCAATTTGATTTTCAGCAACTTTTTCAACAATACACATATCTCTGCCCACCGGGTGGCCGACTCCCCCGTCAACCCCCTGGAAAACCATCTGAGGCACCCCTCTCCACTCAGCATCTGACCCCATGGTCTGTTTTCCTTCATAGGGTTTTGAATGCTTGACCCAGTCGATCCCATCTTTGTCAATTATGGATGATGCCCCGCCTGACTCCCTGCTGATAAGATAGGTAGCAGATGGGGTTCTTACTTTAAAATGGGGGATATCCTGATGCATAGTTTCGGTAATCATGATCTTTTGGCCATTTTGACTGCTACAGGCTAAAAGACCAAAAAGCCCTATTGCGATTAATAATATATTGGTTAACATGATAGGTAAGCCGGTTAAAGCAATTCTCAAAACAAGAGTACTATCGATAATCGATTTTCGTGATAAAATGTTACCGTTCATAATTATTAATTAGTTAAATTATTATTATATTGATTGTTCTTTCATCACCAACAGCTCCAAAATCTTTCACATTATATAATTGTGAAATGAGAAGTTGGGGAAAAATAATCCATTGGATCGTCAAGCCAAAGACCACAACGTCCGGTTGGTTCGCCATTCAGTATTTTTCTTATTAATTGTCGTTGAGACACAAAATATTATGTTACTGAATGCCAAGAATCCTTCTGTTTCTCTCCTTGTCAGTTTGCTGGCTGACAAAATCATCGAAAGCAACTTCTGTTGCCTGAATTATATGCTCGTTAATAAATGGCGCACCTTCTGCTGCGCCTTGTTCAGGACTTTTAATACAGCATTCCCACTCCAGAATGGCCCAGCCTTCATATCCATGCTGGGTAAGCAGGGAGAATATTCTTTTGAAATCAACCTGTCCGTCACCCAATGACCTGAACCTTCCCGGCCGTTTAATCCATGGCAGGTATCCTCCGTAAACACCGGCACGGCCTGTAGGGTTAAATTCTGCATCTTTAACATGGAAGGCTTTAATCCTGTCGGCATAGATTTCGATAAACTGAAGGTAATCCAGTTGTTGAAGTACGAAGTGGCTTGGGTCATAGGTTATGCAGGCAGAAGGGTGGTTTCCTGTTTTTTCCAGGAACATTTCATAAGTAGCACCATCAAAAAGATCAGAACCGGGATGGAGTTCATACCCAAAAGTGATTCCGTTCTGGTCAGCAAAATCCAGTATAGGTTTCCACCTTTTTGCAAGTTCATTAAATGCCTCATCTATAAGTCCGTCAGGTCTTTGAGGCCATGGATAAATCGTATGCCATGCGAATCCGCCCGACATGGCAGAGATGTTTTTAGTTCCAAGATTAGCAGAGGCTTTCACAACTTTTGTCAGTTCCTCACCAGCCCACCGGCTTATTTCTGCTGCACTCATTCCTTTGGGGTAGAACCCGCTGAACATTTCCATATATGCAGGATGCATGGCAAGGACCTGTCCCTGAAGGTATGCCCCGAGTTCCACCACCTCAATCCCAATTTCCCGGAGTTTTCCTATGTATTCGTCACAATAAGTTTTACTCTCTGCTGCCTTATTAATATCAATGGCACGAGCATCCCAGGCAGGTACTTGAATGCCTTTATATCCCATAGAAGCAGCCCATTTTGTTATGCTGTCAAGGGCATTGAAGGGTGCTTCGTCTCTTAGAAATTGTGCCAGAAAAATGGCGGGGCCTTTTATTGTTTTCATATGTGTAAAGATCGGTTAGTAATGCGAATTAAGAGTTGAATTCACTCTGTGAATCTGTGTCTTCTCAGTAACTCTCAGTGTAATTATTTTTTGTTACACAGAGAAGAGTCACAAAGAATTCACAGAGTTATTTTTTGTGCCGCTTTATACCAAATCATCGTCTCTTAAATTTAAATTTGACTCCATATCTATTAGCTCTGGACTCCCAGCCACTTTTTTTCCCTTGCTGAATCAATGGCTGCATCAAGGATTAACTGGTTCCTGTATCCATCGTAAAAATCTGGTTTTATTTTTTCATTCCGGGCTATTGCCGTGAGAAAGTCTCCCATTTCGTGTATAAAAGTATGTTCCCAGCCAATAATATGTCCGGGGGGCCACCATTTATTCAGGTAAGGATGGGTATTTTCAGTAACCATGATATTCCGGAAACCCTGTTCTGATGAATTATCAGCACGTGAGTAATAATTCAGTTCGTTAAGTCTCTCCAGATTAAATATCAGGCTTCCTTCACTGCCGAATATTTCCAGTCTGAGGTAGTTTTTTCTACCCGTTGCGAAACGGGTAGCAATGAAATTACCGCAGGCCCCATTTTCAAATTTCGCAAGGAAAGAGACAGCATCGTCCGCTGTGACTTTAGCAGTTTGTCCGGTACCCGGAATCTTGCGCTCCGGGATGAATACTTTTTCTTCTCCGCAAACTGAGCTGATTTCTCCAACAAGAAACCTTGCCAGGTCCACCGTATGGGCGTTCATATCCCCGTGTGCTCCTGAACCCGCCAGTTTCACATCATGCCTCCACACCCACGGGAATTCCGGATCCACCAGCCAGTCCTGAAAATATACGGCATTAAAATGATGAATCTTACCAAGTTTGCCTTCCGAGATCATTTGCCTTGCTAAAGCGAGTGCCGGAACTCTCCGGTAGTTAAAGGCCAGCATATGCTTTACTCCGGCTTTCTCAGCTTCTTCATACATTTGTTTTGCTTCAGCAGCATTCATGGCAGCCGGTTTTTCGCAGACAACATGTTTTCCTGCCCGGGCAGCTGCCACAGCAATAGGCATATGAGAGTTGTTTGGTGTACAGATATCAATTATATCAATATCTTTCCTGTTAACCAGAGTCTCCCAGGAAGTTTCAAATGTTTGCCAGCCGAAACGCTCAGCAAAGGAATTTTCCGATTGAGGATCAATATCACAGGCAGCCTTTAATACAGGTTTAAAGGGAAGGTCATAAAAGTTCGCCACATCATGCCATGCGTTTGTATGAGCACGGCCCATAAACTGTGCCCCAACTATGCCAATTTTTATTTCTTTTTTCATTATTTTTAACTATTAAATTATCTCCAGTTCGTAATCAAAAATACCGGAAATCAAATTCAAAGCGGCTTTTTGCCTGCCTGCCATTACGATGTAATGATGTGAAACCACATTATCCACGAAGTTCTGTCCATCTTTAACCCTGATAATACCACCGTTCAGACAATCGGAATTATCATACTGAACATATCCTGTCAGTTCAGCTTCAGAAAGTGAGATTTTTTTAAGATATGGCTGAAACTTAGCCAGAGTAATCGGGCCAACCGGCATTGTTGCATCAATCATAGTAGCATTTTCATCCACCATGGCAAGAACCCTTTTTCTAAGATTCCATTTGTCCGAGAAAACTTCCGGAAGTAATCCAAAATAGCCACAATGAGCTGCCAGGATATGGTTATCCGGTTCATCTACTTCAGGAAAATAAGGTATTCGTTCATGTGCCAATGCCGCCTGCTTCATAATAAACGGGTACAGGTTTGTCATAAAGAACGGTACCTGTAATACTTTATCCGCCAATATTTCTGTTAGCATAACCATTGTATCTCCCTCACATCCCCAAACCAGTCTTTCCTCCTCGTAAAGCAGATTCCATGCAAGGCAAGGCGTTGTATCACAACTCCGGGATTCATTCAGGCAGTTCAAACCCATGGCCAGTATGTTATCCTCTTTTGCATATTCCTTTTTCAGCTCCATATATAATTTCACGGCGCTTAATAAGGGCTTCCCTGTGATACTCTTATGCCTTGATTTCCAGTTACCGATCACAACTTGTGCTTCGCTGTCGGGAATCTGACTTGCTTTTTTCCCCAGCTCCTTAAAACTTCGTTGTTCGATTTTTATGCCATATTTTTCCAACATCTTTTGGCTTGATTCCTTCTCAAGCCAGTAAAATCGTTTAAAAATATCTGATTGCTGTCCGGTTGGTCCTGCTGGATCGTCCTGATAAACAACGAATTTACTTCTGGCTAATAACTTACGGGCTAAGAGTGCCCTGCAGACTGTCTTAGTATCATCCAGACTGGGAGGGCAAATGGCCTTAATGCCGTTTAACTTTAAATAATGTACCACTTCCCAGTCCCACATATTAACCGTACCAAATAGAGATGTAATAACCATTATAGGAAGAGAAACAGCCTTTAGTTCTTTAATTTTACTGTATGCTTCCCCGAGCATCTGAGGAAAAATAACTGCATCGGCATCATCAGGTAAGGATGTGCCAAGAGCATGAGGCTCTGTAAAATCCGCCTCTTCCTTTAATAAATCTTTTACGATATGTAAATGTTTATCAAAATTTTCATCCCGTCCCGGGTCAAAATAAACTGGTATTAAAGTTACTTTCATAATATTGGGGTTTTAGTTAATGTTGAGGTAGAAAAAGATAGTTTATAAAATTTTGATCAATAATCCGATTGTTTTCATGTATCATATCCTTTAATTCTTCCGGGGTTATTTGCTGAGTCGCTCCTTTTTTTCTTGCAGCCAATGCTCCGAGCTGATTTCCTTTCTCACTCGACTCTACCATTGATCTGCCTTCCAGTAAAGCACTTATAAATCCTGCTGAAAATGCATCTCCTGCACCAAGGGGGTCTTCCATGGTGATACTGTAACCGGGAATATAATGTCCCCCTTCGTCTGTATCGAAAAGAAAAACTCCTTTCTCTTCAAGCGTAACAAGGATCTTATTGATTTTAAATTTTTCTGATATCTCTTTGCAAATACCGATGACATCTTCAGAATGAAAATCATATATCCTGCTGATCTGGTATGCTTCGTGATGATTTGCTTTTAGTATATCTGCATAATGCAGTGATTGTCTGATGGAATCTTCGGTGTAGCAATCTTTGCGGAGGTTTATATCAAGAAATTTTATAGCATCCTTTGCGATCTCCAATAACTCAGTAATTGTTTTTCCAGATTTCTCAGCTCTTTGAGCCAGAGTCCCAAAAGCTATACACCGGCAATTCCCGGCTGCATCTTTCAGTTCACCTGTTAACTCCATCCTGTCGTAAGCTACTTGCGGTATTATCACATAGTCAGGGTTCTTATATTCATCAAAACTAACTTCCACTGTACCTGTTGGCAAGTTATCATCCCATTGGATAAGTGCAGTTGACAATCCCATTTCCTTAAGCATATATACTGCTTCTTCCCCTAACTTATCCCGTCCTACCCTTGAAATAAAAAGGCAATCTTCCCCCAGTTCATTGAGTCTGAATGCCAGGTTGGCAGGTGCGCCCCCAAGTAAGGTTTTGTCGGGAAGAATATCCCATAACACTTCACCAATGGAGATAATGGTATGCTTCATTTTTCAGAGACGGATTATTTATTGCGGCACACTGGCCCAATCTTTTTTAAACCCTTCAATACCGGAGTCAGTTAATGGATGTCTGAACATTTGCTCAAACAAAGTATAAGGGATAGTCACAATGTCAACACCTGCCCTGAGGCAATCAAGTACATGATTCTGTGTTTTCATGCTGCCGGCAATAATTTCCGATCTAAAGCCATAGTTTTCTTTAATAAGCATGGTATCGTTTATCAGCTGAACGCTTTCAGTACCTATTGCATCTAAACGACTGATGACAATGCTTACAAAACTTGCCCCTGTTTTCATGGCCAGATATGCCTGGGTAGCAGAAAAGACCATGGTAACATTTACCCTTATATCCTTTTCTTTTTCCAAAACAGGCACAGCTTTTAAACCCTCAACGGTCATGGGCACCTTTATTGCAATCTGAGGAGCCAGTTTTTTATATTCCACAGCTTCTTTAACCATTCCTTCTGCATGATCGGCCATAACCTCCACGCTGATATGTCCGGGAACAATTTCAATGATCTCCTTTATGACATCCAGAAACTTCCTCCCACTTTTTGCTATTATACTGGGATTGGTAGTAACACCATAAACAAGCCCCGTTTCAACTCCCTTTCTGAGTTCACTTACAATACTTGTGTCAAGAAAAACTTTCATATTAAATATATTTGTTAAAAACCTTGTATATAATATCTTATTGTTTAATCACATTATCAACCAGCTTCTCCAAATCACTAAATTCTATTTTTATATTCTTCCCGTCCCCTAATTCATCCACCACCTTGTCTGCTTCTGAAAAATCTTCGTCCATGGTATAATCATTAGTAGTTATCAGACAATTAAATCCCGCTGCCTTTGCTGCAAGCAATCCGTTGCGACTGTCCTCCACAACTACACAATTCACCGGGTCGATGGAAAGCATTTTTTTACATAATTCATATATCTCCGGGTCGGGTTTCTTTTTTGATACTATATCACCTGCCAGTATTGCCTGAAAATGTTTTTTCCGTTTCTCTCCGAGGAGTTTTTCCACAATCATCTGTACGCTCTTTTCATTGGATGTGGAGCACACAGCAAGTTTAAGCCTTTTGGCTATAGCCTGGTCAATTATTCTCAAAACCCCCGGTCTCAAAGGAAGTGCTCCTGATTGAATAAGCTGCATAAAATATTCGGTTTTCTGCTTATGCAATTCTTTAACAAGACCATCCTTCACAGAGAACTGAGAAAACCCTGTGTGCATGTTAAAATAATGTGTCATTCTTTCTTTTCCTCCTGCAACTTTCAGGAGCTCTTTATATTCTTCAACGCTCCATTCCACAGGCATCCCTTTTTTGGCAAAAGCCATGTTAAATGCCACACGGTGTCCGTCCTTTTCTGTATCAACTATTACTCCGTCGCAATCAAATATCAATGCTTCGAGTGCCATTATCTGAACCTATTTAATATTCTCTATAATTTCCTTTATTCTTCCCAGGAATCCTGCAGCAGTTGCTCCGTCTACTGCCCGGTGGTCGCATGCAAGACCAGTTGTGAGCATATCGGAAATAACTATTTCTCCCTTACGGTGTATTACTCTTTTTTCAACTGCACCTATGCTGAGAATAGCTGACTCCGGCGGATTTATGATTGCCTGAAAATTGCTTACACCAAACATCCCCAGGTTTGTAATGGTAAATGTTCCTGTGTACTCTGGCTTGACAATCCCTCTTCTTGCATCCTCGGCAAGTTTGAGAGAGGTCTCATGAATTTCTGCAAGATTTAACAACTGAGGATTATGAATCACAGGAACCAGCAGCCCCTCAGGTGTTGCTACTGCTATGCCAATATTGATGTCTTTCTTAATTAGTATTTTCTCTTCATCTACGTATGAATTTAACTCCTGATGTTCCAGAAGTGCAGAAGAGGTAGCTTTAATAATGATATCATTAATGGATATTTTCACACCAGTTTGAGCAAACGTTTTTTCTTTCAGGGCAATAGCATTAGTAATATCTATGTCTGAAAAAAGATAATAATGCGGAATAGTGTGTTTGCTGAAAGTAAGTTTTTCAGCTATACGCTTCCTGGTTTTGTTAAAAAACAGCACTGTATCATCCTTTGCAGGCTGAAGTTTTTTCGATCCGGAATTGCCTGCAATGGATGGAGATTCTTCCTTCAGAATTCCTTTAACATGTTCTGAAGCTTTAATTTGCTGAGGATTTGTTTCCTCCTCTCCTCCGCTAATACTGGCAACCGGAATTTCTTTTTCTGCCTTATTCTTTCTGTTAATAAACTCCAGTACGTCTTCTTTCCTTATCATTCCGGTTGAAGCTACTCCCGTCAGTTCCGAAAGAGAAATGTTATGTTCCAGGGCAATCCGCCTGGCAGAAGGGCTAATGTGCAATTGTCCCTCCCTATCTTCTGATGACCCCGGATGTTTACCAGTTTTTGAGACTTCATTTTTCTTTTGAGGACTTTTCTCAGGAGAACTTTTTATTTCTTCCATAATTTCATTCTCCTTTCCGATATAAGCAATGGGTTTGAATACTACAGCTTCTTCCCCTGGTTTATAGAGAAGCTGGAGTACAGTTCCGTCTGCATTTGCTTCCACCTCAAAACTGGCTTTATCAGATTCAACTGTAGCTATAAGATCACCTTCAGAGACAATATCGCCCGGTTTTACATGCCATTCAATTATTCTGGCTGTTTCAATGTCCTGTCCCACCTGGGGCATATTAATCGGTATTGCCATATTAAACTGTTTTATACCATTTGATTGCTTCCAAATAATACAATGTATTCTTTTACTGCTTTCTTCAGTTCTTCATACTGAGCCCTTAAAAGTGGCAGAGGATTATATTCATTTGGTTTTGATTGATAATACCCAACAAAACCATCAATAAAAGCATATTTTAATTGTGTTGAAATATTTATTTTTGAACACCCCAGGGATATACATTTCCTGAACACTTCTTCCGACAAACCCGTTCCCCCATGAAGTGCAAGAGGAGTATCCGTAAGCAGGCTGATTTCCTCCAGTCTTCCGAATGCAATTTTCGGCTCTCCTTTGTAAATCCCGTGTGCTGTGCCAATTGCCGGGGCAAAACAGTCAACATGAACATTTTCCAGAAATATCCTTGCCTTTTGCGGATTTGCAAGGTGCGCATCTTCCTCGCTTACCGAAATATCATCTTCCACACCCCCTATCTCTCCAAGTTCAGCCTCCACACTTACTGCATGTGGTTGTGCCATTTCTACCACCTTTCTGCTCATAGATATATTTTCCTCAAAAGGTTTTGAAGAAGCATCAATCATTACAGAAGACCAGCCTGCTTCAATACAACTTTGAATGAAGTCCAGGTCTTTACAGTGGTCGAGATGAATTGCAACAGGAATATCAACATTATCAGCAAGTTCCCTGATCCAGATTATCATTGTACTTTGTCCCCAGAAACGAACCGTTTTTTCTGATGTCTGAATTATCACCGGAGATCTGAGTTCGGTGGCTGCATCAACTGTAGCCTTCATGGAGTTGTAATCCAGGATATTAAAAGCACCCACAGCATATTTTTTCCTTCGGGCTTTTATTAACATATCCCTTATGTTGACCAGCGCCATTTTATTATTTTAATTTTTATCCAGTAAGATTTTTGCACCAACAACTTGTCCTGCTGCCTTAACAATATCGGGAACCTGTGGAATTACCAGTTTTTCTAAATTCAGGTTAAACGGACAGGGTATATTCAATCCTGCAAGGATTTTTATTGGGGAGTCGAGGTAACCGAAAGCTTCTTCCTGTATTATGGAACAAATATCTGAAGCTACTCCGCCTCGTCTTATGGCTTCCTGAACAATCAATACGTTTTCAGTCTTTTTCACGGAATTGATAATGGTTTCATTATCCAGAGGTACCAGCGACCTTACATCTACAACTTCTGCTTCAATACCCTTTTCAGCAAGCATTCCAGCTGCCTCCAGCACCTTTGGTATCATGGCTGACCATGAAATAATGGTAATATCAGAACCCTCCCTTTTAATATCGGCCTTCCCAAGCGGAATTATATATTCATCCTCCGGAACCATTCCCTTATTCATATAAAGTAGTTTATGTTCAATAAAGATAACCGGATCATCACAACGAATTGCAGCTTTCAGCAGACCTTTGGCATCATATGGAGATGATGGCATAACTACCTTTAAGCCCGGAATATGATAGAACAAGGCTTCCAGGTTTTGTGAATGCTGTGCTGCAAGACCGTTTCCGACTCCCCCCTGGGTGCGCAATACCATGGGCACTTTTGCAGTATTTCCGGACATAAACCGGAATTTGGCTGCCTGGTTAACAATCTGATCCAGTACCAGCAAGGCAAAATCAATAAAGAGAATCTCCACAACCGGACGCATACCCGTAAGAGCAGCTCCAACACCTGCCCCTGTAAACCCGTTTTCAGAAATAGGGGTATCTATTACCCTTTTATTACCAAATTTTTCGAGGAGGTCAACAGTTACTTTAAAGGATCCCCCACGTTCCGCAATACCTTCTCCCATTATAAAGACACTATCATCACGCTCCATTTCTTCCATAAGCGCTTCATTCAATGCATCGCGGTACATGATTTCACGAGAACTTAATTTTTCTTTCTGCAACATTTTTAATATCCCTCCACCAGTTTAAAAAAATTTTCCGCTGTCATTTCAGAGCTCGCCAGTCCGAATTCAATAGCCGACTCAATCTCAGATAAAACTTTATCTTCCATCATCTTAATTTCTTTATCACTCATACCCGCTAAATCTTTCAGGTATTTTTTACTAATTATTATGGGATCATTATGATTATAATAATCCAACATCTCTCTGGGCATATATAAACCCGGATCATTAATGTGATGACCACTTTTCCTGTATGTCATGCATTCCATTAGAAAAGGACCATTCCCTTTTTTACATTCCTCTGTGAATTTTTTAGTTGTGTCATAAACCTCCAGAACATCATTACCGTTAATACGTATGCTTTCGATACCAAATGCCGATCCTCGTTTATAAAGTTCTGTTTCACCGGTGGTTTGTTCAACAGGAGTGGATGCTGCATACTGGTTGTTCTCAATTACAAACAAAAGAGGTAATTTCCATGTTGCCGCAAGATTCAGGCTTTCGAGGAAAGAGCCAATATTTGATCCTCCGTCGGAAAGGAAAGAACACACCATTTTTTTCTCACCCCGGATGCTTATTCCAAGAGCAGCCCCCACCGCAATAGGAACTCCGGATCCAACAATACCATTTGCCCCCAGGTTATTTTTCGTATAGTCGGCAATATGCATTGAGCCCCCCAGACCTTTGCAATAACCTGTTTCTTTCCCGAGTAATTCAGCAAACATCATCTTTAAATCCGCTCCCCATGCAATACAATGGCCATGACCCCTGTGGGTACTGGTTATATAGTCATCGGCTGTCATTGCCGCACAAACACCTGTGGCGATAGCCTCTTCTCCCCAATAAGGATGAAAGTATCCCCTTATATGACCCTGTCGGTACAGCTTTACTCCCTGAATCTCGAAATGCCTTATCTTAAAAATCGTAGTATAAAGTGATGAAAGAAAATCTTGTTTATATGCTTTTCTCATATTTTCAAAAAGTAAGTATCTGTTATATGTAGATTAAGAATTAAAAACCAATTATTGTATTCTTACAGCAATCTGCTTTTTCATTAATTATTTGATTTAGTCTGCTCCGAAAAGTAAATTCACCCCTACCTGCCAGCCGGCAGGCTTGATTCCCCAAAGGGGACTTTAGTAAATTGCTCATTATTAGGCGCTCCCCCTTTAGGGAAAAAGCTAACCCACTGTACACTATGTACTTGGTGAGCGATGGCATTTTGTTATTTTTGATAGTTTTCTTATTGACACTAATTAAGATAATATCACGTGTACATTAAAACATCTTTCACTGTCAAATAATGTCTTTTATTTATGGTGTTGCCTGCACTGAAAATTTATACTTATCGGCCCTGTATATTGATCTCTCGCCTTCCAGAATATCATCATTCCCGCAAAATGTAACCCCGTCAACCCGCATTCCGGGAAGGGTCTCCTCCATATTGAAAATACTTCTTGAAAATTCTTCGAGGAATATTGCACTAAGGTCCTGCTCTATTCTTGTAATGCTTAGCTTATATTTTTCTTTATAAATAGAATAAAGAGAACTTTCCAGATTCTCTTCCTCCATATGCGGACAAAAAAGCATTGAAATATAGCGCGTTTCATGCATCATGGGCACATTGTTTGCCAATCGTAGTCTTCTTACCTTAAAAACAGGTTTTTTTATAAGAAAAATTTTCCCGTTAACTGTTATGGGAACATCTGATTTTACTATCTCAGAATCGATAAGCTTTGTAGAGGGTTCAAGCCCCCGATCTGTCATGTTTTTAGTAAAACTCAGAATCTTGGAGGCAGTTCTGCCCACAACAAAGTCTCTGACAATAGTCCCCGTTCCCTGTATCTTCAATACCCATCCCCCATTCTCAAGTTCCTGCAACACTTTCCTGGCGGTTGTATTACTAACACCGTATGTCCTGATTATCTCATTTTCGGAGGGTATCCTTGATCCGGGAGTTAACTCGTTCTTCTGAATCTTTTCAATAATAATGTTCGCAATTGTCAGATATTTCGGTAAATCAAATTTCATAAGAATAATACAAAACGTTAACGCACAAATGTAAGCTATATTTTAAATATACAAAAATTTTTTTTATTTTCTTGTCTGGTATCCTATACATAGGTAATTATAGATTTAATACACAAGTCTTGATTCGAATGCCAAAAGTAAACATTTCATTTAAAATCCTTTCTTCGTTAATTTAATCTATTCTCTGTCTGGTATAATTATTTGGCTATAAATAATTTAAAAATCTGAAGCTTCCCTGTCAGCTTCAATCTTTATGACAATTCAATTCAATAAATCACGAAAGTAATTGAATATTAATGACTTTCTTTATCATAATAATTTACTGGTCAAAGAAACGGAAAAAATCTGTAAAAAAAATTTGCATTTAAATATTTTTTTTTACATTTGCCATATTAATAACGTTAACGCACTATTTAATTATGTTTAAAAACACATTCATTCAATGCAATATACGTGCAGATGTTTTCTTCTTCCAGCAGGTTTCTACCTATATACTTTTCAAAGTATGCTAATTATATACTCTTCATAATTACATAAAATCATATCTAAAACTATTAACCTAAAAATTATTAATTCTATGAAAAAACTCAAAAATGAATGGATTAATTCTTCACGGGAAAATGCCCATAAAAAGTATTTTCCTATGTTGAGATTTACGGGCACCTTGCTTGTATTTATCCTGTGTTTCTCCCACCTCAATGCTTTACCGGGAATAAAACAGGATGGTTATAAGCTTACCGGTAAAGTTACAGAAGTTTCAGGAGTCCCTCTACCTGGCGTTAATGTTTTTGTTGAGGGAACCACCATTGGAACAATAACCGATGCTAACGGTAGTTTCAGTCTTACTGTACCCGGTTCTGAATCTGTCCTGGTTTTCTCCTTTGTTGGCTATGCAAAGCAGATTGTTCCAGTTGAGGGAAGAACAATTATTAACGTACTCCTTGAAACCGAATACCGGGCACTTGAGGAAGTGGTGGTTGTTGGCTATGGTTACAAATTAAAAGAAGAACTTACCGGTGCCGTTTCTACAGTTACCAGTGAGCAACTGACTTTAACCAGTAATTCCGGAGTAATAAGCCGTCTTCAGGGGCAAGTGGCCGGAGTTACAGTATCCAATTCAAATCTTCCCGGGGGTGGCGGAGTATTACGCGTTCGCGGAATAGGAACAATTAACTCTCCCGAACCATTGTATGTAATTGATGGTGTTCCCACCGGACCCGGAACCAATATTAATCCGAATGATGTTGAATCTATTTCCATACTTAAGGATGCTTCTTCCGCCGCAATTTACGGAACAAGAGGAGCAAACGGTGTTATTATTATTACCACAAAACGGGGTAAGGCAGGAACAGCCCCATCCATAACATTTAATGCGACCAGGGGCTTGTCCAGGGCTGATCATTTATATGATCTTTGCAATACTCAGGAACATGCTGAACTAAAATGGCTTATTTTTAATAACAGGGGAGTGGCTCCCAGTCATCCTCAGTACGGTTCAGGCGCTACACCGGTAATACCTGATTATATAAGACCGGCAGGAGCCATGGAAGGTGACCCCAGTGTAGATCCTGCCCTGTATAATTATCCCGATTATCTGATCCAGAAAGCCAATAAAGAAGGTACCGACTGGTTAGACGAAATTTCTCAGACAGGGATAAGAGATGAATATGATATCTCGATTACAGGAGGCACGGAAAACGTTACCTATGCCACTTCAGCCAGTTATTTGAATGAAGAAGGTATGATGATCCATACCGGATTCGACCGCTTCACATTCCGGAATAATACGGATGCAAGATTATCGAAATGGATTAAAGTAGGGCAATCCATTAATGTATCCCGGTCACAGACCAAAGGATCCCGGTATGACAACAGTGAAATGGGTCCTGTTGCATATGGTTCTGCCATACTTCCTATCATCCCGGTATACGACATATACGGGAATTTTGCAGGAACAGGGTCAGCCGGGTTAGGTACCGGGCAAAATATTGTTGCCGAATTATACAGGGCGAGGAATCAATATGGAAGAAATTCCCGCATTCTTGGTAATGTATTCGGCGATGTAACCATCACGGACGGGCTGGTATTCCGGTCACTTCTAGGCTATAATTACAGCAATGGCAATAGCAGAAGTTATAAATTGACGAATCCGGAAGCATTTCTTTACTTCACGGAAGCTTCATATTATCAAGGTTCTAATGAGGCATTTCAGTGGAACTGGTCCAATACTTTGCAGTTCGAAAGAATATTTGCAGATATTCATAAGATCGAAGCCATCGTGGGTACCGAATCTATTGAGAGCCGATATGAATCCATGAACGCAAGCAGAACAGGATATTTTTCTGAAGATGAGAAATATATGCGGCTCAGCTCAGGCGAGATTGAGATGACAAATAGCGGTGATGGATGGGAATGGGCTCTATTTTCGGTGTTTGGACGATTGAATTACAGTTTGATGGAAAAATACTTATTTGAAGCAACGGTTCGGCGTGACGGTTCATCAAGATTCGGATCCGGGAACCGGTATGCTACATTCCCTGCTTTTTCAGGAGCCTGGGTAATTTCATCCGAATCCTTCATGGACGGCACGGAAAACTGGCTCAATTTCCTTAAACTGCGCCTTGGATGGGGTAAATCAGGAAATGACAATATCGGTAACTATAACATATATTCAACATTCGGTGCGAAATCCAATTGGACGAACCTCTCCTCCTATCCTATGACAGGTAGCAACAACTCTTCAGTTTCCGGATTTATACCGCTTGCTTTCGGAAACCCAACTGTAACATGGGAAAGTACTACCACTCTGAACCTTGGCCTTGATGCTTATTTATTAAATAATACCATAAATATGGGCATTGATGTCTGGGAGAGAAATACAGATGATATGTTGTACAGGATCGGTGTCCCGTCCGTTGGAGGAGTAGGCTCTCATCCTTTCGTTAATATAGGCCAGATGAGAAACAGAGGTTTTGACCTTGAGTTAGGCTACAGAAACACGGCAATAGCTGGAAAACTGAGGTATAGCGCTAATCTGGTATTATCCCGCTATGTGAATGAGATTGTTAAGTTGACGGATAATGTTGAAGAAACAATTATTACAGGTTCAAACAGACAGTTTAATTATCTCCGAGCCACAAAAGGAACCGCTTTCCCTGAATTCTACGGGTATATTGCAGATGGTTTCTTTGAAACCCAGCAGGAGGTTGATGACCACCCGGCAGCATTTGGAACCGGGGGCACCTATAACGCTCTTGGCAGGGTGAAATTCCGCAACCTGAATGATGACAATGTAATTGATGCGAATGATATGACCTATATCGGGAATCCGCACCCTGATCTGACAGGTGGTATGAATATTGAACTGGGCTATGGAAACTTTGATCTCAGCATACTTCTATATGGAAGTTACGGCAATGAAATCATTCATTATGCCAAACGTCCAAATGAATATTCTCTGGGGAATGCCAACAGCGTTAAAGACAGGCTATATAAATCCTGGGGTAGTCCGTATCTGAACGGTGATAACAGCAAAGCTACCATTGCCATTGCCGACGATAATACGGGTTCAGAACAGCCTTCAACCCTTTTTGTTGAAGACGGTTCCTACCTGAGGGTTAAAACTATCATGTTAAGTTATAATGTTCCAAACTCTCTCGCCAGTAAATTAACCATGAAAGGCCTTCGCGTTTATACGCAGCTAACCAATCCTTTGACTTTCACCAAATATACAGGCCTTGATCCTGACCTGAATGCAAGCGGCTATGGAATGGGGATTGACAGAGGAACCTGGCCTACGATCAGGCAGGTGATCTTCGGATTATCCCTGAATTTATAATTCTTTTAAACTATTTATAAAATAAAAATAAAATATTATGAAAAAGCTATTTTATAAAATAATCATTCTGCTTTCCATGGTAATATTGTTTTCCTGTTCCGAGGATTTCCTTGTCAGGGAACCCATTTCATCTTTGGCAGAAACTGTTTTTTATAACGAAAAAGGACTCGATGCTTTGCTTGTCGGCACCTATGCTATAATAAGCAATTCCTATGAGGGGGGGTTCAGGTATGGACATACGCCCACAAACTGGGTATATGGTTCGGTTTGCGCTGATGATGGTTATAAAGGCTCTGACGCCGGTGATATTCAGCCTGTTCATGAAATGGAAACCTGGCAAACTTTGCCAACAAACCCATATTTGAAAGAGAAATGGGTATGGGCTTTCAATGGAGTTACACGGGCAAACAATATTCTTAGGATATTGAAAGGGACGACTGACATTATTCCTGCAAAAGCTGTTCAGATTGAGGCTGAAGCACGGTGGCTCAGGGCCTTCTACAATTTCGAAGCATGGCTGGTATTTAAAAATATACCTATCATTACGGAAGAAACAACCGAACCCAAGAAAGTGCCCAATGATGTGGATATACTACCACATATTATAGCAGACCTTACTTTCGCGATGAACAATCTTCCGCCAGATCAGGCAGAGCCGGCCAGACCCACCAAATATGCAGCCATGGCCGTCGCTGCAAGAGCATACATGCAGGAGCTGATGTATGACGAAGCAAAACCCCTGCTCGATAATATTATTGGCTCGGGAAAATATAGCCTCATGAACAGCTACCATGATAATTTCAATATCCCAAATAATAATAATGCGGAGTCAATTTATGAATTACAACATGCTGTCAACGATGGCGCCAACCAGTCCACCAATGGCAGCGCAGGTATCGGTATATGCTGGCCAATGTTGGATTTTGTGGGTAACTCACATGCCCACCAGACATCCCAGAATCTTGTAAATGCCTTTAAAGTGGATGCTGAAGGGCTGCCAATGTTTACCACTTTTAATGATGTTGACCTGAAAAACGATATGGGAATAAAATCGGATGAGGTCTTTGAGCCGTTCACGGATGAAATTGACCCACGGCTTGACTGGACAACCGGGCGCAGGGGAATTCCATTTTTTGACTGGGGGGTTTACAGAGGACAGGGAACCATTAAAGACCAGGGAAACGGAGGCCCATATTCACCTAGTAAAAAGTTTTATTTCTATAAAAGTGAAGTTGGAACATATACTACAACTACAGGGTGGCAGCGTGGTATTAATGCCAATAACCACAGAATCTACCGCTTATCCCACATCCTGTTATGGAGGGCTGAGATCCATGCATTTGAGAATGAACTTGATCAGGCCGAGGCTCTGGTTAACCAGATAAGGAACCGCGCTGGAAACCAGGTTGTTATGGGACGGATTACAACTTACGTGCTCCCTGTTACGGTTATGCCGTATAATCTCGATGTAGATTTTGACCTGCCGGCTGCAAACTATAAAGTTTCTCCTTATCCCACCGGAACTTTTGCTGCACAGGGTAAAGCTTATGCAATGAGAGCTGTACAATGGGAAAACAGACTTGAGTTCGGACAGGAAGGTTTGCGTTTCTTTGATCTCAGAAGATGGGACCAGCTGCCTGCTGACCTGAATTCCATGCCAATGATCACGACTCTGAATAATTATGCAACAAATGATCTCAGGGTCAGAACAATTATGACCGGAGCATTGTTTACAGAGAGATCAAAATACTGGCCTATACCTCAGTCTCAGCTTGATTTGCAACCAGGGGTATTACAACAAAATCCGCTATATTAGTTTCAGTTTCGTTTAAGTTTAATTTTCTTATGAAAAAGCGGGTGCGTATAATACGCCCCGCTTTTTTGATAAATATAAAATATCTGTCTTATCCTTATGAAATGGAACTTAATATGGAGAATTTCTGTATTTTTCCTTCTTTCCAGCAAAAATAACGAACTCCATTGTTTCATCAATTCATGAAATCATCAGGGTATTCGCCTGAAGTTAAGATGAACTTCCTCAAACATTGGGTAAACGGAAA
>CAZGKF010000024.1:0-44305 GCA_964526475.1 uncultured Bacteroidaceae bacterium
TTGCCAACCCGCCCTGCCCCGGCCAAAAAGCCTCAGGTTCGCACAATCCGTGGACATCCTGCGCACATAAGCTTTCTTTTTGCCCTTCTGCCAACATTTTTCACTTTGCGACTGCCAACTGCCCTCTGCCACCTTTTTTAATATCCAACTTACAATGGAGGTTTCCGCAGATCTTGCAGATTATCGCAGAAAGACAACCTTATATCTTTAAAGGATTCCCTCTGTAAAAATTTAAAATATTTATTTTAAAGATAAAATCATATTTTGATTGTAAGAGATCAGATTGAGTTATGAGAAGCTGGTTTTTTGCGGTATTAAAATCAACAGTATTTACAAGTCCCAACTCAAATTTTTCAGTCGTATATTTAAACGATTCTTCCATTGCAACCAATGCTTTCGATGCAGCATTGTATTTTTTTAATGCTGCTGTTGCATCAGAATAGGATCTGGTTATTTCTTCATAGAGCGATTTTCGTGAATAGTCAAGTTCCAGTCTGGAATGTTCAACTCCGAGCTTTGCATTTTTTATTGAATTACTGATCTGCATCCCGTTAAAAATAGGAATTGATATACTGAGGAATATACTGGTACTTGCGTTATCTTTAAACTGGTTCATAAAAGGGTAGGTTGCGAATACCGGATTTAGAGTGGTGGCAAACACTTGTTCGCCACCTTCGGTTATCCCGATTGGAATTGTAATGGCTTCTGTGCCTGTTATTCGTTCACGAATATCGGAATAACCTGAACCATAAGTAGCTGACAGGCTTATTTTGGGACTGCGGTAAGCTTTGGCAATATCGAAAGATTTTTCAGAACTTTTTAACCGGGATTCGGAGCTTTTAATCTGAGGTAGAATTGCAAGCGCTTCATTGTAAACGAATTCTGTTCCAGTCATCAGTTCTTCTTCATTTATACCTTCTATTTCAGGAGTTTCGATAGCAAAAGGTTTTGAGACATCAAGATTAAGTATTTGCATGAGTGTTAGATAGGATAGATTAAGCTGGTTTTCGGAGGTAACAAGATTAACTTCCTCTGAGGCTTCCTGTGCCTGTATCTCAAGCAAACTACCTTTAGCAAGGCTGCCGGCTTCGACTAAAATTCGTGCCCGTTCAACCTGTAATCGTGTTAATTCCAACTGGTTTCTGGAAACTTCCAGAAGTTCTTTGTTAAATAAAATCTGAAGATAAGCTGCTGCAATATTAAGTGAGATATCGTTACGGAGTTTATCAAGATCATACAAGCTCGCCTGGAGATTAAAAAAATTCTGCTTAATGGTATTTTGTTTCTGAAAGCCATTAAATAATATGGTATTGGAAGAGAAACTAAAGTTGCCTGATTTGATTTTCTGGTCATCTGTGAACTGATAGGTGGTCTGGTCAAGAGCACGGCCAAAAGACATTCCGTACGATCCTGAGGCATTAAGATCAGGATAAAGATCAGCCTTTGACTGTCGATAATTATTTTCTGAAATACTGGTGGATATTTTTTGCTGCTTTATACGGATATTATTTTCAAGTGCATAATCAATACACTTTTCAAGTGTCCATAATTCCTGCGAAAAGGAACAGGCGGAGTAAAAAGCAACAAAAACTGCAGTGAAAAATAGTATTTTTGCATTTATTCTCATACTGATTAATATTTTAAGCGGATAAATTAAATTTTAAAGATAACGAAACATTTATCAGAAATAATGTATTATGATGAAAGATAATATATGTTTTTATGAAGATATAGGGGAGGTTATTTATCGAAGAAAAACCGGAGCCAGAAGACTCATTATAAGGGTCAGACCTGCTGGTGATATCAATGTCACAGTACCTTATTTGGTGAGTTTTCGCAAAGCTGAAGATTTTGTGAAACTTAAAAAGGACTGGATCATAAGAACAAAAATAAAACTTGAGAAGCAAAGGCTTCCGGAGATACAGATTAATGATCTTACTGAATTCAATACCTTTTCACACAAACTGAAACTTATTCGTTACGAGGGAAATACTCCCGCGAGAAAGTTTAATTCTGATTACATTGAAGTTTATATTCCCTTCTCAGATGATATCACAAGTGATAATTGTCAGAAGTTTATAAAAGAAGCATTAATTGAAACCTATCGGAGAGAAGCGAAAAAGCATCTTCCGGAGAGAGTGAAATATTTTTCTGATTTACATGGATTTAACTTTACAGGCGTTTCTGTTAAGAATATGAGAACCCGCTGGGGAAGCTGTTCCGGTAAGAATAAAATAAATCTGAATATTCATCTTATGTCGCTTCCTGAACATCTGCGTGACTACGTAATATTGCATGAACTGGTTCATACAATTGAAAAGAATCATAGTGCAGCTTTCTGGGAAAAACTTGAATCAGTCTGCCCTGGTTCACGAATTTCCAGGAAAGAGATAAGGAAATATGCAGCAGAGATGAGGAGTTATTAATAACAGGGTGTTATTCTGCTATTTCAGATATTTACATGGATTCTGAGTTCTCTGTTCAGTATCAGATCAATTGCCTGAATATAATCAAGAGCTTTGTGTTTACCGAAAAGATTTACAAGCTCTTTAAGAATAAAATCTCTTCCTTCTTCATTCCAGTCGAAGTAATTCAATTCCGGAAATTTCCCCTTTTCAATTTTATCCAGGTGTCGTTTAAGCATGCTGTATTTTGACCGGAAAGCCAGTACAGATTTAATGTTTTTCTTGATTTCTTCTGAAAGGTAGTTCTCAATAAACTTAAGCTCACTGGGTAACACTTCAAAAGTTTGTTCGTAATAATCGCAGAACTCTTGTGACCAGTTGATAAAGTGAATGAAATAGTTTGTTACTTTAAAAAGTTTACGATTGGATTCATCTTTGGCAGAAAGAAGGAATAAGCGGTTAAGCTCCTTTAAATATAATTTTTTAAGGGCATCATTTAAGATGTCATTTATATCTCTCAGGTTAGCTTGATAGACACTGCTGAAATTAACCAGTGAAAATGCTTTGGTTCTGTATGTCTTTCCTGATGATATTATTTTACTGATGAGTTCTAACTCGTCTTCAAATATGTTATACAGGGGGGAAAGTTTTTCCTTGTATATCTGTTCGTAAAGGTTTTCAGAATAATGTCCGTTTTGAATAAGTTGTAAAATTTTGGTATCATGAAATTTCTTTTCAAGAGACCCGGAATAATAATGTAGGTATTCACTGATCTTGCTTTTTACCTGTGCTTTATTCCCTGCTGCAATGATCTGAACGTATAAGGGATAAAAATTCTCCCCCTCATAAACCTTCGGAACAGCTCTGGTGTTAAGATAATGCTTAACTGTTATTTTTCTGCTTCCTTCAGCCATTTTTACAGGAATAAATGACAAAATTACAAAAAACTAAGCAGTATGGCAATATTGTTTCCTGAAACAATGATAAAAATCTAAAAAGAGCAGAAAAATCATAAATATTCTTAGCACATTAAAATTTATTCATTTGGAATACAGAAGAGAAGGATTATCTGAAATAAAGGTGTAAAATTTTAAAAAAGAAGGTTTCAGAAATTATCACAATATCTGTATGCTTCCAGAACGGCTTTTTCCCCTTCAGCATCTGACAGGCTTTTACCATGTTCCATACAGATTGTTCCGGTATAGTTTTTACTGTAAAGGTGTTTAAAAATATTTTTATAATTAATTTCTCCTGTAGTTGGTTCTTTTCTTCCCGGGTTGTCCCCAACATGTAAAGCTGCGATATAGTCCCAGGCCTTATCAATATTTGGGATAAGGTTACCTTCTGTTATCTGCTGATGGTAAATATCATTTACTATTTTGCAGGCTGGACTGTTAACAGCTTTACAGATATGATATGCCTGAGGTATTTTTGTGAGGAAAAGCCCGGGATGATTTGTCCATGCGTTCAGTGGCTCCAGAACCATAATTAATCCTGCTGGTTCTAAAATTTCACAACAGAACTTCAGATTATCAATAACATTTGCTGTCTGGTAATCCCATTCAAGGCCTTCATCAAACCTGCCAGGCACAACCAGTGCCCATTTTGTATTGGTTCGTTTTGCAGTTTCGACACCTTCTTTCATCTTTTTTAAAAGCATTTCCCTGATTTCCGGGTCGCGTGTAACAAAAGATTTCACCTTGAAGTCTGCATAAAGGACGAAAGGCCCCAGTACCATATTTTGCCTGGCAATTTCAGCAGCTATTCTATCCTGTTCAGAGATTTCTCTTCTCATCAGGCCATTGTCGAACATAGCACTAAAACCATTATCCTTACAGAATCTGATCTGATCCAGGGGATCTTTTCCTGCACTTTCTGCAAACATTCCAAAAGGAGGAGCATACTTAAGTTTAAAAGGCTGATTTTCTATTTCAGCCTTTTGTTGTCGGATGTTTCCAACTGTTATTCTGGCAGTTGCTGTTGATGCAACTGCCGCGATAATGGTCTTTTTCAGGAAATTTCGCCTGTTTTCCATATGAATATTTACAGATTAGTTTCAGACTTTTTTCTCAGCTCCCGGAACAGGTATAACAGCCTCTGTATCAGCAGGGCCCATTATAAAAGTAGCAGGGCCAAGTTTCATGTCAGAATTCATCATTTCATCCCAGCTTACCTCTTTTCCTGTATATGCAGCTATACGTCCCATAATTGCCACCATGGTTGATATAGCAGTGTTTTCAGCCTCCATACGTGGAATCCCCTGCCTTATACAGGTAACAAGATCGACATGTTCCTGATCAAAAGCACTGATTAAAAGACCGGGTTTTCCTTCTTCATTTAAAGGATATTCATACTCCCAGATGATATTACCTTTTAGATCAAGGATCTGGTTTTTGCAGTTCGATGATCCTTTGGTTCCCTGAATATGTTCGCCATTTTTTGTAGTGGTCCCGTTTATCTGCCGGCACATGCTATGCATATGCATTCCATTTTCGAAAGTATAGTCAATGCTGAAATTATCATATTGATCACCTGTAACTCGGCGTTGACGTGATCCCGTACCAACAGCTGTAACAGGGTGTGATCCTGTAAACCAGTTGACAACATCAATATTATGAATGTGTTGTTCAACGATATGGTCGCCACTAAGCCAGCACCAGTTTACCCAGTCGCGGATCAGAAATTCCATATCGCTCCATTCAGGCTGGCGGACACGATACCATAGCTGTTGCTGATTCCACCAGACATTTGCATTAACTATTTCCCCTATTTTACCGCTCATAATTTGTTTATATGTTTCAACATAATCGGGAGAGTGTCTTCTTTGTGTTCCGGCAACAACCACAATCCCTGTGCTTTTTGCTTTCTGGGCAGAAGCAATGACACTTCGCGCTCCAACCGGGTCAACAGCGACCGGTTTCTCAATAAATACATGTTTTCTTGCCTGCACGGCAGCTTCAAAATGCATTGGTCTAAAAAAAGGAGGAGTGGCAAGAATAACCAGATCGATGCCGGAATCCAGCACCTTATCGATTGCATCGAAACCGACAAAACATTTTTCATCTGCGATCTCCTGTCCCGTTTTTTCTTTAATAGATGCTTTACATCTATCCACTCTTTCCTGTAAAACGTCACCAAGAGCAATAACTTCGAGGTCGTTGCCGGCATTAATAAAGTTTAGTGCGGCTCCGGTTCCTCTTCCTCCGCAACCTACCACGCCCGCTTTAAGTTTCATGCCATCCGGAGCTTTACTGAGTAATGGGGGAAGATCAAGATCTTTCGGGATGCCTTTTTTACAGGAATTAAGAATGGCCCCCACGCCCATAATTCCCAGTGTACCAGCAGCAGCAGTTTTTGTCAGAAAACTTCTTCTGCTAAAATTATTATCATTCATGTTGTAAAGATTAGGTTTATATAAAATGTGAACTGTTTACTGTTTTTTTTCATCGTATTCACAAACAACCCGGAATCCTACATAAAAGCAATCAGAATACCACCATTCACTTTTCGGGCTCTGAGGATCTGAGATCATCCATTCATCTGTTCGGGTATAATCACGCGAAGCACTTCGTATGTCACCCGGGTTACTTCTATAGGATCCTCCCCTGATAACCCTTTCGGTTCCTGACTCAGGTCCCACAGGATTTTCAATAACAGAAACTGAATACTTTTTTGTATATTGTTCGAATACATCAGCAGCATACCAGTCGCTGCAAAACTCTGCTACATTACCTGCCATATTTATAAGTCCGAAAGGGTTTGGTTCTACCATATCGGGGGTCTGGCTCTTCGATCCGCTATTTAAAGAATATATCACATACCTGTTGATCAAAGAAGTGTCTGCTCCGAATAATCTGTTAATAAACCTGTCATTATCAATCTTCTTTGGATTTCCTTCAAAGAAATATGGTTCTGTAGTTCCTGCCCGGCAGGCATATTCCCATTCAGCTTCTGTTGGTAATCTGTATGTTTTTCCTGTGATTTGTGAAAGCCACTCGCAATATGTTTGTGCTGCATGGAACCTGATGGATATGGCAGGTCTTTTCCCAAATCCCCAGTTGCGGTCGGGAGAACCGTAAGGAGGAGTGGGACCTGTAATACCGTCAACGTCCTGCTCGCGATCAACATCGGTTGAACGTCCTTCTTTTGTGGTTCGAAGGTAGAAGTTCATGAACTCATTCCATGTAACTTCATGTTCGGCCATGAAAAAGGGAGAAATCTTCACTTCCACCTGGGGGCCTTCATCTGGTTTGCGGTAAGGCTCATTTGCAGGACTCCCCATTTTAAATACTCCTCCCGGAATAGCTTTCATTTCAAATGATAGATTTGAGTCCGGAATATATTCTGTAAAATCTGCAAAAGAGTCGATCTCCGCTGGTTCTGAGTAAATGACCGAATCGGCAATTGTGGATAAGGCAGTTAGTTCTGTCGATTTGTAAGCTGGCATATAGTGACCTACATCGAGATGGCAATTAAGGCATTTTACCTTTCCAATATTATTCCTGTAATATAAATGGGCTTCACCCCCTTCCTGGCTTAACGATAAAGGGAAAAGATTCTGATGGCATTTTATACAGGCAGATTCATAAGTAAAATGGACTGCAAATTCCAATTGTCTTTTCTCATCCCAGATTATTTTACTATGGTCTTTGAACAAAAAACCGTATATATCTTTGGCTCCTAGACGGATTTTCTCTCTCAGATGACCTTGTCCTTTTGGAGGCAGATGGCATTCAATGCACTGAACCTGCATGCCTGCACTATTGTCGTAATGGGATGTTTTCTTTCTTGACTCAAATACATGGGGGTGCACATGGCAGGAAGCACAAAACACATCAGTGGAGGTGTAATCAACAGAATAATTAAAGGAAAAGGTAATGATAATCCCAATGATTACTCCAAAAAAAAGTATATAAATGATCCCGGGTTTTTTAGAGGGCCCAAATTTTAATTTCATGCACAGGTAATTTCCGGTAATTATTATCTGGGCCTAAGGTAGTAAAAAATATTTTTCCTGAAACCGGAGTCAATAAGCATAAATGAATTTGTCAGATTATTTTTTGACGAATGAATGGATTAAAAAAAACAAAAAGTTGAGAAATGAAATCAGATTGACGTATTATTTCAAATCCCTTATCTCTGCCTCAAAATCAAGAGGTTTATCGCATATCATTATCTGATACATAAATGCATAATCATTTATCATATCATTTGTATTCAGATATTTTTCAGGATCATTGTTTGTAATCATTATTTCACAGTATTAAATTACGATATAAAAGTAATGGAGCTGTGTTAAGGAAATATTAGGATTAGATTAATTAATTGATATTCAGCACAAAAGTTTTTAACAAAAGTTTTTTTTGTTAAAGATGTAAGTTTTTTTCATTAAGGTAGAATTAACTTTAGGCACCGGAGAGCTTGTATGTAAAAGGATTTCGATTCAGGTTGCTCTAAAATAAAGCGAAAAAATATTAACAAATGGAAAAGGTACAGAAAAAGCTGTATTCTCAAAACGGAGAATAATGACCACCTCAATTAATAGATAGAGTCAGGTTGAAGTGGAGATAAGGGGAATCGAACCCCTGACCTCTTGACTGCCAGTCAAACGCTCTAGCCAACTGAGCTATACCCCCATAGTAGGTTACAAAATTAGAATATTTTTATGATTAAGCAAATACTTGTTGAATTTGCCTTGGCTATAATTATAAATGGCCTTATGGAATTGCTTTCTATTCATCCTCTAATTGCAGAAGATATTTTTAATACTTCTCATCTTCCAAAGTTTGAAGCATTCGATCAGTATTATTTTCTTACCATAAAAGACATTGAAGAGGCTGTCTAAAAAGCCTTATGACTTTAGAATTCACTTTCAATTTGTAAGTTATTCTATAAAAAACTCTGTGACACTCTGGCGAGTTCCTTCGCCATAGGTTTCGGCCTCCGGCGAAAGGCACCCTTTGGGGTTTAATTCCATTTATTAATTTACCCGGTTACTCTTGATAAACAGTAAAAAAGCCCTGTATTTCAGGGCTTTATGATTTAAAGTGATGGAAAATATATTTTTCTTTGTTTTCTTAAAAAAGATGAAATGTAACGGTTAAACCCGACATTACTACAGACACCATAGTCATAAGCTTAATAAGTATATTTAATGATGGTCCTGAGGTATCTTTAAACGGGTCGCCGACTGTATCTCCTACAACGCTGGCTTTATGGGCATCACTTCCTTTACCGCCAAGGTTTCCTTTCTCAATATATTTTTTGGCATTATCCCATGCCCCCCCCGAGTTATTAAGCATACAGGCCAGGGTGAATCCTGCAGTAAGTCCGCCGGCCAGAAGTCCTATTACACCTGCCACTCCAAATAATACTCCAATAATAACCGGTACAGTAATGGCAAGTAAGGAGGGCATCATCATTTCTCTTTGGGCTCCTTTGGTAGAGATGGCCACGCATTTAGCATATTCAGGAGTTCCTGTACCTTCCATGATTCCGGGGATTTCCCTGAATTGTCTTCTTACTTCGTCAACCATTGATCCTGCAGCACGGCCAACTGCCTTCATGGTCATTGCACAGAATACAAAGGCCATCATGGCACCGATGAATATTCCGCCCAGCAGCAGTGGGTTGAATATGGTAAGGTCGTATGCATCAATAAAATCCTGCATGGTTACAGAAGCCATATTCACAACTTTTTGACCTGTCTCAGCAACTGGTATCACAGTAGCTCTTGCGTTATAGAATATCACATTTCCAACTTCTTTGATACCATCACCCGCATTTGCAATTTTATTAAGCCACAGTTTAACTTCTTCCATATAAGCAGCCATAAGGGCCATGGCGGTGAGTGCCGCGGAGCCGATAGCGAATCCTTTACCTGTAGCGGCGGTGGTATTACCAAGCATATCGAGTGCATCGGTTCTTTCCCGAACTTCTTTGGGGAGGTGAGCCATTTCGGCATTACCACCGGCATTGTCGGCGATTGGGCCGAATGCATCGGTTGCAAGGGTAATTCCAAGGGTAGAAAGCATACCTACAGCGGCGAACCCAATACCGTAAACACCCGTGGCAAAATTAGTGAAACCGCCTGCAAAACCGAAAGCTGCTATAATACCTGCTGTTATTGTAACAACCGGAATCCAGGTCGAGAACATTCCAACTGCAATACCATCAATAATAGTGGTTGCCGGACCGGAAAGTGCCTGGTTGGCAATTCCTTTTGTAGGTTTGTATTCATCAGAAGTGAAGTATTCAGTACCCTGGCCAATGATAACACCAGCTAAAAGACCTGCAACCACGGAACCGAAAACCCCCCAGGTTATCCAGCCCTGGCTTGCCATAACTGCAATTGCTATAAGAATAAGTACAGAACTTCCACCGGTACCAAAGAGAAGTGCATTTAAAAGATTCTTCTGAGTTGCGGTTTCTTTTGTGCGAACCATATAGATTCCGGCAATAGAAAGCAGGATGCCAATGCCGGCAACTATCATTGGTGCAATAACTGCTTTAACCTGATCCAGACCAGTCAATGCGGGAATTGCTGCTCCCAGGGCTGCTGTTGCGAGGATGGATCCGCAATATGATTCATATAAGTCAGCTCCCATACCTGCCACATCACCAACGTTATCACCAACATTATCAGCAATGGTAGCGGGATTTCTCGGATCATCTTCAGGAATCCCTGCCTCTACCTTACCTACAAGGTCAGCACCCACGTCGGCAGCTTTTGTGTAAATACCTCCACCGACGCGCGCAAACAATGCCTGTGTGGAAGCACCCATACCGAAAGTAAGCATGGTAGTGGTAATTTCAATAAGTTTATGGTGCTCAGTTGTACCTGCATGCACGAAATCAAGACCAAGAAAGCTAAGGCCTGCAGCCATATGCTCGGGGGTATAAATAAGCTTGTTTAGCATAAGATACCAAAGTGCAATGTCCAGAAGTCCGAAACCAACAACAACAAGACCCATAACTGCACCACTCCTGAAAGCAATTTGCAGACCTCTGTTAAGTGACTTTGATGCTCCATGAGCTGTTCTTGCAGAAGCAAAAGTAGCTGTCTTCATGCCCAGGTAGCCACAAAGGCCGGAGAAGAAACCTCCTGTCAGAAAGGCCAGGGGGACGAAAGGATTCTGAATTCCCATGTAAGCAAGCACACCGAGAATAATGACAAGTATGAAGAACACCTTACCTACAACTTTGTACTGACTGTTGAGGTATGCCATTGCCCCTTCACGAACATATTGTGCAATTTCTTTCATTCTATCCGTACCTTCGGAATTCTTCATCATTCCTTTAAAGAATATCCAGGCAAATACAAGCGCTGAAATAGCTGCTGCCGGTACGAACCAAAAAATACTGCTGGTGGATTCCATTAGATTTTTATTTTTTTAGTTAATATTAAAGTTTTATAATTAAATTATTTGGTAATACAATTCTTTAGAAAAATTAAAACCTGCTCCATTATTATCTTTAAGCCAGTTTATAGTATGTTTTTTTATTGAAGTTGCAAATATAGTAAAAAAACTATTTTGACATAAACAGAAGAAGAATTGTTGGGGAATTATTCTATCCTGCCCATCCTTCCCTATCCAGATTTCTGTAGTTAATAGCTTCAGCAAGATGACAGGAGAGGATATTTTCAGAGCTTTCAAGATCGGCTATTGTACGCGAAACTTTCAAAATCCTGTCATATGCTCTTGCAGATAAACCAAGCTTTTCCATTGCATTTTTCAGTAATTTGTTCCCCTCATCATTTATTCTGCAATATTTACGAAGCATACTTGTACTCATTTGTGTATTTGCATAAATCCCGGGGAGATTTTTAAACCGCTCGGATTGAATATTTCTGGCAGTAATAATTCTGGTGCGGATAATATTGCTTTTCTCTGCTTCACGCATTTCAGAAAGCTGGCGGAAAGGGACGGGAACAATTTCAATGTGAATATCAATTCTGTCGAGCAGAGGACCTGATATTTTATTCAGATATTTTTTCACCATCCCCGGGTTACACACACATTCTTTGTCGGGGTGGTTATAGTACCCACAGGGGCATGGATTCATACTTGCAACGAGCTGAAAATTTGCCGGGTATTCAACAGCGAATTTAGCGCGCGAGACGGAAATCTTTCTGTCTTCCAGCGGTTGCCGCATTACCTCGAGCACATTACGTTTAAATTCGGGGAGTTCATCAAGGAACAACACCCCATTGTGGGCCAGGGATATTTCCCCTGGCTGGGGGAAATTCCCACCGCCAACAAGGGCAACATCGGAAATAGTATGATGAGGACTGCGAAATGGCCTTCTTGTCATTAATGCGCTGTCTCTTCCAAGCTTTCCTGCTACCGAGTGGATTTTTGTCGTTTCAAGGGCTTCTTCAAGGGTAAGTGGTGGAATAATCGTTGGCATTCTCTTGGCTAACATTGTTTTTCCGGCTCCCGGAGGACCTATCATTATTATGTTATGGCTTCCCGCAGCTGCAACTTCAAGAGCACGTTTTACATTCTCCTGTCCCTTTACATCTGCAAAATCAATATCCCAGGCACCCAGCTTTTCGAAAAATTCTTTCTTTGCGTTAACTGTTGTGGGTTCTATTTGTAGTTTGCCGTTAAGAAATCCTGCCACATCTGTCAGATGCTGTGCGCCAATTACCTGTAACCCCTGAACAACAGCTGCTTCCCTGGCATTTTCCACGGGGACTATCATCCCCCTGAAATTTTCATTTTTAGCACGTATGGCTATAGGAAGCACGCCCTTAATACGTTGAAGAGTACCATCAAGCGACAACTCTCCCATAATGATATATTTATCGAGGAGATTCTTTTCAATTTGTGAGGATGCTGCAAGTACAGCAACTGCAAGAGGCAGATCGTAAGCTGAACCTTCTTTTCTTATATCGGCAGGAGCAAGATTTACTACAACACGTTTGTTGGGCCAGGAAAATCCGTTGGTTTTTATTGCCGACTCAATACGGGGATGACTTTCTTTAACAGCACTATCTGCAAGTCCAACAATGAAAAATTTTATCCCCTGGCTTATGTTTACTTCGATGGTAACAGTGGTTGCATTAATACCGTGAACGGCACTTCCATAAGCTTTGATTAGCATGTTGACTGATATTTAATATCAATCCTTAATGGAAAAAATGTTCTAAGAATCAGCTACAGGAAAGAGTTTTTTTTCTATGGTTTCAATGAGGATATGAATTATGATACCGTGTATTTCCTGTATTCTGTCGGAATAACCGGTGAAAGGAACCCTGATCTCTATATCAGCAAGTGCCCCCAGTTTCCCGCCTGTATTCCCTGTGAGTGCAATGATCTTCATGTTTTTCTTACGGGCGGTTTCACAAGCCAGGATAGTATTATCAGAATTACCACTTGTACTTATCGCAAAAGCAATATCTCCTTCTTTACCCATTGCTTCTATAAAACGGGAAAAAATATCAGAAAAACTATAGTCGTTGGCTACGCATGTAATATAGCTCGGATCGGAAATAGCCACAGCAGGAAGTGCAGGCCTGTAATCCCGGTATTTACCGGTAAGCTCTTCGGCAAAGTGCATGGCATCGCACAAGGAACCCCCGTTACCGAATGAAATTATTTTACTGCCATTTTCTATCGCATGGATCATCCATTTGGAGGCCTCATGTATTGCATCAATATTTTTTTCAGATGAAAGAAAGGTGGCAAGAACATCCTTTGCTTCATTAAGACTGTTTCTTATGGTGTCCATTATCGGTTATAGATTATTATTCCAAAGATATTACGTTTTTTGGAGAGTTTTTGTGTTTAAAAAGATTATTAGGAGCATTGCCGGAGTCTAAATATTAATAAAGCTGACCTGCAGTCCATTTAATGGAGTTATAGATTAATTTCTGGAAGTTTTCATTTGAGTAAGCATGTTCATCATGTCCAGGCATAAGGTAAACAACCTTCGATGCATTAAAGCTATTTGTCCAGGCAATAATCCCTGAGCAATCAGGATGATCTACAGACAGAAGCGGTAAAACTCCGGGAAGAATTTCAATGTTACTATACCCTTCATCCATTATTATGAAATTATTTATATTTTTCAGGACAGGATGACTTGGATTTATCAATTTAACATGCAACACCAGATTATGTTTGTAAGAGGATATCTTTTCCGGAGCATAATTGAATCTTCCTTCATAGTATTTTCCTCCTATGATATTTTTAAACTCATTCCATTGCTGGTATGAAACGATCGAATGATGAAGGAAAACCATTCCTGTACCTTTTTTTGTGAGTTCGATAAATTCTTTTTTTTGTTCGTCAGAAATAGTTTGTGTCATATCATAAAAAACCAGGGCATGATAATTTTTTATAGAATCAGAGAGCAATGATTCGTTAGCTTTGGGCTGGCTGAGCGTGTCGAAACATAATCCGTCCATTGATGAGAACATATTGAGAAATGAATCGGAATAATTTTTGTTTCCACCAATAACCACCAATACCCTGATGGGTTTTTCATCCCCTGCGAATGTTCTTTCATCAGTATCCGGGGAGAAGGCAGGGCAAAACAAAAAAGTTAACGGAAAAAAGAAACAGATGAAGGAAGAGGTAAAAAAAGACTTCTTCATAACTATCACTATTAAATAATCACTTAAGATTTTCGCCTGAAAGCTATTTATTTTCCTGATATTCAAGAACTCTTTGTTCTTTCATACGCTGGCTTAGAATAAAACTATAATTTTTGGAACCTTTATTACGGTACATTCCCCATGCCGACTGTGCCCAGGTTTTGGCTGTTTCAAGGTCACCAAGTATCTCATAAACGACTGCAAGGTTATGGGCGGCTCTGCCCCTGGTTTTTCTTTTCCCGGTTTCAATAGCTTTGTTAAGATTCTCAATAGCTGCATCCCAGTCATTTACTTCCATCATGCGTGATCCCATACTCATATATGGATTGCTTTTTGGTTTACGGTAATATTCCCGTTGTACAGAATACCATGAAGGGGAAATTCTTTCTCCGTACCTTGAACCAGCCTGAAAACTTGCTTCTTTAATTGCACGGTCTTTGTCAATTATTCTGCCAATAGCTTCAATGCCAGAGGATACCTGTCTTCCCCAGAAAATCTCATGACGAAACTGATTCTCATCGAAGATCATCTTTTCCAAAGGATCATACAGCCGAAAGCCTACAGTAACAATAGCCATATTGGTAGGAATAATATAATCGGAATTGAAGATTTCCAGTGAGATCAGGGCATCCACATTCAACTCTTTACACATGGACTCAATGTCAGACCATGACAAAGGTTCAGGAAAAAGATTTGCTTGCACCTCCTTGCTGAGAGTAATACCAGATCTGACAATAACAAATCTTCGCGAATCCTGAAAATAATTTGAGAAACCTTCTACAGCAAACTGAGAAGCAACTTTTGCTTCTCCGGGCAGTTCAGCAGTAATTACCTTTTCAAGAGTTGTTCCAGCGGTTTTTGGTCTTAAACTCCGGTCGATAACTCCTATAGATTGTATGTAATTAGGAACATTAATAAGTGCAGGCCGCAATACCTGGAACCTGATAGTGGGAGCTCCGCATATCATAAAAATAACAACGGAGAACGTAAAAATTCGGAGAGTTTTTAACATATCTTTTTTCTTTTTCAAAACTACAAAAATGATTAACATAAATCAATGAGAGAACTTCCAGTTTGATAAAAAAATCTTAAGTTTAGTATGTTTTAAGTATTGTGAGCAAATATCTTTTAAATATTATTGAAAAGGGTGAAAATCAGCATCTCGACTTTAAGTTTGAGATTAATGATGCACGAAAGATTGCCAGGACGTTGGTTGCATTTGCTAACAGTGAAGGAGGCAAACTGCTTATTGGGGTTAAGGATAATGGTAAAATTGCAGGGGTAAGGTCAGAGGAAGAATATTATATGCTCGAAGCAGCTTTTACTTTATACTGCAAACCTCATATTATTTCCAGCTCAAGGAAATGGGTAATAAACGGTCTCAATGTACTTGAAGTTGATGTGCCCCCCGGAAAATCGAAACCATATTTTGCACGCGATAATAACGGACGATGGTTAGCTTATATCCGTGTCAGGGACCAGAATATTAAGGTTAACAGCATCCAGATACAAGTATGGAGAAATGAAAAGAGAAGGAAAGGAGTATTGCTTGAATATACTGAAAAGGAAAAAGTCTTACTCGATTATCTGAGAAATCATGTTGAAATCAGTCTGCCTGCATTTTGCCGGATTGCTGATATTTCATACAGGAAGGCATCGGATATAATTGTGAGACTGGTATGTCTAAAGATCGTAGAGATATTTTACAGTGAGAAGAAGACGATGTACAGGCTGAGAATATAAAGACTGGAATTTTTGTCATGTTGCTGTAACCATGCGGTTGAATCTAAAATGTTTCTTCGTAAATTTGATGAAGTAAAAACTAATAAAACCTAATCCATGATACGGTATCTCAATATTATTTTCTTTGCCGGGATGATAGTTATGAACTATCTGGCTAATGCATTGCCGCTTAACAATAAAACTACAGGGCAGTTATCCGATGCTTATCCGAATCTATTTGTGCCGGCAGGAATAACTTTTTCTATCTGGGGAATAATTTACCTGCTACTGGCAATATATTGTGCTGCACAATTTTCATATCGATTAAGGAGCATTTCTGAAAGTATAGGATGGCTTTTTGCAATAAGCTGTGTATTGAATGGACTCTGGATCGTTGCATGGCATTACGAAAAACTGCCACTTTCTCTCCTTATAATGGCCGGACTTCTGATCACACTTATTGTCATTAATAATTTGATAAAGGACCTTCCATTTGGTTTGACAAAAGCAGCATTTGGTATTTATCTGGGTTGGATTTGTATTGCCACCATTGCAAATGTCACAGCCTTACTTGTTAAATTTAACTGGAATGGGGCAGGTGTTTCGCAGGAATGGTGGACTATTATTATGATCGCCTCTGGTACATTAATAGCATCTCTTGCAATATATAAGTTCAGCAATCCTTTTATAGGCTTAGCTGTAATATGGGCTTTCACGGGAATAATTATCCGGCATTACTCAGATTATCTTATGATTACCATAGCTGCCATAACAGGGATAATAATAACAGTAACATTTACCATTATAACAATTATAAGGTCAAATATTTAAGCTGATAATATAACAACTTGTCTGATCATCTAACCTGCGGAACAAGCAGAACTGCATCGACAGAGGCTGTCTTAAAAGACTAATCATTGAATTAATAGATTACAAATTGAAAGTGAATTCTAAAGTCATAAGGCTTTTTAGACAGCCTCTGTGAAATGATTTCAATTTATTTTTGATTAAAAGTAATTAAAACAATTAATGCTCAGGAACAAGTTCCCTGTTTTTTCATTTAAAGCCTGTTAATTATGATTTTTCTTCATTTCTCCTTATTTGTTTTTTCTCCGTTTTTTACAGGGGCTTTTGCAGAAAAAAAGAATCCTGTTCTTAAGACTGTAGAGAAACAAATTCAGAAATATCCGGAGTCTGCCCTTAAAGATATTTACAAGAGTTTCTTTCAGGATGAATATGGGCATGGTCATTTACTTACAGACACAAGCGTATCGAGGAAGTATTTTGACTACGAATTATCGCAAATGACCAGTTATTGAATATATCTCCTGTTCATGTAAATTGCGTTACGGACAGCTGGCTTGAGAGTTTCCGTACAATTAAAGATCATTTGCAGATCACCGGGAAAGGGCATGTATTTGAGTTCAATTTTTTTTCTGGCCTCTTCATCCAGTGCATCAATATCACCAATATATCTTGCGGAAACATTATCGAAAACATTGTTAGCTCCTACAGGTTCTTTTACAATGAGCCTTTTCATGGGTTTTAATTCAGTGATCTCAACAACCCCTCTTATAGTCACTTCTTTATGCTGATGTGTTTCAATAAGGCTGGCTGTTAATGTTTTATATTTAGGGATCCTGATGTCATTTCCTGCAGTATCTTTCATTACATTGCCCCTTGAGTCGAGAGCATAGTTAAAACCATCGGGGACTTCCTTTTTATATTCCACATCGGTTTCTTTTGTCTGGTCAGGGGTTAAAACAATATCTGTGAGATTGATAATTACCATATAATCATAATCGATTTCGTCATTAACATGTCTGAAGTGAAATTCAACCCATTCGCTGCTAAGCCCCTGGGTGTTAAAAGTCAGAAGCTCCTGTTCAAATTCGGGTGTTATTCCAAGCCTGGTGCTGTTAACTACCTGAACAAGTGTTTTACTTGTTCCCTTGATTTTAGCCTCAATTATCATCTCTGTCAGACCCGGGTAAGCATCACCTGAATATTCCTGAGCTCTTACCAGTTGAAAATACGCTTCCCGGTTGGAGGCCCTGTCGGAGTTATTTAAAAGTTTCTGGCCATTGGCATAATAATATTCGGCAGCTTTGCGCTTGGCATCAACGATTTGAAGATCGTAATCGATATATTCATAGTTAATCGGACGACCATTGAGGTTTAGAGGCAAAACTGTTCTTACTTTGGATTGTCTGGCTTTCAGATTATCGTAACGGAGAAAGATCTCATCATAGTTATTCGGATTATTTTCCAGTTTAAGATACTTGATTCTTTCCAGGTCTCTCTCATTTGCAAGCTTATATGCCCGGTCAAGTGCCTGAATGTCTTTTGTATTATCCGGTTTTTTGATTAGTCTTTTAACAGTATTGTTGATCACAGCATCATATTGCTGGCGCTGCATTTGTTTGTTGACAGAGCCACATGAAGATACCAGGATTAATGCAATTAGAATGAGTAAATTTTTTTTCATTTTATCAAGTTGTTGAAGTTTTGAGCAATAAATTTAATAAAGAATTCTGAACTGAATCAAAATAAAAAGAATAATTGCATATAACAAAGCTTATTTAAATAATATTACAAGAAAACTTACGGAAAACATATGGAATAGGTTACGTCCTTTACAATATATTTTAAAAGCGGCATCTTTTTATATAAAGATTTTTAGAAATTCAGCAATTATTTATGTATTTTTCTTAAGAATTATATTTGACAAACCTTTTGATATGACATGCCCCCAACGAGGAAGGGGAAGGCTAAGGTAGGGAAAGAGAGGGATAGTATTCAGTCTGCAAACTTCTTACCCCTAAATCCCCCAGGGGACTTTAAGCAGTTGTTCAGGAAGTCGGGAACTTGGTTAAAGTATGCTAAGACTTTAAGTTAGCAACCTGGAAAAAGTCCCCTGGGGGATTTAGGGGTAAGTCGCACAAGCGGTTTACTTTATAATTATTTATATAAATCAACACATCACTAAATTTTAAAAAAATGAAAAAATCAACCTTTATTAACCGGCTTCTTTTGCTTTCTTCCATAGTACTCTTTTTCTCAACTTGTATTGGTAAAAAACAAAGTTCCCCGGAGTGGATAAAGTTATTTAATGGGAAGGATATGGAAGGATGGGATATTAAGATTAATGGTTTTGATCTGAACGATAACTTTGGCAATACCTTTCGGGTTGAAGACGGGTTATTGAAAGTACGGTATGATCAATACGAAGAATTTGGAAACCGGTTCGGGCATATTTTTTACCGTGATGAGTTTTCACATTATATTTTACGAGTGGAATACCGTTTCGTGAAAGAGCAATGCCCCGGTGGGCCGGGTTGGGCTTTCCGGAATAACGGCATTATGATACACGGACAATCTGCTGAAAGCATGGAGGTTGATCAAAGATTTCCTGTATCAATTGAAGTTCAGCTTTTGGGTGGAGATGGAACAAATCCCAGGTCAACAGCTAATTTATGTACCCCGGGTACAAATGTAGTTCTGGATGGCAAATTGCATCTCGACCACTGCACAAATTCCACCTCCGAAACCTATCATGGTGATCAATGGGTTACAGTGGAAGTTGAAGTGCATGGAGGTGAAGTTATCAGGCATAAAATAGATGAGGTTGTTGTGCTGGAATATGAGAAGCCACAATTAGACGATCGTGATTCCAATTTTGAGAAACTCCTTCCCAAAAATGGAGATATCATCCTTCGAAAGGGAACTATCTCACTGCAGGCAGAAAGTCATCCAACGGATTTCCGAAAGGTAGAGTTAATGGTATTGGAAAAGGAATAGCGTGAAGTTGAATGTAATATTGCTAGCGGGATTCAGATATCAATATGGATTTCTGAATTTTGTTGGTTTTATCATTCTTCGCATGACATTCTTCAGGCCTCAGTCATTTCTGATACGTTTTTAGTTTTTTTTCTACCTTTGCGATCCCATAATAAAATGTATGACAGAATTTTTTAGCAAAGGTATTAATCCCGAAAAAGCTTTATTGGTAGGTATTATCAGACCGCATGATGAGGAAGAGGAGATTATTGAATACCTTGATGAGCTGGCTTTTTTAACAGAAACGGCGGGGGGAACACCTGTTGCAAGAATAACGCAGAGACTTGATATCCCTAATCCCCGGACGTTTATTGGAACCGGTAAACTGCAGGAAGTTCGTATGGCAGTGGATGAAAAGGAGATTGATATGGTTATTTTCGATGATGAACTATCTCCTACCCAATTTAGAAATCTTGAGAGGGAGTTAGAGTGCAGGGTGCTCGACCGTACAAATCTTATTCTGGATATTTTCGCCACACGTGCAAAAACTGCTCATGCAAAAACGCAGGTTGAACTTGCCCAATATCAGTATCTGTTGCCACGCCTAACAAGAATGTGGACACATCTTGAACGGCAGAGAGGAGGAATTGGTCTTAGAGGACCAGGAGAAACTGAAATTGAAACCGACCGCCGTATTATCAGGGATAAGATTACGAAGCTTAAAGTTGATCTGAAAAAAATTGATAAACAGAAATCCACACAACGTAAAAACAGAGGAAAACTGGTGAGGGCTGCCCTGGTTGGCTATACCAATGTTGGAAAATCAACTATTATGAACCTGTTAAGCAAGTCGGATGTCTTCGCTGAAAATAAACTTTTTGCAACTCTCGATACGACTGTAAGGAAAGTGGTGATCGGAAACCTGCCGTTTCTCCTCTCAGATACCGTAGGTTTTATTCGCAAATTACCGCACGACCTGGTTGAGTCCTTCAAGTCAACTCTTGACGAGGTCAGGGAGTCAGATATTTTACTTCATGTAGTGGATATTTCCCACCCGGGATTTGAGGAACAGATAATTACTGTAAGTCAGACTTTACATGAAATAGGGGCATCAGATAAGAGCGTATTTATGGTTTTTAATAAGATCGATGCGTATAACTATACTCCCAAAGAAAAAGATGATCTTACTTCTGTAACAAGGAAAAACTGGTCACTGGAAGAACTGAAAAGAAGCTGGATGGCACGCAATCATAATGAATCGGTTTTTATCTCCGCTAAAAATAAAGAGAATATAGTAGAATTGAAGGAATTATTGTACAGGAGAATAAAGGAAATTCATATTGAAAGGTACCCCTATGATGATTTGTTGTATTAACACATGATCTTTTACTAAATTTATTAGTGATTAATATCATCAAGACCTTCTCTAAACCATACCCTTCTCTACCAAATACTCTGCAATTTGAACAGCATTTGTTGCTGCTCCTTTTCTTAAATTATCTGACACAACCCATATGTTCAGGGTATTGGGCTGAGATTCATCCCTACGTATCCTTCCAACAAACACCTCATCCCTGTTTTCACTGTCTCTTGGCATCGGATAAACCGATGATGCAGGGTCATCCTTAACAATAATACCCTCCATTTCTGAAAGCAGATCACGTACTTCATTGAGATCGAAATCTTTTTCAAATTCAATATTGACAGATTCCGAATGACCTCCGACAACCGGTACACGCACTGCAGTTGCTGTTACCCTTATTGAATCATCCCCCATGATCTTTTGGGTTTCGTTTACAAGTTTCATCTCTTCTTTTGTATATCCGTTCCCGGTGAAGATATCACACTGCGGAATACAATTTTTATCAATAACATGCGGGTAAGCCATTTCATCTGTAATACCGTTTCTCTCATTCTCCAGCTGACGGACAGCTTTCACACCTGTCCCGGTAACCGACTGATAGGTTGAAACAACCAGCCTTTTGGCTTTGTATTTCCAGTGAAGGGGAGCCAATGCTACTACCATCTGGATGGTAGAGCAATTAGGATTTGCAATTATCTTGTCTTCTTTTGTAAGAATATCAGCATTAATCTCCGGAACGATAAGTTTTTTACCGGGATCCATTCTCCAGGCCGAGGAATTATCAATAACGGTTATGCCTGCTTTGGCAAACTCAGGAGCCCATTGAAGGGAAGTGCCTCCACCTGCGGAGAAAATCGCAATATCTGGTTTCTTTTCAATGGCTTCCTCCATGCCAATAACTTTAAATTTATCCCCTCTGAAAATAACTTCTTTCCCAACTGACCTTTCGGAAGCAACGGGATACAACATAGTAACCGGAAACTTTCTTTCTTCCAGAACCTTCAGCATTACCTGACCCACCAGGCCGGTTGCCCCTACAACAGCAATTTTCATGATTTTTTATAAATTTATTAGTGAATAATTGAAAAATATATTATATTTATTGTTTCGCCCCAATTTTCCTTCCGGAGTTTAAATTTTCAAAAATCGTAAAAATTTTTATCAAGTGAAAAGTATTGCATGGCTTTTTTCATTATTGCCGTTCATTTCTTTGGGGCAGGTTACCACAGATATTAGAAATGGCACGCTAAACGGTTGGGAACAATTTCCTGAAAAAAGGATTTTAACAGATTCTGGGTTTACCTTACCCTTATCTGCAACATTGCTATATTATGAGGCCAGACCACATGATATACTTATTAATGAAATTATGGCTGACCCTTCTCCACCTGTATATCTTCCTGAATTTGAATACCTGGAATTGTATAACCGTTCCGCCTCTTTAATTTCCATTGAGAACTGGACTCTTGAAGTTGGCACAAGGAAATACCTCTTATCAGGACAAATGCCACCTGATGATTATTTAATCATTACATATACAGAAGCAGTTGGACAGTTCACATCATATGGGCAGGTTAAGGGTTTATTTTCATCTGTAACTGCACTTGCAAATACAGGACAGACATTAATATTGAAAGACCAGTATGGTGATATTATAGATGCGGTTTCTTATGAGGAAAACTGGTACAATGATCCATTTAAAAGACAGGGCGGATGGTCGCTTGAAAGAATTGACCAGGAGAATTATTGTGCCGGAAGAGAAAACTGGACAGATGCGGAATCTGTGGAAGGAGGAACTCCGGGGGAGGAAAATTCCGTGAAAAATATAATCCCCGATTTTGAAGCACCATTTGTAAAAGGTGTGCAGATAATATCTGAGAAGGAGATAAGGATTCTGTTTAATGAAAATATTTCACGGGATTTTTTTTATGAAGAAAATCCTTTTTCCATTTCTGGCAGTATAAATCAAATTATAAAGTTTACTCCTTCATTACCTTTTTACAACTCATGTGTTTTGGAATTAAAGGATCCTTTATTTCACGGGAAGGTATATGAGTTATTGATCAGTGATAATTTAAGGGATTGTTTGGGTAACAAACGTTCAGAACCTTTAATAGTAATGTTTGGAAAACCGGTTTCTCCGGCTTTCACAGACATAATAATCACTGAAGTACTTTATTCTCCTTACCCTGGTTGTCCGGAATTCATAGAGATCTATTGTAACAGCAATGAACTAATTGATTTGTCAGAACTTATTATTGGGGTGGATTATGGTCCGGGAAGTGAAACCAGAAAAGAATACATAGTTACTGAGCCGCAGCTATTTTTCCCCGGAGATTATCTGGCTCTAACCACGAACCCTGAAAGACTTAAGGATTATTACGATATACTTGTTCCGGAAAGCTTGTATTTAATGAAAAATATGCCCTTATTAAGAAATGACGGAGGATGTATCGAGCTAACAACCAGATCCTTGCAATTAATAGACAAATATTGTTATTCAAAAAATGATCAGTATCCCTTATTGAATAGTGATTATGGTGTTTCCTTTGAAAGAATGTTTATCGACAGGAACCCTGGTTATAATTGTCAATGGCACTCTGCTTCTTCAGTAGCCGGATTTGCTACTCCCGGATACAAAAATTCCCAGTCTCTGAGTCTGGAGATTTTTTCTGAGACACTATCAATTGATCCACGGACATTTACTCCTGATAATGATGGGACAGATGATGTGACAGTTATTACATATCATCTGAATACGGAAGGGTTTACTGGGAATATTATGATCTTTAATGCAGCAGGAATCCTGGTGAAACATCTGGCGCGTAATGAATTACTTGGATTTACCGGAAATTTTATATGGGATGGCAGAGATGAATCGGGTCAGGTATGTAGTACCGGCATTTACCTTGTGTTATTCGATGCGTTTAATCTGAAAGGAGCGAAGATAAGGGAAAAGTCAACAGTATTGCTGGTCAGAAGATGAGTAGGGATGGAATGTTTTCTCACTCCAGTTCCCTGATAAGTTTTTCAAAGAGAAAGGTCATAAGCGGTGAGGCTTTAGCAGCAGCTTTCTGAACATCGTCAATAGATACTTTAACTATTCTGCCGGGTATTCCGAGGTCGGTAATAATGGAAATGGCAAAACATAAGATACCCATCTGATGAGCGACAACAACTTCAGGGATGGTAGACATCCCAACAGTGTCCCCTCCAATGATCCTGAAATATTCATATTCTTTAGGCGTTTCAAGCGTGGGACCTGTAACCCCGACATAACATCCGGTATGTATTTCCATGTTATTTTCTTTTGCAATCCGGAGTGCTTTACTGATAAGATTCTTATTATAGGGTTCACTCATATCAGGGAACCTTTCACCAAATTCAGGATAATGTTTACCTATTAATGGATTAGGCAGAAGATTAATATGATCGTCCTGGATCATCAGATCACCTATAGCAAAGGCAGGGTTTATTCCACCACTTGCATTGGAAATGAAAAGGTATTTAATTCCCATAAATTTCATTATCCTTATCGGGAAGGTAATTTCCTGCATAGTATAACCTTCATAATAATGGAACCTGCCTTGCATGATCATCACTGCTTTTCCTCCCAGGTGTCCGAAAATCAATCTGCCATGATGCCCGGGAGCAGTAATTAAGGGGAAGCCTGGGATTTCCTTATATTCTAATGTACAAGATATATCAACGTCTTCAATCATCCCCCCAAGTCCTGTTCCCAGTATTATGGCCACTTCTGCATTAAAATCCGTTTTTTCCCTTATGAAGGATACTGTTTCTTTTATTGCTTTTAACATAATTTTTAATCTGTGTTTCAAATTTTAAAGTATCGTCATTTAAAAAATAAACTTTTACAGGTACAAAAAACATGGCCTTTTTTATTTCTTCGGGTATATTCTGTAAGTCTTTAAGACGGACAGCATCCTTCCAGGTTGTTAAAACAATTTTATCACTGTTTGATATGGAATTAAATTTTTCTGTTAAGGTCTGAATATCGGAATCATTATAATTATGATGATCAGGATACATCATGTCAATGATTTTGGGTGAGATACTCCGGGCGAATCTTTTCAGAGGGCGGGGATTTGCTATACCTGTAAGAAGAATTATTTCAGGCCGGGTTTCTTTTATTAATTGTGGATATGTTTCTTTATAATCAGGAAATACCGGTTTCAGAGAGCCATACTCCAGGCTTGTGAAAAAAAGGTGCTGAAATGGAGGAAGATCAAGTTCCTTCAGCATTATCCTCCGTTCTATGGGTTTTAATTTTTCCGGACATTTGGTAACAAGGATAATGTTTGCTCTATTCATTTCCGAAACAGATTCACGTAATCTTCCGGCCGGTAATAGGAAATCCTTTGTTACAGGATTATTGTAATCAACAAGAAGAATTGAAAGGCCGGGTTTAACCCATCGATGCTGATAGGCATCATCGAGAAGTATGACATCAGTCTCGGGATGAAGCAGTATTAAATTCTCTATTCCTTTAACCCTGTTTTCACAAACTGAAACAATAATATCAGGATATCGATTTTTAATCTGACATGGTTCATCACCAATTTCCGATGGGGTGGAGTCAATATCAGCGAGAAGGAATCCCCTGGTTTTTCTCTTGTATCCTCTGCTTAATACAGCTACTTTATATTCATTATTAAGTAATTCTGTGATATACTCTGTAACAGGAGTTTTCCCTGTTCCGCCGGCTGTGATATTTCCAATTGAAATAATGGGTATATTGAATTCTTTTGAAGTAAAAATACCTATATCGAATAACCGGTTTCTTATAAATACAACAATTCCATAAATGAAGCTCAATGGCAGCAGTAATATTTTTATGAACGGATTATTGGCCATGCAGGCATTTTTTTAGAAAACAGAGAACTGTTTAACATATAATTTTTGTCAATAAGAAAACTATCAAAAATATTAAAATGCCAGCGCTCATCCCTCAATTACTCACTTCGTTCGTGAGATCGCTTCGCTAAGTTGCCTAAAGGGGAGGTCATAGCGCAAGTGAGTTAGCTTGAGGCTGTCTCAAAAGTCCTGTGACTTTAGAATTAACTTCCAATTTGTAAGTTATTCTATGAAAACCTGGGAGAGAAATACTGATTCTATGCTATTCCATGGATATATCAAATAACATCCTTGTCTGTATCCCTGTTAGATGGCGCATCTCGTTTAATTGCCGGTAATATTTGTAATCGTCTCCCAGTTCATTACGCAGGATTCTGGTTTTCGCATCACCTGTAAGTTGTTGCATGATCAGTTCAAAAGGATTTTTCACATCGGGGAGTTTAATTATCCTGTAATCGTCAATTTCAGCTTCAGATGCTGCCATTTCCAATGCTTTTGTGAGTCCTCCGAATTCATCTATCAATCCGATTTTTAATGCATCTTCCCCACTGTATACATGACCCCTGGCAATTTCATCAACTTCTTCCACACTCATATCTCTGCCTTCAGCAACATGAGTAATAAAAGTATTGTAGATTTTTTCAATTTGTGTTTGCAAAATTTTTATTTCCGCCGGACGCATTGGACGGAAGACTGAAATAAAGTCAGAATTATCGTTTGTTTTAACCACATCGGTAGTAATACCCAATTTTTCATTCATAAGTTTTTTGGTATTGGGAATAATCCCGAAAACACCTATAGACCCGGTGATAGTATTTGGATTCGCAATAACTTTTGTTGCAGGGGCAAGAATATAATAACCTCCGGAAGCTGCCACATCACCCATAGAAGCAATTACGGGTTTGGTTTCAGATGCTAATTTTACTTCCCTCCATATCACTTCAGATGCCAGAGCACTGCCTCCCCCGGAATTTACCCGAAGAACAATGGCTTTTATAGTACTGTCTCTTCTTGCTTTCCTTATTGCTTTAGCAAATCTGGCGGATGTGATCATGTCTCCTTCTTTTTCACCTGAAGTAATATTACCTGAGGCATATACTACAGCGATCTTATTTTTCGGGAGGCCTTTTACTTTGCGTTGGGCGGGTACCTTGATATATTTTTTCATTGAAACAGCTTTAAGGTCCTTATCCTCAGGAGTGTCAGTCAGTTCCTTCAGCTCATTAAGTACTTCATCGTAATATTTAGGACCGGAGATAAGCTGATATTTTGCTGCTTCTTCAGCTGAGCTTATGATCATATTATCAGCCAGATAGTTCAGTGAATCCACCTGAAGATTCCTTGATAATGCAACATTGGCGACAAGGTGATTCCATATGGAATTAATATAATTCTGAATCTGGGATTTGTTTTCCGGACTGAGTTTTTCATACATCAGCATTTCAGGTGCTCCCTTGTATTCTCCCTGCTTGATAACCTGTGCTTCAATTCCCAGTTTGTCCAGAGCTTTCTTAAAAAAGAGCACTTCGGAACTTATTCCCAGCCAACTCATAGCACCCTCAGGAGTAAGATAAATTTTATCGGCAACTGATGCCAGGTAATATCCTGGTTGTGTATACATATCCGCATGGGCAATAATAAATTTCCCTGTTTCCTTAAATTTAAGCAGGGCTTCCCTGATCTCTTCCACTGTACCTATACCTGCTGCCACGTAAGAACTGTTAATAAAGATGCCCTTTATATTTTCATCTTCTCCGGCTTTTTTAATATTTTCAAGAATTACATCGAGACCTATGCGGTTATCGGGGGAAAACGATAAAGGACTTAATGACTGAAAAGGAGAATCCGGATGCCTGTCAATAATTGGATTGTCGAATTTAGCCAACAGAATGGTATTCGGTTCTATCGAAACAGGCTTTTCCTTCGATGTAGAAGATATGATACCGATAAAAAGAAGGGTAAAAATGAGCAATCCCAGGATAACCCCAAGGATTGATGCAAATGTGAATTTAAGAAAACTTTTCATATGAATGAGATTTATACTTAAGATAGAATTTTATAGTCCCTAAATTTAAATAAATATTTTATACCTTTAATAAGTTTTTTAATAAAATAGAAAATTTAAAATAGTTCAGGCAGTGAAATCACTATCTCTTATTTTTCTTTTTTCTTCAGTGCTTTACAACTGTACCCAACCCATTACCGAAGTATCAGAAAAAGATGTATTAGGCATATGGGATTGCGTTTCCGGGTGTATGTATGAGCAATATGAATTCACAATTAATGCTGATAATCATGAGTTCTATATCTATAGCGGGCAACGCATGTATAATTCAGGAAACTGGCAGTTAGATAAAAATCATATTTTACTGATTTATGAGACAGGTGATTCTGCCTTATTCAGTGTTGAGAGTCGTAATGACAGCCTGATTTTCGGAGGTGGAGAGATGATTTTTATTCCCTTCCTGCCTGATACTGCTGATGAGATGGAAATAATGGATAATCCTTTATCAGGAATTTTTGAGTATGATTTTACAGTAGCAGAGCCGACTGTATTTGAATGGAACAAAATCAATGAGGTTTCCTCCGTTGAGACTTTCAGTATTTCAGGATGGAAAGTCAGTACTGCAATCGAACTGGAGAATGATTTTACTCCCCTGATGGATATTCTTAACAGGTTTTCACAACATCTCCGGGAACTTGGATACATTGATGATGTTTATAACGCAAACGAGATCATAAGTGGGTTTATTAATGATGAGAAAGTTGTATTAATACTTACACATGTTGAGAATGATGAGCCTGTAGGGGAGGTCTTAATTGAAGTTTTTTATGGGGTGTTACAAATATGAGAGATGTATTTTTTCTTACAGGGTCAAATCTTGGAAACCGTTTAAGAAATATTCAATCTGCACTGGAGATCATTCAACTCAGGATTGGAAATATAAAGTGTAGTTCTCATATTTACGAGACAGAACCCTGGGGATATATTTCAAAAAATATTTTTTACAATCAATGTCTTCAGGTGGCAACAGGAATCATTCCTGAAGAGATAATGGAAATTATACGGGAAATCGAATTTGATGCAGGAAGGAAGGAGCATAACGAAAATTACTCAGACCGAAGGCTGGATATTGATGTATTATTTTACGGTAATGAGATCATTTCAACAGAAAAGATCGAAATACCTCATCCACGTGTACATCTTCGAAGGTTTGCCCTAACAGCTATGGCTGAAATAGCTCCTCAATATGTACATCCTGTTTTTAAAATGACAATTTCCCGATTGTTGGAGAACTGTGAAGATAAAGGGAAAATCAGCATTCTTGATTTTTAGAGAATACCCTCATCGGCAAAGCTGAAATAATCGTTCTCTCCGATTATAATATGGTCCATTAAATTAATATCCATAAGCGAAGCTGCATCTTTCATTTTTTTGGTGATTTGCTTATCGGCTTCACTGGGTTTAATATTCCCTGATGGATGATTATGGCAAAGAATCAGGCCTGAGGAGAGTTTTTCAATAGCATTTTTTAGAATAATTCTCGCATCAATTACTGTTCCCGATAACCCTCCCTGACTGATACGGCTTTTCCCAATCATATAATTCGATCTGTTTAGAAGAAGTATCCAGAATTCTTCATGCACAAGATCTGAAAGGAGGGGATGAAAAAGATCAAATACGTCCTTGCTGCTGGTTATTTTCTGTTTCTTTACAGTCTCAGAGAACTTTCTCCTTCGCCCAAGTTCCAGAGCAGCCATAATAGTCAGAGCTCTTACCTTCCCGATACCTTTATTTTTTTCCAGTTCCTTTAAACTAAGTTTACCCAGCTGATTCAGATTATTTCCTGTTGATGAGAGTATGTTTTTCGATAGCTCAACTGCGGTAATATTCCTGGTTCCTGAACCTATCAGGATTGCCAGTAATTCAGCATCACTAAGACTTTGCGCTCCTTTATTTATCAGTTTTTCCCTTGGCCTGTCTTCAACTGACCATTTTTTAATGCTGAGATTTTGATACATATCCATATGATTTTCTATTAATGGACGACAGTTCTTAAAATCAGCGTGGGATACAAATAAAAAAAGGAACAATATTAATATTATTCCTCTTTGCTATAAGTACAAATTTCTCAATGAAAAAACTATGCTAAACTATTAAGGTGTTTGGAGATACTCGATTTAAGATTATTTGCTTTATTCTTATGAATGATATTTTTCTTCGCAAGCTTATCCAGCATAGAAAATACTTTTGGAGAAAGTTCTTCTGCTTCAGCTTTTTCTTTGGTATTTCGGATAGTTTTCAGTGCATTACGTGTTGTTCGTGCAGTATATTTATTTTCTTCACGCCTGGAATTCGTTTGCCTGATCCTTTTTTTTGCCGACTGATGATGTGCCATTCTTTTAAATGGATTTTATTTGTTTATAAGTCAATTAATTCAAAATTCGGATTGCAAAATTAAGTATTATTTTGAATTAAAAAAATTTTGATGGTTGATAATTAAAGTTTCGCAGTTTTTTGAATTGTTTTCCTTTAAATTTTTGGATTAATAATCTACCATTTCATTCATTCTGGAAGGGTTGAACTTCCACATCCACGGATATTTCAACCCCTATCCGGGGTTGTGTGGATATTGATGCAGTTACGAGGCTGTCTAAAAAGACTAATCATTGAATTAATAGATTACAAATTGAAAGTGAATTCTAAAGTCATAAGGCTTTTTAGACAGCCTCCTATTCTACTTTCAACCCTCCGGGTTGTGTTGCTAAACGGTTACATGTCATTAAACCACACAAGCGGTTATATTATATTTTCATAAAATATACATGTGCGAAACTTGAGTAATTAAAATATTGAACTTCCCGCTGCTAATTTCATCATTACTTAAGAATATATCAGCTTACTACTGAAGCTTTATTAAATTGTTATTATAACATTGAATCCCGGGAGGGCATTCCCCGCTGCTTGCGGAGGAGTAAGTAATCATCATTGGGATAATTTCCGAATTGATGATTCATCGCGGCTTGCCGTGAAGAGAGACAATTAAGATGATTATAGCATATTGTACGCACCGGATAATGTAAAAATTTATTCTTTAAGATACAGAAAAAAACCATATATTTGTACGGGATCTGGTTTCAACGGCAATTCCAATGCCTGAGAATGAAAAGAGAATCCGGTGTACTTGATTATCACGGCAATAACGATATCAAAGAGTCCGGAGCTGTTCCCGCAGCTGTAAGTCCTTAACAAATTTTTTCTGAACTCCATGCCACTGTTCCAGAACCGGTTAATACCGGAGGGATGGGAAGGCTCAGAAAAATGGACAAGCCAGAAGAACTGCCAGAATCGACAGATAGTTTTTTTGCTTTCGGAGAAAAAGCAGGAAATGATTTAGGTTTTTTAAAATCATTTTATTCTTTAACGAGAGCGGATTGCTTCCCACATGTTTAATTTAAATGACATGTCTGCAATGCATATTTTTGTGCGATCCGTATGTATGGTTTTTCTTATAACAGCATTCCCTTACAAGGCGTTGACACAGGATATTTCTTATGCTTCCAGGGTAATAGAATATCATCCTGCTCCCGGACAGTTTGTAAATGATCCTTATAGTGGCATCCCTGCTGTTGCATCCGGATTAACAGGAAAAACAGGTAATCCCCTTAGTCTTGGTGGTTATGGAGGATATATTATTTTTGGATTTGAGGAACCGGTAATTAACAAGCCTGAGAATCTCTTTGGCATTGATTTTATTATAGTAGGTAATGCCTTGGATTCTCACGCAGAACAAGGTATCGTTAAGGTAATGAAAGATACGAATAAAAACGGACTGCCTGACGATGTCTGGTATGAAATAAAAGGAAGTGATCATTTCCTTGAAGGTTTCAGGAGAAGCTACCAGATTACTTATTACAATCCAATGGAAAATACTGATGTTCAATGGAAGGATATCTTTTTTAATTCAGGTTTTATCAGAAAGAACCAGTATCACACACAACCCTATTATCCGTCAGCAGAATATTTTCCTGAATTAAATCCTGACAGCCTTACTTTTTCCGGTTCCCTTCATCCTGGAAAGATAAAGGAAATCAACGGTCAGATAGTTTCGGGAAGATCATACTTTGGATATGCCGATAACACAACGTTTTTCGGAGTAAGCGATCCGCTTATTCCTGATAATCCGAATACCCGTAATATTGAAGGTTGCGGGGGTGACGGGATAGACATTTCGTGGGCAGTGGATGAAGAAGACAATTATGTCAATCTCGAGGAGATTGATTTTGTGATGATCCATTCAGGTGTTAACCGTAACGCAGGATGGCTGGGTGAGATATCTACAGAGGTAGGGGGAATTATTGTTGTTTCACCTTTGCCCGGGATATCAGGTGCAACAAAAATGATAATGCCACTGAATCTGCCCGGTTCATTGCCGGCAGGAAGTCAGATAAACATTGAATCTGTCATTTTCGATAAAGGCAAACCGGTCTGGGATAAAGAGATAGTCTGGGAATCTGCCAACCCTGATGTGGTAAGTTTTAATAATAATTTGCTTACCTGCCATATTCCCGGAATAGCAACTCTTACTGCTATTCTGGATAGTGATAACTCGATCAGTTTTGACACAGAGCTTCGTGTTTTTAATCCTGTGCGTTTAAAACTTTCTGATAAGACTATCGCTATCCGTGCCGGTGAAAACAGGACAATCGGCTTCAGAGTATTTGATGATACCGACCAGATCATTGAAGGATCAGGGATACATTCACATATCGGTAACACAGAGATTCTTAAGATGCGTCATATTTCCGGGAGCGGGGAACTTGTAATAGAAGGTCTCAGAGAAGGCTCCTCCTTCATTGACATCTCCCCTTCAGGATATGAAAATCTTGCTGAAAGACTGAATGTTCACGTGTATAATCCAGTACCTGAAATATCATGTTTTCTTGCTGTCAGGAATAATGAACAGGTTTTACTGTCTCGCAGGGAGATATTCACTTCCAATATTGACTTCTCAGAAAGGATTGACCGAAAACCTGACGATTACATTTTTCCCTCCGGATTTGTTAGTTTGGCCTCAGTAATAAGTAAAGGGCTGAATTCCGGCGGTTATAATATCTCCGGTAACGATTTCCGGTTCAGGATAGATGATAAGAGCGACGGAGAGCTTTATTTATGGCAGCTTATAAAAGACTGGGAATATACATATGGATGGGGAGGTTCTTCCGGGGGAGGAATATATAGCAGATGTTGGGCAGCTACTGTTAATGGAAATGTCTTTATAAACGGCTTCGACAAAATTCCTGTAAGCAATGATGATGTTGTTTCATTAAACTATGTTGAAAATATTAATACCGGTTTTAGTGAAGTTGTTTTGAAGGAGGATATGGAATATGAAGCCTCTGAATTGAATAGAAGATTTCTCGCGCTTCAGTACCATTATCAAAATGATGGAAAGGGAGGGTTCATTCCTTCCCATATTCCGTTAAACGGGGAAAAGATATTAGTATTACGTTCCGATGGAAGCGAATTTGCCAGGCTTTATACCGGTTCTGACGGCAGTTTCTCAGTAGAATTCGAATCTTCAGGTATCTACAGAATATTCCCTGAGAATTACCCGGGTGAGGAATTGGTTATTAACACAGGAACTACAGGAAGAAGACCTGAAAAGGATCAGGGGGACATTTTAATTTTCCCTAATCCGTTTACAGATGTGTTGTATATAAGGATGAAAGATCCCGGATCTTACTCCTTTCTTATTACCGATGTTTCAGGGAGAACCATAGTACAAAAAAGGATAATCAACAAAAATCTGAAAGTAATAGAAATGAGCGATCTGACCCCGGGTATTTATATCCTCAGTATATGTTACCAGAATACCACTTCTAATTACAGAATTATAAAGGAATGAGGTTCTCCGCTATTACATATGTAATAAAGATGTCATTACTGATATTGTCTCCCCTTTTCGCCAGGGCGCAGGATAATTCAGAATGGAGGACAGGAGACACGGTATTAATTGAGGAAGTGACCATTCGTGCATCCAGGATGTTAACGGAAACAGGTCTTGTAAAGACGCAGCTGGACTCCGTTATCATGAAAGAGAAAATGAACCTTTCACTCTCAGAAATATTATCGGAGCATACTCCTGTTTTTATTAAAAACTATGGAAGAGGTTCCCTTGCCACTGCTTCCTTTAGGGGGACAGCACCTTCCCATACGAAAGTAACATGGAACGGGATCGAAATCAACTCTCCCATGCTTGGAATGGTAGATTTTTCCATTATACCGGTATTTTTTACCGATGAGATCAATCTTTTTCACGGAACAAGTTCCATTAAGGAGGCTCCGGGAGCATTGGGGGGCATGATAAGTCTGAGTACAAAACCGGATTGGACACAAAAATTTTCATCAGGATTAATACAGGGAGTAGGTTCTTATGGTACATGGGATAACTTTTTAAAAGTTCATGCAGGAAACGGCAAATTCCATTCCGGAACAAGGTTATTCCATAGTAGCTCGGAAAATGATTTTCATTTTATAAACAAAGATATTATTGATTCCATCGATATGAATACCGGTATGAAATATCATCCTGAAAGTGAGAATGCAAATGCCGGGTACCTTCAATATGGTCTTTTACAGGAACTGCATTTCCGACCGGCTGAGAATAATATACTTGCATTCAGTTTCTGGGGGCAAAAAGCTGAGAGAAGTATCCCCTTTCTTACAACTGACGAATCGGGAAGTGCGGGAGGATCGAATAGCCAGGAGGATAATGTACTCAGGACTACTGGATCATGGAAACACTACGGTAGTAAGTTAAAATTTTCTTATCTGAGCGGACTAAATATTCAGGAGTTAAACTATCGTTTTGTAAACGATATTTCCGGAATAGGCCTGATGGAACTGGTCAGCTCAGACGCCCGGTCGGCATCTTTTATTAACAAGGCAGAAGGAGAATATAAAGTTGATGATTTTAATATAATTCAGATTAAGGGAAGTTTTGTACACGATAAAGTAGAATCATACGAATCTGTATTGAAAATGGGATATGATCAGCAACGGGTGCAAGGATCCCTTTTATTGACATGGTTTCATAAGTATGGCGACAGATTGCGGACAACCTTCACCCTGGGAGAGGAAAAAGCAGGAAAAAAATGGACTCCATTACTTTTTAATTTGAGTGGTGAATATCACATAATTGAAAATGAAAATCTTTACTTCCATACCAGTTTTGCCCGTAACGGAAGGTTTCCGGGTTTGAATGATTTATATTTTCAACCCGGTGGCAATCCTGACCTTAAACAGGAAATCAGTCTGAACTATGAAGGAGGACTTCACTGGTCAGCAGATCATAATAATCACAGACTCAATCTTGATTTGAACGGATATTTCACAGAGGTTAAAAACTGGATATTATGGCTCCCTACATTTAAGGGATACTGGGAGCCGCAAAATATTGAAAAAGTAAATGTTACAGGAATGGAATCTTCTGCAACCCTGTCCGGTAATGTTTATAATTTTTTATACAGATTCAGGATTGATTACGCCTATACCAGATCAGTTAACAATTCTTCTCCTATTCATCCTTCTGATATATCTTCAGGAAAGCAGTTACCGTTTATCCCTCTGCATTCTTCTAATATAATGCTGAATTTATCAAGAACAGGCTGGTCGTTTTCATGGATATGGAATTATTTCAGTGAACGGTTTATAAATTCATCAAACAATTATCATTCAAGCCGTGATTACCTTTATCCCTATTTTATGAACCAGTTGACGATTGGGAAAAAATTGATTGCCAGAAACTTCCGTACTGAAATCCGTTTAGGACTGCATAATCTCTTTAATGAAGAATATCGCAGTGTCCTTCAACGTCCCATGCCCGGAAGGAATTATCACCTTCTTATAAGTTTTGATTTTTAATGAATTTCACCACAAAATATTGTTTAATACTAGTTACCTGTTCAGGTCTCCTGCTCTCCTCATGTATGAAGGATGATCAATGGATGGATCGCAACAGACCCGATATTGAAATAAATGAAGTTTTAAGTAACAGGGGATTATTAATATTAAATGAAGGAAATTTTTCTTATGGAAACTCTTCTTTATCCTATTACAATATTCTTACCGGACACAGTGAAAATGATGTTTTCTATCGGCAAAACATCATTCCACTTGGTGATGTGGCCCATTCAGCTATTCTTCATGAAGGGCTTATATATATAGTAGTAAATAATTCAGGCAAGATTGTTACCCTGAATATGGGGAAATATGAAGCACTGAAAGCTTTTGAGTACACAGGGAAGTTAACAGGTCTTGTATCTCCGAGATATGTTATGATTATTAATGAAGATAAGGCTTATGCAAGTGATCTGTATGCAAGGGGGATAACCGTTTTTGATCATAGCGCAATGAAAATAAAGGGAAAAATATCTACCAATAATTTCTCAGGTGATTATTATCAGCACCCTACCGAGCAGATGCTGAAATATGAAAAGTATATATTTACTAATTGCTACAGTTTTGATAACAAGATACTTGTAATAGATACTGATGCGGATCTGGTAGTTGATTCCATTGAAGTACTGAGGCAACCATCTTCCATGGTAATAGATAAGAACTGGAAATTGTGGGTAATATGTGATGGGGGATATGAAGGTAGCAGTTACAGGGATGAATACCCTGGCCTTGTAAGAATTGATTGCGAAACCCGTACTATCGAAAAAATTTACATTTTTAATGAAGCTGATTGGCCCGGGGAGTTATGCATAAACGGAACCGGTGATACTATTTACTACATAAACAGGGATATCTGGAAGATGAGTGTTAACTCATCTGAATTACCTGAAATCCCGTTTATTTCTGCTTCAGACAGGTTATTTTATTCCCTGGGTGTTGATCCTGTTACTTCTGAAATATATGCTGGTGATGCTATTGATTATGTTCAGCAGGGAGTAGTTTACAAGTATAATTCCAAAGGTGTTGCCCTCGATAGTTTCAGTGTAGGGATTAGTCCAGGTAGTTTTGTTTTTCTTGGGAAGGGAAAAAAGTAAAAATAAAGGCTGAAAACATAATTCTGTTTCAGCCTTTATTAAAAAAAATATTTGATCCGATCTATGGCAGGGTATAATAGATCTTCAACTCAGGATGCATTCGTGGTTCAGGAAAATCGCTTGAAGCAAAACGGAATCCGGGAAAAAGTTCTGTAGGATATAACTTAAAGAGCATACCGTAATTTGGTGCATTGATCTTATCAATGGGAGCATATAATCTCGTTACGTCAATGTTGATAAAATTAGCACTACTGTTAAATGGGGTGATAAAAACCTGATTAGCTTCGATGGTTTTTGGCTGGGTATCCCATGTAAGTTTATACTCTTCCCATGGTTCGACTATTTGCTGAAGCACAGCCCCATACCAGGGTTTGACACTACTTGCAGGATCTTCACCTCCATCATAATTCCACGATAAAGGTCTGTCATAATATAAAGTAAGCATTGCTTTCCGGATGGTGGCGCTTTTTGGAAGCTGACCGGTATCAAACCAGATAAGACTTCTGTTCGAGCGCATTACAGTAAGAACGGGCTCTGATAAAAAAGTTGCTTCAAAATATTTATGACCACCGAAATTTTTATCCGGATCAAGATTTGAGATCATGGCATCTTTACCAAGTCTGGGGCCTGGTTTCAACACCAGTTCATGAAGTTGAGGTTTACCAAAGGGGATTATTATAGGCCTTTCTTTTGAACTTGAAAAAAGTTCACGGGCGGTGAATCTGAGTTTCTGTGGAGGGAAACCTTCTTTCTCTCCGACAAGGATGTAATATTCCGAACCTGCCCGTATCTCAATTTTATTCACACGTGCTTCCAGTTTGAACCTGTGACTCCATCCATTGGGAGCATATACGGTAAGGCGGGCCTCTGTTGCGTATGTCGGAGCTATTATACTGGAGTTATCCATGGTCATTGAATTATAGATAACGGCCATAACATAAAATGGCAGAGGTTTTACCACATGGAACCCGAATGCAGCATAACCGAATTCTTCAGGAGATTCGTTCACAACAGCCAGAACTTCCGGAACAACACGTGTGACTTCTTCTGCCGAAATAACAAAATCAAAAGGAAGTGGTTTGTTAACCAGATATGATTTTGGTGAGCCAGCAAGAGGAGCAGCAAAGATCACATCACCGGAAGGATGGATGACCATAAACTTTGTGAGTTTAAAAATCCCTGCTTCAAGTTCAATACGCTGACTTATAAATGAGCTGCCGAATATGTAAAGAGGAATGAGTTCATCCTCCAGGACAGGAACCCCGTTTTGGTCAGCCACACTTAACAAAATCTGATAAGAGTTGGCTTCCGCAGTATCAATAGCGGCTGATTTAAGCTGTCCTTCATCTGTTGAAACATCGAATGCAATTTCAAGTTTCCCTTTATCTTTTACATCCGGAGATAATTTTTCACAGGATTGGAAAATTCCCGCCAGGAAAATAAGCAGGATAACTGAGCTGAGATTAAAGATATTTTTCATACGTACAGGATTAAATGAGTTATCAAATTCATGGATTAATAATTCTAATTTCTAAAATCAAGACGATAAGTTTTAATAAATGGTTGTAATTATAAAAAAAAGTATAGTCAGGGTATTTAACCATTTCAAATCTATAGAAATAAATGAATATAGTAAAGTCAATCCGTGCAAACGGTTACATTTATTTTTTCATAACTTAGCTGTTATTCTTCAGTTATCGACTTTTATAACCTGAGAATTAACCTTCACAATTATGAAATCTGTTTGTTTATTTCTGGTAATTTTTTTCACCACAGCTTCATTCGCTCAACATAATTTTAATATAATGGATTTTGGGGCAAAAGGAGATGGTGTAAGCTTGAATACGGAATCTATTCAGACAGCTATTGATAAATGTGATGATTAGTAATATTATTGCCACCAGAATAGGTTTGTGGGAAGCTGATACTTTGCATTCTTATTATAAACTTCCCAAGGGCCATCCTGAAATTGGAGCGGTTATATACGGACAGAAAGGGTATGAAATTGAAAATGTTTCATTAAGTAATATTTATATGCAGTATGCAGGTGGAGGTACAGCCGCGCATGCAGCCAGGGAATTATTTTATCCTGTTGCTGTTTACCCGGAATATATGCAATTGGGAATTACACCGGCATATGGAATCAATATAAGGCATGTAAAAAATATTTCTCTCGAAAATATACAACTTGAGTTTATCAGGGAAGATGTCAGACCTGCAATTGGTTGTGGCTTGTCCACGTCAGGTAAATACAAACCTAACTATCAGATAAGCAATATTCCCAGCTGTTTACCAAGAGTATAAAGTTCCACTTTTGCTGAATCCGGTGAATCAATTTTTTTAATGGGTATCAGGGGTTTATTGTCAGCATCAAACAGGTAAATTTTATAGCTATTATCCGGTATGTCAAGAGGCCTGTTACTCCTGCTGTAGGTGCGCCAAATCTTATTCGATTTTATTATACCTATTTTCATTTCTGAATCAGCACTTATCCACTTTCCGGTATTAAAAATGCCAAAAAGCTTTAAGGAATATCTGAGTGTTTTTGTATCAAAATTTATGCTTGTACTGGTTGATGTAAATCCGACAAAAGCTCCTATCAGGATAAGTATCAGACCTGCTAATGAAAAATATGTAAAAACCAGTCCGGTGATAAATATCACAATCCCGGCAAATGAAGCCACAGATCCGAATGATTTATCGAGTTTATTTTCCTTAATCATATAAGATATTCAACTGGTTGTAAATGTTGTAATTAAATTCGTTAAGCCGAACTGTCAAATCTTTTTTTAGTTTTGCACCTTTTCTAGATGAAAGATTTAAAGTAAAAATATTAATAATTAAACCTGATCACAAGTAAATTTATTAAATAGTTTATTAACAAAATATTACGAATCAATAATTCTGAATTATGCAAAATGAATATATCCCTTGTCGTCCCGGTTGCGGAGCATGTTGTATTGCTCCTTCCATGTCGTCCTTTATACCTGGAATGCCCCATGGTAAAGCGGCAGGGGAAAAATGCATACATCTGAGTGATGATTTTATGTGCAGTATTTTTGACTCTCCTGACAGGCCGAAGGTTTGTGATGATTTTAAGGCAGAAAGACTAATTTGTGGTGTAACAAGGGAAGATGCAATGAGAAATTTAGGAAATCTTGAAGCAGGCAGCTGAAAAGAATAACCATTACTCCTCAAAATCTTTTTAACAATTTTTTTAAGCTTCTAATAAAATTGTTTTAATTTTATTAGATAATCCCAACATAGTTTTAGTTAATTCCTTGGTAATTTGAATTACTAAAATACTTATTAATATGGAAACATGGGACTCCTTATATTTTTAAAAATACACAGTAAGTTAAGATGCACATCAGAAATATTGTTTTAATAAATCTGTTTGTATTTATCAGTATAGATATTTTGTATGGTCAATACATAAAAGTTGAAGAACAAATATTATTTAAAAGTAGAATCGATAATCCTGTGAAGTTTGAGGCATTAAGTCAGGACGATAAATATATATTTTACGCAATTAACAGGTCGTTCTTTCCATACCATGTAAATGTCAATTTTTCAGAACTAAAGAACTTAATCCCTGAGTTAAGAAGCAGGGATTTTATTGTTTTACCGGGGAGATTAAAATTGTTTACTCTTACAGTGAAAGAAAAAGAAATAGGACATTCATATAAATACACTTATACATATAAAATTGGGGTTCCCGGGAAAGATGCAGATTTTAAATTTCCTTATTTAATCCCTCTTGGTAAGAATAAATCCTTTGAGTTTGTTAAATACCCCTTAAAAGAAGATACTTATTTTAGTGATTTTTTTAAATTAAATCAAGGAGATACAGTGTTCAATATGCGAAAAGGATATATTGCTGCTGTTCCAAATATGTTTCATGATGCTGACAGAATTTCAAACAGAAGTTCCCTGGAGATTATACATAAAGATGGAACAATTATGATTTATGAAAATATTAATCCTGATTCAGTGTTTGTTAAAATTGGGAGCTCAATTTATCCAGGGCAAGCTCTTGGAATTATTGATAAAAATCTGATATTGGAGGTAGATCTTTATATGATTCAAAAGGATCATATATTAAAGAGATTAAATATTAACTATTATCTTGGAGCAAACCGGTTGGAATTATTTTCAGAGAATTTAATGAATTTTACCGCTAATCCTCCAAATGAAATAATTACTAAAGAAATGACAAAAAGAGAATTAAAAAAATATAGAATAAACAATGAATAAGCCGCAAAACAACCTGAGGTTTAATACCATTTATTAGTTTTTTTACTTATCATCAATTGAAAATTAAATAGTTATGAAATATTTTAATTTTTTTTACAGGTTTTCCTTTATTATTGTCGTATTCCTGAGCACTAATTCATGTAAGAATAATTCTTTAATATTTAAGGAAGATTTTAATGCAATAAATAACAGAGTCTGGATTAATGAAAATTTCTGGGCTGTACCTTTAGAGGAATGGAAAGTAAAAGATGGGAAACTTATAGCATCCGGGGATATCAGAGCAAGAGCAAACATACTTACGTGTATCATGAAGGAGGGAAGTGGCGATTTTATTGTAACAGCCATTATGGGTTTTATGAAGCAAACCGGAAATCCCTCTGCTGCCGGTTTTGAAATTGGCATTAAGGATCATGAAGACCCGGATGTTCGTGCAGCCTGTTATTTCGGAAGAGGAATAAATGCAGGCATATCAACGGAAGGATTTATCTACCTGGGAAATGAAAGGCAATCCTTACCTGAGAATTTTGACTTTACAGAGTTTTATATCAGGATTTCCGGTGAAGACCTTGATGGCAGGTATATTTTAAATCTTAATGTCGAAGATAATCAACAAGTGAATGCAAACCTTTCCCTGAATTTTAACGACAACATTAATGGAATAGTTGCTCTGGTGAATAATCACAAGCTGAATAATTCGTATAATACCATATCTTCTTTTTGGTTTGATAATATTGAATTGGGTGGATCAAAGTTTGAAAGAAGAAATGCCAATGCTTTTGGCCCGGTTCTATGGACAATGTACACCCTCAGTGATAGTATTCTTAAACTGACAGCTCAAATGCCTCCCCTGGGGAATGATGATAATGATTTAATTCATTTGCAAATAAGGCAGGGCAGTAAATGGCTTAATAAAGCCTCAGAAAGTATTGATCCTTTATCCCGGACAGCTGTTTTCAGAATTCCCGGCTGGGAAGCTCAGACAGATACTCCCTATCGAATTGCATATGAGATGCATAATAAAAATAATAAAATTAATACTCATTATTATGAGGGTCTTGTAAGAAAAGAGCCAATAGACGAAACTCTGGTTATGGGAGGCTTAACCTGCCAGTATCATTACGGATTTCCCTATACTCCTCTCGTGGAAAATCTGACTCTGAAAGATCCGGATATTTTATATTTCTCAGGAGACCAGATATATGAGCAAAATGGAGGTTATCCGGTCAAACGTGATCCGGTTGAAACTTCCATATTGAATTACCTTGGAAAATATTATATGTTTGGATGGGCTTTTGGTAATCTGATGAAAGAACGTCCAACAATTGTAACACCGGATGATCATGATGTTTATCACGGTAATTTATGGGGGGAAGGAGGAGAGCAATTAACAGGCACAGGTACTTCCAGTTCCACAGGATATATGCAATCGCCGGAATTTATCAATGTGGTGCATAAAACCCAGTGCGGCCATTTACCCGATCCCTATGAACCTGCTCCAATGAAAAGAAATATAAGCGTTTGGTACACTTCATTGAATTACGGAGGAGTCAGTTTTGCTATAATAAGCGACCGGATATTTAAAAGTGGCCCGACTAATGTTGCATCCTGGGAAGGAAGGGAAGATCACCTTACAGAGCCCTTAAAAGATCCTTCAAGTATCGAAAGCACTGAACTGTCCCTGCTTGGAAATCGACAGAAGAAATTTCTTGAGGCCTGGATAGAAGACTGGAAAGGTGTTTACATGAAAGTATTACTCAGCCAGACAAGCTTTGCAAATGCAGCAACACATCATGGGGAAATCACGAATTACCTCTATGGAGACCTTGATTCCGGGGGATGGCCTAAAATGCAGAGAGATAGTATATTACGAATTATCAGAAAAGCATTTACCCTTCATATAAATGGTGATCAGCATTTAACTTCTCTTATTCAATATGGTGTGGAAGATTTCAGGGATGCAGGATGGAGTTTTTGCACTCCTGCAATAGCAGTAGGTTACCAGAGATGGTTTTTACCGGATATTATGAATGTACCTTTAAATAACCGGCCCGCTCATGGATGTGATAATACAGGTTATTATACCGATGCTTTTGGCAATAAAAACTATGTTTATGCGGTTGGGAATCCCGGGTTAATCTCATTACCATTCATGGCTGCAGAGCGCTACGCTCTGGCTCATGAGAAAGCTTCAGGATTTGGTATTATACGCTTTGATCCGGCAGAAAGAATAATAAGTATGGAATCGTACAGGTTTTTGTTTGACAGAAACAATGCCAAAGATAATCAGTTTCCAGGTTTCCCTCTAACTATCAGTCAGTTTGATAATTATGGGAGGGAAGCATATGCCTGGCTACCTGATCTGAGAATTTCAGGAGGTAAAGATCCTGTTGTAAGGATAATAAATGAGCAAACCGGAGAATTGGAATATATTGTCAGGATAAAGGGGCAGAGTTTCTCTCCAAAGGTATTCAGTAATGATACATTTACGATTGAAATAGGATATCCGGAATTGGATAAATGGAGGAAATTCGAAAAAATTGAAACTTCATCAGAAGCCGGCAGAGCGGAAATTAGGGTTGATTTTAAATAATTGAAGTTTCGCACATGTATATTTTATGCAAATAATAATATAACCGCTTGTGTGGTTTAATGACATGTAACCGTTTAGCAAAACAACTTGGAGGGTTGAAATATCCGTGGATGTGGAAGTTCAACCCTTCCAGAATGAATGAAATGGTAGATTATTAATCCAAAAATTTAAAGGAAAACAATTCAAAAAACTGCGAAACTTTATTTATTTTAAAAACTTAATTTCTGTTTTGAAAGAATATTTATACTAAGGCCTTGTGCAATTATATTTTATTCTATATTTAAACAATTGATAAAGATTAATAAACTTTGGATTCCTGATGACATAGCTATAGGTTATGCCTCTTTCCCTTTCTCTGAATGGAAGGAATATGGTGCACAAAAAACTGACTGGACTAAGTGCCGGACTAAGATGGGTCCTGTATTTAAGAGCTGTGATGGGAAATTTATTAGTGATCATAATAACTGGGGTTGGGGGGGGGGAAAGATCCTGACGACTGGTATCCAATGGATATGCGATTTACATGTGTGGTGGCTGCAGAGAATGCTGTCTTTTCAGGTTGGGAATATTATATAGATTAATATCGATTTGCAAAAAAATATTAAATTTGATATGAAGTTTTCTTAATTAAACTGCACAAGCGGTTTCAG
>CAZGKF010000025.1:0-38216 GCA_964526475.1 uncultured Bacteroidaceae bacterium
ATTCCACAATTCCACAATTCTTCCACAATTCCACAATTTCCCAGCTATAGTTCTTTCCTTAATTTCTTCGGAAGTTTCTCCACCACCAAAGCATACGATTTTTTAATCCACTCACATACAAGCCTGTCAGGAATACTGCCATCCATTTTAACTGTATTCCAATGCATCTTATTCATGTGATAGCCTGGTTTGACTGCAGGATATCTCTCTCTTAGTTCAATTGCTTCCTCCGGATCGCATTTAAGGTTAATGCTCTCAAAAAAATCCACATCCGCAAGAGTGAACATCTTTCCCTTTACTTTGTAAACCAATGTTTGATCATCAAAAGGGAACTCTTCGGTTACCTCTTTCAGCGAAAGGCAGAAATTTCTGAATGTTTCTATATTCATTACTTAATCAAAAACAACTGTTTTTTTTCCATGCACTAGGATCCGGTGTTCCGTATGATAACGCACTGCCCTTGAAAGAACAAGTCGTTCAAGGTCGCGTCCATTGCGCACCAGATCCTGGACAGTGTCTTTGTGGCTGATACGGGCAATGTCCTGATCGATAATAGGACCTTCATCGAGTTCATCGCTTACGTAATGACTGGTGGCCCCGATAATTTTCACTCCTTTCTCGAAAGCCTTTCTGTAGGGGTTGGCACCAGCAAATGCAGGCAGGAAGGAATGATGGATATTGATTATTCTGTTTGGGTATTCCGCAACAAATGTGGGAGAGAGAACCTGCATATAGCGGGCAAGTATAATGCTGTCAATCTTGTGTTCTTTTAATAAACGAAGCTCCTGTTTCTCCGTTTCCGGTTTATTATCCTTTGTCACTTGAAATACATAGTAAGGGATGCCGTACCTTTCTGCCACGGGCTTCATGTCCGGATAATTAGAAATGATCAGGGGTACTTCCATAATGAATTCATTCATGCTGGAACGCCAAAGAATATCGCGAAGGCAATGGTCGTAGCGGGAAACAAATATGGCGGTACGCTCCTTTTTCTCAAGAAAGTTAAGCTGCCAGCTGGCTTTAAACCTTCCTGCCAATAGTCCGAATTCCTGATCCATTTTATTCTCGGGGATTTGAAAGCCCTTCATGCTCCATGCCACCCGAAGAAAAAAAATATTAGCCTCAGTATCAACATGTTCATTTAGACTCACTATATTTCCGCCGTTTTTATAAATAAAACCTGAGAATTCCGATACAAGACCGGTCTGGTCGGGGCAGGAGAGAAGAAGTACAGCGGTATTGGAAGAATTTTTCATGTGATATTAAGGTCTAAACAAAAAGTTAAAAATAGTAAAAAAGATGCAAGTTGCCATTTGAAATGAAAAAACCCAAATGAAAAAGGTACTTTTCAATGGGCAGCTTGGGCAAACTGGAAATTCGAAATGAACTGACGAAATAATTAACATAAAAAATTACGGAATAAAAAAATTATGCATGAATTCTTAAATCCATTAGTTGAAATTATTAGATAATTATTGCTTAATTAATGATTATGATTAACTTTATTGAAATATATCAATTTTCCAGGAGTGAAAAGTAAGTATTAAAAAACGAATTTCAATCGAAGCAAAATTTCAATAAAAATATCCAATCCAGACAATAATTACAGGAGTTACCGATTTAAATGGATGTTGCCCCGTAAACTCTGAGTTCTCTGATAAAAGATAACAATATGTTAAATCTCACCACCCCAACCCTTTTGTTTTCAGCTGTATCCCTGCTGCTTTTGGCATATACTAACAGATTTCTTGCACTTGCACAACTTGTAAGGAATCTTCATTCAGTCTATAAAGAAAGACCTGATACCATTATCCTCGGACAGATCAAAAATCTTCGGAAGAGGCTGGTACTCATACGACATATGCAACTGACTGGTATCCTAAGCCTGTTGATATGCTTTGTTTGTATGTTTCTTATTTTTGTCGGAAAAGATACACTTGCGGAAATAATTTTCGGAGTATCAATCATGTTAATGATCATTTCACTAAGCTTATCTGCCTGGGAGATTAATATTTCCGTTAAAGCACTGGATCTCCACCTGGGGGATATTGAAGAAAGGAAAAACAGATTAGTTTAAATTTCAGATTCTCTTAAGACTTCTAAGATAATACTCTATAATTTGATTCATCTTTTCCGGAGTGTTTTTTTTATCATAGATCCTGACCATGTCCTCAATTCCATCAAGTGTCCAGAAAAAACTGAGAGCGGCATCAAATAAATTATTTGTAATATTGTTTTTTACCATGTATGTTAATTCCCTGAATTGTTCCCAGCTGACATGTTTCCCCAGCGGAAAATAGTATCGTGATTCTTCCTGGATATCCCTGTAAATATTATTATCTGTTTTCTCAACCAGGAATGTTTTCTGAACATGAATAAGTACTGTTTCATCAATATCCTTGTAAGTTAAAAAACCGATACCTGCTTCTTTTAGATTTTCCTGGATTTTCATGATATCCATAAAACAATCCAGGTTTTTTATCCTTAAACAATAATACTTTGCTTTCCTTGTTTCGATTGTTGCAGTTGTTCCATCACAGGTATGTTTTCTGCGCTTACTTATTTCTTTTATTATCCTGCCAAGTCTTACGGGATCATATTTCTTCTCCAGAGCTATAAAAACAGACATAGGCCTGGTATCTGGCGGAAGATTTCCTCCATAATAACCGGGGAATGGTTCATAATTCTCAAGAACCATAGTATGGGGAATGATATTCCTGGTAATTGACTTAACCTTTTCTTCCTTTAAAGTTTCCCCTCTTGTCATTAATACCTTGATCTCAGATGTAACCATGAGAATTTGAGTTTTAATGCAAGTTACTGCAAAAAAATGATATAGAAGTCTGTAACAGGAATGAATTTACCTGGAAATACCAATTATCCTATTCCCTTATCATCGTTAACAACATCTTGAAAGGTTCTGTTGCTTTAACAGCATGCACAATACAGGCAGGCATTATAATGGATTCACCGGCAGCGAGTTTATACTCAGTTTTGTTTATGTAAATTTTGGCATTTCCCTCCAGCACCTGCACCAAGGCATCGAAAGGGGCAGAATGTTCGCTAAGCTCCTGGGCTTTATCAAAAGCAAACAAGGTAACATTACCAGTCTGTTTTTGTACAATACGTTTGCTGACTATGCCATCAGTTGAATAACTGACTTTATTCCTGAAGTCAAATACTTGTGAGTGTTGAATTTTGTCGTCCATAATAATGGGTTTTTAATTAAAGTTAAGATTTCAATATATAATGAGGTCAATTTTTTTTAAGTTATACTATTGGGTTGCTTCCTGTAAGTTTCATATTTTCTCCCCGGGCTTTAACATACTGTTTTTAAATCCTTGCCAGGGCAAGTGTCACGGAATACAATGAGATGGTTATAAACAAATAAATATCTCTTGAAAAAGCAGGAGATAGTTTAAAAAATTTATATTTAATGGAGTTCTTGTGACATGCACTGATACAATCCCCGCAATATGTGCAGGTTATGCCCGGCTTATGGTTCATAATATTTTCCGGATTCAGCGCGTCATATTTGCAATATGACACACATTTCAGGCAGGTTGTACAATTCCTGTCAATATACATGCGGAAAGGAGAAATAAATTTAAGAAAATTAACAATTGTCCCGATGGGACAATACATGATACAGTGAAACATTTTCCCTTTTCTCTTCGAAATCAATATAATGGTGATCATTAATTGCACAAGTGCGAGGATGCTGAAAGTAAATACAGAAATCGATAAAGGCAGAATAAGTGGCCCTCTCATATTAAAAACGATAAATGATATAAACAGGTACTTTAATACGCAAATATAAAAATTAAATTATAATTTTCAAAAATTATTAGTTTTGTATCAAAATAGAAGGAAGTATTATATAACAATAATGGAAGATGAATAATTTTAAAATTAAATTAAAAGAAGAAGTTACATTTGATTGTATTTCGCTTGGGGAAGTAATGCTCAGGTTGGATCCGGGAGATATGCGGATTCGCACAACACGTTCATTTAAAGTATGGGAAGGAGGAGGTGAATACAATGTAAGTCGTGGATTGCGAAAATGCTTTGGGCTTAGAACTGCAATTGTGACCTCTTTTGCCGATAACGATATTGGCCGGCTGGTGGAAGATTTTATAATGCAGGGCGGAGTGGATGTGTCGCTTATAATATGGGTTCCTTTTGATGGTGTGGGAAGGGAAGTACGCAATGGCTTGAATTTTACTGAACGCGGTTTTGGAGTAAGAGGTGCGTTGGGGTTATCCGACAGGGGGCTTACTGCAACTTCACAGCTTAAAAAAGGAGATATTGACTGGGATAATATTTTCGGGAAACTTGGTTCCAGATGGTTTCATACAGGGGGTATTTTTGCAGCCTTAAGTGAGACAAGCAGGGATGTTGTTGAGGAGGCGATGATAGCAGCCAGAAAATATGGAACGATCATATCGTATGATCTGAATTATCGTCCGTCTCTCTGGAAATCAATAGGAGGAAAGGCAAAAGCTCAGGAAGTGAATAAAAGTATTGCAAATTATGTTGATGTAATGATAGGAAATGAGGAAGATTTTACTGCTTCCCTTGGATTTGAGGTGGAAGGTGTTGATGAGAATCTTTCAAAACTCGATCCGTCCAATTTCAGCAAAATGATACAAAAGGCACAGTCAGAATATCCTAATTTTAAAGTAATAGCTACAACACTAAGGACAGTGAAATCTGCTTCTGTAAACTCCTGGGGAGCCATATGTTCCATGAATGGAAAATTTTATACTGCTCCATTGAGAGAAGATATAGAGATTTTCGACAGGGTAGGTGGAGGCGATAGTTTTGCATCAGGTCTTATTTATGGATTACTTGCAACAGGAGATCCCCAGCAGGCAGTAGAGTACGGTGCTGCACACGGAGCTTTAGCAATGACCACTCCGGGAGATACGTCCATGGCATCTCTCCCGGAAGTTGAAAAGTTAATGAAAGGAGCAGGAGCGAGGGTGCAAAGATAAATCCTATGTTTTTTCGTTAAGATTAAGCCAGTCAACAGGTGTTTTGCTTAAAGCATACCCCATCTCTCGCAGGTAGTCGCCATAACACATCGGCCAGTGAAATCCACGTATTTCCCTTGCCATACTTTCGGAATCACCTTTAAAACCTATATCCAATTGTGTTGTGCAAATATCTAATTCAGGATTATCCATTACAATACCTTCAAATCCTGCCCAGCGCCGGCTTTTGAAATCCGGTATAATAACTGTCAGATTTTGACCGACACGCATTTCAACTTTTGGTGCTGCACCATAATCAGATTCGAAGTGAGTACGTATTTTTACCGGCTCAAGATTTTTTCCGTCCATTTTTCGCGGTGAACTGCAATGAGCTACAGTAACCATGTTTTTATGTGGAAATGTGGGATTGCCGAAAAATACCGGTTTTCCGGAAATATAATGTAGCATGATACTTGCCGGAATAACAACAAAATCAGATTCGCAGAATGCAAGATATCCTTCGTCATTAAGCATGGTCAGAACCATACAGGCAGTAGTCTCTGACCTGTTCATAATAGTCCCCATGCATCCTTGCACTGTTATTGCATCCGTATCATATTCTTTCATTAAATCAAGGAAAACTTCCTTTAACACAAATGCTCTTTCCATGAAAGTGCGCATCTGAGAAAGTGTTTGCCCTGACCCTTTACCGGCAAATAATTGTTTGGTTGTCAACTTCTCCTGTAAGGGAAAGAGTTCTACTCCTTTTTGTTTAAGGTATTCCTGTGCTTCCTTTGTGCAGCGTCTTACAAGTGCTTTATTTTCAAAAGCGGCATCAATCATTGGATTTACAATATCATAGGAAACATCAATAAGATCCATGTCCCATAGTCTGCGTGCATTATCAGGAGCGACAGCCCTGCCTTCAGAGTGCCCCCATGGCCCTCCGATACATACAATCCGTTTACCTCTTAAGCTTTTAAGTCCATAAAAAGCCCGAAGGCGCCATAAAATTTCATCATAATCATCAACAATCACGTCCTCAACTTTTAAATTACCGATCCCCTTAAATTCATCTGTTCCCGGTCTCAATAACCTGTGTTGAACTCCGGCATAATAATAATAAGCCGGACCACTCTGATGCCTCGCAAACAGAAGGTTCAGCTTCTCAGGGTCAATTAAGGCCTGGTATGGGGAAGAATCATATACCGGACCTCCATTGGCATAAACAATTAGTCCGTCATGGTCACCATTGTATAAGTTCTCTGCCTCACTTACTGTCTGTACCGATAAAAGTGGCAAAACTTCCAGTGGAAAATCCACTCTGGAATTCAAAGCCTCCAGTTCAGTGCGTATCCGGTTGCGTTCTTCTTCGGCATATTCTTCTGTTATCAGCCCCGACCAGGTTCTCCAACTGGCTTTTTCTAGGCGTTCAGGTATCTTATAAACCAAAACCGGTTGCATACGCAAAGGCCCTTTTGGGTTGACTTTTAGCCTTGCAGGACGCCAGATGGAATTAGCAATGGTTTCCGGATCAATTGTATTATCAGCCGAATGATCCACAGCGGCTAATTTGCCAAAACTCATGGTAGCTGTAGCAGCTAAAACTGATTTTAGCATACCTCTGCGTCCTATTTTCGCTGAGGTTGTATTTCTTTTTTCTGTATTCATTTGAAATATATTATTATGATTTACACAAAAGTATATTTTATAAAATTATTTCTGTAAGTCACTATATAATTTAAAATGAATACAATTAGCATGAAATCACATTTAAAAATCTCGAACTAATTTTTTCTACCTTTATGCTTTTTATCAGGAAATAACTTTTATTTCAAGGTTTCAGATATGTTGAAGGAATATGACAGTAGTGTTCATGAATTATTACTTTCGGGACTCACAGGAGATTTATCCGCTTCTATGACTGACCGGCTTATCTATGCAACTGATGCGTCTGCCTATAGGGAAATCCCAATGCTTATCGTTTGGCCGGCGAATACCAGTGATATTCGCTTACTCGTTAACTATGCCCGGGAAAACAATCTTTCACTAATTCCCAGAGGTGCAGGAACTTCACTGGCGGGACAGGTTGTGGGAAAAGGTATAGTTATGGATATTTCAAAATATATGCATAATATTCTGGAAGTTAATTCAGAAGAAAAATGGGTAAGAGTTGAACCTGGCGTAGTACTGGATGGGCTTAATATGGCTGTCAGGGAAAACGGATTATTTTTCGCACCTGAAACTTCCACATCAAATCGATGTGTTATAGGAGGAATGATAGGGAATAACAGCAGCGGACTTCATTCACTGATTTACGGTACAACACGTGAACACCTGATATCAGTAAGAACTGTTCTGAGTGACGGTTCTGTGGCTGAATTCGGTGAACTTGATGAAGAAGAATTTCATTTAAAATGCAGGCTCAATTCCCTGGAAGGTGATATTTACAGGCAGATTAATGTACTTCTGTCTGATCCGGAGAAAATAAAGGAAATTGAAACGGAATACCCCGATCCCCGTATAGTCAGACGCAATACAGGATATGCACTGGATGAGATTCTGGATTGCAGCTTATTCAGGAAGGGAAATTTGAAGAAATTCAATTTTTCCAAACTTATAGCCGGATCTGAGGGAACTTTAGCTTTTATAACTGAAGCGAAATTAAAACTTACACCTTTACCTTCTTCTCAAAAAGCTCTTGTATGTGTTCATTTTAACAGTGTACCGGAGGCTATACGTGGTAATCTGCTGGCACTGGAATATAAGCCTGCTGCTGTGGAATTAATGGACAGAAGAATTCTGGAATGCACGAAAGATAATATTGAACAGAGAAAAAACCGCTTTTTCGTCCGCGACAATCCCGGAGCCATCCTGATAATTGAATTTACCGGCGTTTCCATGGAGATAATTCTCCAGCAGATCAGTATTATGGAAAAGGTGATGAGAGCACAGGAATTAGGTTATCATTTTCCGGTTATAACAGGGGCGGATATTAAAAAGGTATGGAATCTGCGTAAAGCCGGATTAGGGGTATTATCGAATATTAAAGGAGACGCTAAACCAGTCTCCGTAATTGAAGATACTTCTGTTCATCCATCTCTATTGGAAAATTATATTACTGAATTAAATAAATTACTGGAAAAATATCAACTCGATTGTGTTTATCATGCACATATTTCTGTTGGGGAACTCCACCTAAGACCTGTACTTGATCTCAAAAGCAGGAAAGATGTTGCTATTTTCCGGCAGATAGCTGAGGATACTGCCAGACTGGTGAAAAAATATAAAGGGAGTCTGAGTGGAGAACATGGAGACGGTCGCCTGAGAGGAGAATTTATGTCTGTTTTTTACAGTGAAAAAATATACTCCTGGTTTAAGGAATTAAAAAATACATGGGACCCTTATAATATATTTAATCCCGGGAAGATTACAGATACTCCACCCATGAATACTTTCCTCAGATATAACCCGGAACAAAAATTACCTGAAATAAATACCATATTTGATTTTTCTGATACGGGGGGAATATTACGTGCTGTTGAAAAATGTAATGGCAGCGGCGATTGCAGGAAAGACAAGTTAATGGGAGGCACCATGTGTCCCAGTTATATGGCTTTAAAGGATGAAAATACAACTACCAGGGCGAGGGCTAATATCTTTAGGGAATATATAACAAATTCATATGGAAGTAATCCTTTTCACCATAAGGAAATTTTTAATATTCTGGATCTTTGTCTTTCATGCAAGGGATGTAAGTCGGAATGTCCATCCAATGTTGATATGACCAAATATAAAGCCGAATTTCTTCAGCATTATTATGATTCTGATAAAATACCGTTAAGAACAAGAATAATTGCTGATATAATGCTTTTAAACCGTATAGGATCATTAATACCTCAGGTATTTAATTTTATTGCTTCCAGTCGCCTTATTTCAGGGTTAATAAAAAAAATACTTGGATTTGCAAAACAAAGAGATCTTCCACTGTTATCAAAAACCACCCTAAGGCAGTGGGCGCTGAAAAACGTTTTCAGATTAAATGCATTTCTTCCGGTTTCTGCACCTGAAGTTTACTTGTTTATTGATGAATTTACTAACTATCATGATGTTGAAACTGGAAAGAAAACTATTTTAATGTTAAATAAACTCGGCTACAGAGTATTGATCAGGAAGCATGAATGGAGTGCAAGGACATATCTTTCGAAAGGATTTCTTCGGAAGGCCAGAAAGATAGCGGTTAGAAATGTAGAAATATTCAGTGAACTGGTAACTAAGGAAGCACCTCTTGTTGGGATTGAACCATCTGCAATTTTATCATTCAGAGATGAATATCCTGATCTTGTAAAGGCGGATATGAAAGAAAGGGCTGAAAAACTTGCACAAAATACCTTCCTAATTGATGAGTTCCTGGCGAAAGAAATGGATGCAGGCAGGATAAGTAAGGAAATATTCAGTAACAAGCCATTAAAAATAATATTACATGGTCATTGTCATCAGAAAGCCTTAGCCTCAACAGAATCAACAAAAAGGATACTGTCGTTCCCGGAGAATTATTGTGTTGAGGAAATACCGAGTGGTTGCTGCGGGATGGCTGGAGGATTTGGATATGAAAAAGAACATTATGATCTTTCAATGAAAATTGGTGAACTGATACTATTTCCCGAAGTAAGAAAATCAGATACGGAAACAATTATTGCAGTCCCGGGAACAAGCTGCAGACAGCAGATTAAAGATGGAACAGGCAGAGAATCAAAACATCCGGTGGAAATATTGTATGAAGCCCTTCTATAACCATACAAGTGGAAGAGTTTTCTTTATTCTGAATATGCTGTTTACGTATTATTTTTAGAATGAAAATTGTTCAAAATAAATTTATTTCAAATATTTTTACCGGATAATTTAACTTATTATTTATCTAACCATTATCATCCTAAAATGCCTTCATATTTACCCTTTTAATAGTGATATTTTATATTGGTTATTATTTCAGGACCAAAAACTTAATTCAATTTGTTAGTCCTTGCGAAGAATAATATGGAAGGTAAAAGGGAGGGCAGGGAGAAAACTAAATATATAAGTTAGCTATTACATAAATGAATTTCATGAAAAATTAAACTGATGAGAAAGAAAATACCCTTATGGATAAAGATCCTCATAGGCATGATAATAGGAGTGGTGTGGGGAATGACAGCAGTATATTTTGGTTTTGAGTCATTTACCACTAATTGGATAAAACCCTGGGGAACCATTTTTATTAAACTTCTTAGACTAATCGCTGTACCGCTGATATTTGTAAGCCTCGTTAAGGGAATAACCAGTATTACAGATATATCCAAACTGGGTCGTATCGGGGTAAAAACTATCACTCTTTATGTCATTACAACGATTATTTCAGTCATAATTGGTTTGTTTGTTGTGAATGCCGTAAAGCCGGGTCACTCATTCTCTGAGGAGAAACGGTCAAATTTCCAGACTCAGTACCAGCAGTCTGTTAAAGAGAAGGAAAATGTGGTGGGTGATCTTAAAAAACGCTCTCCTCTTTATTTCTTTGAAGAGATGGTACCGGATAACATAATAAATGCAGCTGGAGACAATACCAGAATGTTGCAGATAATATTCTTTTCAATTCTTTTTTCAGTTGCAATGATTTTACTGGACATCCGGAAAATACAGGTAGTAAAAGATTTGTTTGATGGATTAAATGATATTATCCTGAAGATAGTTGATATAATCATGATGTTTTCACCAATTGGAGTTTTTGCACTCTTATCATCTCTGGTAACGGATTTCTCAGGTGATGTTGAACTTTTTATCGCGCTTGGCAAGTATGCAGGGTTGACTTTCTTTGGTATTCTTGCATTGATCTTTACTCTCTATCCTATATTACTCAAATTATTCACAAGGGTGAAGGTAAAAGACTTCATAAAGACAATGCTTCCGGTTCAGATGGTCGCATTTTCAACCAGCTCTTCAGCTGCAACCCTTCCGGTAACTCTGAAACAGTGTACGGAGAAACTTAAAATATCATCTGGAGTAGCAAATTTTGTTCTTCCTGTTGGTGTTACAATAAATATGAACGGGACATCATTCTACCAGGCTATCTCTGCAGTATTTATTGCCCAGGTATTTGGTCTTGACCTTTCAATTGGTCAGCAATTAACGATTATTTTTACAGCAACACTGGCATCAATTGGGACTCCTGGTGTACCAGGCGGAGCAATAATTATGCTGGTTATAGTACTTACTTCGGTTGGAATTCCTGTTGAAGGACTTGCACTAATAATGGGCATTGAAAGACCTCTTGACATGATGCGCACTGTTGCTAATGTCACCGGTGATGCGACAGTTGCCTCAATTGTTGCATCAAGTGAGAATGAAATATATGAATGAGAAAAGGGGGAGGTATTATTTTTCTCTGTGTTTAATATTTCAAATGGAATGGAATTACTGAAGCCTATGTTTAAAGCAGGTAAAAAACAAAAAATACTCATTGTCACATATGTAAATAATGTAAATTAACAAAATTAGCATTGATATATTTTACACATAACCAGCATTATATGAATTTTAATTAAAGTATATAATTAATTTAAACAATGAAAAAATTAAAATATATAAAATATACTCGAATATTTTTAATTTATAACATTGATTACCATGTTTTTAACACTGAATATATAAAGTATTAAATCAATTGTCGTAAATTTTCAGGTAGTAATGAGAATTATCTAATATATAGATATATATATCAACATAATAAAGGTTTTTTTCTAAACAAAATACTTTAATTTCTGTCCTTTATTTATGAATACGCATTACAAATAAGAAATACAGTCAGATTTACAGGATAACATATGTAAATTATATAAATCACACATGTAAATTATATAATTATTACATTTGTGAAAACATTGTATCATGGAAGACAGGTTATTGAAAATTTTAAAGCATTATGATCTTTCTCCTTCTGTTTTTGCAGATAAATTAGGAGTACAAAGATCCAGCATATCACATATTTTAAGCGGTAGAAATAAACCAAGCTTTGATTTCATTACTAAAGTCGGGGATACATTTCCATTGATCAACATAGAATGGTTCATCAACGGGAAAGGGAATATGTTAAAAGACACTTCAAGGGGTCAAGCTGTTAATCTTTCTTTATTTCCGGAAGACAATAAACCGGTGAATGAAAAGGATGAAGATGAGTTTAATTTACAAATAAAAAATGATACGATCAATAATAAAGAGTTTACAAATGTAAACAATGGTATTAATAAAGGGAATACTAGTGTTTCAAAAATAATTCTCTTTTATAATGATCATACCTGGCAGGAATTTTTGCCTTCTGTAGAATAATTATATTTCTTGCTATATTTGCATAAAAAATGTATCGCTTACTTTTAAGGCCCCTCTTATTCCTGTTTCAGCCTGAAACAATCCATAAATGGTCGATATATATTGTTAAAATTATAACCGGGCTTCCTATTATTTCTTTGGTTTTTCAAAAATGTTACCTGATCCGGTCTGATCATCTTGAAAAGAAAGTTTTTGGATTGAATTTCCCCAATCCTGTTGGTTTGGCAGCTGGTTTTGACAAGGATGCTTCTTTCTATAAGGAATTTTCTGTATTCGGTTTTGGATTTATTGAGATAGGCACGGTAACTCCACAGCTCCAGGAAGGTAATCTCTCCCCCCGTTCATTCCGGCTTCCAAAAGATAAGGCCTTAATAAACCGTATGGGTTTTAATAATTTAGGTGTTGATCAGGCAGTGAGAAGGCTCCGTGACAGATCTGACAAACTGATAATCGGTGGGAATATAGGTAAGAACACATTAACACCAGAAGATAAAGCCGTTGATGATTATGCATACTGTTTTAGGCTTTTATATGATGTTGTTGATTATTTTGTTATAAATGTAAGTTGTCCGAATATCGGTGACATATCTAAGTTACAGGATCAGGAAACACTGGAAATAATTTTGGGGCGATTGTCTCAATTGCGCATGGAAAAAACACTCTACAAACCTATATTACTCAAAATTTCCCCTGACTTGAATTTCAAGCAGATAGATGAGACTATCAGCATTATTCAGCGGATAGGGATCGACGGGATAGTTGCTGTAAATACGACTATAACACGTGAGGGACTGATCACATCCGAATCCAGGGTAAAAGCGATTGGGAAGGGAGGTTTGTCTGGTGCTCCCCTGAGAGAAAAATCCAATGCTATTATCAGGTATATCAAAGAGAAGACAGAAGGCAGATTACCTGTAATTGGTTCAGGCGGTGTTATGACTGTTAAAGATGCCATTGAAAAACTGGAAGCAGGTGCCGATCTGATACAGGTTTATACAGGTTTTGTTTATGAAGGACCGGGATTTGTAAAGAAAATATTGAAGGCCTTGATCAGAGTTAATAGTAAAAAAAGTACTTAAAATGCGATTGAAAATTTCCGAAAAAAAAAGTATTAACTCTCCCCACGGCAAGCCTCGGATACTAATCGATCCGGGAATTATCAAAATAGTACCGGCTCTCCCCGTAGCAAGCATACGGGAATACGCTCACTGTATTCAGACAGCACGGTAAATAAAGTTTTTTATTTTTAGTTGCTTACTACTCCTTCTAATAAAAAATCATTACAGCTATTGGTTTTTTTGTTTTAATACTTACCTTTGCAACCCGTTAAATAAACCGGTATTTTTGATTCAGTAGCTCAGCTGGTAGAGCACATCCCTTTTAAGGATGGGGTCCTGGGTTCGAGCCCCAGCTGAATCACTTCTAATAAACGCGATTAACAATAAGTCAGTTAGTTGCGTTTTTTTTTTATTATAAAATTTCACCTTTATTTGCACTATATCGCGTTTTGAAGTTTTCCGGACTGAGTTTATTCCTGTCGATTGCCAACAAATTACCTGGTGAAGATTTGATTATGCTTTGACGGGCTATACCTAATAGTTACAGTGTTTTTTTATTAGTAATTGCCTGAAGTTTAATTTAAGCAGTTTTTTGCTATTTTTAGCCTGTTTAACGGCTTTTATTCATGTATGCCATTATTGATATAGAAACAACGGGTGGCAGCCCAAAATGCGAGAAAATAACGGAAATAGCCATTTTTGTTCACGACGGCACAAAAGTTATTAATGAATTCTGTACTCTTATAAATCCTGAGAAGTATATTCCTCCTTTTATTACTTCCCTTACTGGTATCAATAACGAAATGGTGGAGGATGCACCTAAATTTTATGAGGTGGCCAGGAAAATTGTTCAAATAACGGAAGGATGTGTGTTTGTTGCCCACAGCGCAAGTTTCGATTATAACTTTATTAAAAGCGAATTTAAACAACTTGGTTATGAATTTGACAGGAAAACACTTTGCACTGTCAAACTTAGCAGAAAACTCATCCCGGGATTAAAATCCTACAGCCTGGGAAACCTATGCACTAAACTGAATATTCAGATCAACGGCCGCCACCGTGCAGCAGGGGATGCAATGGCAACCGTAAGACTTTTTGAGTTACTGAAAGCGAAAAATGAGGCTGAAGGCTCAGGGATTTCCTTTTCTTCGGGGAAGGAGGGGAGATTTAAAAATCTAAACGGGTTCATTACACCTTCTGATCTCGATAGAATCCCTGAAGAAGCCGGGGTTTACTACCTTCACGACCAGGAGGGAAACCTTATTTATATTGGAAAAAGTAAAAACATTCACAATCGTATTTTATCGCATTTTGGAGCAAATACCAGCCGCAGAGCGAATGAAATGAAAAGCCGCGTGGCAGGCATATCCTGGGAGCTGACGGGTAGTGAACTGATTGCCTTACTTAAAGAATCAGAAGAGATAAAAAAGCATAAACCTTTGTACAACAAGTCTCAAAGACGAAGTCTCATGTCCTGGGGTTTATATAGTTTCAGAGATGGGCATGGTTATATTAATTTTCAGATCAAAAAGATTTCAAAAGAAAATAGTATACCTGTAACAGGTTTTTCTTCAAGGAAAGAAGCCTTGGATTCATTATCCTCAATGGCCGAAAAATATTGGCTTTGTCAGAAATTATGCGGACTTTATGATACCGACGGAGCCTGTTTCCATTATGAAATCAGACAATGTAAGGGTGCATGTTTTGGAAAAGAACCAGTGAAGACTTATAACGAGAGAGCGGTCAAATTGCTTGATGCTTATAATTTTGAAAATGATAACATAATCCTTATTGATAAAGGTCGTAACCATGATGAACGATCTGTAGTTTGTGTTGAAAACGGGGTTTATCAGGGATATGGCTATATCGGTATTCACGATTCATACCTGCACATTGGCGATCTGATCTCCTGCATTAAAAGAGCAGATGATAACCGTGATACACGAATGATTATCAAATCCTGGCTTAAAAAAAATAAGGTGGAAAAAATACTGAAGTTCTAGAAAAAGCAAGCTAAGATTTATTACGAATCACTGTCGGGATTTATATTTTTCCCGGAACGGGATATCTTCTTTTCAGAAAGCTGTTTTTTCCCTTCCAGTCTTTTCTTTTTTGATGATAATGTGGGGGAGGTTGGTGTTCTTTTCTTTTTTGGTTTAAGCGTTTTTTCCAGTATCAGGTAAAACTTCCTTACACATTCTTCCTTATTTTTAAGCTGAGAGCGCTCTGATTGGGAAACGATTAGAAGAAAACCCTCCTTGCTGATCCTTTTACCCAATCGACTGATCAGTAATGTTTTTTCCTTTTCATTTAAAAGGAGACTATTACTGACATCAAATCTTAGTTCGACACGGGTATTGACTTTATTAACATTCTGACCACCGGGACCGCTGCTTCTAACGGCTTTAAATATTAATTCCGGGAAAAAGTCAATACCACTGATGTTTCTCTTCATGATACTGTTTGTTCCTCTTTGTTGATTCTGCACTCAGGGAATCAAAATTTCCTTGCTCCCGATCTGGCAAAATAACGCTCCTTTGCTTTCTCAGGATCCGCATCACATGCAATATATATTTTCGTTCTGTGATCAATTACAACCGCTTGAAGTTGTGATAAGTCCGGGGACTTGAAATGATTTTTTTTCTGTTCATACATTTTAAAAATTCCTTTCTTCAGTTGAAAATACCTTATTATTAATTCATAAAAAAGCATCAGTTTATACAATAATTATAAACGGGGAAATATTCTTTCATAATGCTTAAAGGATACCAGTAAAACCCCGAAACGATTCTATAATCTGGATTGATTGCTTTTTTCCGCGCGTTTGGCTGCTTTAGCAGCCCTTTTCTCTTTTAGATTTTTTGCAGGTACTTTCTTTGTGCTTTTTTCTTTTCCAACTTTTTCTTTTGACATGATTACTAAATTAAAGATTAATACTTATTGTTTATAACTTATTGGTTAACAGAAATATTGTTCTCTAAAAAAATAATATGACAGCTAACCAAATATAATCATATTTTTAAAGTGAATAAGATACATCATTTAATAGAAAGAATGCTATTAAATCTTATAATAATATAAATAACACAGATAGAAAGAATCAGGCTTATTAATTGAATTCAAGTTAGATCATGTGGTTCTAAGGTATGGTTTACGGTGAGGATCTGCGGCAAGGTTTTGTTGAGGGAAATACATTTTATCATCCGGAACTGAAATTTAAATTTTCCTATCCATCCGGATGGATATTGCAAAACTCTCCAATGCAGGTAAGAATGGCAACGCAGGATGGAAAAGCTTTGATGATCTTTACCCTGGCAGAACAAAATACATTGGAAGATGCTGCAAAAAATACACTTGAACAGTTGCAACTCACTCTCCAGGAAAGTAAGAATTTAGTTGTTAACGGAATGCCGGCTATGGTAACCATATCAAAACAGGTTTCGCAGAATCAGTCAACAGGGCAGGAGCAGGCTATAATGGTTCTGTCATATTTTATCAGTTACGGCAATTCCATCTATGTATTCCATGGTTTGTCTGCCGAAGCTGATTTTAATTCTTACTTCAGAGAGTTCGATGCAACTATGTTAAATTTTTCCGCATTAAAAGATCCCTCAATGTATTCCAGTTCGTTCCAAGTCATTTTCTGAATATCTGAAAATCTCAACCCGGTAAGGGCTGAAAAAAGGGCTGCACGCTTCAATAGATCATTATTGCAGGGCGTTTTTACAAGTTTATTCAGTTCCTCAATAGTAAGGTGTTCCCGTCTTGTTTCCTCTGCTTTAATGGGCTGTATTTTGGCGTTCAGGTCGGTTAATAAAATGCCGTCTTTGTAGGCTTGCTTTAATGCTGCTTTTATCTTATTGAAATAGGAAACTGCTGAATTTTGGGAAAGGGTGGCTTTGTTGCTCTTTTTACTTTTGGTTGTAAGTATGTATTCTTTGAAGTGCTCAAAAAACCTTTCGTTGAGGTCTGCAAATTTCAACTTTCCATTGGTAAAAGCTTCAATATAGTTCAGGGCTGAAAACCAACTAATCCGGTTTGATTCTTTGCGCTTGTCGGCTAACTTTCTGAAATACTCAATAAAGCATTGTTCGCCCTGCTCTTTAATTTTTAATTGTTCCTTTTCGTATTGGCTGTATATTTCAGGCTTATTCAAAAAGTTTTCCCGTTTCTGCCTTATGCTTTAAGCAATTTTAAGCGTTTCGGTTTTGTGCTGTTTGTCAACCGGTGTTAATTTAATTTTCCTTTGTTTTCCGCTTTTGTCTTTTTCGGTTTCTTTATAAATGTATAGTCCTAAAAATTCCCTTCGTGTGGGTTCGCCCGTTTCCGGGTTTGGTATTGCAGGGTAAAAATCTAAATACAGGCTTAGCCGTCCTTTGCTTATTTCCTTTTGGCGTAATGTTACTTTTGTTGTCATTGTCCTTTATGCTTTAGTTACTAAAGTTACTTTTGGTACTGCCTGAAAAACTTTATTTTTTGTCGCTCTTATCGGTGTTAAACCCTATTCGTTTGCGTTCCCGTTGCCCTGTTTCCTGCTTATCTTTTTGGAGCAAATAGTTTATTGCTTCGTACACGTCCTTAAATTGCTTATTGTACTTGTTTTCAAGTTCTTTGAGCTTGTCGGCAATTTCCTTGTAATTTAATGCAAATTGTTTCAGAACAATAAAAGCCCGAACAATAGCAATACTTGTTTGCCTTGCTTTTTTACTTTTTAGTACGTTTGCAAGCATTGTAACCCCGTGTTCAGTAAAAGCCAACGGTAATGCTGTTTTGGGACGTTTAGCCGGGTATGTCATCACAATTTGTGATAACATACTTTCCCACTCTTTTTGGGAAAGCTGAAACATAAAGTCGTCCGGGAAAATGTCAATGTTTCGTTTTACAGCTTGGTTTAAAACCCTTGTTTCAACCTCATAAAGTTCTGCAAGGTCAAAATCTAACATTACCTTTTGCCCCCTTACTTCGTAAATTCTGCTTTGAATGGTTTGTAATTGCATTGTGATTATTTTAGTTTAATATTTCGTCAATAATAGATTTTGGTACATAAGCGTACCAACCCTTTTTTATTTTGGGTATGCCTTCCCGTTTTATAAGGTTCTGTAAGGCTGTTTCTGAAATACTGTATTTGTCCTGCACTTCGGTAAGGGTGTAACAGTCTAAAATATCAATAGGCTGTTTTCCGGGGTGGCTTATTGGGGTGGGAGCTTGTTCAAATAGTTTATCAATATCAGAACGCTTTACCCTTGTAATCCTTTGCCCTAAATTCAGGGCTTTTATTGTTCCGTTCTCAATGTAGTAATATACCGAACGTACTGAACAATTGAGTAAAAGGGCGACTTCACGAACAGTTAAAAACTCTTTTTCTTTCAGTTCCTCGATAGGCTGGCTTTTTATTTGCCGGGTTTCTTTATTACTTAACTCAATCTTTTCAGCCCTTGCCTTTTCCTTCCAAGCTCTTTTACTGCAAACATGACTACAATAACGGGTAACAGTGGTTTGGGCTGTGAATTCATTACCGCAATGTTCGCAAATTCTTTGTACCTTAATGTTTGAACTCATTTTTTATCAATTAATATCTTTAAGTATCTTTAAGTGCAATTAAGTGCAAAATAAAAAGGGTTTAACCCTGTTATTTTGTACCTCATCGCTTCAAGGTACAAATATGTACCTAATAAACAAATAATATCACAAAATAAACATTAACTTAGTCGCAACAAAAAAGCCCGTATTATAGGACTTTATGGGATTTGCTAATGGTTTGTTATTTGCTTGTTTTGTGCTGGTTACTTTCCAATACAGAAATTTTTAAAAATATTTCCAAGAATTTCATCAGTAGTTACTTCACCTGTAATGGTTCCCAAAAAATATACAGCCTGCCTGAGATCCTGTGCCAGAAGGTCTTCCGGTAAATTATCACTTAATCCGTTTGAAACACGCTGAAGGCTGTTAATTGTTTCATTTAGGGCCTCCAGATGCCGGATATTGGAAATGATTATTTTATCGGCAGCTATCTTTTCCCTGGTAATTACTGATTTCAACTGTGAGATCAGCTTATCGAGGTTGTAACCTGAAATGGCAGAAATGGGAATTATATTTTCGTTTTCCATTAACTGAACAGATTGCAAAATTAATTCCAATTTTCCCGGGTTCACAAGGTCGGTTTTATTAATGATCAGAATGAGTTGTTTAGCTTCTTTCCTGGTTTGTTTTCTAATTTCGGAAAGTGAATTTATGATACAGTCAGGTTCATCCCTTGCATCCGCCAGAAGCAGGATCATGGACGCCATTTTTACTTTCTGGTATGTTTTTCTTATCCCAAGATTTTCAATAATGTCAGCTGTTTCATGTATTCCCGCGGTGTCTATGAAGCGAAACATAATGCCATCAATAATTATGGTATCTTCTATAGCATCACGTGTGGTTCCGGCAATTTCTGAAACAATAGCCTTTTCATCTTTTAACAGCCGGTTCAGCAAGGTGGATTTGCCAACATTCGGTTTGCCAACTATGGCCACCGGCACTCCGTTTTTGATTGCATTTCCGAGAGTGAAGGAATCACGAAGGTCTGAGGCTTTGTTCAGTATTTCTGTTACCAGATTTTTTAATTCAGGTCGTTTTGCAAATTCTACATCTTCGTCACTGAAATCGAGTTCAAGTTCAATCAGGGAGGTGAAATTTAAAAGTTTATGCCTTAATTCTTTAAATCCCTTTGCTATTCCAAACCTCATCTGATTTATTGCGATCCGGTGGGCAGTCATGGATTCTGAAGCTATAAGGTCGGCAACTGCTTCAGCCTGAGAAAGCTCAAGTTTTCCGTTTAAAAATGAACGTTGGGTAAACTCACCGGGTGAGGCTGAAATACAACCATTCTTAATAAGAAGTTCAAGAATTCTTTTCTGGATATATGGTGAACCATGACATGTAATTTCAACACTATCTTCGCCTGTGTAAGAACCTGGAGCATGAAACAGGCTGATCATTACCTCATCAAGAATAATTTCCCCATCCATTATATAACCAAAATGGATTGTATTTGGCTTTTTATCAGCTAATTTCGATTTATTTCCTGGAAAAGTGAATATTTTTTCACAGACTGAGAATGATTCAGGTCCGGATATACGTATTATTGCAAGTGCTCCGCCGGGTGGAGTTGCTGGTGCACATATTGTGGTATCGGGAAGCATTTTTTTCTGCAAATATATTGAATATTTGTAATCCTGTAATAATAACCGAATCAACCCTGCGGAAGGTAATGAAGTTTGAGAACTTGAAACAGAATTATAAAACCTGCAGATAAAATAAATATTTCCGTCTATTTCTAACGGATATGTAATTTCCTGTAATGGGGTATTATTTCTTTTATTACTTTTGTTTTGGTTTATTTTTAATGAATATAGCGATAAATTATTAATAATGAGTATACTATTACACAGTGATTCCAGGGTTATTGTGCAGGGATTTACAGGAAGTGAAGGTACTTTTCATGCGCAGCAGATGATGGAATACGGAACCCGCATAGTTGGAGGTGTGACACCCGGCAAAGGAGGAACGGAGCATATCGGAAAACCGGTTTTTAATACCGTGGAAGAAGCTGTAAAGCAAACAGGGGCTGATACCACTGTAATATTTGTCCCACCTGCATACGCTGCTGATGCTATTATGGAAGCCGCTGAAGCAGGTATTCAGCTTATTGTTACAATAACTGAGGGAATTCCTGTTTCGGATATGGTAAAAGTTAAAGCTTATTTGAATAACAAAATTATGCGGATGATAGGCCCTAATTGTCCCGGTATCATAACTCCCGGTGAGGCCAAAGTAGGCATTATGCCGGGATTTATTCATAAGAAAGGTTGTGTAGGTATTGTTTCCCGTAGCGGAACTTTAACATACGAAGCTGTAGATCAGGTAACAAAAGCAGGTTTGGGACAATCAACCTGTGTAGGTATTGGTGGCGACCCTATTGTGGGTACAAGTATACTTGATGTTGTAAAGCTTTTCATGGATGATCCTCAAACTAAAGGTATTATTATGATAGGTGAGATAGGGGGAAGTATGGAAACGGAAGCTGCTGAATGGATAAAAGAAAATAGCATAAAACCTGTTGTTGGGTTTATAGCTGGTAAAACAGCTCCGAAAGGACGCAGAATGGGACATGCAGGTGCAATTATTGGGGGGAAGGAAGATACGGCATCTGCAAAAATCGGGATCATGAAAGAATGTGGGATGTATGTTGTTGAATCTCCGGCCGACCTGGGATCATCTATTTCCGCATTAGTAAAATAATTTTTTTGAAATCTAAAACCATGATTTATGAAATTACTTAAAGGAAAAACAGCAGTTGTAACCGGTGCTGCGCGAGGGATCGGGCGACAAATTACACTTTCATTTGCTAAAGAAGGTGCCGACATTGCCTTTACTGACTTGAAAATGGATGAAAACATGCAATCGCTTGAAAAAGAATTAACACTTTCAGGTGCAAAGGCTAAAGGGTATGCATCTGATGCCAGTGATTATCAGCAAACAGAACAAGTGATCGATCAGATCATAAAGGATTTTCAGAAAATTGATATCCTTGTCAATAATGCAGGCATTACAAAAGATACACTCCTGATGAGGATGGATGAAGAAGCATGGGATATAGTTATTAAGGTTAATTTGAAATCAGTATTCAACTTTACAAAAGCAGTTCAGAAAATCATGCTTAAACAGCGTTCAGGATCCATAATAAATATGAGTTCAGTGGTTGGGGTATCGGGAAATGCAGGTCAGGCAAACTATTCAGCTTCTAAAGCAGGAATAATAGGTTTCACGAAATCTGTGGCAAAAGAACTTGGGTCAAGAAATGTAAGGTGCAATGCCATCGCACCGGGTTTTATCCTTACTGATATGACAGCAAGACTTCCGGAAGAAGTCAGGAATGAATGGATAAAGGCCATCCCTCTCAAAAGAGGTGGAACACCTGAAGACGTTGCTAATACTTGTATTTTCCTGGGGTCTGATCTTTCATCCTATATCAGTGGACAGGTAATAAATGTTTGCGGAGCAATGAATACATAATGAAAAAGCTTATCTTTGACATACATTTTTATTTTTTATTTCTTCCTCTGTTCCTTTTTTCATGTTCAGTTGTAAAAAAAACCAGCATTGATGTCTTAATGCCGTCTGAGTTTTCTTTCCCCGGCTCGATAGAAAAAACTCTGGTACTTAATAATTCACATTATTTTTCAGTTGACTCTTCAGTGTCTGAGTTAATGAATACTTTAACTCCAAAGGAGGAATTTATTATTGATACTATTGCTACCATTAAACTTTTTGATGGTTTTTTTTCTGTTACCGATGATTCACCAAATAGTTTTCTGAGAAATGTTGGTTATAGGGAGGTTCGCAACACAAGCACAAAACAGGTCCCGGATCCTCTCTCAGAGGTGGTAATAATTGATCTATGTACCGATTCAGGTGTTGATGCTTTAATATCATTAGAATACTATGATATGGATATCGATTATTCATCAAATAACATAAATCCATATGAATTTGAAGCCATTATATCTATTTATTTTCGACTTTTATGGAGGATTTATTACAAAACAGGCTTATTACTGAATGATTATTTATACAGTGACACTCTTTCCTGGTCAAGCCTGGGATATTCTGCTCAGGAAGCATATAATGCCTTACCATATGCAACAGATGTAATCAGGTCTTCATTTTTTACTGCCGGTCAGAATTATGCAAGGAGAATAAGTTCGCATTGGTTAACTGTTCAGAGATTATACTATCAGATAAGAGGCAGGGATGGGAAAGATTATTCATTTGACAGGGATTATCTTATAAAAGTCACTGATAGTAACAATAAGAAAAAAGCATACAAAGCACTTTTCAATCTTGCACTTATTAGTGAAAAAAATGATGATCTGAGAAGTGCTATCCGGTGGCTTGAATTAGCCGAGTTTAAGAATCCTGCATCACCATACACTTCCAAATACAAAAACGTTTTAGAACAAAGATTACTTAAAGGAAGAGATCTCTGATCATTTCGTGTTTTATTTTGTTACAATAATTAAAAAATATTAATTAATCACTCCAATAATGTACAATTCAATTTTTTATATTATAACGGCCATATTGATTATAAGCTTTCTGCTTGACAAGGTACTGGATTATTTAAATCTCAAAAATACACTTCCAGTGCTACCTCCTGAAGTAAATGATGTTTATGACCCGGAAAGGTACAGGGAATCACAGAACTATAAAAAAGTGAATACGCGTTTTTCATTTTATACAGGCAGCTTTAACATGCTTATAATTCTTATCATGCTTTTTATGGGAGGTTTCGGTATAGTGAATAATCTCGCATGGTCGATTTCCTCAAACAGTATTGTTGTAGCTCTTATTTTTTTCGGAATAATAGGGTTTACCTCAGATATTATCAATATGCCTTTTGATATTTATGGAACTTTTGTGATAGAAGAGAAATTTGGCTTCAATAAAACAACTCCTGTAGTTTTTATCCTCGACAAGATAAAGTCGTGGTTCCTATCTGCGATAATTGGGGGCGGACTTATTGCAGTTATTATCTGGTTATATAATATAACGGGGAAAGGGTTCTGGCTTTATGCATGGGTACTTATTAGTTTGTTTACTATTTTAATGACAATGTTCTATTCCAATCTGATAGTCCCCTTGTTTAATAAACAAACACCGCTTGAAGAAGGTGAGTTAAGGACGGCTATTGAAGAATTTTCTGAAAACGTTGGATTTAAGCTAAGAAATGTTTTTGTCATTGACGGATCAAAAAGATCAACTAAATCGAATGCTTATTTTACCGGCTTGGGAAAGAAGAAAAGAATAGTTCTTTATGATACTCTGATAAAGGATCTTTCCAAGGAAGAGATAGTTGCAGTCCTTGCTCATGAAATAGGGCATTATAAAAAAAAGCATACCCTCACAGGAACCCTTCTGGGAATTTTTCAAACCGGTCTTACATTATTTCTTTTTTCACTGCTTATGGAAAACCCTCAGCTTTCGCAAGCTCTGGGTGCTGAAAAACCGGAGTTTCAACTGAGTATAATTGCATTTGGGATTTTATATAGTCCGGTTTCGCTTATCCTTGGGTTAATCTTCAATATTTTTTCCAGAACAAATGAATATGCAGCCGACCGTTTTGCTGCAATAAAATATAATGGAAAGGAACTCATAAAAGCGCTGAAAAAATTAACATCCAAAAATCTTAGTAATCTTACACCGCATCCATTATACGTAGTTTTTCATTATTCCCATCCACCATTGATTTCGAGGATACGTGCTCTTCAAAGTATTGAACAAAATCCTTAAAATGTGGTTTAAATGAAAGAATCTGGTCAGATTTAGATTCTTTTTAGGTTAAATAAATTATTGTATGGTTTATACCTGTAAAAATGCATAAATAGTCACATTGATTAGTTTACAAAGTATTATGAGATACTTAATTATATTGGTAATATCATTTAATATTTTTCCGGCTTTTCCGCAGGAAAAACCAAAAGAAAGTATAATTATGGAACAGGATAGTTTAAAAAGAGACGGTAAGGTATTAAAATACAATGCCTTAACTTCATTTGAAGAATATGTTATTCTGGAAAAAGGAACAGAAAGACCCTGGAGTGGAATATTAACAAATCATAAAGAGAAGGGAATTTATATTTGTAAAAGATGTGATGCTCCCCTTTACCGTTCAGATGATAAATTTGATTCTCATTGTGGCTGGCCCAGTTTTGATGATGAAATTAAAGGTGCTGTGCAGCGTGTTCCTGATGCTGACGGACGAAGAATTGAAATAATCTGTTCAAATTGTGGCGGGCATCTGGGTCATGTTTTTACCGGTGAAGGTTATACTCCAAAGAATACCCGTCATTGTGTTAACTCTGTCTCGATGAAATTTATAAAATCTCCATAGCGTCAGGAAAATTTGAGGCTGTTACAATATGATATGCAGTATCTTTTTATATAATAATTTTTACCCCTCCGGGGTAAGGGGTTGAATTCCCTCACCTTACCCGGGGCGCAAGCGCCCCGGCCTATTCTATTTTAACCCTTGAGGGTTGTTTTAATCCTCTTTTCAAAAATGCTTCACATTTCCATACATTTGCTAATTACAGATAAAATGACTCATCCCGGAGGGATGAAAATGGAATAGCCCCTGACGCCTGCCGTCAGGGGGATGGAATACCAGGTAAATCTTAACATCTAACTAATCAGATAATTGCGGATAATAAATTTCTTAAGTTAAGGTCTATGCCTAAAGAGAAAGATGCTGAAAATGAGCAACTTGCAAAAAGTCCCCTTTAGAGGATTCAGGGGTGAAATAACTTTTCGGAGTGGACTCATCTTTAGATATTTATAACTATTCAAAGTTAAAGAAAAAACAATACTAATCCGCTCACACCTAAAGTGGCTCCGATCATTTCCCTTATGTTGATTTTATGTTTAAAGAAAAGGATAGAAGGGGGAATTATCAGTATCGGGACCATTGCCATAATTGTTGATGCAATACCTGTAGAAGTGTATTTTATTGCGACCAGGGAAAACGAAACTCCAAGGAATGGCCCAAAAAATGATCCGGTTGAAATGGCTATTATTCCTTTCCTATTTTTAAATGCATGGGATATTGATTTCCATCGGCCTGTAAAGCTGATTATAATTATAAAACCAATAATTCCGGCTATAATTCGGATCTGAGTTGATGCAAAAGGGTCATAAACACCCATTCCAAGCTTACTGAAAACAATTCCGAGTCCCTGACCAAAAGCCCCTAAAAAAGCAAATATGATTCCTTTAAGCGGTTTAGTAAGTGATATTTTTTCCTTTCCGGTTTTTCTCCCGAAAACAGTGAGGAATATCCCTGAAATAGTGAGAGACATTCCAAGTAAGGATTTAAGGCTAAGTGTTTCTCCAAGTATAATCCATCCAAAAAATGCTGCTATCAGAGGAGCAGTAGTCATAACAAGCATGGCAAACCAGCTTCCGACGATGGTATAGGATTTAAAAAGAAACAAATCTCCCAGCACAAAGCCTATAAGACCTGAAACAGATAACCATAACCAGTTATAATAAGGAGCATCTGCAGGCAGGGGATTACTACGGTATATCCAGGTGAAAACAAACAAAAAGAAGAACCCAAAAAGAAGTCTTATGAGATTGACCGGAAGTGAACCTACTCTTAATGATGCAGATTCGAAGGAAAGAGCAGTAATAGTCCAGAATACAGCTACCATAAAGGCAGCTATTTCACCGAAATGTGTAGAGAGCATAATGGTTCTATCAGAACGCAAATATAATATTTTGAGATATGCCGCAGGATATATATGGAAGAAAAATATCCCGGCAACAGCATTGAATTATAAAAATATGTTTTAATTCACTTATCTTTGCAGCCATAAACAAAAGAATATGAAGGCAGTAATAATAACGATAGGCGATGAAATACTTATAGGGCAGATTATTGATACTAATTCTGTATGGATTGCTGAAAATCTTAACCTTTTGGGAATTTACGTGGAAGAGATGCTCACTATTTCCGACAAAAGGGAGCATATAGTATCCTCTTTGGCCAGGTATGAAGGTAAGATAGAACTGATCATTATTACCGGCGGACTTGGCCCGACCAGTGATGATATTACGAAAAAAACGATTGCAGATTATTTTAACATGAAATTAGTTGAGAATCCTGCAGTTCTGGAAAATATTTATGAGCTGTTCAGGTCAAGAGGCATGAAAGTATCGGAAGCTAACCGCAGGCAGGCCATGGTTCCTGAATCGTGCAAAGTTTTGAGGAATCCTTCAGGTACCGCTCCGGGAATGTGGTTTGAAAGGAATGGAAGTATTTTTATCTCATTGCCTGGCGTTCCTTATGAAATGATGGATATTTTTAATTCTTCTGTTTTGCCTGAAATATCGGGACGCATTGACGGATTGATTTTGATGCACCAGACGGTCCTTACACAGGGAATCCCGGAATCATATTTATCTGAGATAATAAAAGACTGGGAATCTTCATTACCTGAGAATATTAAACTTGCTTATCTCCCGCGGCCCGGAATTGTAAGATTGAGATTGACAGGAGTAGGGAATGACCGGCATATCCTGAGTGACCAAATCAACGCTGAGATATCAAAACTTAAGCGTATTCTGCCGGATGATATTTATGGATATAATGACGAAAGCCTTGAAAAGATTGTAGGGGATATTTTGCGTAGCAAAGGAGAAACACTGGTAACTGCTGAAAGTTGCACAGGCGGGAATATAGCAAGGCTGATTACAAGTATTCCAGGAAGTTCTGATTATTATCTTGGCTCTGTGATTGCATATTCAAATGATATAAAAACAGCTCATTTAGGTGTTGATACTAATTTAATTAATAAACATGGTGCGGTAAGCCAGGAGGTAGTAGAGGAAATGGCTGCAGGAGTAAGAAATAAATTTAATGCCGGTTATGCCATTGCTACCTCAGGAATTGCAGGTCCTGATGGCGGATCATTTGAAAAACCTGTTGGAACGATTTGGATATCAGTTTCATCGAAAAATACTATTATCTCAAAAAAGTATTTTTTTGGAGAACATCGAGGCAGAAATATCGAGAAGGCAACATTTGCGGCACTTAACATGCTAAGAAAAATATTATTGGGAATACCTTTTAAGGAATAATAAAAGCTCACTTGTCTTCTTTCCTGTAATTACCGTTTACATACTTTCCTCCGGGATGAAAAAATATACATCTAAAAAAATTTGATTATTTCATTTAAAATTACGAAATTTGCGAGCTGTTAAAAAAACCTTGGAAAAAATAGTAAAATGTCACGAGTTTGTCAGATAACGGGTAAAAGGGCAATGGTTGGAAATAATGTGTCCCATTCAAAAAGAAGAACCAAAAGAAAGTTTCATCCAAATCTTTTTGATAAGAAATTCTTTTTACCTGAAGAGAACAGGTGGGTGGAGTTAAAAGTTTCAGCTTCCGGAATACGTAATATTAACAAAATGGGGTTGAAGGAAGCTCTTGACAGTGCTGTAAAAAAGGGTTTTCTGAAAAAATATTAATTTTTAAAGTTTATTTCTAATGGCAAAAAAAGGCAAAGGTAACAGGGTACAGGTAATACTTGAGTGTACTGAGCATAAAGGCAGTGGATTGCCCGGGACCTCCCGTTATATAACAACGAAAAACAGAAAGAATACCTCTGAAAGGCTTGAATTAAAAAAATACAATTCTATTCTGAAAAAATACACAATTCACAGGGAAATAAAATAAAAATACATTAAAATGGCAAAGAAAGTCGTTGCAACATTAAAAACCGGGAGAGGAAAGAATTTTTCGAAATGTATTAAAATGGTAAAATCTCCTGAAACAGGAGCGTATTCATTTGTTGAAGAGGTGATTCATGTCGATCACATACAGGATTTTTTCTCGAAATAATACTTTTTTATTTTCTTAAAATATTAAAGCTGCTCAGGAAGAGTGGCTTTTTTTCTGTTTTTATAAATCAGTTATTAAATGGGGTTATTTTCTTCACAAAGGAATGAAAGTCTTAACCGTGGGCTGGAAAAAACGAAGGAAAGTGTTTTCAAGAAACTTTCCCGGATTATTATTGGCAAATCAAATGTGGATGAAGAGGTTCTTGATAATCTTGAGGAGGTATTGATTTCATCGGATGTTGGGGTGGAAACAACAATTCGGATAATTGAGAGAATTGAGACAAGAGTAGCAAAAGAGCATTATCTAAATGCTAATGAGTTGGATTATATACTCAAGGAAGAAATAGGTAAACTGCTGGAAGAAAATAATACCGGTAATGTAAAAGATTATAAAGAATATCCCGGAGCAAAGCCTTATGTAATTATGGTTGTGGGAGTTAATGGAGTGGGTAAAACAACAACTATTGGAAAGCTGGCATACCAATATAAAAATGCAGGGAAAAAAGTAATACTTGGTGCCGCTGATACCTTCAGAGCTGCTGCGGTTGACCAGTTGACTATATGGGCAGAACGTGCCGGTGTACCACTGGTTAAGCAAAAGATGGGGTCGGATCCCGCTTCTGTAGCATATGATACGGTGAATTCTGCAATCTCAGGTAATGCAGATGTTGTTATCATTGATACTGCAGGGCGATTGCATAACAAAATTAATTTAATGAATGAACTGGCAAAGATCAGGAAAGTAATGCAAAAACTCTTACCGGAAGCACCTCATGAAGTATTGCTAATTCTTGATGGATCAACTGGTCAGAATGCTTTTGAACAGGCAAAACAGTTTACTATTGCCACAGAAGTTAACGCTCTTGCTCTCACAAAACTTGATGGAACCGCCAAAGGTGGCGTTGTAATTGGCATATCCGACCAGTTTAAAATTCCTGTGAAATATATTGGGATAGGGGAAAAGATTCAGGATATTCAGATTTTTAATAAGAACAGTTTCATCGACTCCCTGTTTTCAAAATAATCTTCAATTTTTATGACAATTAACCTGATCACCCTGGGGTGTTCAAAAAATGTAGTTGATTCAGAAAAACTTCTAAAGCAACTTGAGGTTAATGGATTTGTTATATTTCACAATACCGGCGAGCATACGGATGTGGTGATCATCAATACCTGTGCTTTCACTCTTGATGCAAAAACCGAATCGGTTGAAACAATACTATCATACTGCGATGCAAAAGAATCAGGCCTGATAAACAAATTATTTATAATAGGCTGTTTGAATGAGAGATACAAGGAGTCACTTAAATACGAAATGCCGGTAGTTGATGGATTTTATGGCGTAAATGAATATAATAAGCTTATTAATGATCTTGGAGGTAAATATCATACCGGACTAATTCAAAGCAGGGTATTAACCACACCTTCGCATTATGCCTATTTAAAGATATCAGAAGGTTGTAACAGAAATTGTTCTTTCTGTGCCATACCTTTTATTCGTGGAAATCATTTATCAGTTCCGGTAAAAAGTATTGTTGAAGAGGCAAATAATCTTGTGGAATCGGGTGTAAAGGAAATTATATTAATAGCCCAGGACTTAAGTTCTTACGGATTAGATCTTTACAAAAGTACTATGCTGGCATCGTTGATTGAGGAGTTGGTGGAAATTAAGGGAATTGAATGGATAAGACTTCACTATGCATATCCTGAAGGATTTCCATTGAACGCTATAGGGAAACTCATGAAGAATTCCGGAAAATTATGTCACTATCTGGACATTCCATTTCAGCATATTAATGACGACATTCTCAACAGGATGAAGAGAGGGCATGGAAGAAAAGAAATAATGGAAATTATCAGATATATAAGAGAAGAAGTTCCCGGCATATGTTTAAGAACCACTCTTATTACAGGATTTCCCGGTGAGACGGAAGATCAATTCAGGGAACTCTATGATTTTGTTAGTGATGTAAGGTTTGAAAGGCTTGGAGTTTTTACATATTCCCATGAAGAGGGAACTTTTGCAGGCAGGGAGTATCAGGATGATATTCCTGAGAATGAAAAAATTAAGAGAATGGAATCAATATTAAAGCTTCAGGAAAGGATATCTCTTGAGAAAAACCTTAATGAAACAGGTAAAAGATATAAAGTGCTGATTGATGGGGAAGAAGGGGAGTTTTATATTGGCAGGACTGAATATGATTCCCCTGAAATTGATCAGGAAGTTTTAATTCCAAAATCTCAGAAGCAATTGGAAACGGGAGAATTTTATAATATCAGAATAACTGATGCGCTTGAATTTGATCTTTTCGGTATGCCGGATGAATAAGATCAGCAGTCAGGGTTTCAGGGAGACTCAACATTATCTTTTTTAATCGTCTCTTTTGATTTAATTATTTTGACTTTAATATTTTCTTTTTTATTATCCATGTCTACTGAAAGCGTATCCCCTTCAGCTAGTTCACTTTTAATAATAACTTCTGCCATAGGATCTTCAAGATATTTCTGGATAGCACGTTTGAGGGGCCGGGCACCGAATTGAAGATCATATCCTTTTTCTATAACAAAATCTTTAGCCGGGGCACTGATCCTGATTTTATAACCAAGTGATAGTATCCTGGCATACAGGCCCTGAAGTTCAATATCAATGATCTTATAAATATCTTCTTTAGAAAGAGAGTTAAACACTATGATATCATCCACTCTATTTAAGAATTCCGGTGCAAATGTCCTTTTGAGGGCTTTCTGAATGACTCCCTTTGTAAATTCATTTGCGGCTTCTACTCTGGATTGGGTTGCGAATCCTACACCTTGTCCAAAATCTTTTAATTGTCGGGAACCTATGTTGGATGTCATAATAACAATAGTGTTCCTGAAATCAACTCTGCGTCCAAGACTGTCAGTCAACTGGCCTTCATCGAGTAATTGAAGCAAAATATGGTAAACGTCGGGATGGGCTTTTTCTATTTCATCCAATAGTACAACGGAATAAGGTTTTCTACGGATCTTTTCGGTAAGTTGTCCTCCTTCTTCATAGCCAATATAACCAGGGGGAGCACCCACGAGGCGTGAAACAGAGAATTTTTCCATATATTCACTCATATCAATACGTATGAGATTTTCGGAACTGTCAAAAAGATACTGAGCGAGTATTTTTGCAAGCTGTGTTTTTCCTACGCCGGTTGGACCAAGAAAAATGAAGCTCCCGATAGGTTTGTTAGGATCTTTTAATCCTGCTCTGTTTCTTTGTATTGATTTTACCACCTTCTCAATTGCTTCCTGCTGTCCTATTACCTTTCCGTTAAGTTCATCTGCCATTTTGAGTAGTCTGAATCCTTCGGCCTGTGCGATACGTTGTACAGGTACTCCGGTCATCATAGCTACTACTTCTGCGACTTTTTCAGCATCCACGCTCACTTTGTTTTTGGAAAGCTCACTTTCCCAGTTAATCTTTTCATGTTCAAGCTTTTCAAGCAAATCTTTTTCGGTATCCCTGAAGCTGGCAGCTTTTTCAAAATTCTGATTTTTAACAGCGCGGATTTTTTCTTTTTTGGTTTCTTCTATTTGTTCTTCCAGTTTAACCATTTTTTCAGGAACAACAATATTTGATATATGGACTCTTGACCCGGCTTCATCGAGTGCGTCAATTGCCTTGTCCGGAAGGTGCCTGTCGCTGATATAGCGCTGGGTAAGTTTCACGCATGCATCAACAGCATCAGGTGTATAAAATACATTGTGGTGTTCTTCATATCTTTCCTTAATGTTATTAAGGATTTCTATAGTTTCCTCTGGAGTTGTAGGGTTGATAATAACTTTCTGGAATCTTCTTTCGAGGGCACCGTCTTTTTCAATATGCTGCCTGTATTCATCCAGAGTAGTTGCACCTATACATTGAATTTCCCCCCTTGCGAGAGCCGGTTTAAGCATATTTGCAGCATCGAGTGACCCTGTGGCACCTCCTGCACCTACTATAGTATGGATTTCGTCAATAAACAAAATCACATTATTATTTTTTGCAAGCTCATTAAGAATGGCTTTCATTCGTTCTTCAAATTGCCCGCGGTATTTTGTTCCGGCAACAATGGAAGCCAGATCGAGTGTTACGACACGTTTATCAAAAAGAACCCTGGATACCTTCCTTTGGATAATCCGCATTGAAAGGCCCTCTGCAATTGCAGATTTCCCTACACCGGGTTCTCCAATAAGAATAGGATTATTTTTTTTCCTGCGGCTTAATATCTGTGCCAGACGTTCGATTTCCATTTCTCTCCCTACGATAGGATCAAGCTTTCCTTCTTCTGCAGCTTTTGTGAGATCTATTCCAAAATTATCAAGTACAGGTGTATCGGATGTTTTGGAACCCGGAGCAGAACCTCCTGGTGGCTGACTTCCGAAAGGCGGGCGCATTTCATCATCTTCATCATTTGAAAAATCCGATTTATTCTCAAGATTTGCATTCTGAAGTTCAGTTTTAACCAAATCGTAATAAATGTTTTTTTCGTTTAATAAAAGAGTGGCGAAATTATTCTCATCTTTAAGAATTGCCAACAATAAATGCCCTGTATCAATCGTGCTTTCTTTTAATGCCCTGGCTTCCAGGTATATGATTTTTAAAACCTTTTCCGTGTTTTTAAGGAGAGGAAGCTTATCCGTTTCTTTCAGGTTCAGATATTCTTCTTTTTTGAGATTTTTTTCGATCGCTTTTTTTATTTCATACAGATCAACACCCAGCATCATCAGTAAATCAATAGCAATACCTTCTCCATCCCTGAGAATTCCCAGAAATAAATGTTCAACACCCAGATGACTATTTCCCAGTTTAATAGCTTCCTCTTTGCTGTAACTAAGAACATCCCTTATCCGTTGAGAAAATTTTGCGTCCATAATTTTATGGGTAGAATTTATTATCTTCCAAAGTTATAATTTCATTACAAATATATAAATAAAACAATTATCATTTATAAACAGTTCAATGTTGATAATTTGAATTATCATTTAATCAAATTCCATAATAAATTCGTAACTTCGTAATTCCAAAATCAAAGGTTCTTCATGCTGAGAATCAGTACAAAATTTATTTTTTTATAAATCCTCAGAATTTATTATTTCCGGGAAAAAAATTATCCGCGAATAGAAAAAATAATTCAGGATAACAGGTTTTTCGGTAATATTTATAATATAAGAACTATAAATAAAGAAATTACACTTGAAGAAAAGGCAATACAATGAATGAAGGAGAGAAGGTCATAAAAATCAATATTGAAGAAGAGATGAAAACAGCCTACATCGATTATTCGATGTCGGTAATTATTTCCAGGGCACTGCCTGATGTAAGGGATGGGCTTAAGCCTGTACACAGAAGAGTATTGTTCGGAATGAACGAGTTAGGGGTTTCATCCGGAAGGGCATTCAAAAAATCCGCAAGGATAGTTGGAGAGGTATTAGGAAAGTACCATCCCCATGGTGATACTTCTGTCTATGATGCCATGGTTAGAATGGCTCAGGGGTGGTCGCTCAGATATCCTTTGATTAACGGGCAGGGAAATTTCGGATCTGTTGACGGCGACAGTCCTGCTGCAATGCGTTATACCGAAGCCAAATTAGAAAGGATTGCAGAAGAAATTATGGCTGATCTTGAAAAGAATACTGTTGACTTTCAGAATAATTTTGATGATACCTTGCAGGAACCTACTGTAATGCCTACCAAAATACCGACCCTTCTGATCAATGGAGCTTCAGGTATTGCAGTTGGTATGGCAACCAATATGCCCCCGCATAATCTTAGTGACTCCATCGATGCTATAGTTGCATATATAGACGATAATGAGATTGATATACCGAAGCTGACAGAGATCATTAAAGCTCCGGATTTTCCAACCGGAGGGATTATATACGGCTACCTGGGGATAAAGGAAGCATATGAAACAGGCAGAGGAAGAATTGTTGTCAGAGCTAAAACCGAGATTGAAGTCATGCCTTCCGGAAGAGAGAGAGTTGTTGTTACTGAAATTCCCTACCTGGTTAATAAGGCTGAACTTATTAAAAAGATCGCTGACCTGGTAAATGAGAAAAAGCTGGAAGGCATTTCTTATGTGAATGATGAATCTGACAGGCAGGGGATGAGAATAGTGATAATACTGAAGAAAGAAGCTTTATCCAGCGTTGTTATTAATAATCTACTGAAATACACTCAGTTACAGACTGCATTTAATGTAAATAATATAGCTCTTGTAGGAGGCCGGCCAAGAATGCTTAATTTAAAGCAGTTAGTTACTCATTTTGTAAATCACAGGCATGATGTGGTTGTACGGAGGACGAAATATGATTTGGACCAGGCAGAGAAAAAAGCTCATATTTTGGAGGGATTGCTTATTGCACTTGATCACCTTGATGCAGTAATCCAGCTTATAAGGGGATCAAAAAATCCGGATGAAGCCAGAGAGGGACTGATAAGTAATTTTAATCTGACAGAAATACAGGCAAGAGCAATATTAGACCTGAGGTTACAGCGATTGACAGGACTTGAAAGGGAAAAGATCAGAGAGGAATACAACGATCTGATCAAACAAATTGAGTATTTTAAAAGTATTCTTGCTGATGAATCCCTTAGAATGGGAATAATAAAGGATGAACTTCTGGAGATAAAACAGAAGTATGGAGATAACCGCAGAACTGAAATCATACCCGATGAAGGTGAATTTAATCCTGAAGATTTCTATGCTGATGATCAAATGGTTATTACCATTTCAAATATGGGATATATTAAACGCACCCCTCTTTCTGATTTCAGGACACAGGGAAGGGGAGGTGTAGGTTCCAAGGGAAGCACTACCAGGGATGAAGATTTCCTTACCCATCTTTTTACTGCAACCATGCATAATACAATGCTGTTTTTCACTGAGAAAGGGAAGTGTTACTGGCTTAAAGTATATCAAATTCCTGAAGGCACAAGGACAACCAAAGGAAGAGCGATTCAGAACCTTATCCAGATTGAACCCGATGATAGTGTAAAGACATTTCTAAATGTTACGAGTCTTACCGACCTGGATCATATCAAAAATAATTATATTGTTCTCTGTACTAAAAACGGAATAATAAAGAAAACAGCACTTGAAGCATATTCAAGACCCAGACAAAATGGTATCAATGCTATTAATATCCGTGAAGGTGATATACTACTGGAAGCCCTTTTAACAAATGGAAATCACGAAATTCTCATTGCTGTCAGGTCAGGGAAAGCAATCAGGTTTCATGAGAAGACTGTAAGAGCTATTGGAAGAACCGCCTCAGGAGTTAAAGGAGTAAATCTTTCCGAAGCTCAAAATGATGAAGTGATTGGCATGGTTTCTGTCGAAGAGAAAAACAAGGAGATTATGGTTGTATCAGAAAAAGGTTATGGTAAAAGATCTTCTATTGATGATTACCGGATAACCAACAGGGGAGGGAAAGGAGTAAAAACAATCAATATTACAGATAAAACCGGAAAACTAATTGGTATAAAAGCAGTTACAGAAAAAGATGATCTCATGATAATTACAAAAACAGGTATTGCAATCCGGTTACCCTTATCTACTGTAAGAATAATGGGCAGAGCAACACAGGGTGTTAGGCTTATTAACCTAAGAAATGGTGATGAAATAGCTGCTATCACCAGGGTGCCTTCAGCCGAAGAAGTGGAAGGAGTGGAGGAAGTTATTAGTGAAGAATCTGATAAACAAGATATTTGAAAATTTTTATTCCAATTTGAAAAATTCAATTAATTAATATATTTTTAACAAATTTATAACAAGTAAATTCGAGAGGAAATGAAACGTTTTTTAGTTTTTTATATTTTGTTGGGATTAGTTTTAAACGTATATCCACAAGAGACTTATATACCAATCAATTACAAGGCTCTGGAAAAGAAGCTCTCAAAGAGCAACGATGAAATTCAACATCCCAAAAAAGGGGTCAAGCCCCAGACCTGGTTAAAAAGAGGAGACATCATGGTTGATGTTTACAGAGTTGATATCGATCAGGTGTATGAAGGCATGGATCCTTTAAGCCTTAAGCTTTTTTACAAGGAGCCGGATAGTATTGAAACAATTGAAAAGGAAGGCGAGAGTGTTGAAATCTTTAAATATGAAAGAGTGAATTTTTATTTTGCAGATAAGAAATTATTTAAGTGGAAAAAAACACAAACACTAGTTGACAATCCTCTTAAGGAAGCATTAGCATCCTATTCAAAAGCACTTCAATTGGATGAGAAAAACAAATTATCCGGCAAGTTAAAGGAAAAAATGATAAGCCTGAAAGGTTACTTCAGGCAGGAAGGACTTAATGCTTATTACAGCGATGAAAAGAAACTTGCCCTGGATTATTTCTCGCTTGTTAATGACGTGAATAAAATGGAAATTTTTGAGGGGGAAATTGATACCTTAATGGTTCAGTATACCGGTATTATTGCAAGAGAAATTAAAGATTTTAAGACCTCCACAAAGCAGTACGAAAGACTTATTGAATTGAATTTCGGTGGACCAAACACATATATTGCATTAAAAGAAGATTATCTTTCCCTTGAGGATACTATTAATGCTATTGCAACTATGGAAAAAGGTTTTGAAATATATCCCGATACGGCTAGTGTGGTTGCAAATCTGATTGATCTTTATCTTAAAACTGAAAAAGCTGATAAAGGTCTGGATAAGATACAATCAAGCATTGATTCCAATCCTGATAAAGGTGAATATTATTACTGGAAGGGCAGGCTTTTATTGAACACAGAAGGGGAGAATCGTGTTGATGAGGCACTTGAGGCATATAATAAAGCAATAGAAGTGAATCCAACATTATATTACGTATATTATGATATTGGTTTAATATATTTTCTACAAGGTCAGGAGTTATTTAATACCGCTGCTGCTGAAAAAGATATGAAATATCGTGAAATTTTAACGAAAGCAGCTGTTGAGAAATACGAAGAATCTTATCCTTTTCTTGAAAAATCGAATTTCCATAATGAGGTCAACATGGAAGTTCTGCGTGAATCCTTAGATACCCTGAAGAGAATCTATTACCGGCTACAGATGATGGATAAATACGAGGAAGTGGATAAGAAACTAAAAGAATTATAATAGTATTTGTTTTTTTTTTAAAGAAAGGGGGGGGAATATAAATTCCTCTCTTTAATTATATATTTCTATTTAACATAATAATAATTATGGGACATGTAAATGAAAATTACGGCCAGGCCTGAAAGGCATGGTTAACATAAAATCAGTTATCGCGACGCAGTCCGATAACGGCACAGATTTTATGTTAAAGTAATTTTCATTTATTATTTTGAAACCATACGGCCAGGCCTGAAAGGCATGGTTAACATAAAATCAGTTATCGCGAC
>CAZGKF010000025.1:38316-44236 GCA_964526475.1 uncultured Bacteroidaceae bacterium
AAACCATACGGCCAGGCCTGAAAGGCATGGTTAACATAAAATCAGTTATCGCGACGCAGTCCGATAACGGCACAGATTTTATGTTAAAGTAATTTTCATTTATTATTTTGAAACCATACGGCCAGGCCTGAAAGGCATGGTTAACATAAAATCAGTTATCGCGACTGTCGCTGAGTCTGTCGAAGTACAGTCCGATAACAGTACAGGTTTAAGGATTTATCCGGCCATTATTCCCGGGTTAGATTCATTAAGACATTCACAGCATATAGCGGAAGAATGATAAAATTGTCCGACTGAATTATATTTCGGGGCGAAAGCCGGTAAATTGTATCAGGCCTGTATTTGTCGGCATAACTCCGGAGACTTTTCAAATTACTGTAAATAATCTGGTATTATATGTTTTTTCTTTAACTTTATCATTATTTATGATTAGAGAAAAATTCAAATTAAAAAATGTCAACTCTGACAAAGACAATTAGTATATTCCTTCTTCTTATTCTTTTCAGGTGCATACACTATTCTGCATTTGCTCAGTATGAGACTGATACCTCAAAAATAAATACACAGACGAGGGACGCATATATTAATGCGCGCAGGAACCCTGATATGTCAATTTTCTCTGCACATAAATTACTGGCTGCCTCCAGGAACATTGCTTATACTAAGGGGGAGGCAGATGCATCACTTGCGCTTGGTATGGCCTACCTGGCAAAATATAATCCGGGCGACAGTGCTTTATACTATAACAGCTATTCATTGCAACTATATAAAGAGATAGGTGATTTTTTGGGTCAGGCACGTTCCTGTTATGCTCTTGTCTATGTTTATAGTTTTAAAGGAGATATGGAAAGGTCGGAGGAATACAGCTATCTAAGCCTTGATTTCTTTGAGGAAGCAGGAGACAAACGGGGAATTGTAAATACATATATTGCCCTTACTTACCTTGCCAAGCAGAAAGGTGACCTTAAAAGGGCAAGGGAGTTGATCCGGATGGGAATTGAAACGGCAAAATCCATAAATGATACTCTTCCACTTGCCGATGCCCTGAACAACCTGGGTAACATATATAAGGATATGGCCCTTTTCAATTATGCAATTGATTCATACTTTGAGGCTCTCAGACTTTGGGAATCAAAAGGGGATTCGGTCGGACTCTCCATTGCTTACGGCTCAATCGGACTGATGTATTATTTCCAGAAGGACTATGAAAGGGCTCTTGAGTTTAATATGAAAAAACTTCCCATTTCCATGGCTGTAGGGGATTTCTGGGAGGAAAGCAAGGCACTCAACATTATTTCACAGATATATAATTCACAGGAACAATTTGATAGCGCACTATATTACTTAAGGCGGAGCCTGCATCTTAACAACCGCATGAACTACCCGTCAGGTATTGCCACGGCTTACTTCAATCTTGCCAATACAATGCTTCTTAAATCTCAAATAGATTCAGCTTATTATTATATAAGAAAAGCAATTCAAATTGCAAGAGAGATAGATGACCCTTCTCTGGTAAATTACCTCCTTACTTTTGGGAGTGTATACCGTTCCAGTGGTGATTACAGCAAGGCCATTTATAATGCTAAGGAAGCATACAAACTTGCCAGAAAGCAAAATCTGCCTCTGATAATTGCCCGGGCATCTGCCCTGCTCAGCGATCTTTACAGTTTGACAGGAAGAAAAGATATTGCTTACGGGTATCTGAAAGAATATACCGAAATAAATGACAGTATCAACAATGATGAATATCTTAAACAGATAAACCGGCTTGAGATTGAGTATGAATTTAACAAGAAAGAGGAGGCGGCAGAATATGCACGGATGCAGGAGAAAATTCTGCAGGAAAACAGGATAAGTCAGCAGAGCGTATACCTGAAAGGCCTGTTATTACTGATTTTTCTGCTGGGGATCATTTCATTGCTCTATATCCGCCACAGCAAGGTGAAAGCACAGTATGCAAGGATCAATCTTGAGCAAAGATTGCTGAGGGCACAGATGAACCCACACTTTATTTTTAATTCACTCTGTGCTATACAGGAACTTATACTTGATGGAAAACCTAAGGAGGCAAATCTTTTTCTTGTAAAAATTGCAGGTCTTATGCGGAATATCCTGGAGCATTCACGCGAAGAATATATTCCCCTCGATAAGGAGATTGAGACGCTGAAACTTTATCTCGATTTACAGGAACTGAGGTTTGAAACAAAATTTCGGTATAACTTTATTATTGATGAAGCAATTGATCCTGAGAACTGTTCCGTTCCACCAATGCTTGCCCAGCCCTGTGTTGAAAATTCCATTGAGCATGGACTGCGCTCTTTTAGTGGAAAAGGAACTGTCAATATCTCTTACAAACTGAAAAACGGACTGATGATACTGGAGGTAGTTGATAATGGTGTAGGGAGAAAAGAGGCTGAAAAGATATCCGGATCAGGGATGAAAAAACAGTCATTATCCACAAGCTTAATAAAAAACAGGCTTGATTACTTTAGAAAAACATTGAGGGAGAAGCAGATAGGGTATGAAATTTTTGACCTTTACGAAAACTCTCAGACTGTTGGCACGAAAGTAGTTATAGCACAACCTTATAAGAAAATCTATTCATAAGAAACAAATGTCTGAAAAATCTGCTTTGGATGTAATAATCGTTGATGATGAGGTGGCTGTCAGAAAGTCAATAACCGTATTTCTCAGGGAATTTTTCCCTGAGATTAATATTGCAGCTACAGCAGGTGATGTGAATGAAGCGCTGGAAGCCATCCGTAAGCACCAGCCCCGGCTGCTTTTTCTCGATGTGGAACTGCCTGATGGCACCGGGTTTGAACTCCTTGAAAGCATTCCCGATACAGGATTTAAGGTAATATTTATTACCGGGCACCAGGAGTATGCTCTGGCTGCAATCAAAGTGAGCGCACTCGATTATATACTGAAACCTTTTGAACCGGAAGAACTGAAAAAGGCTGTTCAAAAGGCTCTGACAGCAATTAACTACAAGGAAGAGAGAATGAAGCTGGAGGCACTTTCTGAAAACCTTAAGAATAAAAGAGTGCTGAAACGTATTATTCTGTCCACAGCGGATCATCTCCATGTAGTAAACATGAATGATATTATCAGGGCAGAAGCAGACAGCAATTATACCACTTTCTGGTTGTCAGGGAATAAACGGATTATGGTGTCACGTACAATAAAGGAATTCGATGAATTACTTTCCGGATCAGGGATAATTCGTGTTCATCAGTCACACCTGGTTAACCTCTCTTATATAGAAAAATTTGTAAAAAGAGATGGCGGATACCTCTTGCTAAAAGATAATTCATCAATACCTGTTTCACAGGGGCTAAGGAAAAAAGTATTGCAGGCAATAAACAACTTCCTTTATGAGTAGGCTTTAAAACTTATATGAAATTTCTTTCCCCGGAGAAAAAAGTCTTTTTTTTTTATTCCTGACTTCTCCCTATACCATACAGTCTGAAAAGATTTTTGCGCCTTGTTACTACCATTTTCTCTTCTAACCCTCTCCCCTTCCCTGCTATTTTCAATGATTTTCAAAACCATTCTTCCCGGCCCTTTTCCTTCATATTCTAAATGTAAGTATAAAAATACTCATCCATAAGACTGGTTTGCTAATAATCTCTTTCCCCGTATTGCCTGTAGTAGTAATTTTATAAATAAAATATACCACCATGAAAACTTTATTATTCATACTCACATGTTGCCTTCTGAGCACATGGAGTTTTGGTCAGATTAACCTGAAAGACAAGATCAAAAAAAAAGCAACTGAACGTGTCGACAAGCGGACCGATCAGGGAGTAGGGAAAAGCCTGGATAGTACGGAAGAAGGGATAAAAAGCATATTCAATAAAGACGGCGATAATAATCAGCCCGAAAAGCAGTCTGGAAGTGAATCGAATGCATCCTCTGCAGGGATGGACTCAAAGAGAATGTCTGAAGAAACAAAAAATGCTCCGGAATTATCCTGGAGTAAATATGATTTTGTTCCCGGTGATAAGATAATTTTTGAGGATAATCTCATCGGCGAGGAAAACGGGGAGTTTCCTTCCAGATGGGACCTGGTGCAGGGGTCGGTTGAGAATGCAGAATTCGGCGAGGATAAGATAATAATGTTCAGAGGAGGGTCACCAACTATTGTACCCTTTCTTAAAAACGCTAATATTGATTATTTACCCGAGGTGTTTACAGTTGAGTTCGACCTTTTTCTGCCTTCAAATTCTTTTTCGGTCTTTTTTTTCGATCGTAAAAATCAACAGGTTCCAAGAAGTGCCACACAACTGTCAGTCTGGACTGATCAAATGGAGATGAGCCCTGCCCGCAGCATGTTACCGGATAAAAAGAGCATTGCCAAAACATGGGCACATATCTCTATTGCTTACACAAGTGGAAAGCTTAAAGCTTATATTGATGATACCAGGCTTATAAACATCCCTCATCTCGCATTTGACCCGACAGGCATTTCATTTCATGTATACCATGCAAGCGACAACAACAGATCCTACATAAAGAACGTCAGGATAGCCGAGGGAGGCGTCAAATACTACGACCGCTTCCTCCAGGATGGCAAGATCGTTTCCAACGGTATACGCTTTGACGTGGGTAAGGCAACCTTGCGTCCCGAATCGATGGGTGTGCTTAACGAAATCTATAAAATGCTTTCCGAACATCCTGATGTTGCAATAAGTGTGGAAGGACATACTGACAGCGATGGAGATAACGATCTTAACCAGAAACTATCAGAGGACAGGGCTGAGACAGTTATGAAACAGCTGGTGTCGATGGGAATATCTGCCGGCAGACTTAGCTCAAAGGGCTTTGGAGAATCCAACCCCATAAATTCAAATGCCACACCGGAAGGCAAGGCAGAAAACCGCAGGGTGGAGTTTGTAAAGAAATGAAAGCAGAACCCAAACTTGTTAAAGCCCTGCCGAATGCCACGAGAAATGCGCGAAGTAAATTTGTAAAAATATAACACTTTGAAAAACCCCCAACAACTTGTCAGATTAAGCTTGAAAAGGAGGATGTAAATATAAATGAGGTGATAGAAATTGTACTGTCTGATTTCCGCGATCTATTTGGTGAATCTTCAAGGGAATTTAATCGAATCATTTTCCATGCTCCCTCGGGTGAAATTATGAATGGCGAAGAAAGTTATATAGGACCGGATTATAAAGTTTTCAGGGTTGATGACGGAACAATTACAGTGAAATACAGAGCTCCGGACGATTATAAAAAAAATGAGGAAAGAATCACTGTTTATAGTTCTTGTGATATTTTACCCACTGCCAGAGTTCCGATGAGTAGTGCCGAAATATATGAACCAATAAAAGAAATAGCTATTGGTATTAACGTTAGTCGGGGTAAGGTCAAAAGTAATATGGGAGGTTTTTGAGGTCTTAAAAATAAAACTCATGAAAACAAAATTTACAATAGTTTTATCAGTTATTTTTTCTTTTTACACGACATTATCCTTCAGCCAGTCATCCTTCAGTGCTGAGATGCTAAATGTTCAGAGAGGGACGGAACGAGTATACAAACTGCAGTCAGACGGGCTAAAGTACAGGTACGATTTCGAGGAGAGCGGTATGAAAGGCACGGTAATAGTTGACCCGGAAAAAGGTCAAACAGCCATCCTTATGCCCGATGAAAAGTATGTGCACTATACAGATATCCACTCCTCAACAAGCCTTATGAATGACCCCTACCAGGCCTTCATTTACAGCAAATCAAGGTATGATGAGAAAAATATAGGCAAAGAAAAAATCGAAGGATACGATTGCAGTAAGATTGAGCTTTATGCCTCTGGCCAACAGGTCTACACTGCATGGCACTCAGAAGAACTGGGGTTCCTCTTGAAACTGGTTAACGAGATGGCAGATAATACCTATATGGAGCTTAAGGATATTAA
>CAZGKF010000026.1:0-44098 GCA_964526475.1 uncultured Bacteroidaceae bacterium
ATTTGTATTTTGAGATTTGTTATTTGTTTGGTTGTGGCTTGTCCACGTTAGGTTAGTAAGATTTTTATGATGATAATTTGGGTGTTCCGGAAAGGGACACACACGAATGATAACGGCCCCCGGATCGGAAATTAATTATTCATTAGTTGTAACGACCCCGGTTAGGGGTCAAATGTTTATAGAAACGGACATCTATGTATGATATCCGACTCCTGCCGGAGTCGCACCTTCTCAAGTTTTATTTTTTCTATAAACATTTAATCCCTCCGGGATTTCAAATATCCTCAAACCATTTCCTGACTTTTCTGAAGGCAATAGCTAATCGAATTTATACATTGTGATGGTAAAAGTGGTTAAAAAATCTTTATTTTTATGTTTTTATATTGTAGAATAATTAATGATTAAATAATGAAAACCACAGGCAGTTCACGTCGTAATTTCATCAATAAAATGCTGCTGGCCGGATTTGGAGCCTCTTTTACACTTAATACAGAGGCTAAGGGCCGAAATTCAAGAAAGAAGAATGCTTCGGAGGCTGATTTTTCAGCGCTCAACCCAGATGTACTTAAGGATAAAAATATTTTAGTTGTATGGGGAGGATGGAAGGGACATGAACCAGAGGCATGTGTCAACAGGTTTATTCCCTGGTTGAGGGAGAATGGAGCAGAAGTACATGTTTCTGATACTCTGGAGATTTATACCAATGAAGCTCTGATGAAAAAAACCGATATGATACTGCAGTCGGTGACACAAACGACTATTACCAGGGAGCAGGAGAAAGGTTTGCTTGATGCTGTAAAAGCCGGGGCAGGACTTGCGGGATGGCACGGAGGACTGTGTGACTCTTTCAGAACAAATGTATATTATCAGTATGCAACCGGTGGTCAGTGGGTTGCGCACCCGGGGGGAATAATTAATTACAGGGTTAATATCACCGATCATGCAGATCCGGTAACAAGAGGTCTTAATGATTTTAACATGTTAAGTGAGCAATATTACATGCATGTTGATCCAAATGTTAAAGTGCTGGCAACTACCACATTCAGTGGAGAGCATGATAGCTGGATTGAGGGTTGTATTATGCCGGTGATATGGAAGAAAACGCATGGAAAGGGAAGAATATTCTACAGTTCCCTGGGTCATGTGGAAAAGGATTTTGATATTTTTGAGGTAACGGAAATAATGAAAAGAGGCATTTTATGGGCAGTACAGAGTAAATATGCAACTCAGGAGGTGTGGGTCAGGTATAAATAATTTTCGTTGATATTATTTCAGATCAGACAAGAGGAAAACAATTTTATTCTTTTTTATAATATCTCTGATACGACGAATGAAATATTATTTTGAAAATGGAAATTTTAAATAACTGAATATCAAAATTTAAAGAATTGCTTATTGCGTATAACCCTTTTAATGTGCATGATATAAACATCTGTGAAACTTTAATTACTTAACAGTAACAGGCTTAAAATAATAATCCGGATGTATTTTCTTTTTATTATAGGTGATTTCAGCATGCAATTTGGCAGATACTTAAAATAAGATCAATGATAGTTAGGTAATGCTCGCGAAAAATCAGATATTTGCGTGAAAGTAAATATTAAAAAAATGAAAACTTTTATTGAAACCTTTTTACTTATAATACCGGCATTTTTATTTTCAGTCGAATTAGCTGCCCAGGAAATCAGGATTATTGATAAACCTTCGGAGAAAAAGCTTGAGGTTCTGGTTGATGGAGAACTTTTCACCTCTTATATATATTATGAATCAATAAAAAAGCCTGTTTTATGGCCGGTAATTTCACCTGCCGGAAATATTTTAACCAGGAGTTTCCCTTTGGAGAAAGTTCCGGGAGAAAGGGTGGATCATCCTCACCATATTGGGATATGGCTGAATTATGGTAATGTTAACGACCTGGATTTCTGGAATAATTCAGAAGCTATTCCTGTGGAAAGAAGAGACAAGTTTGGCACTATTTTTCATAGAAAAGTTGAAGAGGTTAAAAGTGGAAAAGGAAAAGGTTTTATCAGAGTAAAGGCAGACTGGGTTTCATCAGGAAATAATACCTTACTGGAGGAAGAAACGGAGTTTATTTTTGGAGCAAAGAAAAATATCCGGATAATTGATAGGATAACAAAACTTACAGCAATAAATGATATTCTTTTTAAAGATAATAAGGAAGGCTTATTTGCAATCCGTGTATGTCCGGAGCTGGAATTTCCCCACAGCAGGCCAATTGAGTTGACGGATGCTCATGGTAATATTACTGATGTGAAAGTCATGGGGAACCCTGAATCGAACGGGAATTATCTGAGCAGTGAAGGTGTTGAGGGGGCTAAAGTTTGGGGTACCCGTGCGGGATGGATGAAGCTTTCAGGTATAGTAAAAGGAGAAGAAGTCTCCATCATTATCGTTGATCATCCTGATAATCCCGGATATCCTACCTACTGGCATGCACGTACGTACGGGTTGTTCTCAGCAAATTCTCTTGGGCAGAAGGAATTTTCCAACGGAGAAAATGAATTAAATTTTACACTGAAAAAGGGGGATTCAGCTACATTCAGATACAGGTTAATAGTTTACTCGGGAAAAATAACTGTTCAGAAAATTAACAAATTAGCTAATAAGTTTCAGGGTTCTTATCGGTGAATAAATAAAAAGACCGTTAAGAATTATTTCCATAACGGTCTTTCCTGTAGTGTATAAAAGGGTTTTTTGGTCTCACTCTGCCGCCTTTTGCGACAACAGTTTTTTTGCTATTTCAGAAATAGTTTTTCCATCTGCTTTCCCGGCAAATTCTTTTAAAGCTATATTCATGATTTTCCCGAGGTCTTTTACATCTTTTGCCCCCAGACTGGATATTATGCCTGTAAGGTATTTCTCAATATCTTCCTGGTTAATCATTGCAGGAAGATAATTTTCAATTACCTCAGCTTCAATTAGTTCTTTCTCAGATAATTCAGGCCGGTTTTGTTCCTGATAAATCATTGCTGATTCTTTTCGCTGTTTAACTAATTTTTGCATTATTTTTAACTCTTCCGCTTCAGTGAGAAGGTAAGTTGCTCCTTTTTCACTTCGGTAAAGGGTGAAAGCAGTTTTTACTGCCCTGAGTGCTTCCAGTTTCAATTTATCTCTTTCGAGCATGGCCTTTTTAAGGTCGGCATTTATCTTTTCTGAATAGCTCATGGTTTTATTTTTTAGTCAACATTATCATGCAGGTATGAATTATCTTCCCTTATGCGGGGGATATTATCCTCATCTTCCGAAAGGCTGAACTTTGATAAGTTTTGTTTTTTTACCGCAGATGAATCATCAATTTTTATTTTTTTTCTGATATATGCGGGTTCGTTTTCCATCTGATCGAGCTCCTCGTTGCTGGGGAATTCCAGTTGTTTGTTTATTCTTGAAAATTCCTGTATCTTTTTTATATTTTCAACTCTATCCTGTCGTTTTCTGTCACTTTCCGGGTTTGGCTTTCTTTCCAGAATGTTTTCGAAAAGAGTATACTGTTCTGCCTTTTCTTCATTACCTGGAAAATCAATAAATTTTTGGTCCAGAACATTATTGTCCTGTTTATTTTTAACTTCAAATGAATGTTTATCCTGAGGGTTGTTGCCTGAGTGTTGCATTTCCCGAAGCGGAATTTTATCGAACTGACGTCTGATAGTATATAATTCAGGAATACTTTGAGGCTCAAATCCCGTAGCGATAACAGTTACACTAATGGCTTCGCCAAGGCTCTCTTCGGTACCTGTTCCCCAAATGACCAATGCGCTTTTATCTGCAGCCTGGCTTACGAAGTCGGTTATTTCACCTACCTCATCCATAGTAACTTCATTACTTCCGGAGGTTATATTCAGCAAAATACTTTTTGCCCCTGTGATGTCATTGTTATTAAGCAGGGGTGAGGATAGTGCATTCTTTATGGCTTCCATTGCCCTGTTTTCGCCTTCTGCAAAAGCGGATCCCAGAACAGCCACTCCACTGTTATTCATAACAGTCTCAACATCAGCAAAATCAACATTAATATGTCCGTGAACTGTAATTATTTCTGCAATGCCTTTTGCAGCGGTTGACAATACGTCATCTGCTCTTGAAAATGCGTCGGAAAGCTTTAAATCACCGTATATTTCCCTGAGCTTTTCATTGCTGATTACCAGTAATGAATCGACATACTGTTGTATTTCATTTATTCCCTCAATGGCCTGTTTTATCCTTAGCTGACCTTCGAAGCGGAATGGAATTGTAACGATGGCGACTGTTAAAATGTCCATTTCCCTGGCCGCTTTGGCAATAACCGGTGCTGCCCCTGTACCGGTGCCGCCTCCCATGCCGGCCGTTATAAAAACCATCCTGGTATTACCTGAAAGCAGATCTTTAATTTTATCTATAGCCTCAAGGGCAGCCTGTTTGCCAACTTCCGGTTTGTTACCGGCACCTCTGCCTTCAGTAAGTGATTCTCCCAGTTGGATCTTAACAGGCACCGGACTGTTATTCAAGGCCTGAGAATCAGTATTGCAAATAACAAAATTAACATCCCTGATCCCTCTGCGAAACATATGATTTACAGCATTACTGCCTCCTCCTCCCACACCAATAACTTTAATAATTGATGATCTCTCGGAAGGTAATTCAAAATTTATAAGTTCTTCAACCATGGTAAACTGATTTTTATTTATCTTTTCTAAAAAGTTATTTTTTGTAAGCTTGCTTACTCCATTTTGGCATCATCTTCTTCAAATATTTCTGTTAAAGCATTTTTCAATGAATTAATAATCTTTCCTCGGCCAAAAAGTTTTCTTTGTTTCATTTTTCCAGGCTGGGTCTCACCCTGTTCATTCATTATCAGTGGAGAGGAAGATCCTTTATGTTCCCTGAGATTATCGGATCCCTTTAATAGTAATCCTATACTGGTTGCATACATAGGTTGATTTATCTCTGCATTTGCTTCTGCAACAAGTTTCTCGTTAGGATATCCAATTCTAACATCCAAACCGGTTTTAAATTTCACCAATTGGGGGAGATGAGTAAGCAATGCGCCTCCACCTGTTAATACAAGCCCTGCTGAAAGTTTTTCCAGGTATCCGGAGTTTTCAACCTGAAACATTACATGGTCCATTATTTCTTCCATTCTCGACTGGATTATATATGCCAGGCTTTTGAAACTTATCTCTTTTGGCTCTCTCCCACTTATGCCCGGTATAGTAACTACTTTGTCTTCAGGAGCCATGTCGCCGAGGGCTGACCCGAACTGCATTTTCAAGGATTCTGCCTGCCTCTGAAGGATGGAACATCCTTCTTTGATGTCACGGGTAACTACATTACCTCCCAAAGGAATAACGGCTGTATGTCTTATAATATCATCATAGTAAACGGCAATATCAGTTGTTCCTCCTCCAATATCAATGAGGGCAACACCTGCTTCTTTCTCATCTTCAGTAAGTACTGCTTCGCTTGAAGCCAGCGGTTCCAGTATCATTTGTCTTACGTTCAGTCCAACCCGGTTTACACACTTCTCAATGTTTTTTGCTGAGGCTATCTGTCCAATGACGATATGAAAATTTGCCTCAAGCCGTTTTCCTGACATCCCGACAGGATTTTTGACTCCTGTTTCGCTGTCCACAATAAAATTCTGTGGGAGAACATGAATGATTTCTTCCCCTATATCAACAGGAATTTTATACATGTCATTTACCAGTCGTTCAATATCATTTTTAATGATCTCTTCTTCATAGGAATCACGGTTGAGATATCCCCTGTTCCGGATTGATCTGATGTGCTGTCCTGCGATACCTACAAATACCTCCCGGAGTATAAGCCCGGATTGTTTCTGTGCTTCGCTAACAGTAGCTTCTATTGCACTAACTGTTTCTTCAATATTAAGAACAACTCCTCGTTTTACGCCTTTTGACACGGATCTGCCCAGTCCTAATACTTCAAGTCTGTTATTTTCGTTGATCTTTCCTACGATGGTAACGATTTTCGTAGTACCGATATCAACTGCTGCCAGGATTAATTCATTTTTTGCCATATTATTTATCTTTTAGTACATACAACCTGATTTTTATATCTTAAATCAATTTTATCATAATTGTTCCACCCCTGGTTCGATAAACCATGTGTGTAAAGAGTATTAAGTTTCTCAAATTTTTCTTCCAGATGAATAACATCACCCAGTATTATCTGATGAGCCCCTACCCTTGGAAATATTTCGAAAATCCCCTGCCGGTTGAGATAGATCTGTACGATCTGACATTTCCATAAGTCATTTTCATTTATGGTATTAGCTAACTCCAGTGCATCTCCCCATTCTTTATAATTATCCTTATTTTCAGCCTGATCCAACTTCCCTGATTTAGCTAATGCTTCTATTGATGGGAAATTCCCATTTGCTACCAGAACATAGGGAGCAAACTTCTGGCTTTCGGGCATAATATATCCTTCTGCATCAAGATACCAGCTTTTACCATTCAAGGCATATATTTTGATAACCGGCTTTCTTTGTTTGATTCTCACTGTCAATGCTCCTTTCATTGTAGTATATATTTCCGCATTCTTTATGTAAGGTTTTGCATGGAACATTTTCTCCATCTTTCGCGTATTAATTTCATTCAGAGGATATCCTAAAATATTTACATTTCCTTTTCTGATAATATCTTCTATATCCTGTTGAGAATAAAACCTACTGCTCAGGCTGTCTTCAATTATTATATTGATTTCCGTGCAAACAATTTTCTTTCTCTCAACTGATGTAAAGCTATAGGCTAATACCAGGTACCCTGCAATTGCTGTCCAGAACATCAATGTGAATATCCTTTTCATGAAGTCAGTGTTAATAATTTTTGTTTCAATGGTTCCACCATCTGGTCTATATCACCTGCACCTATTGTTAATATAACTTTTGGTTCAAGGTTTGCTATTATGTTTAACAGTTCATCACTTCTGCAAAGAATCTTTCTCCCGGTATTTCTTAATTGTTTAAATATTATTCCTGAGTCTATTCCGGGAAGGGGCTCCTCCCGGGCAGGATAAATGTCAAGTAGTATTACATCATCAAGGAGGGAAAGGCTCTTTGCGAATTCTGATGCAAAATCCCTTGTACGGGTGAAAAGATGAGGCTGAAATATTCCGGTTATGTCTTTCCCGGGGAATATTTCCTTTAAAGAGTTAATAAGAGCCTTTAGTTCTTCAGGATGATGCGCATAGTCATCAATATATACCAGATTTGGGCTATTGATAATTATTTCAAATCTTCTCTTTATACCTTTGTAAGTTTTCAGGGAATTAAGAAGTTTTTCCGGTCGGGCTCCGGCTTCCATTGCAGCAGCAAAGGCAGCTATAGTATTTTCAATATTTATTCTTCCGGGAATTACCGAATGAACTTCATGAAAATCTCCATAAGGAGTGTGAAGACTGAAAATATATCCAGGATTTTTTTGGGTTATAGCATAAGAAAAATAATCAGCTTTCTCGTTCATTGAGTAGTAAAGAATGCGATTTTTCCCCGGCAGATCCATATCCACATTTTTTTTCATAAGAATTACTCCTTCAGTTTTCACCTGGGAAGCAAATTGTTGAAATGCTGCTTTAATATTTTCCCTGTTTCCGTATATATCCAGGTGGTCGGCGTCCACAGCTGTTATCACTGCAATCTGAGGGTTGAGGCTAAGAAAGGACCGGTCGTATTCATCGGCTTCAACAACATATATATCCGAATTGTCATTAAGGATGTAGTTTGAATTATAATTGATTGATATTCCGCCCAGAAATGCGTTACACCCAAAACCTGAATCGTGAAGGAGATGTGCTGTAAGGCTTGACACAGAGGTTTTTCCGTGTGTTCCTGCCACTGCTATTCCTGTTCCATTGTTAATAATACTACCCAGAACTTCAGCTCTTTTATGCAATTGATAACCATTATTCCTGAAATAATTCAGTTCCTTATGAAAAGGAGGTATTGCAGGAGTGTAGATCACAAGTGTATTTTCCGGCTTTGAAAACTCTCTTGCAATAAGCAAAGGATCATCTTTATAATGTATTTGCATTCCTTCCGTTTCAAGTTTTGCAGTCAGGGGAGTAGCCACCCTGTCGTATCCACCAACAAGCATTCCTTTATGAAGAAAATACCTGGCAAGGGCGCTCATCCCGATGCCCCCTATACCAAGGAAATAGACGCTATGTATTTTTTCATTCATCCTGGCACGTCGTTTTTACAACTTCCTCTGCTATTTTTTCGGCTGCATCAGGAAGAGCAATTTTTTTTATATTTTGAGACAGTTTTGCACTGTAAATCTTATCTTCTGCAAGCTGCAGTATCGCCGGCAGTAGTTTTCCCTTTGCATCGCTGTCTTTTATTAATATAGCAGCTTCCTTGTCCGCTAATGCCATGGCATTTTTTGTCTGATGATCACCTGCCACATTGGGAGATGGAATGAGGATAAGAGGTTTTCCAATAATAGCGAGCTCGGAAATTGAGCCTGCACCCGCACGTGAGACGATAATATCTGCGCAACCATATGCAAGTGCCATTTCCTTTATAAACGGAACAGCAATAAGGTTTTTAATGTTCTTTTCTTTGAGCCTGAGAGATATATCCTTATGGTAGATTTTTCCAGTTTGCCAAATTGTCTGGATGTTACCTGGCAATTCTGTGAGGGAGTTTTCAAAAGCCTCATTTATGGATTTTGCCCCGAGGCTTCCCCCCAGTATCAGAACAGTTGTTTTATTCTTGTCCATATCAAAATACCTGATTCCATCTTCCCTTTTGGTATGGGAATTTACAATATCTCTTCGCACCGGGTTTCCGGTAAGAACTATTTTCTCCAGAGGGAAATATTTTTCCATTCCCTCGTAAGCTACGCATATCCTTGATGCATATTTTGCAAGTATTCTGTTAGTTATACCTGCCTGGGAGTTTTGCTCCTGAAGAATTACCGGGATACCTTTTCTTGCTGCAGCCCTAATAACAGGACCACTTGCATATCCCCCAACACCAAGGGCAGCGTCGGGTTTAAAATCATTAATAATTTTTTTTGACAGAGATGCACTTCTAATCAGGTTAATAAAAAAACTCAAATTTTTAAGGCTTATTTTTCTTTGAAAACCTGTTACAGGCAGTCCTTTAATCTGATATCCTGCTTCGGGAACTTTTTCCATTTCAAGACGATTCTTTGCTCCCACGAAAAGTATCTTAATATCCGGCTGCATTGCTTTCAGTGCATTTGCAACGGATATTGCCGGGAATACATGACCTCCGGTGCCTCCTCCTCCTATAATTATTCTCTTACTCATGCTTCTCCTCCTTCCTTTCAGTTTCTTTTTTGTTGTCTTCCTCAATTCCCCAACTCACACTTAAGATCATCCCGATGGCAAGGCTTGAGAATAATATTGATGAACCACCCATACTTATAAGAGGCAATGTTTGCCCTGTTACCGGTAGTAGGTTTACAGCAACAGCCATATTAACCATTGCCTGGATAACTATCCCCAGAGTAAGCCCGATAGCAAGAAACGCGGCGAATGACCGGGAGCTTCTTCTAACAATAGCTCCTGTGCGGAAAAGCAGCCAGAGATACAACATAAGGACAAATAGTCCTCCCAGAAGTCCATATTCTTCAATGATAATGGCGAAAATAAAATCGGAATAAGCCTGGGGCAGGTGATTTTTCTGCAAACTGTTTCCCGGGCCTTTCCCTAATAGCCCTCCATCAACAATTGCTATTTTAGCCCTGTTAACCTGATAATTATCCACATTTTCTTCGCTGGAAACATACGACACTATACGGTTTTTCCAGGTTGCTATTCTGCCTTCCCTGTTAATTGCAAGCGAAACAGTCATAAAAGATGTGAATACAATAATTCCGCCGATTATAAAGATAGCCAGATACTTAGTAGGGATCCTCCCGATAAACATAAGGATGACAGTAGTGCAGAAAAGAATTGCAGCTGTCGAAAGGTTTGCCGGAAGTATAAGTCCGCAAACAATTGCCACAGGTACAATCACCGGAAGAAATACTTCCCTGTATTCATTAATATTTTTTTGCTTCATGGAAAGGATCCTTGCTACGTACATTATTAATGCAATCTTTGCAAAATCAGAGGGTTGAATGGTAAAACCTGTTCCGGGTAAGCTTACCCATCTCTTTGCCTGATTTACTGAATCACCGGTAAAAAGTGTTACGATAAGCAGGGGGATGGCAATGTAAAGAAGTATTTGTGAGAGTTTAGAATAGAAACGATAGGGTATAAGATGGGTCGAAAAGATAATGAATAAACCTGTCATTAAAATTATTAGCTGTTTAATGAGATAATACGAAGTATTTCCCCCTCTTGTTGAGTTGGCCAGTGATCCTGACGATGAATAAACAGCAAGTATGGAGATTACGGATAAAATTATAATTACCATCCATATTACCCTGTCGCCTTTAATATGTTTTAACATATACATTTTTCAGATCAGCATTATATATTATAGATCGCGAACAGCTTCCTTGAACTGACGACCTCTGTCTTCATAGTTTTCAAAAAGATCAAAACTTGCACAGGCAGGAGACAACAATACTGTATCTCCGTTAATTCCATTCTGATAGGCTTTTTTTACGGCTTCCCTCATTGTTGTTGCATCAAAAATATTAGGGATGATATCTTTAAATGCTGAGTGAAGTTTTCTGTTGTCTTTTCCCAAACAGATCAAAGCTTTTACTTTGTCTTTTACCAGAGCTTTGAGTGGTTCATAATTATTTCCCTTATCAGTACCTCCGGCAATCCATATCACTTTTGTTTGAATGCTTTCAAGCGCATACCAGGCTGAATTTACATTGGTTGCCTTGCTGTCATTAATAAAGTTTATATCATGAACTTTAAGAACAGGTTCGAGTCTGTGCTCAACTCCCTGAAAATCCATAAGGGCTTCCCGGATAATATCTTTTCTTATTTTCAGTACATTACCTGCTATACCTGCTGCCATACTGTTGTAACGGTTATGTTTGCCTTTTAATGCAAGTTCATTGACGCTCATAGAGAAGTCTGAGTCATCAAATTCTATTTTCAAAAAATCAAATTCGTCTATCCATGCTACTTCATCCTCAGATTTTCTGTATGCATATGGTAACTGACGCGCTTTTAAAACTATCCTTTCAAGTTCTCTGACGGTTATCTCATCATCGGAACAGAAAACGAAAAATTCATCTTCCGTAAGGTTTTGGGTAATACGGAATTTTGATTCTACATAATGCTGAAGACCATTATCATACCGGTCGAGATGATCCGGTGTGATATTTAATAAGATAGCTATATCGGCTTTGAATTCATACATTCCATCGAGTTGGAAACTACTGATCTCCAAAACATAATAATCGTAATCTTCAGTAGCTACCTGTAAAGCAAAACTTTTTCCAATATTTCCGGCTATCCCTGCATTCAAACCTGCTTTCCTTAGCATATGGTGAATAAGGGAAGTTGTTGTGGTTTTCCCATTACTCCCGGTAATACATATCTTCCTTGCATTTGTATAACGTGCTGCAAATTCAATCTCGGAAATAATCCTGATATTTTTCTTTCTGATTAACTGAATTATTGGAGAAGTTTCCGGAATGCCCGGACTTTTAATTATCTCATCTGCGTTTAATATCAGTTTTTCAGTATGTCTGTATTCTTCAAAACTGATATTATGCTCCTCCAGCATCTTTTTATAACGTAAATTTATTTTCCCGATATCTGATACGAAAACATCCTGTCCAAATTTTGCAGCCAGTATTGCGGAACCTGTTCCGCTTTCGCCTGCGCCGAGAATTACAATCCTTAAGGGCTGTTCCATGAATTACTATTTTATAAAATTATCTTACTTTAAGTGTAACTATTGCAATTACTGCCAGCAGTATCCCTACAATCCAGAATCTTGTTACAATTTTAGGTTCCGGATATCCCAAAACCTGATAATGATGATGAAGGGGAGCCATTTTAAAGATTCTTTTCCCTTCACCAAATTTCTTCTTTGTATATTTGAAATAACTTACCTGCATCATCACAGAAAGACTCTCAATAAAAAAAACGCCGCATAGGATGGGTATAAGCAGTTCTTTTCTGATGAGGACTGAAAATACCGCTATAATACCTCCAATTGCAAGGCTTCCTGTATCACCCATGAATACCTGTGCCGGATAGGAATTATACCAGAGGAATCCTATTGTTGCCCCTATGAATGCACTCGCGAAAATCACAAGTTCCCCTACATTTGGTATATACATGATATTCAGATAATCGGCTATAATGAAGTTCCCTGAAACGTAGGCAAGGATTCCTAGTGTAGTTCCAATTATTGCCGCTGATCCGGTAGCCAGTCCATCAAGTCCATCAGTTATGTTGGCCCCGTTGGATACCGCAGTCAGAATAAATATTATAGCGATTATAAAAGCTATCCATGCGTATTTAGATGCTTTTTCACCTATAAACCATACAAGCCATGCATAATCAAACTCATTATTTTTAAGGAAAGGAATGGTAGTGGTAGTTGATTTGCTATCCATTACTTTATAAAACCTTGAGTTATCGCGTACAACGGGATAATCTGCTGTACGATATTCTTTAGCACTGATTTGGGTTCTTTCCCTGATCATCACATCATTATTCAGGTGCAGTATTATTCCTAATACCAGGCCAAGTCCGGCCTGCCCGAAGATTTTTACTTTACCCTTTAATCCCTGTTTATTTTTTTTAAATACTTTTATGTAATCATCAATAAATCCTATTATCCCAAGCCACACGGTAGTTAAGACCATTAATTGGATATAAATATTTTTCAGGTTTGCGAAAAGTAAGACAGGTATTAAGATGGAAATCAGGATAATTAATCCACCCATGGTAGGCGTACCCTGTTTGTTTGTTTGCCCTTCAAGGCCCAGAGGTCTGATAGATTCTCCTATCTGCCTCTTTTGCAATAATATGATTATTTTTTTTCCAAAATACATGGAAATGATCAGGGAAGTGATAACAGCAGCAGCTGAACGGAATGAGATATAGCGAAAGAGCCCTGTTCCGGGGAAGTCAATAATATTGAGGTATTCAAATAAATAATAAAACATAGTTTTTTATATGTATTTTTTCAATATTTCCCTGTCATCAAAATGGTACCTGATACCTTTTATTTCCTGGTATGTCTCATGCCCTTTACCGGAGAGAAGGATTATATCTCCTTCTTCAGATAAAGCACATGCGGTTTTTATTGCTTCCTCCCTGTCGGTTATTGAAATAATCTTCTTAACTAAGGTAGCTTCCAGACCATTTTTCATTTCCTTTATTATGGCCCCGGGGTTTTCATTACGGGGATTATCTGATGTAAGTATTAATATGGAGCTCATCTCAGCAGCTATCTTCGCCATAAGCGGTCGCTTAGTTTTGTCCCTGTTCCCTCCGGCTCCAACAACACTGATAATTCTGCTTTTTTTATTCCTGATGGTTTTTATTGTATGCAGTACATTTTTCAATGCGTCAGGTGTATGAGCATAATCAACAATTCCTGTTTTCCCTTTTTCAGATCTTATGATCTCAAATCTGCCGGGAACTGAAAATTGATTGCTGATCGATTTCAATGCAATATCTTTTGCTATACCTGAAAGTATTGCTGTTGCATAAATGGCCAGCAAGTTATATGCGTTGAATATACCGGGTAACTGTGTCCATATCTCAGAATTGTCAATTTGCATATGATTTCCTTCCAGACGGGTTTCAAATATTTTTCCGCGGAAATCAGACATTCCTTTAATTCCGTATGTATATATCTTTGCTTTTGAATTTTGCACCATTACCTGACTGTTTTTATCATCCGCATTTATAAGCGCAAAAGCTTCGGGAGAGAGGGTGGTAAAGAAAGATTTTTTTGCCTCAAGGTAATCCCTGAAAGAAGGGTGATAGTCGAGATGGTCATGTGTCAGGTTGGTAAATATGCCTCCTGAAAAAGTAATGCCTGCAATACGTTTCTGATGAATAGCATGGGAAGATACTTCCATAAACACATATTCACATCCTTCAGATAACATTTCAGCCAATACCTGGTTAAGTTGCACAGCATCCGGAGTTGTATGGCTAGCAGGTTTTGATTTTAAAATATTTATTACTTCTATGGTTGAAATTAAGCCGGCTTTATATCCGAGTGAACTGAACAATCTGAACAGGAGAGTGGCTATTGTTGTCTTTCCATTAGTGCCGGTAACTCCTATAACTTTCATCTGGCTTGAAGGATGACTATAAAAAGCAGAAGCTATTTTCCCAAGAGCTTCATGGCTGTCGCTTACTTCAATATAGGAAACATTCTCAATGAGTTCATCCGGCATTTTTTCGCACACAATAACTGATGCTCCATTTTCTGATGCCTGATGGATAAACTCATGCCCATCTGAATTTGTTCCTCTGACAGCTACGAAAATATCATCCTTCCCTGTATTTCGCGAATCAAAACTAAGCGATCGTATTTCACGGTCAATTGACCCTGAGAACCTGGTGAACTTTATTTTGGATAATATATTTTTCAGATTCTTCATATTCAATCAGATATACTCATTACCAGGTGAATAGTTTGGCCCTTCATAAAATTACTGCCTGGTTCAATGGATTGGCCCCTGACAGTTCCCCTGCCGTTTACTGCAACGCGCAGACCTGAATTTTCAAGCAGGAAAACAGCATCTTTTAAACCCATATCACTTACATTGGGAACGAGCCTGGGTGTAATAGACCTTGGCGTAATAATTATTTCGTTATCGTTTGTAATTGTACTAACCCAGTCAATATTTTCAGCATTGTCAGAATATGGAATATCCAGGTTCCTGAAAACGGTTTTAAGGTCGTGGCTGTAACCACTCTTAGAGTAGGGTATCTGGGCAAGCCGATCTTTATGGATATTGATAGGGTCATGCCAGTCTAAGCTTGCAGCATAAACCTTTTTTGAAATCTCCCTGAAAACAGGACCTGCAACGAGATTACCATAATAAACATCTTTGGAAGGAGAGTTTATCACAACTATACAACTATATTTCGGATCATCAGCAGGGAAATATCCAACAAATGAAGCGGTGTAACTTATTCTTGATTTATCGCTGTAACCTGTTTTTTTATCAGGAATCTGAGCAGTTCCTGTTTTTCCTGCAATTTTAAATTCATCATTTTTCAGATTAAGAGCCGTTCCATTTTCCACAACACCGCAGAGCATTTCATGAACTTTAGCAACAGTTTGTTTGCTGCATATTCTGGGATTAAGAACTTCCTTCCCAAACCTTTTCACAAGATTTCCCCTGTATTCGATTTCTTTCACAAAAACTGGTTTCACCATCTCCCCTCCATTAGCAATGGCATTATAGAAAGTTAGAATTTGCAAGGGGGTGAGTCTTACTTCATATCCTATTGAGACCATTGGCAGAGATATGCCTGACCATTTGGGACTTCCCGGGGCATTTATTTCCGGCTCTCCTTCCCCTTTTATTTCAAGACCAAGCTTCTGATTAAGACGAAGCTTGTAAAGGCCATTAATAAAATCTTTCTCTTTCCCTTTAAATTTTTCATAAATAATTTTTGATATACCTACATTTGAGGATATTTCGAATGCTTTTTTAACTGAAATATTTGTATGTTGTTTTTCTCCTGTGTCCTCCAGAGTCAGATCAAAATAGCGTATACTGCCGGTTGTTATATCAACAGAGTCGTTTATATCTATATTTCCATTTTCCAAAGCAACTAATATGGAAGCGAGCTTAAATGTTGACCCTGGTTCAATACTTTCTCCAATAGCATAATTTCGCCCTTCCCAGTATTCTCCCCTGCTGTTTTTTTCAAGATTCGCGATAGCTTTGATTTCACCAGTTCTGACTTCCATCAACACTGCAGTTCCATGTTGGGCATTTCTGGCCTTGAGCTGCTTCAGTAAAGCATTCTGTGCCACATCCTGAAGGTTCAGGTCTATAGTTGAAATAATGTCATTACCATCTCTGGGGTCAATGATATTTCCATCATTTACCGGAACATAGATTTTATCTGCTACTTTTCTGATTAACCTGATTCCGGGTCTTCCTTTAAGTACTTCATCATATGCCCCCTCCAGACCTACAATATTTCCGCTTTCACTCCGGGTTGTGCTACCTATGGTGCGTGCTGCAAGGGTCCCGTTTGGTCTTACTCTCCTGTTTTTCTGCTCAATAATTACTCCTCCTCTGTACCTTCCTAGTCTGAATATTGGGAAATCCCGGGCTTTTATTAACTGTTCGTAAGTTACATTACTAACAATAAGGTGATACTGATGCTTCTCCTGCCTTGCCCTGATAAGATTTCTTTTATAGTCGAGCCATGACTTATCTTTAAATAATTCTGCCAGAAGCCGGGAAAGAGAATCAATTCCACCGTAAAAAACATCGTCAGTTAAGCCATCTACACTCAAATCCATCCTGATTTCATAATAGGGAACGGAAAGAGCAAGTAATTTTCTGTCAGCGCTGTAAATATCACCCCTGTTTGGTTCAATCTCTACCTGTTGTATGGGGTAGTTCTCAGATCTTACCGACCACTTATCCTTTTCGAAGAACTGGAGGTAAACAATACGACCTGCAATTGCAATACCGGAGATCAGTATGAAAAAGTAAATGATACCAAAACGCCATAATATGTCTTTTTTAACAGACATGTTGATAAGATTATTCTATTATAATTTTTTTTGGTGGCTCCAGAGATTCTTTAAGCTCAAGACCTTTCTCTTTTACTTCCCGGGCGACTTCAGTTTGTCTGGACATTTTCATTAGTTCAGATGTAGTATAAAGTGCCCGGGATCTCAGCTCCCTTAATTCATTTTTTAGTACGGAAACTTTATTTCTGACACTATCGGCATGATACCGGTTGCTTATGTATATAAGGCACAGAAAAGAAAGGAAAAGAAAAAAGGGAATTTGTTTTACAACAAATTGCCTGGTAAGGAGAGTGCCGTCAATCAATCCCTTCATTAAATGATGGTTTTTGATCGATTTCTCTTCCTGTTCTTCTAAAAATTCAATATTTTCCTTTTCTTCGTTCATGCTTAAATTTTTTCTGCAATTCTCAGCTTTGCACTTCTTGACCTGGTATTATTAATTATTTCTTCCTTTGAAGGTTTGATAGCTTTACTATATATCGGACGAAGAGGAGAGATGACATTCCCGTAAAAGTCTTTCTCCTTTTCACCACTGAAGTTCCCCGCCCTGAAAAAACTCTTTACCAGTTTATCTTCAATTGAATGGTAAGTAAGTATTACTGCCCTTCCCCCGGGAAAAAGGTGTTCAGGTATCTGGGAAAGCAAATCCTTTAAGGCTCCGATTTCATCATTCACTTCAATTCTAAGTGCCTGAAAAATTTTCGCGAGAATTTGATATGAATTTCCTGGTGGAAGGAATTTTTTGATACCCGAAATAAATTCACTCCTCCGACGTATTTTCTGATCGTGGCGAATGCCAAGAATAAGTTTTGTTAAGCTCCGGCAGTCCCTGACCTCCCCATATTCTTTAAATACGCGAATAAGTTCCGGTTCGGAATAATTATTCAATATATCAGATGCTGTAATTATCGAATTTCTGTTCATTCGCATGTCGAGTAAATTTCCAGTCATAAATGAAAATCCTCTTTCAGAAGTGTTTACCTGATAGGAGGATATTCCAAGATCCGCAAGAAGGCCGTTCACTTTCTCAATGCCATAAAATTTCAGATAGTTTCTCAGGTACCTGAAATTAGAATGGATAAAAGTGAACCTTGGGTCATCAATAATATTTACTGCAGCGTCCATATCCTGATCAAAGGCCAGTAACCTGCCTTTTTTATTTAGTTTATTCAAAATTTCCCGGGAATGACCTCCTCCTCCAAAAGTCAGATCAACATATACACCACCGGGATTGATATGTAAACCTTCAATACTTTCTGATGCCAATACAGGATTGTGATAACTCATTCCTCGGGGGATTGATCATTTGAACTGCCTAAAATTTTTTCTGCCAGAAAGGCAAATTCATCATCAGCTTTTCCTGCTTCCTGATATAGAGCATCAGACCATATTTCAATCTTTCCAAAATGACCGGCAAGGACTATTTCTGTATTTATTTCGGCATAATCTTTAAGCCTTTTCGGTATAAGTATTCTGCTATTCCCGTCTAGTTGTACTTCCGCTGTACCCGAATAGAACATTCTTAAAAACTGGTTATGTTCACGATTGTAAGGATTTGTTTTTTTGCGGATGATCTGGTTCTGTCTTTCCCATTCCATCATAGGATAGAGTATGAGACATTTCTCAAAAATATCGCGTTTCAGCACAAAGCCATCCTGTATGCGTTCTTTTAACTGCTTTTTAAAAGCAGATGGTAAGGTAATCCTTCCTTTCGCATCAAGTTTGCCGTTATAATCGCCAATGAATGTTATCATCAGTGTATATTTTGTCACGGATGCTAAATTAATGTAAAAATTCCCACAATGCACCACTTTTTCCCATTTTTCCCCACTTTTGTTAATAACTTTTTGACGAAACTGTTTTAGTTAAGAAAAAAGCCTTCGGATATCCTTAGAGTTATTAAAATATCAGAGACAGGAATTTTGATTATTTTTGTAACATAAATAATTGAAAGACATCATAAAGTGTAAGTGAGAAATGGGAAAATATACAGCATATAAGCCTATTGATTTAAGGAAGGTATTTCGTGATAAAAATCCGGCACTTGCACCTTATATTCCCGGGTTTGTTTATGCTTACCTTAAAAAAATCCTTCATATCGACTTTGTAAATAATTTTCTCGAGAAGCATGGTACTAAAAAAGGTTTGGATTTCCTTCAGGCTGCTCTTAATGAGTTCAATGTTAATCCGGAGCTTAAGGGTGAGGAAAATTTGCCGGAAAAAGGCAGATTTATTTTTGTCTCCAATCACCCCTTAGGAGGGTTTGATGGGATTTTACTTTTAACCCTGCTTGGAAAGCGATATGGTAAAGTGAGGTCATTATCAAATGATATTCTAATGAATATACATAACCTTGAAGAGTTTTTTATTCCTGTCAATAAGCATGGTGTTCAATCGGTTATAACTGCAGCTAAAATTAATGAAGCCTTTAGTTCCGATTGCCAGATGCTATCTTTCCCTGCTGGTCTTGTAAGTAGAAGAAGACGAGGCATTATCAGGGATCTTGAATGGAAAAAAAATTTTATTACAAAAGCAATCAGACATAGAAGAGATGTAGTACCAATTCATGTAAGTGGCAGGTGCACAGGGTTTTTTTACAATTTTGCTAATTTCCGCCGTTTTATGGGTATCAGATATAACCTGGAGATGTTTTTTCTGCCGGATGAAACTTTTCACCATATAAACAAGCATGTGGTAATTACAATAGGAAAGCCTGTTCCATGGCAAACATTTGATAAATCTTATTCAGCTTTGCAATGGGCGTCTAAGATGCGGGATTTTGTTTATACCTTGCCAAATGATCATTCACGTTCATTTACATCATTTTTAAGTGATTTAAGGAATAATTAAAAGATAAGTTGGATGAATAGTCATTAGACCATAAGGATTTTATCTGAAATTCAAAAATAATACGATTATCATATGAATACATTTTTTTCTACATTTGTACCTCAAATATGTTAAAATATGGAGCATATAATTTCTGAGATTCCAAGAGAAGCAATTGAAGCTGAATTAACAGAAAAAAAGTTCATAAGAACTACCAACAATGCCGGAAATCTATTATATATTATTACTGCTGAAGATTCTCCGAATACTATGAGAGAAATAGGCAGGTTACGTGAACTTACTTTTCGTGAAGCAGGTGGTGGAACTGGTAAATCGATGGATATTGACGAATATGATACGGGGGATGATGCTTATCGTCAGCTAATTGTCTGGGATCCCTCTGAAAAGGAAATATTAGGAGGATACAGGTTTCATATATGTAATGAAAATAATTGTCATATTGATGGAAAGATCAAACTGGCAACTGCAAAATTATTCAATTTCTCCCCAATGTTTATTAATGATTACCTGCCTTACACGATTGAGTTGGGAAGGTCATTTGTACAACCAAAATATCAGACAACAAAACGTATGAGCAAGGCATTGTATGCCCTGGATAATCTTTGGGATGGTTTAGGTACACTGGTTATTGATTATCCTGACAAGAAATTTTTCTTTGGAAAGGTTACTATGTACAGTAACTATAATCAAAGAGCACGTAACCTTATTCTTTATTTTCTTCAAAAGCATTTTTCGGATAATGAGGGTCTCATTACTCCATTCAAACCTTTGCCGTTGAATATGGACGAGAAAGAGATGGAAATAGTTTTTACGGGGGAAACGTATATGGATGATTATAAAATATTATCTCAGAGTGTAAGGGCTTTTGGGGAGAATATCCCTCCTTTGATAAATGCATATATGAATCTTTCTCCTTCACTGAGAACTTTTGGTACTGTAATCAATCCCTACTTTGGAAATGTTGAGGAAACAGCTATTATGATAACTATTAATGAAATGTATAAACAGAAAGTTGAAAGACATATAGAAAGCTATAATCCTGATGAGAAGCTGATTGATTAATAAGCTCTTACATTCTTTCCTTCAATATAATTAACAAATGCAGTGGATACTACTTTATTCCCCCCGGGGGTAGGGTAGTTTCCGGTAAAATACCAGTCACCTTTATCATTTGGACAAGCTTTGTGAAGATTTTCAATCGTTTGATATACAATTATTACTTCAGCTTTAATATCGGGTCCTTTTAATAGTTCACTTATTTTCTGACTTATCTCCTCATCGGTGAATGGTTTATATAAATCTTTTACATAATTTACATATTCTTCTTTTTGCAGACCTTGTTGTTCCCGACATTTCTTATAGACTCCATTTACAATGGAGTCTTTACTCCGGTCTTTCAGCAATGCCATAGCTGCTTTAAAAGCAATAAAATCACTGATTTTCGCCATATCAATGCCATAACAATCGGGATATCTGATTTGTGGTGAGGAGGATACAACTATTATTTTTTTAGGACCAAGACGGTCAAGTATTTTAAGAATACTCTGTTTTAATGTAGTTCCCCTTACAATGGAATCATCAATAATAACCAGGTTATCAATTCCTCTCCTGACACTTCCGTATGTAATATCGTAAACATGACCAACCAGATCGTCTCTTCCTTTATCCTGGGTAATAAATGTCCTTAGTTTTACATCTTTAATGGCTACCTTTTCAACTCTCGGTCTTTCCGAGATGATATCCATAAGATCCTGCCTGCTTAGAGCATCTTTCCTGCTGAATATTTCCTCTCTCTTTTTCTCCAGGAGAAAATCCTCTATTCCCCTTATCATTCCGTAAAAAGCAGATTCAGAGGTATTTGGAATGAAAGAGAAAACAGTGTTCTTAATATTAAAATCTATTGCTTTAAGTATTTCCGGGACAAGAAGTTCACCAAGCTTTTTCCTTTCATTATAGATGTCTTTGTCTGAGCCACGTGAAAAATAAATTCTTTCAAAAGAGCACGACTTTTTTTCCCCTGGCTCAAGTACTTTATCAATTCTGAATTCTCCATCTTTCTTGATTATTACTGCATGACCGGGAGGCACCTCATCAATCATTTCGTGAGATACATTCAGTGCTGTTTGAATTACAGGCCGTTCAGAAGCAATTACTGCAATTTCTTCATCGCGGTAATAAAAAGCAGGTCGTATTCCCCATGGATCGCGCATAACGAACGAATCACCATGACCAAAAATACCTGCAATCGCAAATCCCCCATCCCATCTTTTACTGGCTTCAGACAAAACTTTTGCAATATCAAGCTGTTTGGCAATTAATAGGGAAATATCCCGGTTAGTGTACCCTTTCTCTTTCAACAGATCAAAAAGCCGTTGATTTTCTTTATCAAGAAAATGACCAAATTTTTCAAGTATTGTTACTGTATCGGAAAAGTCTTTGGGAGATTGCCCCAGGTCAATCAGTAATTCAAATAATTCATCTACATTGGTCAGATTAAAGTTTCCTGCAATTACCAGGTTTCTTGTTTTCCAGTTATTCTGCCTCATCACAGGATGAACATTATCAAGATTATTATCGCCAAATGTGCCATAACGGAGATGACCGAGATAAACTTCTCCAACAAACGGCAAATTCATTTTTGCATAATGTGCATCATTTAAAATATAAGGGTTTTGTTTTTCCAGCTTGAGAAATTGTTTGTAGATTTTCTCAAAGACAACATTAATAGCAGCTTCTGTTGTGGATCTCTGCCGGTTAAAATATTTCTGACCCGGAGGCATATCAAATTTTAAACTTACAACACCTGCGCCATCCTGTCCGCGATTTCTTTGTTTTTCCATAAGAAGGTATAGTTTCTGTAAGCCATACCTCCAGGTACCATACTTTGATTGATAAAATTCCAAAGGCTTCATTAACCTTACAAGTGCAATACCACACTTATGTTTTATTTCATCAGTCATTCCAAACAGTTTAGTCTTCAGTAAGGTTTATATTTTGAGCCACAATAAAAGCATAGGGATAATCTTTTTTTACCATTTCAAGTATTCTGAGTGCTTCCGACCGGGTTCTGCAGTCACCAATATATACTTTATAATTCGGCACATCATATTGCAGATAAGCTCCAATATTATCATATTTTGAAATAAACCGGGTTCTTATACTTAATGCATTTTCATGAGAACCGAATCCTGAATCGGAGAATATCCTGATTCTGTAACCCTGAATGAATGGATTTTTAGCATTATAAAGAAGATGTTTGTTAAGATTCTCTTCGATTAAAGGGTCCATTGTTATGGATAAATGCCCTTCATTAGTTTTATTCTGCTGGAAATAATCCAGGATTGAAGAACCCCCAAAGTGTTGCCCTGAAGTAAAAGTGAAATGGAAGTTTAAAAAGAAAAAAAAGATTAAAAGAGGGAGAGATAATTTCATTAACATGATCTTTAATTTTCCAAAAATAATCAATTTTATTCTTTAGAAGTGAGAAAAGAAAAAAAATATGTTACTTTGCTGCATGACAAAGGAGATGAGAAAAAGAAGAAGAATAGAAATTATGGCAGGAATCTTTTTGATTCTTACCGGAATTGTCTTGTTCATCTCGTTTATTACAAGAGTTGAATACATAACTTACTTCACTTCGTTTTCTGATGACTTTGAGTACCTTAATGATAATATATTTATCCTGCATCTGAATTCTCTTTTTTGGATCATTTCAGCATTTTTTATGATATTCTCCTCAGCTTCCCTGCTCGTTTCAATGAAAATTCACAACGAATTTAATGCTTATATTACATCTTTCTTCTTTTTTCTTTCAGCAGCATTGTTTTGTTTTATTGGCATGAAAGGAATAGGTGTACTGGAGTTACTGGTATTTCAGGAAACAAGATTTTTAGATCTGGTTGAAAATGAATATATTAAAGCGAATGTTATTAGTCTTACAAAGGAAAAGGATATTTTCATTCGCCTGGTATATGCAATGGTTGGGACAGGATTTTTATTCATTGGGTTTTTTGGATTCAGCACCAAAATGATTTCCTTTATATTGAGGTTTTTATGTTTCCTCGGTGGAATAAATCTTATTCTTGTTTCAGTTTTCTTTTTCAACAGTATTCTTATTGAAACAGGACTTTTATTTGTTTTATTTATAATGTTCCTTTTAGGTGTGCGACTTGTTTTAAAAGGTTTTACCAGAAAAATCAAGAAAAAATCCTAAAAACTATGAAACCACCGGAATCACAATATGCTTCTCCTGAGGGAGATTCATCGGAAGAAATACTAGAGCAATTTAAATCCTTAAATTCACATGACTTTCTTCGTGGATTATTCAATGCCCTTCCTCTTTTTTTAACTGTGTTAAATGAAAAAAGACAGGTTGTTTTTACAAATGAGAATCTGCTTCATAAATTTGGTATTAAGGAATTAACATTTTTACTCGGGAAGAAACCGGGGGAGATACTCAAGTGTATTCATGCTGTCGAAACACCTGCAGGTTGCGGAAATTCTCCCAGCTGCAGGGTATGCGGAGCCCTTAATACTATTCTCGAAAGTATTTCAAGCGGTAAAAAAGTTGTTAAGGAATGCAGCATAAGAGCAAGCGAAGAGAATGACCAGAGTGCATATGATTTTGAAGTCACTGCAACACCATTTCCCTGGAATGGGGAGAACTATATAATTTTTTCCATGGTTGATATAAGCAGTGAAAAGCGTCGCAGAATACTGGAAAGGATTTTTTTTCATGATATAATTAACACTGCAGGGAACCTGGCCGGATTTATTGAACTTATGGGTGATGATGAGCCAGCGGGAAGTAATAACAAAATGTATAAAATTATCAGGACTTTGTCCGGTGAGATTATTGAAGAAATTAATTCTCAAAGAGTGCTCTTACTAGCTGAGTCAGGAGAATTAAAGTTAAACTGGAAATTATTGGAAGTCCCCGCTTTAATGGAGACTATAAAAGATGAGTTTGCGGCTGGAAAGAAACTCAAATGCGAGATTAAAATGGAATATACTAAGGATGTATTATTGTATACCGACAGGACAATTCTCGCAAGAGTATTAAAAAATATGTTAAAAAATGCTATTGAAGCAAGCAAAGAGAATGATATTATATTTTTACGCGCGGAAAATTACTCCGGTTATTTACGTTTTTCAGTGAATAATCCTGCTTTCATTCCTCCGGATAGCCAATTACAGATATTTAGAAGAAGTTTTTCAACAAAGGGAATTGACAGAGGGATTGGCACATACAGTATGAAAATATTAGGGGAAAAGTATCTGGGAGGTAAAGTTAGTTTCAAATCAACTGAAAAGAATGGTACATTTTTCTACTTTGATCATCCTTTATAAGACTGATAATTTGCAAGAAGTTTTAATATTCTCTCAGTTTTCTTCCATTACCTTCAATAATTCATCAGTAATCTCAAGATTGTGAAATACATTCTGTACATCGTCATCTTCTTCAAATTCTTCTATGATTTTAATTGTTTTAATTGCATCGGCAAGTGACAGAACTATGGTGTCATTTGGGATTCTTTGTAATTCAGAAACTTCCGGTTGAATACCCATTTCTTCCAGCTTTTTTTGTAAATTCCCGAAATCTTCCAGCTGACAGGTAATAACAAACATCTCATCCTCGGTCTGAAAATCCTCCACTCCGGCATCTATAATCTCAAGCTGCAATTCATCAGCATCCAGGGTTCCTTTCGGAATGTTAAAGACACCTTTACGTTCGAAAAGAAAATTAAGAGATCCATTTGTCCCAAGGTTCCCTTCTCTTTTATTGAATATTGACCTTATACTCCCAACGGTACGATTGGCATTATCAGTCAGACATTCAATAAAAACAGCAATCCCGAGGGGCAGATAACCCTCATATGTGATTTCCTGAAGGATGGAATCATCTTTTTCGGCTTTTTTTAATGCCCTGAGAATATTCTCTTTAGGCATATTCACAGCCTTTGCATTATTTATTGCCAGCCTGAGTCTTGGATTACTTTCTGATTCAACTCCACCTTCACGGGCCGCTACAGTAATTTCTTTTGATAATCTGGAAAAGATCTTAGACCGTTTAGCATCAATTGATCCCTTTTTCCTTTTTATGGTCGACCATTTACTATGTCCTGACATAAACTTATATTATTACAATCTGTTAATGTATGACAAAATTATAAAAATGGATTTAATTTTAATAATAATTAACTTTACCGATACTTTCAGAAAGAAATACTATTTTAATGAGTACACCACAGAAGTTATATATTGAAACTTACGGATGTCAGATGAATGTAGCTGATAGTGAGGTTGTAGCGGCCATACTGCAATTAAATTCTTATGAGATGACAACGGATATTTCAACTGCAAATGTAATATTTCTGAATACATGTTCAGTCCGTGGTAATGCTGAACAAAAAATACGGAATCGTCTCAGACACTTTTACCAGTATAAGAAAAATGGCAAAGGGCCGGTTGTGGGAATTCTCGGTTGCATGGCTGAAAGGCTTAAGGATCAGTTATTTGAAGAGGAAAGGCTAATAGATATTATTGCAGGTCCGGATTCTTACAGGGATCTCCCCAGGTTAATAAGACTTGCAGAATCAGGGCAAAAAAGTGCAAATACATTACTTTCAATTGAAGAAACGTATGCAGATATTTCTCCTGTCAGACTTGATGAGAATGGCGTCTCGGCCTTTATCTCTATTATGAGAGGATGCAATAATCATTGTGCTTATTGCGTTGTGCCTTATACAAGGGGAAGGGAGCGAAGCCGCGATCCTGAAAGTATATTAAGTGAGGCAGAAGAAATAAAAAATTTGGGCTATAAGGAGATAACTTTATTAGGACAGAATGTGGATTCATATAATTGGGTGGACGATCTTAATGACCTTGATGTTAATTTTGCCAACTTGCTTGCCATAGTTGCCGGAAAATTTCCGGAGATAAGAATACGTTTCTCTACTTCACACCCCAAAGATATGTCCCTTGATGTTTTGAATACAATCGCTTCATTCAGGAATATCTGCAGGAGTATTCATCTTCCCGTGCAGTCTGGAAGTACAGAGATGCTTAATAAGATGAAAAGAAGATATTCCCGGGAAGAATATATGGAGAAAATTTTTGCCATTAAACAAATGCTTCCGGAAGCATCTGTCTCAACGGATATCATTACTGGTTTTTGCGGAGAAACAGATGATGATCATTTTCAAACTTTGAATCTGATGCGTGAGGCTGAATTTGATTTTGCATATATGTTCAAATATTCCGAAAGACCCGGAACCCTGGCTGCAAGAAAATATAAAGATGACATATCTGAGGAAGTTAAAGCCAGAAGGCTGGAGGAAGTTATCAGTCTTCAGAATAAACTTTCTCTGCAAAGCAAACAGAAAGAATTAGGTAAGACATTAGAAGTTCTGGTGGAAGGCCCATCAAAAAAATCGGGAAAGGAAAATATGGGAAGAACAACACAGAATAAGGTAGTTGTTTTTCCCGCTGATAACAGCAGTACGGGCGATTATGTTAATGTGAAAATAGAGAGCTGTACATCAGCAACTTTAATTGGTAAAATAGACAGATCGGGCTGCTGAATAATTCTCTTGTTAAGTGAAGAAATATATTTTCTGAAAACAGATGGATGCTTGATTGTCCGGATGCTGCATTAACAAACAACTACAAACAATAACGCTGGTTTTTATTTCCCCAACATTATATCCGGAAGTTAACAGCAATGACTGCCCTGAACAATGCTTTACCTTAAGTGTTTAATAGATGTTGTTTTATGCAAAAGTACAATTCCCTGAACAAAGCAAAATCCTGATGGAAACGAACCCGATTAATATTCTGAATAATATGCGGATACCCTTGACATCAGTAATATAAATGTGTATATTATAGAAAAAATAATCGCCATGAAAATAAAAAAGCTTTTATTACTTGTTTATGGCACCGCGATATTAATTATCACCGGATCATTTTTTATTATTCCTCCTTATCAAAATCCCGGCTTAAGAAATATTGCCTTTAAGCTCTCAACATTTAATAAATGGTATCCTCAACAAAAAGTATATCTTCACACAGACAAACAGAGATATAGTTCGGAGGAGAGGATATGGATCAAAGCTTACATGCTGTATGCGTCTTCTCATAAGCCTGATAATTCAGATGAAAATCTCTATGTTGAACTAATTAATCCATCGGGTTTTATTGTTCAGATAAAAATTGTCAGACTTGAAGAAGGACTGGCTTATTGTGATTTTCCACTTCAGGACACTATTCCTGAAGGGAATTATAAGATCAGGGCATACACCAACTGGATGAAAAATTTCAGTGAAGATTTCTATTTTTCAAAGATCATATATATTTCAAACCCTTCTTTTGCCACTTATGCTACACGTGATGCTGTGAGGGAAATAAAAAAATCGCGCAGGAAAACAATTCAGAAGCAATCAAACTTTGATGTAGCGTTTTTACCTGAGGGCGGACATCTTTTAACTGGCGTTGAAAACAGGGTGGCATTCAAAGCGATTAATGAACTCGGTAAAAGTATAGAAATTGAAGGGGTACTGAAAGACAGGAAGGGAACCTCTATTTTAGATTTCTCAAGTAGTCATAAGGGTATGGGATCATTTGTTTTCACTCCTGAACAGGGAAATAAATACATTGCCCTGATCAGCTCTTCCGGGAGGAAGAAGAAATCATTTTCTTTGCCTGAATTAACTGATATGGGAATAAATATCTCCTCAGAACCTTATGGGGATTCGATTAAAGTGCAGATTGTTACAAATATGGGACAGGGAAGGATGCCTGCCAATCCGGTTTATAGCATTCTTGTTCATGTACGGGGAGAACCTGTTTTTACTGCTGAGATGGATATCCGGGACAAGGATTCCTATGTAGTTTATATTCCCAAAAAAATGATGCCAACAGGCATTGCTCATATCACTTTATTTAATTCCCGACCTGCTCCGGTAAGTGAACGACTTATTTTTGTTAATCATAATGATCACTTACAGCTTAATATTACTACGGATAAATCTGTTTACGGGATGCGTGAAAGAGTAAAATTAAAAATGTTTGTAACTGATTCTGAAGGTCTTCCTGTAGAATCGGAATTTTCCCTTGCAATTGCTGAACAAAAATCCAGTGAGGTTTCATCCAATATAATCACCTATTTATTGCTTTCATCCGATTTAAAGGGAAATATTGAAACTCCGGCTTATTATTTTACCGAAGTCTCTGAAAAAAAGGAAAAAGATCTGGACTTGCTTATGATGACTCATGGTTGGAGAAGGTTTAACTGGAATGATGTGTTGAGAAATGAAAAAAGAGCCCTTGAATATAATAAACAAAAAGGTCTTGAAATTGCCGGCAGAATAACAAGGGATTTTTTCAATATTCCTTTAAGAGATATTAAAGTTACACTTACCATATTAGATCAGTTCAATGATGTTTTTGAGAGACGTTCCGGGCAGAATGGGGAGTATAAATTTGAAAATCTTTATTATTCTGATGTGATCTCAGCAATGATTGAGGCTGAAAAACCCACAGGAAAAAAAAATCTTCTGATTCATCTTAATTCATTTGAGTTAGAGCAGGACTTCGGATTGAATTATTTTACGGAGAAGTACCTCTCAAAACCAGGGCCTATGGGTAAAAACAGTTATAAGGAGGAAGAGGAAGAGGAAGAGGAAGATCCTTTTGAGGAATTAAATAACAGAATCAACAGGATACATTCAGAGCCCAGAGATGTAATAATTGTAGATGATCATCTTCGTAATTTCTCGTCCCTGGGTCAAATACTTCAGGGAAGGGTTCCCGGTCTTCAGGTTATTGGGAACAGAGTTGTGATAAGGGGAATAAGTACTTTTTCCGGAAATACGGATCCCCTGTTCCTGGTTGACGGAATTTCTGTTGACCCGGGAATGGCAATGTCCATGAATCCGGTTGAAATTGACAGAATAGAGATTCTGAAGGGCCCTGATGCTGCAATATATGGTCTCAGAGGTGCAAATGGTGTTGTTGCTATATATACAAGGCGAGGGAAATTTATGATAAGAGGAAAACTGGAATTCAAAATGCTGGGATATGCAACACCTTCTGAATTCTATTCCCCCAGATATGGAACCGGAGAATTCGAATCTTTTAACGACGACCGGAAAACGCTCCTTTGGGTGCCGGATTTAAAAACCGACATTAACGGAATTGCAGAAATCAATTTTTTTACCTCGGATATTCCGGGAAAATATCTTATCATTGCAGAAGGTTTAAATAAAGATGGGATTCCGGGTGCCGGGATAAAAAATATTGAATTAAAATAATATAGGAATAATGAAGAAACTGTTTACCTTATTTGCAATTGTCGTTCTCACTTTTCAAATCACTCTGCGAGCGGATGAGGGGATGTGGCTGCTGAACATGCTGGATAAACTTGATATGAATAAATTATCGGAGTTGGGTTTGGAGCTTTCTCCTGAGGATATTTATAGCATAAACAATTCGAGTCTTAAAGATGCCATCGGTGCCCTTGATTATGGTTCTTGTACCAGTGAGCTTATTTCCCCTGATGGTCTTCTATTAACCAATCACCACTGTGCCTACAGTGAAATTCAAAATCACAGTTCTCTGGAGAACGATTATTTAAGAAATGGCTTTTGGGCGATGACAAAAGAGGAAGAACTTCCTAATCAGCGGAAATCAGTTTCTTTCGTTATAAGAATAGAAGATGTAACAGATGAAGTTCTGCCAAAGATCGATAACAGATTTACGGGTTTTTTACTTCGGACACAAGTAGAAAGCATTACTAAAGAGATGATTGAGAAAGCTATAGAAGGCACTCATTATGAGGCTTCTGTTGTTCCCTTTTATAATGGGAATAAGTATTTTCTTATTGTTTTGGAGACTTTTCTCGACGTCAGACTTGTTGGAACTCCTCCGGAGTCAATCGGAAAATTTGGTGCAGATACTGATAACTGGATGTGGCCGAGACATACAGGAGATTTTACTTTACTAAGGGTGTACACCGGTCCTGATGGAAAGCCAGCTGAATACTCTCCCCTGAATATACCCATGAAATCCAGACATTTTCTTCCGGTATCTTTAAAAGGTTATAAGGAAGATGATTTTGCAATGGTGTTGGGATTCCCGGGATCAACAGACAGGTATATGACCTCATTTGAAATAGAGGAATTATTGAAAGTGGAGCATCCTAACAGAATTAAGGTCAGAGGGGTAAGGCAGGAATTATTGAAACAGGATATGCAGGCTGACGATAAAATAAGAATACAGTACTCATCAAAATACTCCAGTTCAAGTAATTACTGGAAATACTCCATTGGACAGAGCCAGGGTTTGATAAGACTTAATGTTGCTGAAAGAAAAAGAGATATGGAAGCACGTTTTACCGATTGGGTAAATTCTGAGGCGAACAGATCTGAGAAATATGGGAATACTTTGGAAATGATAAAGGATGGAGTTAATGGAAGAGAAGACTATGTTTATGCATCCCAATTCCTGATGGAAACAATGTTTATTGGAATGGAGAGCCTATCCTTTTCCTTCAAGTTTAGAGATCTTTATATGGAATTGACAAAAACTCCTTCTGACAATGAAAAAATTAAGGAATTTACAGAAAAGCTGAAAGAAGATATTATTGTACATTTTAAGGATTATAATGCCCCAACGGACAAAACGGTGTCGGAAGCAATGTTGGAATTGATTGCGGAAAATATCAAGCCTGATTTACAACCGGATATTTTTGAACTAATCAATAAAAGATTTAAGGGCGACCCTTCCAGATATACCTCCTGGTATTTTAAGAAATCTATTTTCCCATATAGAGAAAAACTTGAATCATTTCTGGAAAAACCTTCAGCTAAAGTCCTGGAAAAGGATCCTGCTTTTCGTGCCTCTTTGTCAGTTTTTAATACCTACATAATTTACTATGGTGCACAACGGGATTACAATGCAAAAGTTGAAGAGGGGAGAAGACTTTGGATGGAAGGTTTGATGGAAATGATGCCTGAAAAAGTTTTCTATCCCGATGCCAATTCAACCATCAGGTTAAGTTATGGTACGGTAGGAGGATACTGGTTGGATAGTTTAGTTTATAATCCTTATAAAACCACCCTTTCAGGTGCAATAGCAAAGGAAGATCCTGATAACTGGGAGTTTTTTGTTCCGGATAAATTGAAGGATCTTTATAATAATAAGGATTACGGTATATATGCTGAAGACGGAGTTTTACCGGTATGCTTTATTACAAACAATGACATTACCGGGGGTAACTCAGGCAGCCCTGTTTTAAATGGGAAAGGGGAACTTATTGGTTTAGCTTTCGACGGTAACTGGGAAGCCATGAGTGGAGACATAGAGTATGAACATAATTTACAGAGATGTATAAACGTAGATATACGATATGTCTTGTTTATTATTGATAAATATGCCGGGGCAAAGCATCTTATCGATGAGATGCGACTGGTGAATTAAATTTATACACCTGTTATCAGCTTAAATCCTTTTCCATGCACATTGAGTATCTGTACTGATGCATCTTTTTTCAGATATTTCCTGAGCCTTGTAATATATACATCCATGCTTCTGGCATTGAAATAATTATCATCTGCCCATATGGCTTTTAGTGCAAAATTTCTTTCAAGTATTCTGTTCGAATTATTGCAAAGCAATTTGAGCAGATCGTTTTCTTTTGTTGTAAGAGTTTGAGTTTCCCCTTTAAACTCCAATAGTTGTTTATGAGGATGAAAATTATATGCACCTAAACGGTAAACAACATCTGTTTCGTCTTTTGTTCCTTTTATTCTTCTGAGAATAGCTTCTATCCTGAAAATAAGCTCCTCCATACTGAAAGGTTTTGTAATATAATCATCAGCCCCATGTTTAAAACCTTCAATAATATCTTCCTTCATTGATTTTGCAGTAAGAAAAATAACGGGCATTTCGCTGTTTAACATTCGAATTTCAGATGCGAGAGTGAAGCCATCCATAAAAGGCATCATTATATCCAGAATACAAATATCATAATGATTTCTTCTGAATCTCCCGATAGCTTTATTGCCATCCGTAACCCATTCTACATCATAATTTTTCATGAGTAAATACTCGCGAAGCAGTGAACCGAGATTCTCATCATCCTCAGCCAGTAATATTCTGGTTTTTATGGTTTTCTCCATTTTCAGCGAATTACATTGGATAAAGGCAGGTAAATACCAAAATAAGAACCTTTATTAAGTTCGCTTTTGATTTTTATAAACCCATTATGCATTTCAGTTATTCTTTTTACGTAACTAAGTCCTAAGCCAAAACCTTTTACCTTGTGCAGATTTCCTGCTGGGACACGGTAAAATTTTTCGAAAACTCTTCTCTGATCTTCCTTGCTGATTCCTATCCCTTTGTCTTCAAAATAAATAAGGAGGTAATTTTTTTCATTTTTTGTCCCAACTTCTATGACGGGTTTATCTTTACAATATTTCACGGCATTGTCAAGAAGATTTGACATTACATTTGTTAAGTGAATCTCATCAACCTCCACAATCGGATCTTCAGCTTTCAAAACAGATTTAAGTTCACCTCCCATGCTCTCAACCTGAATCACAAAGCTTGAGAAAACTGATTGCAGAAGTTCGTGTATGTCTGTCTTTTTTAGCCTGAGAGTTATTTTCCCCTTTTCCAGAATAGACATCTGCAGAACTTTCTCAACCTGGTGACCTAAACGGGTGCTTTCGTTCTCAATAATTCTTGAAATATTCGTAAGATTTTTATTTTTAACAGGTATAGTATTATCACTTAACATCTGGGATGCAAGGGAAATAGTAGAAATAGGGGTTTTTAATTCATGAGTCATATTATTCACAAAATCACTTTTCATTTCTGAGAGATTTTTTTGCCTGAGTATAATATATAAAGTGAAAATAAAGATAGCAATAATTATTAATGTAAGAGTTATGGAGGAAATACTCATTAACCCTACCGATCTGAAAATAAAGTTTCTCTGGTAAGGGAAGTAAACATAGAGATAGTTGGGAACAGAAAAAACATCTTCCGGAAATAACAATACGGAATAGATGTTATGCCCTTTTTCTGGCTTAAATCCAGGAGATTTCCATGATATTTTATTATTATCAGTTACAATAGCATACTCAAAATCAATACTTAATTCCCTTTGCGCAAATACATGCCGGATTAATTCAGGTAAACCGGCAACATTAATTCTTTCTTCAATTGAAAGTCCCGGGTTGAGCATTTTGGTAATAATTTGATCAAGCAGAGCCCGTTTTGAATTAAACATTCTTTCCATTCCCGAGTATTCCTTATCAGGAAATTCTTCCGGAATATTCTTTAACCCCTGATTATTAATTAATTCTTCAAACCCCGGGAAGTGAGAAAGAACGGTATCATGGCCAAATTGGAATGAACTTTTTGTTTTACTGTCATGATTTTCAATGGATATATCCTGATTAATTCTATAGAGACCTGTTTCAGGGTCAAAATCTATCCTTGCAGAGGCATCAAAATGATAATTATATTCCGGATCATGATCCTGCCAGATCCTGTTGAATGCTGAAAATTCATCTAATATATGGGAAACCGCCTCTCTTCGTTCAAGTTCTTTGCTTATGTCAATCATAGCTCTTCCGGCTAGCTGACTGAACTGTTGCTCCTTTATTTTTACTGCATTAATTATCCAGCTTGTTTGCGCAATTATCAGGCAAATCATAACAACTGCCATCACAGTACCTAATATCCATAATAAGCTTCTGCTCATAATAACACAAAGTTAACTGCGTGTCAGCTTCAAAAATTTATTTTAACAAAGTTTAACAATACTTTGGAAAATCCTTAGCTTGCAATAATTTCAAACCGGTGTCACCATTTTTAAGATGTTTGAGAGTTTTTATAAGATTTTAGACATACCACCCGGATCTGATGAGGAAACTATTAAGAAAGCCTACAGGCAACTTGCCCTGAAGATACATCCTGATGTGAATAATTCAGCCAATGCTAAAGAAAAATTCCAGGAATTATGTGATGCATATGAAATTCTTATTTCTCATATCCGGCAAATCAGGGAAGTGCGTATTGAGGTTGATGATGAGCAGGAGGATGCGTATAACTGGGAGAATATAATCAGAGAGGCACGTATCAGAGCGAAAGAGAGAGCGAGGATGAAATATGAGAGGATAAAGGCAGATAAAGAAGTTTTTGAAAAGAGTGAATACCGGGATGTAATAATTTCCATGAAATATCTTGGAAGCTTTTTGGCAGTAATATTGGGAATCTGGCTGATTAGCTGGCCGGTATGGTTTATTTTAGTAAAGGGATTACATAATTTCTTCGCATTACTTCTTTTCTGGACTGCGGGATTCTTCCTTTTACGTCATATCCTGAGTAAAAGAAAAACATGGTTTAGACATGGGAGACTTAACTTTTCTGTTGCAAGCATAAAGAAATATTTTGATTTTAGTGATTTCAAAGAAGTTGAAACAGATTGTGCATATTGCAAAGGCCATAAAGGCAGAGGTCGTCCATTCAGATTTTCCATGGTGAAAGTTCATAATATAAAATTGAGAAATGACGGGCCAATTCAGCATTATGCAGGTTATTCCAGAACTTATAAAGATCTTATAGTTCCCAGAAGTATAAAAGCATTTTATGTGCATTTTATTCTGGCTATAGTTAAACCCCTTGTGTTAATTTCGGGGATAGTGTTTATTCCTTTCCCGGGCATAATCTGGAGGTTTACTGCAGCTTTTTTCCTGTCGGTTTTTATTGAATGGCTAATCCTTATTATATCGCGCACAAGGTCAAAAGTTTCTTTTTTATTAACTCCCTATATGATTATTAAAGTTGTCTTATGGTGTTTAGTAATTCTTTCACAAACTACTATCTACCCGGGACTAATTCCGGCGAATACCGACTTTCTGGTACTTTTTCTGGCATTGATGCTGCTTTTTCTGGATATGATACTTGATCTTATCCTCAGAATATTTCCTTTTTACAAAAGGTTTTATCAACCTGTTCCGAAACAGTTGCCCGGTATATCTTATTTATTCAGAAAAGGATATCAGCCGTTTCTTGATGTTCCTGTATGGTCAGCCATTTATCCTTTCTTTCGTTGGTTATTATGATCAGAAAAGGAGTTTTTCCCTGTCTTTAAGTCGGGCAGAATCAAATGGGAACAAGGCCCTTATGGCTTTGACTTTTTTGAGTTTACTGGAAATAAGTGATAAGTCCATATTGCCGGATAAATCATGAATGATGAGAAGGAAGTCGATATTGCGCAATTCTTCAAGAAGTATATTTCCGTTGAATTTGTTTGAGATAAGTCTGAAGATTGAAAAACCGTCATTATTTTGATAAAGGAAAAGAGGGAATTCATTTTCATTTTGGGTCTTTCGGTTATAAAGGAGGTAATTATCCACTCGTTCCAGAGCCCATCCGGTCATATTATTAATATCCCAGATGAGTTTATAATCCTTTTCATCTGAGATAATTCCAAACATAGTAAAATTGTAGTCCGGTGTAAAGTCTAACTTATGAACTTTTTTTTTAGTCATAAAAACAAATGGGTTAAAACAAATATAACCAAATATTATAAAAAGAGATTTCGGGTATTATGTTTTAAGAATATTCTCAAGAGCAATTTTAGCTGCTTTTTGTTCAGCATCTTTCTTTGAATAACCATATCCCCGGCCCGCATCTTCATTCATTATTTTTATGGTTGCAATGAATTGAGGAACATGACTTTCCCCTTTGATTTCCTCCTGGGTTTCGAAAATAACCTCTTGTTTGTTTTTCTGTGCCCATTCAATCAACTGACTTTTATAATCGGAGTCATATTTTAGAAGCCTTTCAACATCAACATGCTTTTTCAGGATTTTTTCAATGAATAGTTTTGTCTGCCTGAATCCTTTATCCAGGTATATTGCACCCAGGAGTGCTTCAAAAGTATTACCATACAGATGTTTTGAAATGTTTGCGGGGTTTGTGTGGGATACAATCATTTTATGCACACCAAGGCGATAAGCTAAAAGGTTCAGGTGTTTCCTCTTAACCATTTTCGATCTCATTTTGGTTAAAGACCCTTCATCATTATCCGGATAATGGCGAAACAAAATATCAGCAACAATTGCGTCAAGGATAGCATCACCTAAAAATTCCAGACGTTCATTGTTAATTAATTCACCTGTAGGAAGTTTGATTGATGCAGATTTGTGGATAAAAGCCATCTCATACAATTGGACATTAGAAGGCAGAAACCCAAGTATGCCAATTAACTGGGAAAGAAATTTTCTTTTTCCATAAAAAGGAAGAAGAATCCGTGAGACTTGAAAAGACAATTATTAGTCAGTTAATTTCTTGAAAATTACAGATGTATTGTGTCCTCCGAAGCCAAATGTATTGCTAAGGGAGGCGTTTACAATGCGTTTTTGTGCTTTGTTTACAGTCAGGTTGAGTTTGGGGTCAATCTGTGGATCAAGATTTTCCAGGTTGATAGTTGGGGGTACAATATCATGTACAGTTGAGAGAATTGCAGCAATGGCTTCAATGGCTCCTGCAGCACCAAGAAGGTGTCCGGTCATTGATTTTGTGGCACTTATATTAAGCTTATAAGCATGTTCGCCAAAAACATTCAGAATAGCGAAAGCTTCAGAAATGTCCCCAAGAGGAGTGGCGGTGCCATGTACATTAATGTAGTCAATATCTGCAGGATTTAATCCCGCATCTTCGAGGGCTCGTGTCATAACAAGTTTGGCCCCGATCCCGTCAGGATGAGGAGCGGTAAGATGATAGGCATCGGCAGATAATCCTCCGCCGGCAATTTCAGCATAAATTTTTGCTCCCCGTTTTATGGCATGATCATACTCTTCAAGTATAATAGCTCCTGCTCCTTCTCCCATGACAAATCCGTCGCGGGAAACATCGAAAGGCCGGGATGCTTTTTTGTAATTCTCGTTGTTGGTGGAAATAGCTTGCATACTATTGAATCCACCCATCCCGGGTTCATTGATTGCAGCCTCGGAACCTCCGGCAATAATTAATTTTGCTTTACCTAACCTGATAAGCAGGAGAGAATCGATCAGTGCATTGGTTGATGAAGCACATGCGGAAACAGTTGCGTAATTCGGGCCTCTGAAGCCGTACTTCATGGATAAAAGACCTGCTGCAATATCTGATATCATTTTAGGGATGAAAAAAGGGCTATATCGCGGAGTTCCATCCCCATGATAATAACCCTTCATTTCTTCCATAAATGTCTGGATCCCTCCTATGCCAGAAGACCAGATCACTCCAAAGTTATCAGTGTCTGATTCTTCAATATTAATACCAGAGTCTTTAAGAGCTTCGTCACAGGCAACCATAGCATATTGTGCATATGGGTCAAGTTTACGAAGTTCCTTCCTGTCAAAATAAACAGTCGGATCAAAATCTTTTAACTCGCAGGCAAATTTTGTTTTATACTTCTCCGTGTTAAAATGGGTAATGAGGTTAGCACCACTGACGCCGGCAAGCAGATTATTCCAATAATCCTGAACATTATTACCAAGTGGAGTGAGCGCTCCAAGACCTGTAATAACAACCCGTTTTAATTCCATAAGAAGAAAATTGCAAACAAAACTATTTTACGTGGTCTTCTACGTATTTGATTGCTTCACCAACTGTACTGATATTCTCAGCCTGATCATCAGGAATCCCAATATTGAATTCTTTTTCAAATTCCATAATTAATTCCACTGTGTCAAGAGAATCGGCTCCAAGATCATTAGTAAAACTGGCTTCCGGAGTAACTTCATTCTCATCAACACCTAATTTGTCAACGATGATAGCTTTCACTCTTGATGCAATATCAGACATAGCTGTAATTTTTTAATTAATAAATAGGTTATTTTTAGACTGTGCAAAGAAATGCAAATTCAAATTAAAAACAAACAATTTTGTCATCAAAATGTAGTATTTTATTCTTTTTTTTGTAGAAAAAATTATAAATCAGGCATTTTCGTATTTGCTGAGATTCGAAAAATTAATTCATTAAATAATTATATAAAATCATGAAAAAGAAAAGAATAGCAATTTTTGCATCCGGATCGGGAAGCAATGCGGAAAATATAGTTCGATTTTTTAAGGATAACAGCTTAGCTGAAGTAGTGTTGATTTTATCCAATAATCCGGATGCTTATGTACTTGAAAGAGCTGAAAAAATGAAAGTACCTGCATTCATTTTTAACAGGTCTGATTTATATGAAAACGAGAAGGTAATTGATGTCTTAAAATCTAAAAATATAGATATTATTGTACTGGCCGGCTTTCTCTGGCTCATCCCAAAAGCAATTATTTCAGCATATCCCCGAAGAATTGTTAATATACACCCTGCCCTTTTACCCAAATACGGTGGTAAGGGAATGTACGGGCTTAAGGTTCATGAGAAAGTTATTGCTGAGGGCGATACTGAATCCGGGATTACGATTCATTTTGTGAATGAAAACTATGATGAGGGGGATTTTATCTTTCAGGGAAGATGTTTGGTTTCAAGGGATGATAATGCCGAAACCCTGGCGAATAAGATCCATGAACTGGAATATAAATACTATCCTGAAGTTATTGAAAGGATTATTGAGGGGTGGGGGGAATAGGTTAGCTTCCCTATTCAACGCTGGTATTCAATAATTCCATTACTTCGGTTTTTCGCACAGCGAACCTTTCCATATTTTCCTCTTTCACTGGCTCTACAGGAGGTGATTCTACCTTGAGCGGATCTACCGGATGACCGTTTTTGTAAAATCTGAAATCCAGGTGCGGGCCTGTGCTTAGCCCTGTACTCCCTACATAACCAATAATTTCACCTTGTTTGACATAAGCCCCGGTTTTTATTCCCTTGCCGTACCTGCTGAGGTGTAGATAAGCGGTTGAATAGGTACTGTTATGTTTTATCCTTACCATATTACCGGCTCCTCCATCGTATCCGGTTTTAACAACCACTCCATCACCAATAGATAAAACCGGTGTACCCACTGGTGCTGCATAATCAACGCCATGGTGAGGCCTTCGTATCCGTAAAATAGGGTGCATCCGTGAATGCGAATATCTTGAACTGATCCTGGAATATCGTAAAGGGGCTTTTAAAAATGCTTTGCGCAAACTGTTTCCTTCTTCATCAAAAAAATCGGTTCGTCCATCCTGCTCAAATGGTATGGCCAGGAAATCCTTTCCCATATGACGGAAATAAGCTCCATGAATTGTACCGATCCCAAAACGTTCGTCTTCAACAAAATATTCATTATAGACAATCAGGAAACTATCACCATGCTGAAGTCCGAAAAAGTCTATCGTCCATGCATAGATTTCGGAAAGTTCAATTGCAATCATTGGATTAGCTCCTTTTTCATTAAACGCATTCCATAAGGAAGTTTGAATGCTCCCACTAAATGACTGTCTAACAGTGTCGATATCCTTAGTCGCACTCCATACCGAAATGCTGTCATAAAAACTGAACACGACATATTCAACAGGGTCTCTCTCATACACAAAATAAGCGGTACTCTCAAGACTGTCGTTTGTATAAAAAACAGCATAATTATTTCCTGCCCTGAACCTGCGGGCATCGAATATATCCGATGCAAGCCTTAATGAGGTGTTAATTGTTTCATGTGGAATACCCAGGCTGTTTAATAAAACCGAAAAAGTCTGGTTTCGCCTTACCTTTCCTCTTTCAATCCGGAACGAATCAGCAGGCAGGTCGTAGATATAATTAATAATAATTTCCTCCGCTTCAGGTTCTTCAAACGAAATATCTTCATCGGGTACAGGGGTATAAGCAGAGTTATAGAAGATAACCGTTAAAAGTGCTAAAAGCGCGAGAAGAAAGGGAAGAATGTAGCTGACAGATTTTTTCATAACATATTTTTCAATTCCTGGGCAAATGAGACATAAGTAACAGCGAAGAGAGGAGATGGTTTTGTCTGATACGAAATATAACTCTTTCTGGAATATACTCCATGACCTTAAACATATGCCGGAAACCTCAGACTACAATGTTAATTATTTTCCCCTTCACTACAATGATTTTCTTTGGGGGTTTATCCTCCAGCCATTTGATGGCGGCAGGGTGCTCAAGCACTTTCTTTTCGACTTCTTTTGACGGCAGATCGAGTGAAAGGAGTAGCCTGAAGCGCAGCTTACCATTTATGGAGACGGGGTATTCAAACTCATTTTCAACAAGATATTGCTCATCAAATACAGGCATTTCTGCATCAAATATACTTCCCTCATGGCCCAGATCATGCCAGAGTTCTTCCGAAATATGAGGAGCAAAAGGTGCAAGCAGGATTACCAGGTTTTCAAGTACCCCTCTTTTGTTGCATTTCAGTTCTCCCAGACTGTTCAGACAGATCATAAATTCCGAGACGGCCGTGTTGAAAGAGAAACGTTCAATATCGTTTGTGACTTTTTTAATAGTATGATGTAAAATTCTTAGTTCTTCCTGTGTGGCTGCTTCTTCAGAAAGACTTAGCCCCTTTTTTTCATTCCTGAATATTCTCCAGAATTTTCTCAGGAACTTGTGCACGCCATCAATTCCGTTAGTGTCCCAGGGTTTAGACTGTTGAAGAGGGCCCAGGAACATCTCATACATCCTGAGTGTATCGGCACCATACTTTTCAATAATATCATCCGGGTTCACCACGTTGTACATGGATTTTGACATTTTTTCCACTGCCCAGCCACATATATATTTACCGTTTTCAAGAATGAAATCTGCTTGCTCGTATTCAGGGTTCCATTTTCTAAACGCCTGGACATTAAGTATGTCATTCTCAACAATATTTACATCAACATGAATAGGGGTAACATCGTAGTTTTCTTTCAGATTCAAAGAAACGAAAGCGTTCTTCCCCTTAATCCTGTAAACAAAATTTGACCTGCCCTGAATCATTCCCTGGTTGACAAGTTTTTTAAAAGGCTCTTCCCTGCAGACGCGGCCAATATCATATAGGAATTTATTCCAGAAACGTGAATAGATAAGGTGTCCTGTAGCATGTTCAATTCCACCTATGTACAGGTCCACATCCTGCCAGTATTCGTTGGCATGTTTTGAGACCAGTTCAGTATCATTGTCAGGGTCCATATACCTGAGATAATATGCGGAAGATCCTGCAAAACCGGGCATAGTGCCAAGCTCGTATTTGTAACCTTCTTCCGTCTCCCATTTTTCTGCCCTGCCAAGTGGAGGCTCTCCCGTTTCGGTTGGTTTATAGGCATCAATTTCAGGTAATTCAAGTGGAAGCTGGCTTTCATCAAGGGAGTAGGGCAGTCCGTCCTTGTAATATATTGGAAATGGTTCACCCCAGTAACGCTGACGGCTGAAAATGGCATCCCTGAGGCGGTAGTTAATCTTTTTCTTCCCTAATCTGCGTGATTCTATTTCTTTTGTGATAACAGGAATTGCTTCCTGTACATTCAGACCGTTTATTAATGTTGAATTTACAAGTATTCCTTCTTTTGCATCATAGGAAGCTTCATCAATATTACCTCCTGAAACCACTTCTTTAATTTTCAGATTGAAATGTTTTGCAAAAGCATAATCTCTTTCATCGTGGGCGGGAACAGCCATTATTGCTCCTGTGCCGTATCCTGCCAGCACATATTCGCTCACCCATACAGGAAGATCTTCACCGGTAAGCGGGTGGACAACATATCCACCGGTGAAAACCCCGCTGATATTTTTTGTTTCGGCTATTCTTTCCCTCTCCGAACGTGTTTTACAGTATTGCAGGTATTTTTTTACTTCATCAAGTTTTTCAGCAGATATAAAAAGTTTTAGATAATCGCTTTCGGGGGCAAGAACCATAAATGTACAACCGTAGATCGTATCGGGCCGGGTGGTAAAAATCTTCATTTTTTTGTCACTGCCTTTAATATCGAATAAGATATCAGCTCCTTCGGATTTGCCTATCCAATAGCGCTGGATATCTTTGAGAGATTCTGACCAGTCGATAGTGTCCAGGCCGGCAAGCAACCTCTCTGCGTAGGCTGAAACTCTCAGAAGCCATTGCTTCATCTTCCTTTGCTCAACAAGGTGCCCTCCACGGATCGAGATACCGTCTTTTACCTCATCATTGGCAAGAACAGTTCCCAATGCGGGGCACCAGTTAACCATGGTTTCTGCTCTATAGGCTATCCGGTAATTCAGGAGGATTTCCTGTTGTTTCTTTTCATCCCAACTTTTCCACTCTTCAGCGGTAAATGAAAGTATTTCATTGCATGCAGTATCGGTGTTCAGTGATCCGGAACGTTCAAACACCTTTATAAGCGTTTCAATTGGTTCGGCTTTGTTTGTTTTGTTATTGTAATAGTGTCTGAACATTTGAATAAACGCCCATTGTGTCCATTTATAATAAGCCGGATCACATGTTCTTACCTCCCTGTCCCAGTCATAAGAGAACCCTATCTTATCCAATTGTTCACGATAGCGACGGATGTTTTGTCCGGTTGTAATAGCCGGATGTTGTCCTGTTTGTATTGCATATTGTTCTGCAGGAAGTCCGAATGCATCATATCCCATGGGGTGGAGAACATTGAAACCCTTAAGTCTTTTGTAACGGGAGTAAATATCTGATGCTATATATCCCAGAGGATGACCAACGTGTAAGCCTGCTCCTGAAGGATAGGGAAACATATCGAGGACATAATATTTTGGTTTGGAAAGATCAACCCTGACTTTATATGTATTATCAGCTTTCCAATACTCCTGCCATTTTTGTTCTATTTCTCTGAAGTTGTATTCCATTATCCTTTTCATTTTTTCTTCGCACAAAAATATAAAAACTACAGTTCAATCTACGAAAATATGTGAGGGAGCAGATTAAATTTGCGGTTTATTATTTGCTGGCGCACTTAATATTTGATAATTTTGCCATGCAAAAATCAAAGGTCCCGTAGTTCAATTGGATAGAACGTCAGATTCCGGTTCTGAAAGTTGGGGGTTCGAGTCCCTTCGGGATCACGGTTTACAATCCCCGGTTTTGCGGGGATTTTTATTTATGTCTATTTGTATTTTATTCTTCTTACAAAGTAAATTTGTATTATTAGGTAATTGACATTTTACCCGGTTATGATTTTTTTAGCCCCATATTCCAATGCATATATAACGCTTAATCATGTCAGGTTTTTTTCTTATCCATATTTAATGAATCGTTTGCCCAGTTTAATGGGTTATACATAATTTATTGCTGTATTCTGTATAATTCCTGTTCCTTTTTGATGATATGGTAATGAAATCGTAATTGCCAGCGTGTTATGCCGGGGGTATTATCCAATTCGTTCATTCGCCTGGATGAAAATGATTTTAACGCACGGACAAATTCAAATATTCCGTGACGTGATTGCGGTTGTTTTTGTTTTTGTAGAGACGGGTTTGAAACCCGTCTCTACAAACCCATCCCGCCGATCCAAACCCATCCCGCCAATCCGACCCCATCCCGCCAATCCAAACCCATCCCGCCAATCCAAACCCATCCCACCAATCCGACCCCATCCCGCCAATCCAAACCCATCCCGCCAATCCAAACCCATCCCGCCAATCCA
>CAZGKF010000027.1:0-43977 GCA_964526475.1 uncultured Bacteroidaceae bacterium
GATTTCTGGGATGATCGCCTATAACCTCTACGAGGTATATTGCCGTATGTATAATCGTTGCTACAATACCTAAAGCCCTACGGGCTATTGGTTTTTTATTATTATTGTTGAGTATTAATCTGTCTTATATGAAATTTTGAAAAACCCTCTGAACCCTTTAATTGAAAATGGAATCTTCTACAGCACTAATAGTCAGAAGTCATTACAAAAAGCAATAAAATATTTCAATTTTTCAAATTTTTTATCCCCATAAGTTCCCTTGCATTCTCCACTGCAGCTCCGGTCGTTTCTTCACCGCTTAACATTTTTGCTATCTCAAAGACACGGTCCTCTTTCGCGAGCAATTTTATTTTTGTAGAAGTACTTGTTTCTGTTTCCTCCTTAAATACAAGGAAGTGGTTTTCTCCTTTGGCTGCAACCTGTGGCAGATGTGTAATGGCGAAAACCTGCCGTTCAGCCGACATTTCTTTCAGAATACCAGCTACCCTCGAGGCTATCTCTCCGGAAACTCCGGAATCTATTTCATCAAAGATAATAGTTGGCAACCCTATTTTACCTGAAATAATATACTTTATGCCCAGCATAAGTCTCGATAATTCCCCGCCTGATGCTATCCGGGAAATATCCTGTAATTCAGTTTTCCTGTTGGCAGTAAAAAGGAACATGACATTATCAAACCCGTATTCCCCTGGCTCTGCTGATCTCTTGTTAATGATACTGAAGCGCGCACTAGGTATTCCTAATTGAATAAGAAGTTCTACAACTTTACTTTCGATCTGGGGAAGACTTGCTTTTCTGTTTTCAGATAAAAATTCTGCTTTTTCCCTTACAATATTTTTCTGAAGCTTAAGGTCCTTCTCAAGTTCTGAAAGTCTGAAGTCAATAGAATTTAACTGTACTATACGGTTGTTTATTTCATTCTTTAGGGCAATCAGTTCCTCTACTGATTTAAGACGATGCTTTTGCTGGAGGGAATAAATCAGGTTCAAACGGTTTTGAATCCGCTCAAGCCGCGAAGGATCAAGTTCTGTCTCTTCACCCCTTATTTCTGCTTCAGCTGCAATATCTTTCAATTCAATAATCACACTTTCAATCCTTTTTTGCAGTTCTCCTGAAAGCTTATAAAAGCTATTTGTCTTCGAGAGCTCTGTTTCAGCATTCTTAAGAAGTGTAATAGCATTAAGTTCCTCTCCTGCAATGTTTAGCCACACTGAGAATAAGCCCGACTTGATCTCTTCTGCATGTTGAAGAACTTCCAGCTCGTATTCCAGTTCAGATTGTTCCCCTTCAGTTAAACAGGCATCTTCCAGTTCTTTAAACTGAAACGAAAGGAAATCAAGTTCTGCTTTTGCTTTACCGGCATCATCTTTTAAGCCGGAGAGCTCAAGCAGGGTTTGCTTCATGCCTGAATAGCTTTGACGATATTCTTCCAGATAGGAAATATTACCTGCAATGGCATCAACTACCATCAATTGGTATATATTGCTGCTTAATTCCAGATTCTCAAATTGAGAATGAATGTCAACAAGTTTTTCCCCAATTTCCTTCAGGATGCTAAGATTTACCGGAGTATCATTAACGAAAGCTCTTGATTTTCCATTTGGATGGATCTCTCTCCTTATTATAAGTTGTCCATCTTGTTCAATATCATTTTGTTTGCATATTTCTGAAAGCAGCTCATTACATTTATCGAATGTCCCTTCAACCACACATTTAAGTTCTTTTTTTTTGAGTACCAGGGTATCTGCTCTGGATCCCAGGATAAGAGACAAGGCTCCGAGGAGAATAGATTTTCCCGCACCTGTTTCTCCGGTGATGATGGTCAGGCCTTTGCTGAAATCAATTTCCAGTTTCTCAATTAATGCATAATTATTAATCTGAAGAGAGCATAACATGGGGAATAATTAATTAGAGGGATTTTCCAGGATAGATTTATATTTGTTGGAGTTTGCCTGATCTATCTCAACGAGGATTTGGTAAACGCGGTTTTTTTCTTCGGGCAATGATTCGGAGAATACTTTAACTATCTCATCGGCTTTAGCATCAAAAATAATACGTAAAGGCTGCAGGTAAGGATCGGGTTTTTTTCTGGAGACAATACGCAGATTTTCGAGAGTATTTGCTATTTCTGCACGCCCGTCCATAACTTTTGCATCCATAACATCCAGTCCATGGCGGTGATAGCGATATAAAAACTCGCGACAATTATGATAACCGGGATCAATAAAATCTTTTACAAGCCAATAGCGGTTCCTGTGATTTGTATTTTCAAATGGTTTCCATCCTGATTCCCGCGCATTCTGGGCATTATCAATAATTTTTTCAGCAGACTGCCAGAGTGGAGCCCCTCCCTGGTATCCAAATGAATCATAATCAAGAGCGAGTATAACAAAAGCATAGAAAGCAAGAATGGAGGTAAGATTAGAAGAATGCGTATTCAAGTCAAATTCAAGGGATTCAAACTCAATATATTTAAAGTGAATATCATTATCCATATAGTTGAACATCACCGTGTTATAATTTGTATTATATATAGGTCTCCGGGCCTGAACCTGCAATGTTCCTTTAAATTCATCGGCAGATAACTGTTCGGTAAGATTGAACATCAGGTTACATTCGATCCTTTCTTCCGCGCTGAAGATGTGATTTGTCCAAACCCTGTTATTCATGAACTCAAAAATAGCATTCTGGAGGGTTTGAAATACTTGTTTATTGGTCCCCTGGATTTGTTGGGTGATGATCTGAACATTGCATTTCAATTCCTGTGCAAAAATATTTACAGAAAGCATGATGAGAACAGGTATCAAAAAAAATATTTTCATGCCATTAATGAAATTAGTTTTTCAACGATATCTTTTGCAACTTCGGTCTTTGATTTTAACTCAAAATTATGAATATTATTGTTTTTGTCAATAATACTGATTTTATTTGTATCTGTTCCAAACCCTGCACCCTCATCCCGTAAGGAATTAAGAACTATAAAGTCGAGATTTTTCTTTATTAATTTATTTCTGGCATTCATTTGTTCATTTGAAGTTTCCAGTGCAAAACCTGCAATCAGCTGGGAATCTTTCTTCCTCTTCCCTAGTTCAGAAGCAATGTCAACAGTAGGTTTCAATTTAATAAACATTTCTTCCTTACCTCTTTTTATCTTATCTGTATATGTAATTTCCGGTGAAAAATCGGCTACTGCAGCTGATAAAATTGCAGCATCACATGATGAAAAATGATGCATACATGCAGTGTACATCTGTTCGGCCGTAGAAACAGGGACAAGGAGTACTCCGGGGTGAGAAATTATAACAGTTACAGGTCCGGTGATGAGAATTACCTCAGCACCATTTTCTGCACATTCTTCAGCAATGGCATACCCCATTTTACCGGAACTGTAATTTCCTATAAATCTGACAGGATCGATAGGTTCACAAGTAGGCCCGGCAGTAATAAGAATTCTCTTATGTTCTAATTTTTTTTTTTGGTGAGAAGAGAAATAATAATTTCCATTATTTCTTCGGGTTCGGGAAGGCGTCCTTTTCCTTCAAGTCCACTGGCAAGTTCCCCAACAGATGGTTCGATAAAAATATTACCGAATGATTTCAGGATTTCAATATTTTTTTGTGTGGATGGATGTTTGTACATATCGACATCCATTGCCGGGGCAAAAACAACAGGGCATTTAGCAGCAAGATAGGCTGCTACAAGGAGGTTATCAGGCATGCCATTTGCCATCTTGGAAAGAGTGGTAGCCGTGACCGGGGCTAAAAGAAAAACATCTGCCTGATTTCCTAACTCAACATGACTATTCCACATCCCATCTTCCCGAAAAAAATCTGTAAGTACCGGATGTGCTGAAAGAGCAGAAAGGGTTTCTTTCGTTACAAATCTTTCGGCAAAAGGGGTCATAACAACCTGAACATCTGCTCCTTCTTTTATCAGTAACCGTAAAAGATACACAGATTTAAAGGCGGCAATACTACCAGTAATCCCCAGTAATATTTTTTTTCCTTTAAGCCTCATTTATTTCGTTTTATGATAAAGGCTCTTCAGGTTTCTGAACTTCAGAAAGCCTGAAATATATTTTATCTTCCATGAATTCCTGTAATGAAATACTTGGGGGCTTTGGAAGACGTTCATAAAATCTGGAGATCTCTATCTGTTCCCGGTTTTCAAAAACCTCCTCCAGATTATCAGTGAAATAAGCAAATTCTTCGAGCTTACGATTAAGTTCCTGTTTCATTTCAACAGATATCTGGTTTGCTCGTTTTGAAATGATCATAACCGATTCATAAATATTCCCGGTACCATTATCCAGGAGACTTGTGTCAATCGTATTTGTGGTTACAGGCGCTTTGCTTTTTTTATAATCTATCATTATTTTAATTTAAGGAAAATTAATAATCTGTGCTATAACTGTCTCCAAGAATTTTCATAGAATCCTCATACATCTTTTTTGCTTCGGCTGAAAAAGGGCCGGAGGGAAATTCTCCTATAAAAGAATAGTATTCATCTACTGCAATCTGAAAACGGTCGAGTTTTTTATCTTCAACACTGTTTAAGGCATAAAGATAGTAAGACTTAAGTATTAAAAAAAGAAGTTCTTCCCGGTATTTTGTATCCGGATATTCATTCAGACTGTTTCTGAGGGCAATGATTGCGGAATTGTAAGCTCCAAGATCATAATATAGCCTGGCGCTCATATACGATTTCTGAACGAGCTTCTCTTCCAGTTCTGAAATAATTTTTCTGGCTTCTTCAACTCTTGGACTGGAAGGATTCCTGATAATAAACAATGTAAGTTTTGAAATGGCCTTATAAGATGTTTCCTGGTCGAGACTGGGTCGTGGTGATTGCATATAATCGCAATATGCATCTAAAAATGATGCTTCTTCAGCAAAAAGACTGTTTGGAAATGTGCTGGCAAGTTCCTGAAAATAATGACCGGCCATGATAAAGTCTTTCTGAAAAAAATAACTTTTTGCCCTGTAGTAATAAACGGTGTCAGCTTTTAATGTACCTCTGTAAATGGCTGATATCTGCTCATAAAGTGTGGCAGCCCTTACATAATCCTCATTTTCATAATATTCGAAAGCTTTTTCATACTTAAGAGCGTAATCAGTGCTCTTAAGCAGTTTCTCATATTTACCACATGAGAAGGCGATTAAAGATAATATCAATAATATCAGTATCCTGAATTTCATTCTTTTAAAATATCGTGCAAAAATAGTATAATAGTATGAACCTGAAAAGAATTATGAAATTATTTTCAAAAACAGAACGAATAATAACAGGAATTAATTACAATCTTTTGCAAGTATTTAAAAAAAACTAAATTTGTCGGAGTTTTTAACCTAAACAATATAAATCGTGGATATTTTTGATAAGATACAGAAGAACAAAGGTCCGCTTGGGCAGTATATGAAAATGTCTCATGGATACTTTACTTTCCCGAAACTTGAAGGGGAGATAGGACCAAGAATGAAATTCCGGGGTAAAGAGATGCTTAACTGGTCACTGAATAATTATCTCGGGCTTGCGAATCATCCTGATGTAAGAAAAGCTGATGCAGAGGCTGCTGAAAAATACGGTATGGCCTATCCTATGGGCGCAAGGATGATGTCAGGTCAAACGAAATACCATGAGGAACTTGAAACGAAACTTGCACATTTCGTTGGTAAACCGGCAGGATATCTTCTTAATTATGGTTACCAGGGAATGGTTTCCATAATCGATTCCCTTTTAGACAGGAAGGATGTTGTAGTGTATGATTCGGAATCGCATGCCTGCATTCTTGACGGATTAAGATTACATTTCGGGAAAAGATATGTTTTCCCTCATAATGACATGGTGAAATTTGAAAGGGAACTTCAGCGTGCTGCAAAACTTGCAGAACAAACAGGTGGTGGTATTCTTGTAATAACGGAGGGTGTTTTCGGAATGGTGGGAGATCTTGGCAAACTTGATGAAATTGTGGCATTGAAGAAAAAATACAAATTTCGCCTCCTTGTTGACGATGCTCATGGTTTTGGTACTATGGGGAAAACCGGTGCAGGTACAGGTGAGCATTTTGGAGTGCAGGACGAGATTGATGTTTATTTTGGGACTTTTGCCAAAGCAATGGCCGGTATTGGAGGGTTTGTTGCTGCCTCACAAGATGTAATTGAGTTTCTGGCTTATAATATGAGATCACAGATATTTGCAAAATCACTTCCTATGCCTATGGTCATTGGAGCTCTCAAGCGTCTTGATATGCTGATGAATGAACCTGAGCATAAAGAAAAACTCTGGACTATTGTACGGGCTATGCAGAAAGGATTGAGATCAAAGGGTTTCGACATAGGGAAAGGCGATTCATGCGTTACCCCTGTATTTCTCAGCGGTAGTCTTCCGGAAGCAACCAATATTGTAGTTGACCTGAGAGAAAATTACGGGATATTCTGCTCCATGGTTGTATATCCTGTAATTCCTAAGGGTATGATACTTCTGCGTATTATCCCGACTGCTTCCCATTCCCTGGAAGATGTTGATTACACAGTTAATGCGTTTACGGAAGTAGCTGATAAATTAAAGAATAAACACTATTCCTCAGAAAACATGGCAAGCGTTGAGGTTGATAAACAATAGGGAAAAGAAGCGAAAAAGAATAATATTTAAACCTATAATTTTTAATGTAAGCCTTTGGCAGATAGATACCTCTCTGCATCCATTGCAGCACGGCAACCTGTTCCTGCAGCAGTCACCGCCTGACGGTAAACGGAATCCATTACATCCCCGCATGCAAATACACCTTCAATATTTGTTTTTGAGGAATTATCCTGAGTTATTATATAACCTACTTCATCTGTTTCCAGAAAATCGCTGAAAAGATCAGAATTAGGTTTATGCCCTATGGCAACAAAGTATCCCTTGATTTTCAAATCTTTTTCTATACCGGATTTTACATTTTCAAGCTTTATTCCTTCAACTGTACCATCACCATATAATGCCTTAGGGATATGGTTCCAGACAATTTCAATATTATCTTTTTTAAATAAACGATCCTGCATTATCTTTGAAGCTCTCAGTTCATCACGTCTGTGAATGAGAAATACCATATTGCAGATACCTGAAAGATACAAAGCTTCTTCGGCAGCGGTATCCCCGCCGCCCACAACAGCCACATCCTGTCCTTTGTAAAAAAACCCGTCGCAGGTAGCGCAGGCTGAAACACCATGACCCATATATTGCTTTTCAGAATCGAATCCCAGATATTTGGCAGTAGCACCTGTTGCTATTATAAGGGCATCAGTCTCAATTATTCTCTTTTCATCTATTTCTATTCTGAACGGATTGACACGTAAATCAGCTGAAGTAGCCATACCCCAGCGGCAATCAGTTCCAAATCTCTCAGCCTGCTTTTTAAAATCCTCCATCATTGCCGGACCACTTACCCCATCAGGATATCCGGGATAGTTCTCTACATCAGTTGTAGTCGTCAGTTGTCCTCCCACCTGTAAGCCTTCATACATAACAGGATGAAGGTTTGCACGGGATGCATAAATAGCAGCGGTATATCCTGCTGGACCGGAACCCAGAATGAGAAGTGAAACTTTCTCTATTTTACTTTCCACCTGCTTGTTTTTTTTCCCGGATTCAACATTTCCCATCGGCTTATATAATTTCATTTCAGACCAGATAATAAGTAATTAATATATTTCTTAATAATGGAATAATCGGGACAAAGATAATGCTTATTTTTTCAGTATGAAGCATATCTTTTTGTAATCATAAAGTTATGAAAAAACGGATGCTCCGTTAAAGCAATCCAGTTGTTTTAAATTTAACCGGATACAAGCGTGATGTTTACTGCGGGTAAAAATAAAAAACCCTTCTTCAGGGAGTGATTTTTTAAAAATAAAAAAGCTGACAGGCACTAAGAGGGCGTAAAATCGAGCTTCCTTTTAATACCTGTCAGCAAAAAAAACGCACAAGTACGAAAAACACTGCTAACACTAACTACTAAAACTAAATATAAGACAATTATTTTCATTAATAGGGTGACAGAAAATTGAAAAAAAAGTAAAATAAATTGTCTCCCCTCTATCTGATCTAAATTAATATCAACGATAATTATTTATACCTGACACCCCCTCTCCCTTTTTTCAAACTATTCTTTATACATATCTCCTGTTTTCATCGCTGAAAAACCCGAATTTTTATTCAGGGTGAGGATCATTTGATATTTTCAAAAGCTATTTTGCCAATGATTGAAAATAACACCTTTAGACAAAATAATAAACTTCTGAATTCTGCCTTCTATTGTTCCTTGTTCTGCATTTCCCTTCTGCATTCTATGGTAAAAAGTAAAACGAATCTTTTCTCTATTGAACCATCATGATCTTCCTGATAATGTATGAATTATCAACAGATACCTTAACATAATACAAGCCATTGGCGTTATTCAGCTGAGGAGCCTCTATATTCAGTGAATGCATACCGGGAGACTGCCTGGCATCAATAAGTTCAATAACCTTATCACCAATAATATTAAATACTTCTATTTTTACATTCGATTCTTTCGGAAGTGAATATTTCAGTAATGTTTTTTCTTTGAACGGGTTGGGATACACCTGGAGATTCAGAATATCTGCAAGAGGATCATCTATACCTGTTCCTGATTTCCTGTTATCCTCCAGGTTGGAGAATGAATGTACAAAAGGTCCGGAGCTGGCTTTCTTACCACCTGTCTCAGCAGGTGCACATTGGCTGGCAAGCACTCCGGCAACACGGTAATACAATTTCTGGTTACCTGAATTACCTTCGGTGTCGGTGAAAAGTCTCAGGCTTGCATCCAGTGTTTGAATCTCTGCAAGACTTGTAGGAGATGTTCCCCTGTAGATTTTATTACTTGAGAAGGTAATAGCACCTTCTTCAACCTGGTAATTATCCCACGATAATTGATTTCCTACATACTGAAGGAACATAGTCCGGTGGTATTTACTCCTTGCCGATTCATTTCCGCATGTGTCAACTGAGGAGATTTTATAAAAAGCCTGGTAACTTTCAGGATTGGATGTCATATCCACAAAAAGTGATATATCTCCAACAGGAACATTTCCTATTAACTCATATGTCCCGCTAACATTCCTGTAGATATTATAGGAAGTAACGCCCATATTTGGAGTCCTTTCCCATACTACCATATTCTTACCTGTTTCAAGATCAATGGTAACAATGCATATTTTCTCCTGGTCAAAAGGATAACTTACTATGATGTCATTTGCTGTAACAGGCGAGACACATCCATTCTGTGTAACATGTAGTGATACCGTCTTCGTTCCCTTTGTATCCCATGATAACTGGAAGGAATCCTTAGCGGAACCTCCTAAAAATGTTCCGCCATCATAAGTCCAGCTAAAGTCTGAGCTCTCAGGTGCTCCTCCGGTGTAAAGGACTACCGCACCATTGCTTCCGCAAATTGCTTCAGGAAGCAGAAATACAGAGGAAGGTTTGATGCGTACATCTATAATCTTTTGTGTCATTGGCGACACACAACCATTCTGAGTAGTGACAAGTGAAACCATCTTATCTCCTGTTTCACCCCAGTTTACCATATACGGACCTCCGTCTGAACCACTGACTATATTCCCGTCACCAAAATCCCAGTCGAAAGTTTTTCCCGCAGCACTACCGTTGTATGTAAATTCCCCTTCATCTGTCCCGCATATATAGGATGGAGTATTAAAGTCGGAACCTGGTATAGGATTGACAGTTACTGTGACCCCGGATGATTTGAAACATCCGGATTCATCCGTGACGGTTACAGTAAAAGTAGTATTTGTTACAGGTGTGGCTATCGGGTTTGGAATAGTGTTATCATCTAGCAGGGATTCATTATTCCATAAATAACTAAGTCCTCCGGAGGCGTTCAACTGTGTACTTTCGCCGGAACAGATAGCAGTATTATCACCGGCTGAAGCATCGGGAAGTGGACGGAAAGTAATAGTTACATTATCATTGGCTGATACATTGCATTCGTTGGTAAGGGTAACCGAATAGGTGTTGGTAGTATTAACCGTCAGCTTTCCTGTTGTTTGTCCTCCCGGACTCCAGGAATACCTTGCCCCGTTTACATTATTTGCAAAAGTATCCGCTACAAGCAGATGGTTTTCACCGGAACAGAGAGTCTGGTCGTCATAAAGACTTACAAACGGAGTATGACAACCACCCTTACCGGTACGGAAAATATCCCCCGCCTGTCCGACAAACCACCCATGATTTGCATCCAGCATACGTATCTTATATATTGTATTGGCAGGCTCCACAGACTGCTCAACCCAGGTAGTACCACCATCGAAAGTTTTAATTACAATGCCTTTCTGCGTACTTGACACCCATTTATAACCGGCAAGGTACCCGTTATTTGCATCTACAAAATCCAGAGAACGAAGGTATATGGAATAAACATCAGGTAGCAGACCGGATGATGCAATCTTCGTCCATTCAAGTCCTCCATTAATGGTTGAATACAAACCTTTATTTTCTGTAGAAATAAAAAATCCTTTTTCTGTATTGACAAAATTAATATCATAAATAGTATTCGATCCGGCAACTCCGGTAGTTACTTCAACCCATTCGGCCGGAGTATCTCCTCCTTCAGTGGTTTTATACATCGCGCCATTTTGACCGGCAACAAATCCGGTATTTTCATTGATAAAATATACGCTGTACAAATTGATATCTGTTACCTTTGGATTATCATTTTTCCAGCTTATCTTTCCCCAGTTAGCACCTCCATTTGTTGTTTTATAAATAATACCGCCTGTTCCAACTGCCCATCCTGTATTAGCATTCACAAAGAAAATACTTTCTATATAGAAATACTCAGTTGCTCCCAAACTTTCCTGACTTCTCAGATCAGTATAATTCCAGTTGACTCCGCCATCATCAGTCCGGGCAATTCCGTTATAACCTCCGATAAATCCTATGTTTTCACTTGTAAAGAATACCGTTCTCCAATAATTATTTCCCGAAGCTGCCACATCCAGCCATGTTTCTCCACCATTAATCGTTTTAAGAAGTTTATTCTGATCCTGGGTTACAGCCCAGGCTTTTGTTTCACTCAAGGGATGTATTGCTAAAATATTCAGACTTGAACCTGAATTCTGCTTATACCATCCATCCGGATAGGGAGGAAGGTTAATTGTCAGTACCGCAGCATTAGTATGTACAGTATTACAGATATTATAAACTTTGCAACGATAGCTTCCGGCGTCACTTAAAGTGAGATTACTCAGGGTAAGAGATGAAGAAGTGGCTCCTGCTACCTGCGACCACCCACTTCCTTTATTTACCTCCCACTGCCAGGATCTTGAATAACCTGTGGAAGAAACATTGAATGTAACACTCTCACCCGTATTCCTGGTAGCTGAAGCAGGATGACCTGTTATACCGGCTTTTTGCCGTACGGTTAAAAGTGCCGCATTGGAAGTAACCGACTGTCCGCCACTTCCATATACAATACACCTGAACTGGTCACCATTATTAACTAATGAAAGAGGATTTGGATTAACCAATGGATTTGAAGTTGCACCGGTGATATTTTGCCAGGTAATTTGCTTATAAGGCAATACCTGCCATTGGTAGCCAGTAACAGGGCCAGTTGCAGTAACCTGTATGCTTGTATTCGTAACACCTTCACATTCGGTAACTGGCTTAGGTTGTTTGGTAACAACTACCTGCTCATATACTGTAAGTGTGGCACTACTACTGGTAACAGTATTACACCCTCCGGTAACCACGCAGTTGTAACTTCCTGCATCACCGGTTTTTACACTGGAAATAGTATGGGAAGATGAAGTAGCTCCGGAAATATTTTTTGTACCCTTCCTCCATTGATAGGTAAGCTTACCTTTTCCTGTTGCAGCAACCGTAAATGTAACACTCTGCCCTACCACTTTTGCCTGTGAAGCCGGATGGGTAGAAATATTGTTATTGACCCATATGTAGGCGATTCTCGTATAATGATATGATCCGGTTTCTGTAATCCGACACCTGATTGCCATACCATTAGTACTTGTTGTAAGCGGATTATTTCTTTCCCATTCAAAACTATAGGTTGATCCTGTCGCATGGGGAATATTAGTCCATTTTATACCATCACGGTATTGCCACTGATATGTTAAAGACAATCCTGATGCAACTACAGTCATGGAACGAATACCTGTAAATCCGCTGCACTCAGCTATATCTGAAGGTTGGGTTGTAATTCTAATGGCATAGGCAAAAGAACCACTTACCATTACAAAGAATAAAGCTGTGATTAAGAATCTTGAGTAGAAATTATTTTTCATGTAATTTGTTTTATTATTTGTTTTCCCTTAATATAACATTTAACCTGGCATTTTATCTGCCAGGATTATATATCGAAAAATACATAATCATTTTACAAAAGTAAAATTTTTTGTCAAAAAATAATGCTGTATGTCGCTGTTTATCAACTATTAGATAAATCTATATTATCTAAATGAATCTATATAAATATTTGTTAACTAATTATTTAAATTGAGAAGTTAATTGACTGGTTATCTAACTTATATATAAATCCATTTCCATTCGTCACCGAATTTGATGTTTTCATTTATTGATTTACCTTGTTCATGCTTTTGTGATACTTAATCTCCCGCATGATTACTCAAGTCTTCTGAGATGGAAATAACTTATCTTTCCACCATTTTCTTCATAAAAACTCCTGCTCCTTTAACTTCAAATTTCAGAAAATAAATACCTGAAGAATACCCGTGATGTCTTGCAGAGAAATTAAAACTATAACTTCCCGTTTCCTGATTTCCCTGATGTAGTGTAGCTACCCGCTGGCCAAGAAGATTGAATACCTCTAATGAGACCATCCCTGGCTTGTCAAGTGTATAACTAATGGTAGTATTTTCTGAGTAGGGATTGGGAAAAACATTCAGTTTACTCTGCACAAGGAAAGACCCTGTTCCTGTTCCCATAATGTTATCTTCCAGATTTGAGAAACTATGGACAAAAGGTCCTGCTCCTGCTTTTTTACCGCCGGGATCGTCGAGATATATTGTTTCCGGGGTATTGATACGTATCTGGTAAATAAAATTATCCTGCGCATTTGTAGCATCAGTGTATGTATATCTTAATTTTCCTTCAATTACATTTACCGTTGCAATTACAGAAAGGTTTCCTGGATCTGTCCCCCTTAAAATACTAAATTCCTGGTAATTAAAACCAATATATTTGTTCCATTCCAGCACAGTTAGGTTCTCAGCTGTTCGCTGCACAGATAGGTGCATAGTTCTATGTATCCAGTCGCTACGTAAAGTTGACCTGTTATTACAGGAATCCAATACCTGACAATTATAATTTGCTGGACCTGATTTTGGATCCCATTGGTTGTCAACTACAAGATTAATTTCATTATAGGAAACTGTACGCAATAAATTATCCGGATCAGTGCCTCTGAACATAACATAAGACTGGGTTCTCTTACCATTGGTTTTTTTCCATATAACAATGTTCCTGTCTTCAGTGGAATCATATGTGGAAAGGAGTATCTTATCTCCTTCCCAGGGATATTGAAAATCAATATAAACTGATCTAATACTTTTACAATTGTTTTCATCAGTCACGGTGAGTACAGCTTCCGTAGTGGTATCAGCAATTACAGCATCGGTAAGGGCTGTACGGTTATTCCATTCCCAGCGGAATAACCAGTTTGCCTTGATTACATTGGTACTTAATGCAATATTTTCTCCTTTGCAGAAATACTGGACATTGGGAAGCACAATATTAAATTCAGGATTTTCCACACCAATAATTTGTATTGTGTCACGGACAATATGACCGGAATGAATTTCCGTAACCTTTACCCGGTATTCCCCTTCCTGGTTAAGTGTTAAAACAGGTAAGCCCGGGGGTTCATCGTTCCATTCATAGGTAAACTCCATGCCGGGTGAACTATTAAGGATTTTTGCCTCAAGAACGATTGACTCCCCCTGACACAGGGTGGTATCGTTACCAAGGGTAACGTCAAAGTCCTGTGAGAAAGCGGTGGTAAGTGTAATCCCTGAAAAAAATAGTAAAACTAAATAGCGTAAATTTTCTTTCATAGGCGGATAAGTTTAATTCATCAATAAAACCTTAAACGATTTTTAAATCAAAAGGTTACATTATATCAGACGCTTTTAAAATAAAAAAGGTTGGCTTTGAAGTCTCTTTCTATGAACAATGGACTCCTGAAAGTACAAAAACTATTTTCCATATAAAAAAGAAGCACCTATTTTTTAATAACATATAATATTTTAAATATATTTGTAACTGACATCAAGTGTGTTTTGATGAAGAAATTTACAATCAGCTTTTTATTACTGATCCTTTTCAGTTTTCTGCTCTGGCCGCAAAAAAATGTACCTGACAGCCTGAGACTTTTATTAGAAAAAACTTCTGATGAAAATGAAAAGCTTGAGTTGCTCTTAAAATTAATTATACCTGCCGCAGAGAGCGATCTAAATACCAGTATTCAATACGCTGATCAGGCAATTGCCCTCTCCGAATCCCTGAAAAAGCCAATAAAAAAGGCTGAAAGTCTGCTTTTAAAAGGCATGATCTTCTCACTTAACCGAAGAGACCAGGAATCTATAGGCTTTGCGGTTCAGGCTTTAACTATTTATGAAGCGGCAGGGTATAAAGCAGGGATAAGCCGCACATGCAATGAACTGAGTAAATACAATTATTATCTTTATAACGCTGATGAGGCAATACGTCAGGCTGAAAAGGCTTTGCAGGCTGCTGTCGATATTAAAAACGATACCTTGCAGGCATCTGCATTTTTTCACCTGGGAAATGGATTCTATCGTAAAAATGATTACAGCAAAGCTCTTGAATATCACGAAAAGTCTCTAAGTATTAGCGAATCCGTTGGGCATAAAAGAGGAATAGCACATTCTACCCACCGGCTGGGAATTTTGAGATTTGACACAGGAGATTTTCAACAATCTGTTGAATATTATCTCCGGGCTATCAAAATCCGTAAAGAAATAAACGACGTACTTGGAGCTGCCTACTCCCTCGCAAATCTTGCCAATGCCTATACGCAAATGGGCAATTACCAGGATGCTATCAACAGTTATAAGGAAGCCGGTGACTTCTTCAGAGAAAACAACCATAAACGCGGGATTGCAAATACTCTTATGGGCATGGCTGCTATTTATGAAACTCTCAGGGAATATTCAACTGCTCTTGAAGCCTTACAGGAAATACTGAATATCTATCTTGAACAGAAAAGTCCGAGGGATATAGCAAATGCCTATAATAATCTTGGGATACTATATAATAACATTCTGGGAGACACCTTAAGGAAATTATACGGAAATGACTACCACGACAGTATTTATGTTAAAAAAATAAAAATTGATTTCCCCTCCTCCAGAGAAGCTCTAAGGTATCATCAGCTTGCACTCGAAAGAAGAAGAGAAATAAACGATACACGCGAAATCGGCGTATCACTTCTGAATCTTGGTTCAACCTACTTTACCCTCAATGATCTTACCAAAGCACGTGAAATATATCAGGAATGGTTAAGCCTCTCAGATGTGATCGCAAATGATGATCAGGCATCTTCCATCAACCAGGCTCTCGGAAAAATTTATAAAGCGGAAGGTGATTTTGACAAAGCCATTGCTTATTTATTCAGAGCTATGCAACTCGCAAAAAAAATCAGTAAGAGAACTTACCTCCGTGATATCAGCGACGAACTTGCAGAACTTTATGAAAAAACAGGTAACTACCGAAAAGCTTATGAATACCACCGCATGTATGCTGCATATAAAGACTCACTTCTTACTGATGAATCAAGAAGAATTATTCATGAAATGCAGGTAAAATATGAAACTGATGCAAAGGAGAAAGAAAACCAACTCCTCAGAAAAGACCAGCTTATTTCAGAAGCGAAACTAAAACAACAAAAAAATACTATCTACTTTTTTATCTTTGTAATTTTTGTTGTTGTTACATTTATAGGCATGCTTATAAGGCAAAATGCTACCAGAAAGAAAGCAAACCATGAACTTGAACGCAAAAACATCCTGATAACTGAGCAGAAAAAGGAAATTACCGACAGTATTCAATACGCCAGCCGCATCCAAAATGCTATTCTTCCACCTGATGAAATTATTGACCGTTTTCTTCCTGAAAGTTTTATCATTTACCGACCAAGGGACATTGTGAGTGGGGACTTTTACTGGCTCACCGAAAATAATGGCCGTGTTATTGTCATGATAGCCGACTGTACCGGTCATGGTGTACCCGGAGCCTTCATGAGCATGCTGGGAGTTGCATTCCTGAACGAAATAGTAAGTAAAAATCCTGAAATATCCGCCAGTGAAGTTCTCAATCAGCTTCGCGAACAGGTAATCCACTCTCTTCACCAAACAGGAAGGGAAGGCGAAAGCCAGGATGGCATGGATGTAGCTATGTTTATTATAGATAAAAACAAAAATGAAGTGGAATATGCCGGAGCTAACAATCCACTTTTTATCTATCGCAAGGGCTCATTCATTGAACTTAAAGCAGATAAGATGCCCATAGGTATCCATACACGAGCCGGTATGCCTTTTACAAACCGCAAGGAAAAACTTGAAAAGAATGATATGATATATGCGTTTACTGATGGATTCCCCGATCAGTTCGGAGGTCCGCAGGGTAAAAAATTCATGATAAAAAATTTCAAGAGGGTACTGGAGAATATCCACGAAAAACCCATGACAGAACAAAAAGCATTTCTCGAAAAAACACTCGATAACTGGATGATCAAAGCCAACCAGATTGATGATATTTTGATTATGGGAGTCAGGATAAGCTATTAGAAAAAAACCATGCAGAAATAACCCTATTTACCCTGATTAAAATATTTTTCCAACAGCTCACCGGCTGCGGTAAAAGGACTTTTTTGATCAGACATAACCTCTTTCTCTAATTTTTTCATTAAAATTTTAATCTCTTTCTTTCCAAAAAAAGCATCACTCAATCTTTCATTTATAAATTCATTCATCCAGTATTTTGACTGTTCGGCTCTCCGCATCTGAAAATAATTGTTTAATGAAGTGAAGTTACGGTATTCAATAATATCTTTATAAATAAGAGGTATGCCTTCCCTGGTTAATGCGCTGCAGGTAATTACCTTAACCTTCCGGCCCGAAGATGCAGCGGGAAATAAATGTAAGGCTCTTTCGTATTCAGCTTTAGCCATGACAGCCTTTTCCACGTTATTACCATCTGCCTTATTTATTGCAACCATATCGGCCATCTCCATTATTCCTCTTTTTATCCCCTGTAACTCATCACCCGCTCCCGCCAGCATAAGTAATAAAAAAAAGTCAGTCATTGAATGAACAGCTGTTTCCGACTGACCCACTCCCACAGTTTCTATAATGACGATATCATACCCTGCTGCCTCACATAAAATGATTGATTCCCTGGTCTTTCGCGCCACTCCTCCAGGTGATCCTCCTGTTGGAGAAGGCCTGATAAAAGCATTTTTGTCTTTGGCCAGATCTTCCATCCTTGTTTTATCTCCGAGAATACTCCCCTTCGATCTTTCACTGCTTGGGTCAACAGCAAGAACAGCTACTTTGTGCCCTGATGAAGTAAGATGGGTTCCAAATGCTTCAATGAAGGTACTCTTGCCAACACCGGGAACTCCTGTAATACCAATTCTAATAGAGTCCCCTGAATATGGCAGACAACTTTCAATCAAGCCCCGGGACTTTTGGCGATCACTCTCCAATGTACTCTCAACCAAAGTAATAGCCTGACCGAGAATAGTACGGTTATCTGATAATATACCCTTAAGCATATCCTTTTCCCCAGGTTTTTTTTGTCTAAGGTTTCGGATTTGTTTTACCCCTTCTTCATTAAAAGAAGCAGGGGGCTGAATACCCCCCATAACCCTTAATGCACTTTTCCCGGCTTTTATGTTTTTTCCCATACGATTATTAAGCATTGTTGTCAGGATACAACAAAACTAATGGCTATTATAAGGCAAACATCAATCTATAACTTCCCCTCTGATCCATAAAACAATCCTTGGATTTTTCGGGTCATTTGTGATAACTGTTATAGTTTTACTCTGATTCCCGACCCTCCCGGCTGAATTGAAAGTTGTTTTTATCCTCCCTGTCTTCCCGGGTGAAATAACATTTTCGGAAAGCATAGTGGCAGTGCAACCGCAAGCGGCTGTCACTTTTCTGATAATAAGGTCTGATTTGCCCTTATTTGTAAACACATATTCATAATCCAGCTTCTCACCCTTCTTCATATTCCCTATGTTAAATGTGGTTTCCTCAAAAGCTATAACAGGAGCATTGGTAAGCTGCTGCTCTGTCCACCCCGAGAAATCTTCCTCAATATTTGCACTTACTATCAGCTGATACCTTCTGTCTGTTTCTCCGTTAACATATACATTCATCCTGTCAATCATAAAACCCCATTCATTTTGTTTGGAACCATCATATAACACTTCAATATTCCCTTTCTGCCCGGCATCCAGTCTTGAATGACTAAGTTTCACCTGCAGATGAGAGGGTATATTTCTTATCTCTATATCAATAGCCTTATCGGAATTATTAATGATCTCCTCCATTTTTGTAAGTTGATTTCCTTTGTTAACTGTACCGAAACTAACATGGTTGGTTTTAAGTCTTAAACTGCCCATCGCAAAACGATATTCGTCTTCAATGGTGAGAGGCTTTGCAATAACATTACCTGTAATCCGTAAGTTTACTGTACTGTTTGAGGCATTTGATACAACAGTAACAAATTTATCAAATTTACCGGGACGACCTCTTGGATCATATGCAGCACCAACATAACCTTTTGATCCCGGCATTACCGGCTCACGCGTCCATGAAGGCGCTGTGCAACCACAGGAAGCAGAAACATTATGAATGATTAATGGCTCACTTCCGGTATTCGTAAATTCAAACCTGTGATTGGCCACTCCATCTTCCTCTTTAATATTACCATAATCCCATACATTTTCGGAAAAAGAAATATTTGCAGCTTTTTGCTGAGCACTTAAACCTGCGGAAATAAAAAATGAAGTAAGTAAAATAAATATTGTTCTCATAAAATCATTTTTTAGAAACAACCATTTTATTAAGAAATTGTTGTAATGCAAAGGTATTATTTACATCAATGTTTATACCAAAAAAAGTGTTAAAAAGTTGCATGGGAACACAAGAATAAAAAATCAGTCCATTTTCTTATGATAATTATCATGGTAAAAATGATAAATTTGGAATATTGCTTAACTTTGTCTTTACACTGCAATGGAAAATACGTTAAGAAGATATAAAATAATATTTGTTTTTCTGCTTTTTCCTTTGTTCTATCCTGTATATGCCCAGTTTTACAACGGGCATCAGATGGATTTCGGGAAAAACAGGGTGCAGTACGGAACTTTCTACTGGAAATTCTACCGGTTTGAAAAGTATGATGTATATTCCTATGAGGAGGGTACCGAACTTTCACTTTTTGTTGCAGATATTGTTGAGAAAGAACTTATAAGGATTGAGAGACTTTTTGATTATAATTTCGAGCAAAGGTTAATATTCATAACCTATAACAAATTATCAGATTTCCGGCAGAGTAACATCGGACAGAACATCAGTGAGGAAGAGTCGTCGAATACAGGAGGAGTTACCAGGATCATTCAGAACAAAATATTTTTATATTTCGAAGGAGATCATCAGAAACTTCAACAACAGATATCACAAACAATTGCTGAAGCACTTGTATATGAAATGCTTTATGGCAATAGCCTGCGTGACAACTTCACTAATTCCACACTTATCAATATTCCTGAATGGTATCTGAAAGGCCTCGTCTCCTATGTTTCCAATCCATGGGATTTTGAACTTGAAAACCGGGTTAAGGATGGAATAATTACCGGAAGATATGAGAAATTCAACAGGTTATCAGGTAAAGATGCCCTTTATGCAGGGCATTCATTCTGGAAATATCTTGCAGACACCTACGGGAAATCAATTATTCCGGGTATTCTTTATATGACCAGGATAAACAAAAATACAAACCGTGGCTTTCTTTATGTTCTGGGACTTACAATTAAAGACCTCTCCAATGAATGGCTCGGTTATTACCTGAACATGTTCAGTGATTCTGAGAACTTCGGCGATCTGCCTGATGAGGGAAAAATCCTCAGGAAAACGAAAAAAAAACGGGTATATCAGCAAATTAAGTACAGCCCGGAAGGCAATAATATTGCATGGGTTACAAATGAAGATGGACAATACAGGATATATATACATAATCTGGAAACAGGGAAACAAAAAATGATCCTGAAACATGGACACCGTATTGATCAGATAACCGATTATTCCTACCCAATTCTGGCCTGGCACCCTTCAGGCCAGATACTTGCGTTCATGACTGAAGAAAAAGGTCTGCTCAAATTATATATTTATACCCTGGAAGACAGAGAATTATCCAAACGCAACTTTTTATTCTATCATAAGGTACTCGACTTCTCCTTCTCACATGATGGGTTGAAACTTGTACTATCAGCCGTTTATAAAGGACAGACAGATATATTTGTCCATGATATTGTGTCTGCTACAAATGAAAGAATAACAAATGATGTTGCAGATGACTTCAATCCCAGGTTTATAAAAAACTCCACTGAAATAATATTTACGTCCAACCGTAAATATGATATTCTTTTTCCTGAAGATGATCCTTCTGACAATTATCTTAGTTACCATTCGGTTTTCATTTATAATTATACCACCAAATCGAATGAACTGCAAAGGATAACTGAAAAACCCAATATCAACAGAAGATACCCTTTCAGCATTGAAAATAACCGGTTTATTTATCTGAGTGATCAGACAGGAATTATTAACAGGTATCAGGCCAGGTATGACAGTACCATCGCTTTTATTGATACTACAGTTCATTACCGCTATTTTGCCAATACTTTTCCTATTACAAACTACAGGAGAAACATCATTGAACATGACTATGTGTCTTCTTCCGGGAAATTTGCAGAAATACTTTTTAACAAAGGGAAATATGAATTATATGAAGGAACCTTAGACCTGTCAGCTGATTATTCTTCTGAAATAACCTCTACTCCTTTCCGCTCCAGGCTTTCCAGTATGCTTGAAGAGGAAGACAGTCTGGATATGCTTCAAAAAACAACTGTTGCACTTCAGGAAATTTCAGATGACAGGTATATAAGCGGAACGGATACAATGCGATTCGATTTCCTTACCATTGATATTAATAATTATGTTTTTGAGAAAGAAAAAATTAATCTGTATAACGATCGCTTCGCCGGAAAAAATATCAGTATTGTCCTGGATACACTTCCTGAACCACAGCGAAGAATGATGTATATTGATTATGAAACATCATTCTATCCAAACTATCTTGTTAACCAGGTTGACTTCAGCTTTTTAAATGCTTCCTATCAAACATTTACCGGCAGCGCTGTTTATTATAACCCGGGAATGAATATGTTATTTAAATTAGGAGCTAATGATCTCTTTGAAGATTACCGTTTGACAGGAGGTGTAAGGTTATCAACTGATTTTGACAGTAATGAATACCTCTTCTCTTTTGAGAATCTAAAAAAACGCCTTGATAAACAATTCGTTTTTCACCGGCAGATATTTAAAGCTTCCTCACAGTTTTCACTGCTGAAAACATTCACACATGAAGCATTTTTTATTTTAAAATATCCCATTAACCAGGTTACTGCTCTTAAGGGAAGTCTCATTCTCCGCCACGATAAAAGTGTCTTTCTCTCAACTGATCTTCAGAACCTTAATGAAGATGATATTATTAAACCCTGGATAGGCTTAAAAGGGGAATATATTTTTGATAATACCCGTTTTCTTGGGGTGAATCTTTATACCGGTCTCAGATACAAATTGTTTGCTGAAGCATATAAACAGGTAAACCAAAAAAAAGCAGACCTCTTTGTTGTGGGAAGCGATTTCAGGTATTATACCCGTATTCACCGAACACTTATCTGGGCCAACCGGTTTGCGGCCAGTTCTTCCTTTGGGAATACCCCTCTTATCTATTATCTTGGAAGTCTTGATAACTGGACTAACCTGTCACCTAATGTTGAGGTTTTCGACCAGTCTGTTCCAATTGACTACTCACGAAATTATGCTTACCAGACACTGGGAACGAATATGAGAGGCTTTACCCAGAATATAAGAAACGGGAATAACTTTGCTTTGATCAACAGCGAGCTTCGTTTACCGGTTATCAGGTACTTTGCCAATCACCCAATCAGCAGCAATTTCTTGAATAACCTTCAGGTTGTAGGATTTTTTGATATTGGAACAGCATGGGCAGGACTCCATCCCTGGGAAGGGAAAAATGCCTATGATACAGAAGAATATATTAACGGCCCTGTTCGGGTGGTCATTGACTCTAACAGGGAACCCATAGTAGCAGGATATGGCTGGGGACTCAGAAGCCGGCTATTTGGATATTTCGTCAGACTTGACTGGGCATGGGGAATAGAAAATCGCACAATACTTCCACGGATATTTTATTTTTCTCTAAATTTAGATTTTTAAACTACGATATGACCATAGCACAAGTTTTACTCCTGCTGTTAATCGGTTTAATGGGAGGCTTTATAAGCGGCTCTCTGGGCGTCGGAGGCATGATCATAATCGTTCCCTCACTTGTATTTTTCCTGGGGCTTACACAGCATCAGGCACAGGGAACAAGTCTTGCTATGATGCTCCTGCCCATAGGCATTCTTGGAGTGATGAATTATTACAAAGCCGGACATGTTAAAATCACTTATGCTCTTGTAATGATGGGGGCTTTCGTTATAGGAGCTTACCTCGGATCAATGATCTCTGTGCAGATCCCTGCAAAAAGTCTGAAACAAATATTTGGAATACTCCTTTTCGTTGTCGGATTAAAAATGGTGTTCGGAAAATAAATTATGATGAATATTTTATCAGAAATAAAAAAGCTTTCCAAAGCTTTCGCGGAAGAAATAATAGAGATCAGGCAGCAACTGCATGCCAATCCTGAACTATCTTTTGAAGAATCGGAAACGGCCTCATATATCATTGCCAAACTGGAAGAGATGGGGATCCCATATAAAAAAAGATTTGCCGGTAATGGCATTGTTGGATGGGTTGACGGAAAAACCGGCGGTAAAGTGATCGCTCTCAGAGCAGATATGGACGCACTTCCTCTTACAGAGATAAATGATCTCAGCTTTCGCTCAAAGAATGAAGGTAAAATGCATGCCTGTGGACATGACGTGCATACTGCCTGTTTGCTGGGAGCAGCCAGGATCCTTCTGCACATCAGGGATAGTTTTCAGGGAAGAGTGAAACTGGTTTTTCAACCCGCAGAAGAAAAAATACCAGGAGGTGCCAATCTAATGCTCAGGGAAAATGCTCTTTCCCCCGATGAACCTGAAATAATGCTGGCACAACATGTATTTCCTGATCTTGAAACCGGTTATGCAGGCTTTAAAGAGGGCATGTATATGGCATCCAGTGATGAAATTTATATTACTGTTAAAGGAAAAGGCGGACATGCAGCACTTCCTGACAAACTAACAGACCCGGTGGTTGCAGCAGCTCATATGATCACTGCCCTTCAAAATATAGCAAGCCGTTACGCTCCCCCTGAAATCCCTACTGTCCTCTCATTCGGAAAAATAATCGCAAACGGAGCCGTAAATATTATTCCTGATGAAGTAGCGATTGAAGGTACTTTCAGAACTATGAATGAAAAATGGCGGGCAAAAGCACATGAACTAATTGAAACTATAGCAAAAAATACTGTTAATTCATTTGGTGCCGAAGCTATTATTGAAATAAGGAAAGGATATCCTGCCCTTATCAATCATCCGGAGGTCACACAAAAAGCAGTCCAAATGGCTGCTCAATATCTCGGTGACGACAAAGTGAAAGATCTCAATATCCGCATGACAGCAGAAGACTTTGCGTATTTTGCTGAAAAATATCCCTCCCTCTTATACCGTCTTGGGACTACAAAACCTGGAGAAGATGGCGCTCCGTTACACAGCTCAAAATTCATTGTTGACGAAGACTCCATTGAAACAGGAATGGGCCTTATGGCCTGGCTTGCTCTGGGTTTTCTTGAAATTGATATGCCTGACACAAACAGATGATCCGGGTCTGAAAAAAAACAGGCTAACATTTAATGCCAGCCTGTAATTATTAAATTACCTTATCCTTTCAGGTAACTACTCCGGGTGAATTGCATCTACCGGACAAACATCAGCACATGCGCCACAATCTGTGCAAAGTTCAGGATCTATTTTGTAAATATCTCCTTCAGATATTGCTTCAACCGGACATTCATCAATGCAAGTGCCACATGCTGTACAATCTTCATTTATTACATATGCCATTTTAATACTTCTTTAATTAATAATTGTATAATAAAATGCAAATTTAACTTCTTAAAATGAATTCCAAAATTATAATTATGATTTTCAGATTATTTTAAAATAATCTAAACAAATTATGACATTATAAATTTATTAAAGTTTCGCAGATGCTCAACTTGTTAAAAAATAAAAAAGAATCTTTAAGGCAATATTTTTGTTTTTACCTGACCCACCCACCAAGAGGCTGTCTAAAAAGCCTTATGACATTAGAATTTACTTTCAATTTGTAATATATTAATTCAATGATTAGTCTTTTTAGACAGCCTCAACCAAACAAAGACTACATTTCTTCATGGGAAATCCATTATTTTAAACTTATTTCTGATAAATTTGTCATATTAATCAAAAGTATTCTTTTAACTCTGTTTTTATCAACTTTAATAAATAATCCAATGAAATACGATTTAGCAGTTATTGGCAGTGGTCCCGGAGGGTATGTTGCCGCAATCAGGGCAGCGCAACTCGGGCTCAAAACTCTTGTTACAGAACGTGAATCTTTGGGAGGCATTTGTCTTAACTGGGGATGTATTCCTACAAAATCACTTTTAAAAAGTGCACAGGTTTATGATTATATGAAACATGCAGCCGATTATGGTCTTAAAGTTGATGGAACAGTTTCTCCTGATTTTAATAAGGTTATTGACCGTAGTCGCTCTGTGGCCGACGCTATGAGTAAAGGAATTCAGTACCTTTTTAAAAAGAACAAGATTGATGTGATCGAGGGAACAGGTAAGTTGGCAGGTGCATCGAAAATAGAAATTACTTCAAAAGATAACAAAAAAACCCTTATCGAAGCAAGCCATATCATCCTTGCCACCGGTGCCCGTTCCAAAGAATTACCAAACCTGAAACAGGACGGTAAGAAAGTTATTGGCTACCGTGAAGCCATGACCCTTCCAAAGCAACCCGGATCAATGCTGATAGTCGGATCGGGAGCTATCGGGAGTGAGTTTGCAAGCTTTTATAACAGTATGGGAACAAGTGTAACCCTGGTTGAATTCCTTCCAAATATTGTTCCCCTGGAAGATGAGGAAGTCTCAAAACAATTGGAAAGATCTTTTAAAAAAGCAGGCATCAAAGTTTTAACCGCGTCAACTGTGGAATCGGTAAAAGTAAAAGGAGATAGCTGCAAGATTCAAATTAAAACTCCGAAAGGCAAAGAAGAACTTGAGGCAGAAATTGTGCTGTCTGCAGTAGGAGTTACACCCAACATAGAGAATATTGGTCTGGAAGAAGCAGGTGTTATTGTTGAAAACAGTAAAATTAAGGTGGATGAGTATTACCAGACAAATATCAAAGGGATTTATGCTATTGGCGACATTGTACACGGCCCTGCCCTCGCCCATGCCGCTTCTGCTGAAGGCATTACCTGTGTTGAAAATATTGCCGGATTAAATCCCGGTCCTGTTAATTATGGTAATATCCCCGGTTGTACATACAGCAACCCTGAGGTTGCATCTGTTGGCTTTACAGAGAAAGCTGCAAAAGAAGCTGGTTATGATGTTAAAATCGGAAAATTCCCCTATTCAGCTTCAGGAAAAGCAAGTGCAGCAGGAGAAAAGGAAGGATTCGTAAAACTCGTCTTTGATGCAAAATACGGGGAACTTCTGGGAGCACATATGATTGGTTCTAACGTAACAGAAATGATAGCAGAAATGGTAGTGGCAAGAAATCTGGAAACAACGGGCCATGAGCTAATTAAATCCATTCATCCCCACCCCACAATGTCAGAAGCAATTATGGAAGCTGCTGCTGCTGCCTATGGCGAAGTTATACATCTCTAAGTTTACTCTGCCGGGACATATACATCTCCTGCTAAAAAAATTATTGATGCAGGCGGGATTTTCCCGCCGTACTGCTGCAGGGAGGCGGGTTTTGTCCGCCTTACTTTTTCAGGAAGGCGGGAAAATCACCACGGAAATATGTTTTTATAAAGCTACGTCTCCAACACACCAACATCATCTAAGCGCAAGCCATGGTATAGAGTATTCGGTATTCGGTATTCGGTAATCAGTAATCGAATACCGATTACCGATTACCTTTTTTGCAACTGCCCTCCCACCGTAAAGGAGGGATTAGTGAATCTACCAACTTTTTTCACTTTGCGACTGCCAACTGCCCTCTGCCAACTTTTTTATCATCGCGATTTCCCGAAGGCGGGGAGTTATTCTATATTACAATCACTTCCTAAAAACTCAATCCTACTGCCAACTTTTTTCACTTTGCGACTGCCAACTGCTCTCTGCCAACTGTTTTTTACCTGGTCGCCGATTATTCACCCCTACCATCACATTATTTATATATTTTTTGATATATACCCTGTATTTTATAGGGTATCATAATTTATTTTATATTATTTTTGACATATACCCTAATTATTTTATATATTTGCAACAATTAATCCTAAAAAATTTAATACTATTAATTATGAAAGCAAAATTTAAGAAGTATCACTTATTGTTTTTCCTGGTATTAGTGATCAGCCCGGGATTAGTATATGGTTCGGATGGAAACGGAGTTGACTCTGGTGTAACTGCCTGGATGCTCACCTCAACAGCACTTGTGTTACTCATGATTCCCGGACTGGCTATGTTCTATGGGGGACTTGTCAGATCCAAGAACGTTCTGGGAACTATAATGCATAGTTTTGCCGCTATGGGAATTATGACTGTAATGTGGGTAATTGTTGGTTACAGCATGAGTTTCGGCAGCAATATCCTTGGAGGATGGTTTGGCTGGAACCCGGATTATTTCTTTCTGAAGGGCATCGATGAAAGCATTATGGAAGCGGGGGTGCCTGAATATGTTTTTTCCATGTTCCAGGGAAAATTTGCTATAATCACTCCGGCACTAATTGCCGGGGCCTTTGCTGAAAGGATCTCTTTTAAGGCATATTGTATTTTCATTGCTTTATGGGGTGTCATTGTTTACAACCCTCTTTGTCATTGGGTTTGGGCTGAAGACGGCTTTCTCTATAATCTTGGTGCCGGCGGTGCCATTGACTTTGCCGGGGGGACGGTTGTTCACATCTCGGCCGGAGTCAGCGGCCTGGTTGCAGCTCTTTATATTGGAGCAAGAAGAGGTTTCCCTTTCCAGATCGTACGTCCGAATAACCTTGTTATTACAATGCTTGGAGCTGGACTGTTGTGGGTTGGCTGGTTTGGATTCAATGCAGGTAGCAGCATATCCAGCGGACTTAGTACAGCACAGGCTTTAACTGCAACGCAGATTGCAGCTGCATCCGGAGCACTGGTTTGGATGATCATAGAAGGAATTCATCATGGAAAAGCAACAGCATTGGGATTCGCCAGCGGAATTCTTGCCGGTCTGGTTGCCGTAACGCCCGCAGCAGGAGTTGTTCAGCCATATGGCGCCCTGATAATCGGAGGCCTTGCCTCTGTTCTTTGTTACCTGGCTATAAGCATGAAAAACCGCCTGGGCTACGACGATAGTTTAGATGCATTTGGGATTCATGGGATCGGAGGAATTGCAGGTGCTCTTTTACTGACTTTTTTCATCCGCCCTTCATGGATGCAGGCAGCTTCAGAGTCAATCGGATCGAAATGGACTGTATGGGATCAGCTCGGAGTACAGGCACTGGCCGTTGGAATTGCTATAGTTTATGCAGCAGCACTTACCCTGTTAATCATTTTTGTGATCGATAAAATCATTCCTTTCAGATCAGGAGAAAAAGCTGAAATGCATGGACTGGATAAAACATATCATGGAGAAAGTGGATACGGAATGCTTAATCCGAATTAAAAGTATTTAAAACAGTTTTTAAAGAATTAACATGAAACTAATCATTGCAATAATCAGAGAAGTTCAGCTTGAACAGGTAAGAGAAGCTCTTATTGAAGCTGAAATAACCAGAATAACTGTAAGCCGCGTTTCAGGCCATGGCCAGCAAATTATGGAAGAAATGCACAGGGGCCAAAAAATAATCCCTAACCTCATTCCAAAAATAAAACTTGAAATTGCCGTTAATGATAATTATGCAGATATTACGGTTAACACTATAATAAATGCTGCAAGAACTGTAAATGGCATTAAAGGTGAAGTCGGTGATGGGAAGATATTTATCCTGCCACTTGAAGATTGTATCCGTATAAGGACAGGGGAAAAAGGAAGCACTGCCATATAAGTGTATTTTATAGTATTCCAGATATTAATTTCTGTTATGGTGACTTATTAACCCAATGAATTAAATGGATACGGAGGTTTTATAATAAATTCATGTTAAGTGAAATCCATACTTTCAATATTCTATTCTGAATGAATAACATTACTGTCACCCCGGGTTTGTATATTTGCATATATAATCACCTTAAAATGACCATTAAGAACAGAATCCTCGAGTGCGTTCCTAATTTCTCTGAAGGCAGGGATATGATTTTAATAAAAAAAATCACTGAAAGTATTGAGAATGTGGAGAATGTGAAGCTTTTGGATGTTGATCCCGGGAGATCCACAAATCGTACAGTGGTGACATTCGCAGGAGAACCGGAAGCTGTTGTTGAAGCAGCTTTCATAGCAGTGAAAAAAGCTGCTGAACTAATCGATATGTCAAAGCATAAAGGTGAACATCCCAGGTTTGGAGCAACGGATGTTCTTCCTCTTGTCCCGGTATCGGGAATTTCAATGGAAGAAACTGTTGAATATGCCAGAAGTCTGGGTAAAAGAATTGGCGATGAACTCGGGATCCCTGTTTTCTGCTATGAAAACGCTGCCTTTGTCCCCGAAAGAAAAAACCTCGCCTCTGTGAGAAGTGGTGAGTATGAAGGATTAGTTGAAAAACTGAAAAAACGGGAATGGAAACCAGATTTTGGCAAACCAGACTTTAATAGGAAAACAGGTGCTATTGCCGTTGGAGCCCGCGATTTTCTTATAGCATACAACATTAATCTTAATACAACAAATACCCGCCACGCAAATGCAATTGCCTTCGATGTTCGTGAAAAAGGAAGAGTGAAAAGAGAGGGCAATACTTCAACCGGGAAGATAATGAAAGATAAGCAAGGCAAACCGGTATATGAACCCGGAACCCTGAAATCGGTAAAAGCAATTGGCTGGTATATAAAAGAATACGGTATTACACAGATTTCAATGAACCTTACTAATATCTCCATAACCCCCGTACAAATTGCATTCGATGAGGTTTGCAGGAAAGCTGAAGCACGTGGTATAAAAGTTACAGGTTCCGAACTGATTGGACTCATACCTTTAAAAGCCATGCTTGATGCCGGGAGATATTTCTTAAAAAAACAACATCGTTCTACCAGAGTTTCAGATAAGGAATTAATAAAAATTGCCGTAAAATCTCTCGGTCTTAATGATCTGTATCTTTTCCATCCAAAGGATAAAATCATTGAATATAAACTGCAGGATGATTCTTCCGGTAAACATTCCAATTTGAGCCTGACAGAATATGAATGATACAGCATTTCTGATGCAGGAGTGAATGCCTGTATTGGCAGTATTCTGAGCAGTTCCCTGGGAATAGGTAAGAATCAATGCAGCATCTTGTAAAGATGAGGAATTTGCTAAGAATATTAAGAAGAAAGGTCTAAATACCGTAAAAGAATCAGAAAAAAAGAAAAAGGAAATAAAACCATAAAAATATATTTTACAACATATTGTTAAACATCCTGTTACATGATTATATAAGAACGGTTATAGTTAAAGTACATATTTTAAGGACTTTCCGATATATATATTTACGTAAATTTGTATATATATAAAACTATTTATTTATCTGAAAACCCTTACCTTATTGGCATTTGTTTTTAGTTACGTTTTTTTTACATAGATTTGCATGTTTAAAAAAAAATCAAATTATATTTATCAAATACTATTTTTCATTATTAACATTAACTATTTATAAACCTAAAAATTCGATTTATGAAAAGATTCGCCGTTTTACTGACATTGTTTGCGTTTATAAGCATTGCTTTATATTCGCAAAGTGTTCAGATTACAGGTAATGTGACCTCTGCTGAAGATGGAGGGCCTTTACCCGGAGTATCGGTCGTGGTGAAAGGTACTACCATCGGTACGGTTACTGATTTTAATGGTAATTATTCACTGGGAGTACCAGCAAGTGCAAACACCCTGGTTTTCAGCTTTGTTGGCATGAGAACAGCGGAAGTCGCCATTGCCAGCCAGACGATTATTAACCTGGTTATGGAGGTTGACGCACTCAGACTGGACGAGGTAGTGGTAACCGCCATTGGGATTTCCAGACAACAGAAATCACTGGGGTATTCGGTAGTGGATGTATCTGCCGACCAGACTGTTCAACGTGCTGAGCCTGATCTTCTCCGTGTTCTTCAAGGGAAAGTCCCGGGTGTTGACATCCGCAGTTCAGGTGGTTCACCAGGATCTGCAACCCGCATAACTATCAGGGGAGCTTCTTCCTTCCTGAATAATAACCAGCCTTTGTTCGTGGTTGACGGGATACCTTATAGCAACACCATGGTTCAAACAACCAATATGAGCGAGGGTGGAGGAGCATATGGCACCAGCCTTTCCACTATCGATCCCAACAATATCCAGTCCATGTCCGTACTTAAAGGAGCTGCTGCTGCTGCATTGTATGGGTCAAGAGCTATGAACGGGGTAGTGGTTATCACAACAAAAACCGGAAACCCTTCTGCGGCCAGAAAAGGTCTTGAAGTTACAGTGAGCAGTTCACTGAATTTTGAAAATATTGCCAACCTTCCGGTATTCCAGAATACCTACGGTGCCGGGGCAAATTTCTCCTATTCCAACGCTAATGGTTCCTGGGGACCCAGATTCGATTCCCTCGATTCCATACCTGTATGGAATGAAAGTTATAAAGAACTTGGCTTCGGCGACAGTATAGCTTTTGAAGCCCAGCCCGATAACGTGAAAAACCTTTTCAGAACAGGATATGTATATGATAACTCCGTTAGCATCCAGAGCGGTACAGAAAGATCAACGGTAAGTTTCACCGCTTCTGCATTGAATAATGCAGGATATATTCCCCATTCCGAATTTAACAGGTATTCTGTAAGTGCCGGTGGTTCCACCTTGCTTCAGAACGGTGTCAAAGTAAATGGGTCTGTTGCATACACCAACAGCAAGCAGGTTGGGGGTCTCTTCGGAAATAACCAGGCTGCATCTGAAGAGGCTGCTTCTTCTTTTGCCCGCGGCCTCTGGATAGCACGTAATTGGATCATGGATCCGTATGAAAGACTGGACGGAGGTACACTTACACCCAACCACCCACAGTTTGACAACCCCCTCTGGTCATGGAAGCATAACCAGGTAATAACGGACATGGACCGTATTGTAGCCAACATGGGCCTGAATTATGATGTCACCAGCTGGTTTAATATCTCTTACAAACTCGGGGCAAACAACTACCAGCAATTCCGTAAGCAGATCATTGATATAGGATCAAGGGGTTATGAAACCCTCGGAGGTATCGTAACCGATGATTACAAGTTTAATGAACTGGAATCAAACCTCCTGTTCACCTTTAACCATAATTTCACCGAAAAGTTAAGTTTCACCGGGATGATCGGACAAAGTATTAACCAACGCCAATCTGACAGGAGAGTATTCCAGGGGAAAATATTAACAGTTCCCGGAATCTATGACATGAACAATACCCAAAATGTTATACCTTTTGGTGGAGGGATCTCAAAGAGAAGATTAATTGGCGTACTGGGTGATGTTACACTGGGATATGACAATTACCTTTATCTTAACGTTACCGGTAGAAATGACTGGTCATCCACACTGCCCCCGGAAAATAATTCTTATTTCTACCCGGGAGTTTCTGCTTCTTTCCTCTTTACTGAAGCGGTTGAAGCCCTGAGGAGTGATGTTTTGAGTTTCGGAAAACTTCGACTTGCCTGGGGTAAAGTAGGTCAGGACGCTCCTGTTTATTCCCTGTATGATGTTTATGAGCTTTATCAACCCATACAGGGCCAACCTTCCATGTACACACCAACTACGGGTTATTCTCCATTCCTTACTCCTGAGTTTAAGGATGAACTTGAAGCAGGAACAGAACTTATTTTTCTTAATGGTAAAATAGGCCTTGACTTTACCTGGTACAACAAAAAAACCTACAACCAGATACTTGCCATTGACGTGGCTCCTTCAAGTGGTTATACTTCCCAGTACAGCAATGTGGGAGAACTTAACAACAGAGGTGTTGAAATAGGGCTTAATCTTAACCCGGTAAAAACCTTGTCAGGTTTAGACTGGAATATATATGTTCAATATACCAAAAACAAATCGGAGGTTAAATCCATTGTGGAAGGTGTTGAACGTGCAACCGTAGGCGCATTGTTCGGAGATCCGAGAGTTATGGTAGCCGTTGGACAACCTTATGGCGTATTCTATGGCGATGTGAATGCAAGGGATAATGAAGGGAACCTTCTTATAGACCCGGGAACAGGACTTCTTATCCCCGCGGAGGAACAGGACTTTTACGGTGACCCCAACCCTAAATTTCTTTCCAGTTTGACCAATACCTTAAGCTTTAAAGGTTTAAGTTTTAGTTTTATGCTGGATTACAGAAAAGGAGGTGATGTATATTCCAATTCCATTGTTTCTTTACTTGGACGTGGGGTTACAAAAGATACAGAAGACAGGGAAAAAACAGTTATTATTCCCGGATATTATGGTAATCCCAATACAGGAGAACCACTACTCGACGCAACCGGACAAAAAATCCCAAATATAACACAGGTTAGTGTAAACGATCTGTATTTCGGGGAATCTTTTGCCATTAACTCTGCCGGAGAATGGAATGTGTATGATGGAACAACTTACAGGTTAAGAGAAGTTTCCTTATCCTATGAGCTCCCTAACAGCCTTCTGCAAAGAACACCATTCGGAAGCGTATCGGTTGGAGTAACCGGCAGGAACCTCTGGTATTATACTCCAAACATGCCTAAATACTCCAGATTTGATCCGGATGTAAACGGTTATGGCAGTACCAATGTTCAGGGCGTTGAATACAGTTCTGCTCCATCTGTGAAAAGAGTAGGATTCAACCTGAGGTTTACATTTTAATTAACACAAAAATTTAAAATTATGAAGAAAATAAAAATCTTTTTGTTAGCCGCTTTACTTATAGTGGCAGCCGGCTGTGAAGATTTTCTTGATATAAACAGAGATCCCAATAATCCTTCTGAAGCTAATATGCAACAACTATTACCGGGGATTCACCATTGGATCGGATATGTCTTCTCCCTGAATTTTGGCTATATTGGATATGCTAATTCAGTATTCACCCACCAGTTGTCATCCCGGCAACCTGAATACGATGGGTATGGAATTACGGGCTCTGCCTATGCAGTTGGCATCTGGTACGCATTTTATGCTGAAATCCTACAGGATGTTGAATTGCTGATCAATCTGGCTGAAGAAGCCGAAAATACCTATTATGCAGGTATCGGCAAAACCCTTAAAGCTTACCTGTACAGTGCAATGGTAGATTTGTGGGGAGATGTTCCTTATACAGAAGCCAACAAAAAAGGTAATACTAATCCGGTATTCGATAAAGATTCTGACATTTATGCGGATATATTGCTTCTGCTTGATGAAGCATATACCGACTTTAATACCACTCCTGTTGATCTGCGAAGACCAGGAAATGATGATACCATATATAAAGGGGATATCACTAAATGGATCAAAGCAAACAGGACTATTAAACTGAAGCTATATACTCAGGTAAGGAAACATGCCATGTATAACCAGGCTAAAGTAGATGAACTCCTTGCTGAGCCTGATGAACTGATCAGTTCCTGGGGAGATAGTTTTATAATTCCTTTCGGGCCCTCATCCACTCCGGACGACAGGAATCCTGCATTTGTCTCTGAATACGGTGGCGGTCAGATCAGTATGTATATCAGTCCCTGGTTTTTTGAAATTATGAATGGTGAAAATCCGGATATTTTTAATGGTATTGTGGACCCAAGGATTCCTTACTATTTTGTAAACCAGAAGCAGGGAGGTGCTGCTTCTCAAAGCCCTGCTGAATACAGAAACGGTGATTTTATTTCCATTTATTTCGGATCTATCGGTTTGAACAGGGATCACGCCGGAAGAGGTACATTTACCATGATGGGCATTTATCCCTGCGGAGGTAAATATGATGACGGAACTCCTGCCCCGGATGCAGGACTAACTGCAGTTAACGGAACAGGCGCTGCCCCGGTAAGACTTCTTACTTATGCTGACAGGCTGTATATTGAGGCAGAGCTTATCTCTGTTGGAAAATTAGCAGGAGGAGCTGATGTCGCCAAAGGAAAGTTACTTGAGGCTATGCAGGCCTCTCTCGAACAGGTAAATGAGGTGGTTAATCTTGCCAAGGGAACCGCTACTGTTCCTGAACTGGATGATGAGAATGATCCTTATCTTGCAGGTATTCTTGCAGAGTATGATGCCGCTGCATCGGATGGCAGAAGACTTGAAATTATCATGACACAGAAGTGGATATCAAGCTGGGGAACACATCATGATCAGTACACCGATTACAGAAGAACCGGATTCCCCGTGATGTTTGATCCTTCACGTGCAGATCATGCCCCCGGCGGATTTGTATCCGGTGGTCCTGATGGTAGCGGTCCTGTGCCCGTGCAGAGAACAAGGGACTATCCTCTAACCTGGCCATACTATACAATTGAACTGACATTGAACACAAATGCTCCGGCTCAGAGAACCATAACCACCAGCCGGGTTTTCTGGGATGTCGTGAATTAATATTAATCTAAATACAAAGAAAGATGAAAAAAATCTTATATATTCTAATGATCCTTTCTGCCGGACTCTTTTTTACCAGCTGTGAAAAAGACGAAAATGGCAGAATGCCTGATGATATCATGGATTCCAATGTTGGAACAGTTAAACTCCGGGAATCATCAGATATGTTGATAGACGTTAACCAACTTGATGAATTTACCCTTGATCTTGAGATAGATGTACTGTTTGATAAACCATTCAAGAAAGTTGAATTGGTGGTTGTATTTAATAGTGATTTTACAAAACCATACTTGCTCAGCTCATTTACAAGTCTGCCCGCAAACACCAGTGTGTCAATCCAGCAGATAGTAGATGTTGTGGATGAACTCAGTTCGGATTCTGAAATTGTTGAAGGCGATGGATTTCAGTTTTATACGAATATTGAATTACCGGATGGAACCTTTATTCCGGGTTATCTTCCGACTGGCGTTTCCACTTCCGCTCCAAGTATTCGTAATATAATGGGTGTATTAAAAGGAGCTTCTGCTTTTATTCTCATTCCTGTCCCCTGCCCCTTCGTTCCTTCAGTATATGAAGGGGAGATGGAAGTTATTGAAGTGACATTAGCTGATAGCGAGGAAGGAACTTATAGTGTTGATGTTGTTATTAATACCCAGCTCACTAATGAAGATACAGTTGTATTTGATATTCATGATCTTTGGTTTGATGAATCAATATACCAGATAGGAGTAAACCTGAAATCCTATCAATTATTCCATTACAAGGATCCCGCAGTAGATCCCGATGAACAGGAAATAGTTTTTTTTGGTAACGCATTTGGTGCATATGGTCGGATATGGTTTGAGGACTTCACCGAACCTTTGCTTGAAACCTGTCAGGAGTATCTGCAATTTACCGTAACTCCAACACTAAATGATGTCGGATTTTGGTGGGGTACTTCAGTTAAATATACAATTGGCCCAAGTGTTGTTTCCGGCGATAAAAAGAAATCAACAGTAGATGAAGTTCCATTAATGCTAAAACCAATCGATAGAAGAAATGGCCTGCAAAGCAGGTAGAATTTACACCTATTTTAAAAGAGGCTGTCTCAAAAGGGCAGCCCTTTTTTTTTATACTCGAATAGGGTAATACAGAGGCAAGCTAACTGTCCTGTATTTTATATTTATTCATCCTTCAAACTTTCTACCCCTACCTGCCAGCCGGCAGGCTGGAATCCCCCAGGGGGACTTTATTCATTCACCCCTAAATCCCCCACTCGCCTTCGCGAAGCTTCAGCGGAGCAAGGAGGGGGACTTTTAAGCAGCTGAATAATTGTTACATATATTTGATTGATCATATTATTAAAATAATTTTCAACCATTAAAACAGATGTCCAGCCTTTGTTTGGTTCTCCCCCTTTGGGGCATTGCCGTCAACTTAAGAAGATTGTTTAAGATATGTTTATTGCTTAGAAAGTGGAGATTGCCTTCGGCGAGCTCGCTGAAGCTCGGTTCCTCGCTATCATTTGGTATTTACGGCTACGGTCGTGTCGTCAACTGGCATTCTTATATTTCATTTATTTTTTCAGGATCCTGCCTGCAGTCAAACAAGTTAAGAATTTCGATTCTTTTTTTCTCCTGGTTTACCCAATAAATAAGCTTATAGCTTTTATATACTAAGTACCTGAACTCTTGTAATCGGTCTGAAAGTTGTATCTCTTTCTGACCGATATAGGGGTTTTTCTCCAGTTCTATTGAGCGGGCAATTATTCCATCAACCAGGCGAGATGCAATCTTTATACTGGCTATTTGACTGTAGTATGCGAAAACATCCTCAAGCTTGTTTTCAGCAAACCGGGTCCAATATACAGTCAACGCCATTGTTTAGCCTTATTCCGTAGTTCAGCGGCAGATGTGATTCTACCTTCTTTAGAATCATGCATGGCTTGATCAATTTCACTATTAAACTGATCGGTACTCATTGGTTGTAATTTCTGCTCGTACTGCTCTGCTTTTTTCTTTCTCAATAAATCTTCAAGTCCGCTAACTATTTCCTCATTCTGAAGTCTCAGAAATTCCTGAACAAATGATATTTTTCGAGCTTGCAAATCCATGGTACTATATTTTTCTTACAAAGTTATAAATTTCCCTGATCATAATCCAATACAATTCCTTCTGTCTTCAGCCATTTTCTACTAAATTCCCCAGGGGAGTCAGAGGGGTGAAACAAAGGCGGGTCTTAAACCCCTACCTGCCAGCCGGCAGGCTGGAATCCCCTGGGGAGAATTTTTATCGGTTAAAAGCAGCAATATCTATTATGGTTAACACCCCGCGGCATCCGTGGTTATCGAAATTCGGTGATGCAAATTGTCAGTGGTTGTAATTCAGTCTGTCGCAGCTAAGCGCAGTGCGGGATTTCGGAGCCATTTCCTGTCAACCGGAAATAACCCTGATTTAAAAAACTGACTTTCGCAAACCAAATACCCCCGCCAACATTGGGTTTAGGCGATGATATGTGGCGTAGTTATTGACCCAAACTGATTTTGAAGTGGGGCAATTCAACCTGTAATTTCACTTTTGCTTGTAATGCATTAAAGACTCTCATTAAAGTGTCAATTGTTACATTACTTGCATTACTTTCAATCCTCGAAATTTGCGATTTTTGAACACCAATTAGCTTTCCTAATTCTTCCTGAGTCAAGTTACGCTCCCGCCTGGTTTGTTTTATGGCTTGCCCAATTAAGTCCATCTGTAATTCATATTCAAACTTTTCCCGGTTTGGAGTGCCTGTTTTTCCAATGAGTTTATCCTGGACTTCATCTAAAGTGTAAGTTTTCATTGCTTTTTCTTTTTAAGTTTTTCCTTATCTTCAAAATAACCAGACCTAAGTTGTATAGCCTTTAGAATTTCATTGTCGGGTACTTTGCTTCTTTTCTTAATAAATCCATGGGTAGTGATAACCAATGTGTTTAAAGAATCCGATTTATCCCAGAATGCAAGCAATCGGTATTGTATTCCCTGATATAGTGTTCTTAATTCCCAGATTTCGTCTTTTAATTTTTTAAAAAGTTCCGGATTCCGATATGTCTGAGCTTTACGAATATTAAAAAGAATCTTCTCGTAGTGCTTTCTGTCTAATGAACTTAGAAATTCAAATGCATCATCTAAAAAAATGATTTCAAATTGTTTGTCCATTTATTTGATTTCTGTCACTGCAAAGATATGTAAAAAGTTTCATTATATAGAAACTATTTTATGAAAGTCGTTTTCAAATATTCTGTCTAACGTCAAATTTGAAAGCTCATATTTAGAGAGTTATCAAATCCGACATCTTCAGGTTTTAAATCGATTAACTATATTTCTCTTAGAAAGCTCGTACAGTTTACCCATTCTCGCCTCTACAAGACTTTTATCAACGGTGGCGATTTTATGTACTTATAATCTGCAACTGATCTTCATCATTATATACCCCGGTATTATCCTGTAATTGAAAGAATACAATGCAATATCATCCACAATATAAGTTCCGAAATTGCGGATATTAAGCAGGTTATTTGCCTCGAAGCTGAGCTTCCATTTATTTGGTTTTAAATTACAGCTTAAGGAGGCATCAATAAAATGCCAGGTGGAATTTCCCTGATCTAAGCCGTCAAAATGGTATCTCTCTCCTTTAATGATAAATAAAACAGACTTGTTTATTTTAAACGAAAAGTCAATAAAATGTTTCTGGTTGTACGTGTAACTTTCGGTTCCTGCGGTCATCCTCTGAAATATCCATTTTGTTCCGATGTGGTAATTGAAAAAACTTCTGAAAACAGAACGGAATTCTGTTCCATAATCCAGGCCTGTAAACCTGATGGGATTTACGTTATCATTTATCACATGTACATAATGCATATGTGAGACATTCGTAAAAAGTTTTAAATTATGCTGTAGAGGCCTTATATAGAAATCATTAGCAACTGAAATAAGGTACGTTTCTTTACCTTGAGCGTGTATTTTTGTAAAAATATTATAATCTGCGGTAAGCTTAGCATCGGAACCAAGGTAATCAGACTGCCGGAAATACATTACAGAGGCATTTACATGCTTTCTGGCAAGCCAGCTTCCATGATTAAATGAAAGTAGCATAAGATACCCCCGCATTAAATCAAATTTCCCTGTACCTGCCAGGAAAGTCTGATAGCCTGTTAATATCTTTCCATCTGAAACTTCATCTGCTGATGTAGCTGTTGTGTTACTGCTGAATGTTCCTTTTACGGAATTTTTGTTGTTTATATGCCAGTCAAAAATTAATTTCGGTTCAAGATACTGAACCCTTCCATTGGTATCAGATTCCTTGTTTAAGAATAATAATTCGTGAAAAACTTGTTTACTTTCCAGAGATGCTTTACATATTATTTTTTTCACTCTCCATTCAAAGGTAATTCCGGCATAGATACCTGTAGTTGTTAATACCAGATTATTCCGGTAGTCATTCCCCGTCAGGCGACTTACATTCACGGAATCGGTTAAATGCAGGCCTGAACTTACTTTGTTCTGATCAATAGCGATTCCCCCTTTAATGTGCAAAGTTAGTTTGTTATGCACCCTGAATATATTTGTTATTTCCGCCCCTGAAAAAAGCAAACTGTTTGAAATATTCTGCTCAAGGTTTTTAATTTGTTCTGATCCTGGAAATAACTCCCCAAAGCGAAAGGGGTTTATTCCGAAAGTTTCCGATCGCCTGTCAGAAAAAAATCGACCTGAGATCAGCAATACCCTTTTGCTGTTTGGCCGTCTGATATACATCAATGTTTGATCTGTATTTAGAATACTATTTTTGAGATTTTCAAGGGTTTTATTCTGGTTAATAAGAAGATCTGAAATGGCGAGTCCATTATTCAAATAATTTATCCCTTTATAATCAATTTGTGAAAAGGAGTTTATTTTATAACACCCCTCCAGTTTTACATAGCTATTATTAAATTTATCCCTTAGCCGATATTCTTCATTGTGCGTAAAACTTAACTCTTCGGATAAATATTGTATATATCTGTCCCTGAAATAATTCTCTTTTTCAACCGAAAAAAAACTCACGGCTTTCAATTTCAAATTCTTAAAAGGGCTATATATCCAGTTTATAGAAATCATACCGGAATTATTAAATTTTATGCGGTTTTCGTTGAGATCAGGTCTGTAGGTTTTAAGATTTATTAAATGCCGTGGCTCAACAAAACTGAATGGCACATAGTTTTCAACGGAGTAAGAAGGATATGCAAGGTTTCTGACATCACCCAGGGGGTCATAACCAAGATTATTTGAATTTCCGAAAACATACAACTTATTTTTTTTTCTTAAATGCATCAGTGTGGTACGTACTTCATATTTCCCTGTTGTACTATACCCAAGGCTTATATTCCCAAATAATTGAGCTTTACTTTCTTCATTCAGTGTAAGATTAATTGCCACCTTCTCATTGTTTTCCATATCTGCCATTAAGGGTCTGTCAGAATAATTTAACAATACCTCCACCTTGTCAATAACCCCGACATGCATATTCTTTGAGATAATTCTATAGCCTTTGTCAAAAAGGTCATCTCCTTCAATCATTATTTTTTCTATTTCCCTCCCCTTAATATGGATGGCTCCCCCTTCATCAACTGAAACCCCTGGCAGTCTTTTCAGGAGGTCCTCAGCCACTTTTTCTTCTCCCATTAAAAATGATGCTGCATTGTAAATTACCGTGTCTTTTTTAATTCTAACCGGAGCTGTTGCAGTAACAACAACCTCAGTAATTTTTATGATCTCAGACTCCAAAGTCACATTTATTTCTTTCCTTTCTTCCCTGTCTTCTAAAATGGTAACAGGGTAAAACAAAGTCTTACGGGATAATGCATGAAAACTGATTACATAATTCCCGGGGTGTTCAACTTCTAATTTGAATTTTCCCTGATCATCGGCCTGAGTATAATACAATATTCTTTCACAACTTTCTGATTTTAGAATGACCTGCGAATAAGCAACCCTCTGCCCTTTATCATCTGAAACTGCACCTTCAATTATTGTCTGTGCAGTAAGAGAAGATGCAGTAAAAATAATTAACAGAATGCACGTCAGGAGTCGGGGTGTCCTACTCATATTTCCGCTCTATTTCCAGACTCCTGCCTATGCTTTTGACTTCAATGGTAGCTCCCCTGGGAAGTTTTGACTCCAGTAACCGCAGAAATTCCTCCACTCCGGCCTCCACGATCTGAACATACTCAGCTATGCTTATTCTGATCCCGTTTTCCGGCGGCATAATTTTAACTTCATTTTTTGCAGGCATATTCAGGGAAGCAAATAAAAAGTTTACACCTCCTTCTTCATCATAAGCCTCCATTATTAATCCCGGCAATCCATGTAGTTTCCAGGGGCCAAAGGAAACCGGAATATCTTCAGTGAACCAGGCAATATAGGATCTGTCCCTGAATATACAAGTTGCTTTCCGGCACATGAAACCTCCAATTTCCTTATTTTCCGGCAGTAATTTCCATTTAATCAGGCCTGTGCTTTCAAGCGTGATGAAATGCTCCAGATCACCTCTATGTATCCGGTACTCCTTTGAGTATAATTCTTTTTTACGATGATCGGTAAATACGTGTGGATAATATTCTTTCGGACCAACAATAAAATTTAATACAAACCCGCTACCAGGGTCATCGCTCTCTGAAACCTCAAATTTTTCCTCCATCATAATGGGTACTTTTTCTGATTCATCTAGTATGAACAAGGATTGATGGCCTGCAAATGCAAGTATGGTTTTTTGTTCCCTGAAATCATTTATTTCAAGGATCATCTTGTACTCAACTTCTCCTGTCATCTGGGAATACCCCAGAATAAAATCAACCATGATGATGGTAATAAAAACTATTCTTTTCATTTATCTGAGCATATTTACCAGTTTAATGACTGCACAATGAAAGATGGAAACATCGTGGAATGTTACAGTACCCGTAAAGCTATCACCACCCAATCCCCCGCTTACTTTAATTGAACAATTAATCATAGGTTCGCTTAAGGAAGTTTTATTTACATGCTGAATTTCCTTCACGCATTTTTGTGTAAACTCCTGTTCCTGAATAGTATTCACAGAATTGCCCGGCCCGTTCCCGGCAGAAAGCAGACTACATAATGTTATCATTGCGATAGATGAAATTATTTTTTTCATTGTTATTAATTTTAAAGTTTAATAATAATTTGAATTGTTTTTTCAAACATTTAAGTTTGGCCTGTTCAAGACCTTTAATTAAAAGCAAAGTATTTCCGGTTTTTCATTCTCTCTTATTTCCTGAACTTTCGGAATTGTCCGTGTGCCCTGAAGCCTTTATCGGAAATATCAGCAAAGGCACACGGATTGAAAAATTCAGGCAGGGTAAATTAATTCTTTGTGGAATCTGATTCACCTTCCTTGCTTTTTGTTATCTGGTCATTAATTGTTTGATCAGTTCTGCACAGGATATACCCTGGAAAGTAACTGTAAATTCAGTTGCACTTCCCTTATAAACGCCTTTTACGGTAATTGTGCAATCTGCCTGTGGACTTGCTTCGTGAAGAGCTGCAACAGATTCGTAATTGAAATCCATGGAGTCAAAATGCAACATCACGTCATAATTAACTCCTCGATCATAGTTTGCCATTCCGGCCTCAGAAAATCCGAAAATACCCAATAGCATCAACAAAATAAAAATGGAAGCTTTTTTCATAATAATAAAGATTTAAGTTATTTAATAGGTTAACATGAACAAAGCTAAACTGAGGCGAGGTCATAAAATGTCCTTCTTCAAAAATCTGTAAAAAATTTTCTGTTTCTTTTGCAATATTTTATTTCATGTCCCTTCATTCTTAAATTACAGAGCATGCGCTTTATTGTTCTTTCAGAACATTCGAACTTATCTGCTGCCTCACCGAGCGACAGCAATCTTCCTTTTTGAATCATTTCCAGTAAATAATCCATCCTTTCCGAATATGTGAGATAATCCATAAAATGAAAATTTATCAACTACCCACTTTATTAAAAAACCCAGGGAAAAACTGCCTCTGCTAAAAACAGTTTTTTATAAAAATTCCCGGTTCTCTGTTTTGTGCGCTGCACCTTAGCTCAGGAACTTAATTGTTTAATCCGCATTCTCGTTCCATTTATTCTCAAATCATTACATGCGTAAAGGCTTGCAATTTGGGTATAGCATTGCGCAAAACAGGAAAAGCGGAAAAAATGAGGGCTATAAGCCAGGGGTAGTATTGACCTGTTACTTCTTTGATAATAAAAAGCCCGGGAATAAGGAGTTGGTGGTAAATATTGCAGAAAAATATTATTCCTTCAGCAATTGCTGCGGTAAAGAAAAATCCTTTTTTTGCCGGATGTCATATTTAGTGGCTTCCATTCATTTAAAACGCCGAAACAAAACCTATACTGGCTTTTCCGAATTCATCCCCGGAGAAATACCGGGTATATTCTCCAACCAGCCTTACGTTCCTCCTCAGCAGGTAACCGGCATGGAGAGTGGCAGTTTTATAATTAAGATCGGTAAAGTCCGATTCCATCCAGTTGACAAGTCCGGTCAGATACCAATCGCTCATATCACCCTGAGGTGCATAGATGAGTTCGGCAAAACCTCCATGTGTCAGCACATCATCTACCTGCAACATATCGGGAATTGCTATAAGTTTTGAATCTGTTCTTCTAAGGTATTGTATATTAAATATGATTTTCTCAGAAAAAAGTGAAACATCGGGACC